>CAZQVA010000005.1:0-49179 GCA_964596685.1 uncultured bacterium | reverse complement strand
GACATTCGAAAGCGCATTTTCTCGCTCTGTGTGCTCTGTGAGCTCTGTGGTGCATATTTTATTTAAACTTGTTTTATTTTTTTTGAACCACAGAGCCCACAGAGCGCACAGAGGGCATATGAACTCCTACACCTTGCTTTGCATGGGAATTAATGAGGAATCGAGTGGGTGTTAGAAGAATGGGAGTTCGACTTTAGACAGTTTTGCAAAAGGCTCTTCCATGGATGTAATTCGAGGTGCTAGATGACAAGCTTTAGGTGGCAACTCTATTGTGAAACAAAAGAAGAAAAGCTCAAGTATTCAAGACATTCGAAAGCGCATTTTCTCGCTCTGTGTGCTCTGTGAGCTCTGTGGTGCATGTTTTATTTAAACTTGTTTTATTTTTTTGAACCGCAGAGCCCACATAGCACACAGAGGGCACATGAACTCCTACACCTTGCGTTGCATGGGAATTAATGAGGAGTCGAGTGGGTGTTAGAAGAATGTAAGTTCGACTTTAGACAAAATCTAATATTTTTAAAGCGGTAGATCCAGGGTAGATTTAAGGCGGGGTATCATCGTGCATAGTTTTAGCTACTCTCGATGATGCACCACCTTAAAGATACTCTAGAGCTATCCATGTAAAAATGTTAGATTTTGTCTAAAGTTCAGTCTTAAAGTCTAACGCTTGTCAAAGGGAGTCAGAATCGAGTAAAATGAATGGCACGTTCAGTGGTTTTTTGTTTGACGTGGATTACCACTGTGCGGTATACGTGCACGAAGTCTTTTGAAATGTTTTGCAAAACTGGACTATGGCGTCTTTTGCAAAAGGCTCTATAGATCCTTATTCCTTATTTGAACTTGAGAGAGAGATGTTTGCTTTTTTCCGCCGTCACCAGAAGTGGCTTCTTCTGACCATCACAGCGATTATTATCCTTAGTTTTGTTTTCTTTGGAACTTTTTCCACCCTTCTTGGCGAACCCGTTGGAGATGCACCGACACAAATCGATTCGACGCATACCGGCGATCCTATCTGGAAACACGATGTCCATGGTCTCATCGATCGCTTAAGCAACCATCCCGACTGGATCCAAAAAAACTTTATCGACACTAAGGCTCTCAATGCAATGGCGGATACTATCGCCAGTGAATGGGCCTCAGAATTACGCCCCAAGGTTGAACGCGCTCAAAATCGACCTCTTTACGAGCATCCTCATCACTCCTTTATTAGCGCTAAACAAGTCTACCAACTTTTTGCTCCCCATGTCATCTCTGCATTAGATGAAGTTAAAGACTCGAATCTCTCCACAGATAAAGAGGTTATTGAAGCACAACTGAAACTTTTTACAGCTTCAAACAGCCTTCCTGAAAACCTTTTGAAACAAATTCTACATTACCAAGAACTGCAAGCTCCCGATGCGAAATCAGATCCTTCACTCGCCGGCAAAGATCTCTCTTTATCAGGATGTAGAACGGTTCAAGATTGGCTTGGAACCGCGGGCGTACGCCTTGTTGCTAAAACAATTATTTGCGGCGCACAAATTGCCTCTAATCAAGGCTTAAAGGCTCCATCCACCCTACAGTCTCCAGACCAAAAACTATACCTATTTGAGCAACTCATGGCAAAATGGCGCCAAGAGGCACTCAAAGATCCCACCATCGCAGAAAAACTGGCGCAGGCAAAAGATGAAATAATCTCTGTAGACATTAATCTGTACTCCCTTAAACCAGAATTTAGCTTTAACAATGCCAAGGCTCTTTCCCGCTTTCTCGCTTATGAAAAAGATTTAAAGGCAAAGGACCCTGATCTTCTGCGTACTGTTTATTCAGTCAGGATGTGCCAACTTTCCAAAAAGGATTTACTCGCCTCAATTCCTATGAAGGATGTCTGGCAATGGCAGTCCAGTGATGCACACTGGCCACAGGTTCTACTCGCGTTTGGCGAACTAGGCGCCAAAAACCCAAAGACTCAACAAGAACGCCAGGAAGCTCTTGACAACCTAGCTCCTGCGCAGCGCAAAGTGGTGGATCTATTTTGCCGCGAGAAGATGGCAGCTGAATGGGCCCCCACCATTCTTGAGCAAATGCCTGTTCAACGCGTCGACCTCGTTTTTGGACTCGACGCTCCTCTGCAAGGTTTAAAAGATCCTTTTGCCCTTAAAGCAGCTTTCGATAATAAAGACCCCTCACTCGATCGTCTCTTTACTCAAGATGATGCCATCTTCTACCGCTTTGAATTAGAATCTCTAACCACCACACAAGAGATCACGCCGTGGAACCAGGCCCCTGTAGGGCTTGAAGGTGTCTCCATACCAGATGCTGTCAAGAGTGAAACTCTTGCATGTGCTGCACGTCATGGCAAAACACCTGCTGCCAATGAGTCGATTGATGATTTTTGTGCGCGCTACTATTTTCTCCCTGTGATTGAAAAAGCGCAAAAAGGAGAAATTTCTGACTATCTTCAAGCAACTCATTTAACAATGACTGAAGGAGATATCTACTTTGATCTCAAGACTGGTGCAAGTTCTCAGATCTTCTTCGGATCTGCAACTGAAGCACATGGCTACTTCTTCACTGTTGAAAAACGCAACACGCTGTCAGCTGAAGAACAAAGTAAATTAAAAGAAGAATTGTGCGGGACCTATTCCGGCACAAAACTTATCACGACCATTATGGGAGTGACTCCATGAAACTCTACACCGATGAACACACATGGTTAGAAATTAAGGGAAAAGAAGCCACTTTAGGCATCTCCTCTTTTGGCATCGGTGAATTGGGGCAAATTGTCTTTGTCGATCTGCCCCAGGTGGCAACTCGCGTATCAAAAGAAACAGCAATTGTCGTAATTGAATCGACAAAAGCTGCTATCGAGGTGTATAGTCCATTAGAAGGAACAGTGATTGCAGTCAACACCTCGCTTCACGAAGATTTATCTGCGCTAAATAACGATCCTGAAAGCCAGGGGTGGTTGATTCGAATAGCAGTAGAACATCCAGAGGAATGGAAAGATGGGATGGATCAAGAAAGCTACAAGCGCTTCTTGGCTTAAGACGCTTCTTACTCTAGGCATTTGCTTAGGAATCGCTGCAGCGTCACTGTATTTTGTACTTCCCCACCTGATTCGCTATAAATTAACAGATATCGCTAAAAAGGAGTGGGGGGTCCATTTATCTTTTGAATGGTTCCACTTAAACAAAGGCTCCGTTACCTTTAACAACATTTCCCTCAAAGGAAAGGAAGAGTATTTTGACTATAAGATCCTTGCAGATCACGTCACCATAGGCTATGACATCTTATGGAAGAGCTCACAATGGTCCCTAAAACTCGAAGTTGATAGTCCCTATCTTCAAATTACTCCACATCCTGCTGCTCAACAATTGAATGGGCCCCGCGACTTTACTGACTCTTTTACTAACCTTGATCCAATTTTAGGATGGAGGGGGAATTTAAGTATCGAGACTCATAACGGAACTCTCGTCATCCTCAATGGTACAGATCCAAAAATTTTACAACATGCTTTTGCGCTATCTCTATCAGATCACCTCCTGCACTTTTCAGTTTCCAACACTCACACAAGCCTTCGCGAAACCCTCTCATGCGATATTGAATTATACCCCAAATTAAAGCTCCTCCAACTATCTATCGATGACTTGTCTTTAGTCGAGTGGCAACCTTTATGGCACACATTAATTCACCAAGGACGGTTCTTAGAACTGGAAAAAGGTGAACTCAGCGCCAACATCCACTGGAATAGCGAGCATGAGGGCTATGAGGGAAATGCTAGCCTACAAAATGCTCAGGGTAAATTTTTTGATAACTCTCTCAATGCTCCTTTAATTGGTATCACATTTGAAAAAGGTGCTTTCCTTCACCCTCTTTTAGGCGCGACAGAAGCTCTCATCACCTTTCAAAAACCAGCGACACTCTCCCATACAGAAAACTTGAGTCCGTACTGGTCAATGCGCAACCTGACTGGCTCAATCACCATTCAAAAAGAAATCCACTACGCCTTGAAGAGCCTTTTCTTTTTTAATGACACACCTGCTGCTCAAATGAGTGCAGAAGGCACATTCCCAGTGCAATTCGGTCAAATACCAGGACAAGAAGCTACTCTTCATTTCTCCATCGAGGGAGCAAAGCAGCATTTTGCTTTTCAAACCTCCCTAAAGACGACTGAAGATTTAGCTCTTGCAGCTACTTTGCATGTCGACAATCTCTCTGCCAAGGAATATCAAGCCTTTACCCAGTTGCTACCCGCCTGGAATCCTATTTGGGAACATTTCCAACTCAAGGAGGGTTTTTTATCCTTTGATATTGAAGGCACTTTTGGTCAAAATGGCGCATTAGGTAAAACTCTCATCTTAGACCATCTTTCCGGCAAAGATCTCGCATTTTCCCTTCCTAAACTTCATATCGATGGCAATGTTCCCACCCTCATGGGACAATTTGAACTGCACACCGAAGGTGGTAAAGTCATTCCGTGGAAAGGTTCTGTTGAACTTAATGGCGCCCAGCTCTTTTGGCTGCATTCCGTAGGTACATTTAGCCAACAGCTCGAACAATTGCAGGAAGCCTCTCTTCACGTCGCCTTTGATGAAGGCAATCTTACAGGAGGGCATTTAGAAGGCAAGCTCCCCGGTCTGTCTGTGCAATGTGATCTTTTTGGACTGGAGCAAGAGACTGTTGCGGCACTCGTTGCCAAAGGGCGCGTCAGTGCTATCGCCGAATTCCTCCCCTCTTTCCTCGTTGAAACTTTCCAAAACCAGTCTATTGAATGGAATGCCAAGCTCATGCGCAATGGCGGAGACTTTTTCCTCAATAGTCTGCTTAAGAGCCAGCAAGATGAATCTCTTTCTCTCGAGCTCGATATGGATCTTGAACGCGTTGCAGAAGATGAATCTGCCCATCTTGAATGGGAGTTATGGGGTCTAAGCCTAGAACGTCTACATGGACTCTACACCTTTCAGATCAACTGGCTGAAAGATCACCAAGGCCCACTTCTCTTACAACTAGTCCAAGGTACCCTGCAAAGCACTCACCTGCAACTCAATCCTTTTTCCCAGCTTTTATTTCCCAATGCAGATAGCGCCATTGCTGGCGAATGTAAACTGAAAGGGGATTTTAACAACCAGTCGATGTTGATTCACTTTGAAATTGAGGACTTTGCGTTACACACACCTGATTTTGTCCTAACAGCTAAACAGCTGGGACGTTTTCCAAGTCATGCTACACTCTTGACCGCCCCTGCTAGCTTTTTCTTTTATAGTTTTACAGAGCAAGTACCGCGCAGTTTTATCCCGCTTAAAGAGGGAAGTTATTTTGAAACTGAATCAAAATTACTATTTAAAGATGCTTCCGCTCTTATTTACATATGGAAAAACCATGTCCGCCTTTCAAATATTCAAACTGTCAGTGAAGGACTGGAGTTTTCTGGAGAAATTGACATCGATTTACAAGCCAAAGAAAGTGCTGACCTAATGATCCGGACCAATAGCATCCAAGGCAGCGTTGCTCAAGTAGAAGCATTTTGCCGTCACTTTCCCAAAATGGCTGACACACATTTCCCCTTTAAAGGAACTGTTAAAGGCGGTGCGAATAGCCTGCAAATGCGCACAATGTACTATTTTGATGCAAAGCGCAAAAGTCCAATGGACTGGAAGCTCGACGCAAATTTACTTAAAGCTTCTGTAGAAAATGCCCTTGGCAGCCTATCGATTGAAGATCTGCAAGCTCATCTCACTTTTGATTCTAGCGACCAAAACCTGAATTTTACAGAAGTCAAGGGAAGCGTTACTTATGGACAACATTCCCTTGAGATTCGCAACAGTTCCTTCTTATGCGATTGCCAAGACAAGGTCCACGCTCAATTTGCATTACATGCCTATGAAAGAGACCTTCAATGGGGTTTTTTCAAAGGCGGCGTTACCCCTGACCTGCATGATGATAATCTTCTCCTTGTGAATTTCGATGAGCACTCCCATTTGGGCCCACTAATCTTTAATATCACACAATGTACGCTCTCTAAAGAAGATGGTCTAGTGAGCTTCCACGCGCAGCCAATTGCGGAATTAGAAAGCCTTACAACCACTTTGGATGAAATCTTTGAAACTGACATTTTCCGCTCTTTAGGATTGAAAGGGCAACTAGAGAGCACACTTCAAAAAGAAGATGGTGTTTATAGTGTTCAGATGGAGGCTCCAGGCTTTTTAGTCGACGCAAAAGGCTCTCTTAAGGAGTGGGAAGTATCGGATTTCTCCCTTCTCGACTGGCGCTGGAATGGATCTCTAAGCTTGCAACCGGAACATCTCGCCCTTGTTATCGAAAGCATGCGCTATGATGGTCCCCACTGGAAACTCACAGCTTCGGGAACAACCTCTATAGAGTGGAAAGAAGACTCTCCTATCGCGCTAAATGGCCATCTTCATTTTGATAGAGCACGCTATGAGGGACGTACGCTCATCATTCCAGACACTATTGATTGGGGCTTTACTGTTCAAGATGCCGTCATCAAAAACATCCGACTCGAATCGCCGCAGGCGTGGACCTTCTTTGTTCAAGAGCTTAATAAAGATACTCGCCTACCCTCTTCATTGCGCTTTTCGATTGAGCCATCGGCACTGGGCTCTCTATATCGTACGTTGAGCACTTTAGCTGAATTAAAACCCCATCCAGAAGTGGAACAAGCCCTCAGTCAACTAAAGGAAATTACACCCCTACAAGGTATTTGGGATGGATCCCTGACAGAATGGAATCTGCGCCTTCAAGAGGGAGTCTACCATATTTTCGAACATCCATGGTCTATAAAGAATAGCGTTTGCCAATATCGCAATGGACAAATGAATTTTTCCGCCCAAACTTCTCTTCAGCAAGTTCTATTCCAGGTGGATGGCACCTACACTTGGGATCATCAAAATGCAAATTCCCTCCTTATCAAACAATTGGATGGTTCTAACCAGCAGTTACGTTGCCTGTGGCAGATGGATGACCATCATCGATGGAGCGTACAAACGTTGGATGGCCAACTTCTTGGCGTTAATCTACAAATGCGCTCGAATGCCCCAAAAACATTAACTGGTACTGTACGTCTTGTGAGCGGCAAGCAGCTGATCAACTTAGTCCCTAAAAATGTTATCGATTGGATGGAGAAATGGGATATTGAAAGTGGCTTCTCATGGAACGGCACCATCGACACGAATGGGGAGCCCTCTCTCCATGGAACATTGTACGGCTCACAATTCACCCTTTTCAAAAATACATGGGATAAACTCACTGCTCAGCTAGACTGGAATGCTTCCGGTATTCTGATGCAATTTTTAAAAGTCGAAGATGGAGATTTTTCTCTCTCCATCCCTAAAATTCACCTTTGGCACCCGCAAAAACAGTCAGAAGTGTGGCAATTAGAGACCTCAGCGATTGAGATAAAAAACTTCCAGCCCTCTAGTTTCTATAGCGTACCCAATATGCTGAAACCTTTTATCATCCCGCAGGCATCCTTTAGCGCCATTAGTGGCGTATTAGGAGCGCCAAACACTTTCAAGGGTTCAGGTCAAATACGTTTTGAAAAGAAAGTCAAAAAAACATTCTTTAAGTCGCTCTTCACCATACCTGGCGATATTTTAGGACACATCGGACTCAATCCTAATGCACTGAGCCCAGCCATGGGCACTCTGTATTTCCAGATTCAAAATGGAAAAGTGGTGTTCACACGACTAGATGGTGCCTATAGTGAAGGTAAGCATTCTCGCTTCTACTTGGCAAAAGCTCCATTGCAGTCATATATCGATTTTGATGGGCAACTAGATATTTGGTTGCGCATGAAGCAGTACAATTTGCTGCTAAAATTTGTTGAATCAATGGGCATTCACGTTTCGGGAACATGGGATTCACCAAAATATTCCATACAAAAATTTTAAGATCTTTCTTTAACAAGGTAGTTGTTCCTCATTGTATCCTCTGCGATCAAGTCATAGATCGAGGGTGGATTTGTCAGGAATGCCTAACTACGCTACCTTGGTGCGATCCAAAGGAACATTGTACGCGTTGCTTTGCGCCAAAATCAGCACTCTTCTGTCGCTGTAGTCATCGCTATTTCTGGAGGCAAGCAGCCCTCTTTGATCGCACAGAAGCCGTGATTCGGATCAATCACTGGGCTAAATTAAGGCCCGGTATAATCCATGATTTAGCTGCTCTGTATACCTTACAGCTTTCTCACCTAACGGATTGGCCATCCTTCGATGCGATCCTTACCTATCCGCAAAACCCGTGGCAAAAATTTCGCCTCTACCCCGATCATCGCATTCTCCTTGTAAAAAAAATTGCCATGTATAATAATATTTCAGCTTTACAATCAATTCGCGAGATTCCAACTTTAAAAAAGCTGACTTTCGAAGCAAAAAATATTGCACCTCTGCAGAGACTGCTCATCATTGATACGCACCTTGAATTCAGACGGACAAAGAGCTGTGCTGAGGCTCTACTTAGGGCTGGTTGTCACGAATTATACTTTCTCGGTCTCTCCGAGAATATGACTTAATCTTAAGATGGAGTATTTATGACAGGAATAACAACAGGATATACTACACCTCCTCCCCAAGAGAATGCGTATCGCGAAAATCCACGCCCAAGACGCCCTCTAGCCCCTTTGAACACCCTTCCAGTAAGCACATCACTACGGCCTCTTTTTCTAGAAACTATTGGCGAGCTTCCACAAGATGTCTTTAAAAGGATCTGGGATGCCTTGGGTGACAATCATCAGCATATTTTACCTTGTATATCCAAAAAATATTCTGCTGTGTTTATGCCACAAAAGGTTCAGGCACTGCGCATCACACGCGAAAAGATGTCTACTAACACTCCTTCCGCACTCTTTTCCCTTCTTAATAAACATGGAAAATCTGTTCAGGAACTATCGATACACCCTGGCGTGCTCAATGTACAGCAGTTTCAAGATGTAATAAACAACTGCCCTAACATCACTCGTCTCAACTTAAGCGGGCAAACAACTTCAGGGGCTATCACAATTGAAAAAATACGCAGTCTCATCCCTTTGAACACACTGTATCGCTTAGACTTATCAGGCCAAACGCTCTCTGAAGAAATTCTTAAAGAAGTATCTAGCCTTACTCAGCTCAGAGACCTTCGAATGATCCATTGCACCCAAGTGACTGCAGTTGGACTTAAGGCCTTAAAAGCACTTCCCCATCTGAAAACACTCAATTTGCAAGAGACACCCCTCACTGACGACTGCCTTGCAGTTCTTAACACTATGCAAAATCTAGAGGTACTCGCACTTGACGATTCCTTCTCTCGTTTACTACCAACACCTTACACGGGGCTTCAAACAGAAATGCCCACTAAAAGGCAGTTATTTTTTTGAAAAAGTAGAATAGGCAGCACGAATAATATTTTCCATCTGAGGATTTTTTCCCCAGCCGTGTTCCATAATTCTTATCAAATTCGTCCACATCATGGGGCGCTTCCAACGCTCCTGTGGAATAAATGTACAGAATTTGGACTCACTAGCGAATAGGTGATTTAAGAAGTCCTCTAATTGAGTCTCTTTTGCAATTTCTTTTAGGAAATCAATATTCTGCGTCGTAGTCACATAAAGCGGAGTGTTGGATTCCTGGATTTTTTGAATCAATGCATGTAGGGATGCATGATGAGTGACCAATGCTTTTTCAGCTTCTGGCTCAACAGGCAACTCTGACTGTACACTTTCTACAGGATCTGATGAATCAGAAATTGACTCTGTAGAGTCACTAGGGGGCTCTTTGACGACATCTGTTCGATTTTGCCAACCCGCATTAGGAGCACTCACAGCCCTCCATGCTTTATCAAATGACTCTTTAAATGTTTCCTGTAGCTCCTTATATTGTTTGCATGCCACGCATGAACCAGTCATGACTTTAGCCCATTCTAAAGGACCTTCATTAGGCTTTAGCATCGTATAGGCAAAGATCCAGAATAGTTTACACCAAAGCAGTTGAGAAGCTTTGGGTGTCTTAGGACTAGGAATCCCTCCCCCCGCATTACAAGCCTTTTTAATCTCGTCTAAATGCTCCCTAGTGGCATTTAAAGTTTCAGCCTCTTCATACCATTGATCCATGAGACCTTGCGGAATACCATAATCAACAGCTTGTCCATTTTCCGCCTTCATACGCTGGATAAACTCTAGGGTAGTTAACCAGGAACCCATTCCTGAAAATAAATACCCAATAAACTCAAGAGCAGGCTGATTCCCCTGATAAGCATTGCGCACAATTTCCAGGACTGACTGTCTTAGCTGTTGCTCTTGTAAGATAAAAGCAATCAGTTTTCCTGGGGAGAGTTGAAGCAAGGGTTTCTTTACTCGCATCAATTTAGGGAGATTAGTAGGATTAGTAATCAACCATTTTAAACTATCATTAGGAGAGGATCGCACGCGCTTTAATATGACGTTAAGAAGATCTACTAATGCAGTTTTCTGCTCATCATGCAAAGAGATTTGAGGCATGGTTACATGAATGGCTTCTTGTTCTTTGTTGTGGATCTCATCACAAAGAACAGACATACTCTCCTCTTCTCCTGGAATATCTTGCTCTTCGACCGGTGGCGTAGGAGGTACAGTATCCACCTCTACTAGGGGTGCCGCAGTACCACATCCAAAAAGTCCTTTAAAAAAACCAATGAGGGAATGACCAAAAGAAGAAAGCACACTCCAAACGCGCTCAGAAAGAGGGCGTTGCAATTCTTTGAGTTTTCCTCTGAGGGTTACTACCTCCCCAGTGAGGGTTAATACCTTCCCAGCAAGTTCCTGCACCCTTTCTTCTAATTGCTTTAACTTGTCTGTCTCTACAGTTGCAGCAGGTGGCACTGGAGTGGGCGTAGTACCGATTGGAGAAAAACTCATAATTTCCTCAAATTAACAATTCATTCCTTTATCCTAAACTATTTATTGAAAAAATTCAATTTTATTTTATATAAGCCTTTTGCAATAAGTTAAATCAAACAGTTTTTTTGCGACGAAAATCTTTTGTATGTGTAGCAAAATGTCACAAATAGGCGTTCTTACACCAAGCGCGACTACGAGGACGCTATATCGATTTGACGTTATAAACGTGAGTTTTTAAATATCATTGTGTTATAGTAGTAAAAAGGGCGTAATTCAAAGTGTTAGTTAACTATTCAAGTTAAAATGGTCAGAGCTAGAATGGAAACTCTTCTTAAGGATTTAGCGGATAACCTTCTGCCAAATAAATCCTTATTTCCCCCTCTGCGCGCTCTGTGGACTCTGTGGTAAATATTTTTATCTTAACTTGTGTTAATTTTTTTTAACCACACCTTATACTACCTCAGAATTAATGGGGACCGAATTGGGTATTAGAAGAATGCAAGACCGTAGTTTTTTTCATCCCACTTAAACACTTTGAATGACATCCAGTAAAAAACGTGGATTTGAGAGCCATTTGCAAAAGGCTTTCGACTTTCACTCAGCTTTTAATGTGCGCAAATACGCGTCAGTATTTTAAAGATCGTAAGGGCTTATCAAGATGAATGAAAAAATTACGCGCCAAACTGCCCAAAAATTATATTTAAATGATCGCTATACCCTTACCAAAGGCGATTGTGACAAGCAAGTCTTTCATATCAGCCTAAAGGGCGAAGGGATCCAATATGAACCTGGGGATAGCTTAGCAATTTTTCCAAGTCACGATCCCGAACTTGTTGAAAAAACGTTAGTCGCCTTGAAACTAGAGCCTACTACTTTAGTCAAAGAGCCAAGGACAGCACAAGTAATGCCTCTAAAAGAGTGCCTTAGCCACTGGTGCTGCATTCGACGTATTTCACCAACACTTGCAGAGAAGATTGCCCCGAACCAAATACCCGAAGATCCCGCCTTAAAGAAAGAATTTCTTGCTTCTTTTGAAGTATGGGATTTTTGCCAGAGCTACTCCCCTGCACTTGGTGCTCAAGAATTTGTCGATACGCTTTTTCCCATACTCCCTCGCTTTTATTCAATTGCTTCTGCCAAGAGTCAAGTGAAGGATGAAGTTCATTTAACAGTCGCTACAGCTGATTTTGAAACACGCGGTCAATTGCGCAGAGGGATTGGCTCTCACTTTCTTGGACGACTCGCCTCAATGCATACGACGCCCATTTTTGGTTATGTCCATCCAAGTTCTCACTTCCATCTCCCGGCAGACTTAGCCACTCCTATGATCATGGTAGGCCCTGGAACGGGAGTCGCTCCATTTCGAGGGTTCATGCAGGAAAGAATGCAACATCCTTCTGCCCGCCGCAACTGGCTCTTTTTTGGTGAAAAGCACCGCCATTCACATTTCTTTTATGAAGACTTCTGGCAACAGCTTGTGGATCATAATCTCTTAAACCTTACTTGTGCCTTTTCTCGCGATAGCGCCGAGAAGGTCTACGTGCAGCACAAATTACTTGAGCACAGCGCTGAAGTATGGCAATGGATGCAAGAGGGGGCTATTTTTTATGTATGTGGGGATGCAAACGAAATGGCTAAAGCAGTGGAACAAGCACTACAGACGATTGTAGCAAAAGAAGGCAGCATGGATCTCATCCAAACGAGACAGTGGATCAAAGAAATGCGTCAATCAGGCAGATATCGTCGCGATGTTTATTGAACCGATCTGACGTTTTTGCTATCTTAAAAGCTCTCTTACAGGAGTAAATTATGGGTGATATTGAAAAAATTACCGACGAACAATTTGCGAGTGTCATCGCACAAGGTGTTGTTCTTGCTGATTTCTTTGCTGACTGGTGTGGGCCATGTCGTATGTTGAGCCCTGTGCTCGAACGTGTTGCTGCCTCCATGCAAGGTCAAGTCCGCATTGTAAAAGTAGATACAGATCGCGCCGAAAAAAGTGCAGCTTCCCTGCACATCACCGCCTTACCCACACTTGTCCTCTTTAAAGATGGCAAGGAAGTCAATCGTCTAACGGGATTGCGCGACGAAGATAATATTAAAGCCTTCATCAAAACAGCTTTGTGATTGCCTTAGTAGCCGGGCAGGGCATTATGCCCCGCCTTATTCTAGAAGCTCTTCATCGAGAAGGAAAGCCCGTCCTTCTGTTAGCCCTAAAAGGAGCAGCCGAGAGCACTATCGAAGAATTGCCCTCGACGCACTGTTATTGGCTTTATCCCACACAACTGGGAAAAGCCCTAAAGCTTTGCAAAAAACACCACGCCACCCAAATTCTCTTTGCAGGCCGTGTTGTTCACCAGGCGATCTATGCTCTCGCATGGTGGCGTTTCGACTGGTTTACAATTAGGACATGGCTCTCTCTTTCCGACAAGCGTGGCGATACAATCCTAAAAACAGTTGCGCGCATTATGCAAAAAGAGGGCATCGACGTACTAGACTCATCGACCTATTTACAAAATTTCGTTGCTCCAGCAGGCAACCTTACTGGCATGACTATCTCCTCTCATCTGATGAAACAACTCCCCTTCGGCATTGCACTCGTAAAGGAACTCTCGCGGCTCAATATTGGTCAGACCGTTGTCATCAAGGATTCTAGCGTTGTTGCCCTAGAAGCAATGGAAGGAACCGACCAATGCCTTGAACGCGCTTGGCAAATCGCTAAAGAAGGCTGCATTGTCATCAAAGGAGCTCATCAGGAACGCGATCGGCGCTTTGACCTACCTGTAATTGGTCCCAATACCATAGAAAAGCTTGCTAAAATTCAAGCAGCGCTTCTCGTTATCGAAGCTGGCAAGACACTTATTCTCGGCGAATCCACCCTAGAAAGAGCCTTACAGCTGAATATCCCTATTTTATCCCTTCCCTTCTAAACGCTGATTTTTTTCTGAAATAAAGAAGCGCGATAAGTACTGAATTAAGCGATCTACATCCATTGGATGAGAAGAAAAGCCAATATATCCATCGGGGCGCAGCAAGTAGAGTGCAGGTTGGTGAGCCACCTTCCACCGCTGGTGTTCATTCAATTGCGCATCAACAAGAACGGGCCAAGGTGCTTCTTTAATGGGATCAGAAACGACTAAATAAGGATCAATGATCTCTCGATAGAAATCGAGTGCGCGATGCTGAATAGCACTAATTCCAGGCAATAGATCATCAACCGTGTGGTCAGCTGTAAAGAGTACAAGGAGGTGACGTCCTTTCTTTAATGCCTCATCGAAAAATCCCGGCAATACACGCTCACCCGCCTTTTTCCCCGGCGCAAAAAATGCGCTTGTATCTTCCACAATATCGCTATCTTTATAGACAATATCCAACTCAGCGGTTTTTCTTGCAGCAAACCTCTGTATAAAGTCTGTTGAAAGTACCTTTGGTAGAGCTTTTTCGCGTGCCCATCTAGCAAAAGAGGCTTTAGAGGTGAGTAAGCGCGTCATACTCTCTGTTGCCGTGACAATTTCATGAGCCACCGGTAAACGCTCCTCTTCATAACTTTTTAAGAAGGAAAAGGGGACTTTATGGGCGATGACAAGAGCCAGTTTCCATGCTAAATTGATACTGTCTTGAATCCCCGTATTCATCCCCTGACCACCCACAGGGCTATGTACGTGAGCTGCATCTCCGGCAAAGAAAATACGTCCCATCTGATAATGCGGAATTTGCCGACTGTTTACTGTAAAATAGGAAAGCCAGGAGGGCGTATCAAGGCGGAGCATCTGTTTAGCGCGCTCACTTAGGATACGTTCTAAATCTTCCAAAATCGGTTCGTGCGATGCAGTTTCAGGAATTCCTGGAAGGATAATGCGCCATTTGTCGTTATCAAAAGGAAAAAGCGCTGCAATCCCTTCTTCAGAGTAGAAAAAATGCAAGCGATCACGCAAAAGATCCTCTTTAATGTGCACATCGGCAAGAGCAAAGGTCTCTTCTAAAGTATCCCCTTGAAAATTCATCCCCAGCACATGACGTATTGTACTATGTCCCCCATCTGCAGCAATCACCCAAGAGGCTTCAATAGGCTGCTTACCTTCAATTGTTAAAGTAACTTGGCTGCCATCTTGAGCGATAAAGGTGCAATTAGAACCTCGCTCTACAGAGATCCCCGCTTTGGTAAGCGCCTTTGTCAATAACTCTTCAGTGTGATTTTGAGAAAGTGCCAAGGCAAAGGGATAAGGCGACTCAATATGACATAGGGGCAGTTCAATTTCCTCTTTCTCTAAAGAGAAATTTAAATATTTGATTTTTTCCCCCACAGCCAGAAAATCATCAACGATTCCCAAAAGGGTCAACAACTCTAAACTTCTCGCGTGAAGCACGAGAGCTTTTGAAAATGGAGAAGGCGACTCCAAGCGGTCGATCAAACGAATATTCTTTACTCCAAAATGGTGTAAAGCGAGTGCAGCCATAAGTCCTGTAGGCCCTGCCCCTACGATACATACATCTGTTGCCATCTTTTAGTTGCTCCCTTTTCGCATGATAGTAAAGAGTTTTTTATTGAGCGGATCAATATGAATCGCAGTCACTAGCTCACCGCGATTTTTTATACCCCTAAACGCCCCTAAAGGCTCTTTGTGTGCAATTATTGAGGGGTCCAGTAGCACAAAAGCAGCGACCACATCCCATCCATATAATCTTTTTTTCGTTACTTTTAAAAGATTTGTTAATAATTCATGAGAAAAAGTGGCAAGAGGAGTTGGCACACCAACGATCAAATTCACATACATTTCATTAATCGGCGAAGCCATTGCTGCTTGATCAGTAACGAATAAAATAGGTAGATTGCTCCCCAAAACAATTTCGCTCGCAGCAGCATCTAAATAAAAATTGTCCGGTAACCTATCACCCCCTTGCACTCTTACCGATCCAGAAAAAATCACACGGCTAATTTTCTCTGTTATGGCGGGATCTTTGACCAATAAGGCGGCCAAAGTCGTGCATGGCGATAACACGAGACACTCTACCTGTTGAGATGAGGCGCGCAACCAATTTTGAAGTTGTACAATGGCATCTTCTTTGAGAATGGGACAGGGGCTAGCATTGATTGACGTTCCCCATAAATCATCAGTCATGTTGCGATCCCCTTTCGTCAGAGTTACTTCACTGAGCATAGGCTCAGCAGCTCCTGTCACAAGAGGCAGACAATTATCCAGCAATCCTAAGAGCTTTGCGACATTGTCTATTCCATAAGGAGGATTAGACCATCCATCCCCCTCAACTACAATCCCCTTAATATCAACTTCCCGACTCTTTATAAGAATGCCAATAGCGATCAAATCATCAAAATCCGTATCGGTAAAGATCACGATGGGTTTTGCAGCAAAACAACAGGAAGAGATTAATAAGCAGATCCATAGAAAAAGTTGGCGACAGATTTTCATTGATTTGTCATAGTAGAAAGGGAATTTCTTCATATAAAATGCCTGAATCTAGAGTTTCTCTGTTATGCGATATTTATCATTACTTTTTCTATCTTTTTTTATACTCCCCCTAATGGCTATGAATTCTTCAGCAACAATCGTCGTCATGCTTGGCGCGCCAGGTTCCGGTAAAGGGACCCAAGCTGTGCAACTAAGTCGCGAGCTTGATCTACCACATATTTCTACCGGTGATCTCTTTCGCGAAAACCTAAAAAATCACACTCCTCTAGGAGAGGAAGCTGCGCGCTACATGAATCAAGGACAACTTGTCCCCGATTCTCTCGTACTCGATATGCTATTTTCTCGCCTGCAATCTCAAGATACTGCCAAAGGGTATATTCTCGATGGATTCCCCCGCACAATTCCTCAAGCCGAGACATTGGCAGCTCGTTTGCCAAAAGATGCGTGCATTGTCGCCCTATCGCTAGAAGTACCCGATGAGATAATCGTTGAGCGTATCACAGGCCGTCTTGTATGCGCATCCTGTGGCGCGCCCTATCACGCAAAAAACGCCCCTCCGAAGGAAGAGGGCATCTGTGATCGCTGTGGTGGCAAACTACAACAGCGCAAAGATGACACAGAAGAAGTGGTGATTGAACGCTTAAAGATCTTCCATGCGGAAACTGAACCCTTGAAAGAATTTTATAAGAGTCGCGCCAAGCTCTTTTTAATCGATGGCACCAAAAGCCCAAGTGACGTCCTCAATGAGGCAAAGCAAGATATTGCCAAAGCATGTTCTTCAAACTAGAGATTGAGCAGGTTCAAAGCCTAACGAGACGACTCGCTAGAATAGCATCCGCTAAAACGAGGCGTACCATCGCCTCAACTACGGGGACACCGCGCACACCAATACAAGGGTCGTGGCGTCCCTTAATCTCTATCTGCACCTTTTCTCCATTAAACCCATAGGTGCTTTGTACTTTGGCTATACTAGAAGCTGGCTTAAAGGGTACGCGTAAGCGCAGAGGCGTTCCACAAGAAATCCCCCCCAGTGTTCCACCCGCCCGATTACTCGCTATCTTCACTTGATCTTCAAAAACAAAAAGATCGTTATGCTCACTCCCACATTGTAAAGCAGAGCGAAACCCCTCTCCAATCTCAAAACCCTTAGAGGCAGGAATTCCCAAGAGTGCCTTGGCGAGATTTGCTTCCAGTTTTTCATAGACTGGATCGCCAAGACCAAGCGGTAAAGGCGTAGTCAGGACTCCAACAACAGCGCCTACAGAATCGCCTTGTTCTTTTAACTCGCACAGAAGTTGTTGCATGTGTACAGATACTTTCTCATCTGGACAAAACAAACAATCTCTTATTACGCTCTCATGACAGTGCTCAAAAGAAGGCGGAATCTCTGCGACAAGAGGGCCCATCGATTCAAGAAAAGCGCATACACGGATTCCTACATGATCGAGCAACTTCTGAGCAACCGCTCCTGCAGCCACTCTACAAGCCGTCTCTCTCCCTGAGGCGCGCCCTCCTCCTCGATGATCAAAGTGACCATATTTATGATGATAAGTAAAAGAGCTATGCCCCGGCCGCGCTACCCCTTTCAACTCTTCATAATCTTTTGAACGAGCATCCTGATTGCGAATTAAAATGCTAATAGGAGCTCCTGTTGTATATCCTTCGTAAACTCCTGAAAGAATTTCTGGCACATCACTCTCTTGCCGCTGGCTTGTTAAATAGGAACCCGGACGTCTTTTTTGCAAAGCCTCCGCAATCTCTTCAAGGGACAGCTCAAGGCCACAGGGACATCCATCAATCACCACACCGATTGCAGGCCCATGGGATTCTCCCCATGTTGTGATACTAAAATGACGTCCAAAGCGATTACTACTCATGGGTACACTCTCTCAATAGACCTTCCATGACATCCTCTTCTTCCACATCAATAACAGGGACATCAATAGCCTCATAATTTCTTTCTCTTAAAACTGTATCAAGGTCAAAGGCGCGATTCTTGTTGCGCTCTCGCAATGTTTTTAAAGAGGCACGCAAGCGTATAAGTTTTCCCCAACTACGAAGATGGGCGATAATTTCAGGCCCCGTTAATAGGGTAGCTCCTCCTAAAGAAACTATGGCAGGTCTCTTTGGCATTAAGGACAAAGCAATGGCGCGTTCAACTTCTCGAAAGCGCTCCGCTCCTGCTTGCATATAAAAATCCTTGCAGCTCTTTCCTAATTGTTCCTCGATAAGATGGTCTGTATCATACCAAGGCATTGTCAATAAGCGTGCAAGACGCTCTGCCCAATAACTTTTCCCTACACCAGGCGGGCCGCAGAGGATAAGGGAGCGCTTTGCAACTGTGCGTTGAGCTGCTGGAAATCTTGCATGAAAGAGGGATAACTCTTTTGTGTCCACTGCCATCCTTTGATTGTACTTGTTCCCTTTGCGCCCAATGCTGCAACAGCAAGCGCCATAGCGATGCGATGGTCCGAGCAACTATCAAGAGCAGCTCCCTGTAAAGGTGCTGGGAAGATACGCAAGGCATCTTCTGTTTCCTGTAATTTGCCACCCATTAATTCCAACTGTTGCTTGATCGACCTAAGGCGATCTGACTCCTTATGCCGAGCACTTTTGGCATTATAGAGCAACGAAGGAGAAGATGCAAAGGAAGCGACGACAGCCATAAGAGGCAGCGCATCGATCGCCTGCTCCATATTGGCTGTAATCCCCTTAAAATTGCCTTGTGTTCCATCAATAACAAGCAGATCATTTTCCCATATGATCCAAGCTCCCATCTCTTTTAACCACGACACAATCACCTTGTCGCCTTGAACATCATTGCGATCAAGTCCTTTGAGACATATCTTTGATTGTGTTGTCAAGGCTGCACCAAGCGCAAAGGCAGCACTGCTCCAGTCCCCTGCGACTGTATATTCAAACGCCGGAACCTGCAGAAATCCTGGCACAAAAAAGTGTCGATAATGATCGCATTTGACCTCTTGATGAAAACGCTTTAGCCAACTCAGCGTTACTTCGAGCCATGGCGTCTCTTGTGGATTCGCTACGAATATTTCAGAAGATCCCTTCAAAAAGGCTGTTGTGATTAAAAGGGCGGAAACTGGCTGCGAATCTGCACCATCGACAGAGAGACGCCCTGGATGAAGCGGTCCCTTGACAATGACAGGTGCATGCCCATCCCCTTTTTTAGAGAATGCCTCGCCACCAAGTTGTCGTAAACCTTGTAACAGAGGTTCCATCGGACGAATATGTTGCAGCGAGTGGTCCCCTGTTAACTCCACTGCTGAGGGACAAAAAGTTGCAAGCGCAGCCATAAAGCGCAAGACTTGTCCCGAATTACCTGCATCGATGACGCCACCAGGTGGCATGGGATGAGCGGCAACCCCTTTAATGATTAAACGATCCGTTTTTTTTTCGACTGTGGCACCCAGCTGCAAGATTGCAGCGATCATCTTCTCCGTGTCACTGCCCCAAAGCGGATGGAAGATCTGGCTTACCCCTTGAGCCATACAAGCAAAGAGCAAGGCGCGCATCGTATGTGACTTAGAAGGCGGAATAGTAATCGTACCCGCAAGAGCACTTGCACTAACGCTGAGAGTTGACATGCCAGTGATAGGCTGAAGCAATAATTGCATCTAATTCTACATGGCGCGCCTCCCACAGAAGTAAGCGCTTTGCCAAAGCACTATCTGCGACAAGCACAGGAGGATCACCTTCTCGCCGTGGAACTTCTTCAAAAGGAATTTTCTTCCCTGATACGCGCTCAACAGACGCGATCACCTCTCTAACAGAATGCCCCTTACCCGTTCCTAAGTTAAGGGTCAAGATTCCAGGCCGAGCAAGCAACAAGTTTAATGCCCTTAAATGGGCTTGTACAAGGTCTTCAACGTGAATGTAGTCTCTTATTGCCGTGCCATCTGGAGTGGGATAATCGGTGCCAAAAATTTGAATCGCTGGACGCTTCTTCATTGCTGCTTCAATCACTAGAGGAATCAGATGCGTTTCTGGATCGTGAACTTCTCCTACTAAACCATCCACATCGGCACCTGCAGCATTGAAATAGCGCAAAAGAGCAATTCCCCAATGTTGTGCGCGGTGGAGCTCTTGTAACATCATTTCCACCATCCATTTGCTCTGTCCATAGGGATTAATCGGATGCTGCGGATGCTTTTCATCAATTGGCATATACTCGGGATTGCCATAGGTGGCACACGTGCTGGAAAAAATCAGAGTTTTGACATCAAAAGTCGTCATCGCTTCAAAAAGGGCTAAACTCGCACCCACATTGTTGCTGAAATATTTTAGAGGCTGTTGAACGGATTCGCCTACGTTGGCATAAGCGGCAAAGTGCATCACTGCTTTGGGGCGCCACTTGTCAAAAATCATATGTAAGCGTGAACGATCCTGTAGATCAATTTTTTCAAGGGGGCCCCACTGCACAGCCCATTCATGCCCCTTGGATAAATTATCAAGGGCAATGGGAAGAAAACCCGCCTCCTTTAAAGCGCGACATGCATGGCTGCCAATGTATCCAGCACCACCAGTGACAAATATCGGTATCAACACGCCCCCTTTGAAAAAATAACAGCGGGTATTGTTTTAAAAATTAATTTTATATCGAGCCAAAAAGAATGGCTATCGACATATAACTCATCGAGTTGGATACGCTCGGCATAACTCATCTCACTGCGTCCCGATACCTGCCATAGACAAGTAAGCCCAGGGCGCATGGCGAGAATCTTACACGCCTTCATCCGAAATAACTCTTCTATCTCTTTGCGCATTACGGGGCGCGGTCCTACGATACTCATATCCCCGATCAGTACATTCCAAAATTGCGGTAACTCATCCAAGGAGAGCTTCCTTAAAACTTTCCCAATCGGTGTGACCCTTGGATCCACCTGGAGTTTAAAAGTCTTTTCCCATTCTTCCTTTAACGCCAGATCGCTCGCCAATAAATCCTTTAGCCGCACTTCAGCATCTTGAAACATGGAGCGGAATTTATAACATTTGAAAGCCTTCCCTCCTCTTCCAATTCTTTGATGGCCATAGATGACAGGCCCTTTAGAAGTCAATTTCACGATAAGCGCAAGGAATAAAAAAAGAGGGCTGATGCCAAGAAGGGCAAAAAATGCAAAGCATATATCAAAAAAACGCTTCCTCACACTTTTGCGAATCACAATGTGCGGAATAATTTCACTCAAGCCAAGAGGGCTTACTGAGGGGTTCAAATAGGGGTCAGTTAACATTCTTTCAAAGTCGCAGATAGTTTAGATTGAGGAAAATCAGTGGATTGAGCTATAACATAGGCTATCATTTGTGTAAAGACCCTAAGGTTGATTAATGAAAGTACGCGCTTCCGTTAAAGCTGACCCCTCGAAGGGGGATAAAATTGTGCGCCGTAAGAATCGCATTTACGTGATCAATAAGAAAGACCCGAATCGCAAACAGCGTCAGAAAGGTCCTGCTCTCAAGAAGTAACGAAAAGAGATTAGCATAGTATGGCAAAAACATCTTCCATCGCAAAACAAAAACGCCGCGAATATCTCGTAGCCTTGAATAGCGAAAAAAGACAAAAACTAAAAGAGACTGCTTCGAACGTGCATCTTACAGAAGAGGAGCGCTTTGCTGCTCGCACTGCACTTGACAAGATGTCTCCAAACACTTCTCGCGTGCGTTTGCGCAATCGCTGCCAACTTACTGGCCGCTCTCGTGCATTCTTGCGTAAGTTTAAAGTATCACGTCTCTGCTTCAGAGAGCTTGCACACGCTGGCCTCATTCCAGGCTTGACAAAAGCTAGCTGGTAAGGATAAGGTAGAGCACATGGTTGATAAAAAAGAGTTTGAACTTCCCGATACTGTCTTTGTCCGCGATATAGAATCGCGCCTAATCCAGTCGCTCGTGCTGCGCTCGCTCTGCCATGTCGAAGGTGTATATCCGATTGAAGCTGGCTTTTTTGACCAGCTTCTCGGAGATAAAAAAGAAGCTGCCCGTGGCGTCGTCGTCGATCAAGACGAAAAGAGCCATGCGGTCAGCGTCAAAGTCGAAGTCAATATTCAATACGGTCTTTCCATCCCTCAAAAGGCTGAAGAGATCCAAGCCAAAATTGCCCAAGACATTAGTTGTATGACGGGCCTACGCGTCTCCGCTGTCCACGTCGTCTTCAAAAACCTCGTCTTCGAAAAGCACCTCTCCTCCGACGCTGGGAAGTAATTCTCGCTCGCTTTTCCAAGAGAAAACCCATACCCGACAATTCCTCGTTCAATCAAAACAAAGAATACGTAAAGGTAACTCCTAGTTTATCTTTTGGACAACCTGGCTGTTTTTTGGGTAAACCTCAATTACTATAAGTTTCTACAGCCATCCTGCATTCACTCCATTCAGACCTGATCCAGGAACATAGCCGCCTTTTTTACCTTTTAGATCTTTAGCGGATGTTTTTGCTTTCACTTCTTGCTTTGCATGAGACTGTTTACTCTTGCCCTGTGCCACTTTTGTTTTTGCAGTAACCATGTTATTTCCTCATTTGTTTATGTATTTGAAGAAGGACCTCCCTCTTCATTTCACTCATATTCTCTTCGCGAAAAAACATCAAACAATATTTTCTTTTTACAGTCAGCCATCTGTTCCAATAATTTATAAGTAATATCCATTCATTTATTATTTCGTTGTATTTTGCACTTATTGTAAAATAGACAGCCATGAGTACACCTATATCTTCCCCCCATGCATCCTCTGCAGAGAGAGCAAAAAAAACTCTTAAGCCTCTTACCCTGACACTGATAGAGGCGGCCATTGCTGCAATTGGTGGATCTATAAAGATGGCTCGAGAGACTATCGAGATTCAATTGCCTGCGGCATTTCGGGAAGAGGGGCAGCAAGAAACGCTCCTTTCTTACTCCCCTAACTATCCTAAAAAAGACCTGATCCAACACTTGATCAAATTGAATTGGGAATATGGCTCAAATCCTGCTGCTTTTTTAGACCTTTATTTATACGCTTACCAATACAAAACACTAGAAGAGCCTCGCCCTTATTTAGTGGCTAAAAATGGGCGTTTGAGCGTTGTAGTCAATGGAAAAAACTACCAAGTGACTATTGGAAATGCACGCTCCTTATCTGAAAAGCTAGAGGCATGGACGGAGAACTGCTCCCTCTCTTATCTTTCAGAATGCATTGCAGAGCATGACGATGCTACAGTTGAAGAAACATTAGCCTTGGTACGACTTACCCCACCAAAGCTGGATACTGAAGATAGCGACTTTCTTAAAGAAGCATTGACGATTCAGTTACAACCTTCAGAGCGACTTGCATGCGCCCTTTTCAATGCTTATCAAAAACGTCCCTTACCCGCGTTAGGCATTGCCTTTGAGAGAACCCTGATTGAATTATCTTTGACGGATGATGAACTTGACCTGTTGGCGGAACTGACAAAGATTGTAAAAGAAGACTCTCGTCCGCAGCTACTTAATTCACTAGCAGAATTAAGCTGCGCTTGCACTCCCAATAATGCAGCTGCTTTTGTTGCCCTTGCAAACCGCCTAAAATGGCCTCTTGCAAAAGCACTCTCTGCGCATCCTCGCTCAAAAGGCACGATTTTCGCCGCTGTTGCTCTCATGCAAGATAATGGAACTCTTGTCACACACCTTGATAAAGCGATTTTAAGAACGGATTTAGAGGCGCAAAAGGCATTATTACAGGCAATTCCTCAATGGATTCAAAATCTTCGCAAGGACCAGCATGCAACCGCTTGTAATGCCTTAAAAGAACTCTATAACGGCCTTCCGGAAGAACTAAAGACTGCAGTCAATCTCTTTTTTACACCTGCTCCTCAAACCACAATCACCAAACGCGCCACTGCTACCCTTAAACTCCACTGTGAACTCTACCATCAGGTGCGCTATTTTGAAGAATTAGCAATTCAAGGACATGTTTGGGCCAATGACTCCCTTTGGAAATGTCATAAAGACCCTAAAGAGATCTGGAAAGATCTTAAAGACAAAGCCTGGTGGTTTGGCGAAGCGCTGCGCTCTTCTAAAATTACTCTTTCAAATTGGTGGGCGGGACTACTAACTCTCAAAACTCCCGTTTTAACCCTAAACGATCTTGAGTATTTACTCTCATTAAAACTATCTGATCGACAAATCAAACATCTTTTCACTGTTACATCCCTCAACAGCGCACTGACAACTCTTTGCTGGGATGAGTTTGTTTCACAGCGCACTCGTCTGCAAGAGCTATGCCCCGAAGAAAGCAAGACAGTTTTTTCAGATCACTTGCATCGCACGTGGATTAACAGGAAGAGCGAAAAAGAGCTGCTCGATACACTTGCAAGTTCCCATTTTGACCCTCAATTATTTGAGGCTCTAAAGACTGCTGGTCACTCATTTGTAAAACCAGAGGCGCTCCTTCTTTCGCTTATTCGCCAACAAGGCGAACTACCTCATGTCCTACAAGGTACAGCTCGCCAATGGATCCACAACGAAATCTCGCGTTTATGGCACATGGAATGGACAACAGATGCCTTTCCACCACTCACCGATATCCTTTATCTTGCCAATCAATTGACTGAACCAATTGCACCACTTCAAAAGCGCCAACTCCTGATTTTACAAAATGTAAAAACACTCGCTGGTGATCTAGTGGCCCTCAATTTAAATGATCCACAACTGGAACTCGCTCCCCATAAGCGCTGGTTTCTTCATTGTCGTCAGTGGAGTCAACCTCAACACATCTTACATATAAGCGAAGTAGAAGCACTAACAGAAAATTTTAAAACCCTCCACGATGTTGACAAACACCCCATTCTAGCTGCTCTATTCTTTACATTAATCGATTTACATGCGTCTTCCGGTTTGTCTGTTGAAGTTTTAAAAGCTCTAACACAGCTCTACACCGACTATCTCAATCGCTTTTGTACACCCTTGCCCTACCAATGCTGTCTACTATTTTCGTTAAAGTTCGCCTACGCATGGCAGACACAAAATCTGTCTATGGATGAGTGGCAATCGAATCATGCACAGCAGCACATCATGGCCGCACAGCGATCATCTCTACCAACAACGGAACCTGCGCTTAATCTGATCGTCGACATGTCATCACCCACACATCTAACTAAGGCATGGATCACTATTGCTTGGGGGCTGCAATTAGAAGCGCAGCGCGACGATTTATATTGGCTTTATCAACTCATGAAGCTGCTACTGCTCGATCCTCAACTTCAGGAGCTTCCAAAAGCATTCTATGATGATTTATTGAAAAATGCATTGCGCTCTCTTAACAGCATCACTTACGCAAATATCATGCGTATCAAAATGGCCGAAAATGATGAGTTATGCTCCCTATTTGCAGATGAGCAATGGCAAGTACAACTTCTTAAAAAGTTTCCTGATATGGAAGAAAACGTTAAGAAGATCGCTCGTTTGATTTATGCCTTTGGATGTTTTGTGACCTATGCCACCGTCAATGAGTCCGATAAGGAGGCCTTTGAAAAGATACGTCAACGCGTTGATGCACACACCTTATATCAGGCTCACCAGGAAGCAACAGATTCTCTTCAACTTGCCCTTATCAAAACCTATTTTTTTCTTTATATATCCACTCCTACGGATAGCGAAAATGCTATAGCTGAGACTTTCCTGACTACAGCACTTAAATTAACAAAGGACATACATCGCAATTCCATGGACTCTGCGCGCGATCCCATCAAACCCTTTGATATCTTTCATCAGGCAGTCGTATGTCGCTATCTAAGAGAACAACTGGCTGTTTTGGGGATAATCATTAAATTTAGTCCCCCTCTTCGCAACCACCCTTCAATTTTACCGCTCCTGATTTTAGCAACCAAGCAGCTCTTGCTATGGCGCAGTATGTTATTAAAAACGATTAAGTTTGAAAAAGATGAGAATGGACGTCTTTTGCAGACATCAGCGACGCCAACCGACTCCTTGCAATCCTCTCTAATGCACCTTGAAACACTTTTAGTCCTATTTATGTACGAGACATTACCAGAACTTGGGGAAAGCTTGCTGCCTTTGCGAAAACACTATTTAGAAGGCCTTCTACATATCCTTCAAACGATTGACCAGGCACCGACTAACGCAGAAGGGATTAGATTATTTCACGCATATTTCATGGATGTGCTTCCATGCGCCATGGACATCGTTCCACAAATCGCTCAAGAGATGCTAACCGTCTTACCGGCAGCTAATTGCTCAACTATAGTCGAAACCCAGGTTGCCTTTCTCTTCATGTTTCAATTATCTACATCATTCCCACATAGCCAGAAGACACTCATTAATTCACTATTTGACCAATGGGCTACTAAATTGATTCATGGGCTTCATAAGTCTCCCAAAACATATGCCGAACATATTAGTAAATGCATCCTGCTCAATGTTCATTTGCAAACAGGTTTCCGCTGGAGTCTTATGAAAGCCGCTTGTGCCATGAAATTTCACGAAGGCACCTCATACGGACATTTTAAAGACCCCTCTTTTTGGCTCTATTCGACACTTGGTTTTCCTAAAAAAAGCGGCAATACTCTTTTAGAGGAGTGTAAAGAATGGCTTTCTGACCCTCTATTTAAAGGCTTAAGCAAAGATGAGCAAACGAATTTTCCAGATTTCCTAGAACACCTCCTTGCCACTGCATTAGTTGCGGCCCCTGACCGCAGTATTGCTGAAGAAATAGAAAGTGCACTACTCTTCCTCAAAGGGAGAGAAAAAGGCTAGAAGGCGTTCTGCATCTTTTTTTGCGATCCCTTTAACAGAAAGAATCTCTTCAAGCGAGGCTTTTTTCAAAGCAGCTACACTTTTGAAATGTGTGAGCAGGCGCTTTTTTTTGATGGGACCAATCCCCTCAATCTGATCCAGTGCCGATTCCGTCATGCGATGGATTCTAAGCAGTCGCTGGTATTGAATAGCGACACGATGTGCTTCGTCGCGGATTTGTTGCAACAAAAAGAGCGCTGAGGAGTGAACAGGAAGTTGGCGATATTCAGTGTATTCATTGATATAAAAACGCTCTTGGCTCAGCCCCTTATCATGGCGCTGTTCATCTTTAGCAATGGCAATCAAATCGACACCAATAATTTGATGGGCATCTAAGACCTTTCTGGCAACTTGCAAATGCTGCCTTCCACCATCGATGAGAAGACATGACGGCAATGGCACCTGCTGCCGACAACGCCGCTCCAAAACCTGTTGTAATGCGTCTAAATCGTTACTTGAAGAATGTTTGAGTGCGTATTTTCTATAGCGCTCTTTAAAAGATTCACCATCGACATAAGCAACAGCTGCAGAAACCATTAAAGAGCCAGATAGATGCGATGTATCATAACATTCAATAGTTGCGGGGTAGTGATCAAGTCCTAAAGCTTCTTTAATATCATGTAAAGTCTGTTCTTTTGCATGGCGATAACTCCCCAATTGTTCAAATGCAGCTTTCGCATTATTTTGAGCCATTTCTATAAATCGCCTCTTTTCTCCACTTTTAGGGTGCGTCAGCATCACAGAACGCTCCTGCAATATCTCTTTTAAAGCCTCTGAAGATGTGCCAGGAAGTATCATTTCAATACCTTCAGGAAGATTTTGCTGCATTAAGAAAGCGCTAATGATCTCTTCTTCATCCTGCAATGATCCTTCGAAGGGAAAATTTTTTGCCTCCAGAAGCACCCCTCCTCGAAATGAAAGCTGCACGATAATACCGCGCTCAGCCTGGCGATAAAAACCGATCACATCACAGTCGCGTTGTTTATGACTCATGACAAACTGCGGCTCTAACACATCTTTAATTTGTTCAATTTCCTTGAAAATCAGAGATGCAGCTTCAAATTCTAAAAGCTCGGCCTTTATTTCCATATCACGTCGCATTGTCTCAATCCATTCTTTACCCCGCGTTTTCATAAAGTGTATGAGCGCTTCTGTCACCTCGACATACTCTAGTTCCGTGCACTTTTTGACACAGGGAGCAATGCACCTCTGCATTTCATGAAGAATGCAGGGGCGTTTGCGCGTAGCAAATTCCGCTTGACTGCACCGTCGCAAGGGAAAGTGCTTTTGGAGAAAAAAGAGCAACTGCTCAGCTTTATTGCGGTTGAGATAGGGACCAAAGTAATGGGCTTTCTCGGAAAATCCACCTTTTTGTCTTACTAATTCAATGCGTGGATACACTTCATCTGTCAGCCGCAGATAGAGATAACTCTTATCATCCTTTAGCAAGATATTATAGCGTGGCTGATGCTTCTTAATCAGGACACTCTCTAACATTAGAGCTTCTTTTTCTGAATTGACAACGATGGTCTGCACCTCGACCACCTGTTGCAAGAGGAAAGGAATATTTGCACGCGTATCTTGACAGTTGACAAAGTACTGACGCAGGCGATGCTTCAGATGACGTGCTTTCCCCACATAAAGCACTTGCCCTTGCTCATTTTTCATAAGATAAACGCCCGCTTGCGTAGGAAATGTATCAAGTGTCTGCTTGCTAATCATACGCTAGAAAATACACTAAAAAGGAATAGAATGCCTTCAAAAATGGGATTTTAAAGACACGCATGTGTGGGCGATTTTATTTGACGCGATTCGACTCAAGAGACGTTTTTTCAGATCAAGTTTTCATCGGAAGGCTTCACATTTTGATGTGTGCGATCAAATTCCCACTGGATGTATCGCTTAAGGGATCCATCGTAGTCAGGTTCTGATTTCCAACTATGCTGCTTATATTGGAAAATTTCATTGCCCAGTAGGTTCACATGCTTTTGAACACATTCACGTAAAACCTTTAAAATAGCGGAATGAATATTATTATCCTTTTTCGCTCCATTATGCCCCTGAAAACCAACAACAATATGGGTAATGCGATGTTTGTAGGAGATGTGTCCTGAAGACTGTTTGATAGGCTCCCAGAGGGGTTGGCTTTTAAACATTGAATTTACACTGTCGATCTTTTGCGGCACACCGTGTGCACACGCAGTAATAAAAGCAATAAGACCCTGGTTTCTTGTTGCGTCCAGATAAGCTTGCTGCAAATCATTTACAGTAATAGGCTGAGTGCTGATTCTTGTCATAGTTCCACGTTTTTAAAAACATTAAATACATCTTAATAAAAATCAAGAAGACCCTTATAATACCATAATATTCAAACTAAAAACAATATATTACGGTGCATCTATGCAAACACTATGGTGGACTCTTACTATACTCCTAATGACTTTAGGGCTACTAGGAACACTCGTCCCCTTTATTCCAGGAACCCTAATTATCTTTTCAGGTGCACTTTTGAATTATCTTACTCTCGGTGCCATTGGAGGTAAAACTCTGCTCGTGCTCGGCATCCTTTTGATTGTAGCTCAAACACTCGACATCTTGAGTGGTACGATGGGAGCAAAATTCTTTGGTGCCACGCGCTGGGGCATTCTTGGGGGTATCTGTGGTGCGCTCATTGGAGTTTTCTTTGGAATTATCGGTTTAATCCTTGGTCCACTGCTAGGAGTACTTATTGCAGAATTACTCGTTGGTCAAGGCGTTCTCAGCGCAACACGCTCTTCATGCGGGACTGTCTTAGGGACTATGGTGGGTATGATCGCCAAACTTGCAATTGGCATACTTATGATCGTCTATTTTTTTATTGCTGCCAGCACCTAGCATGACGCTAAAGGTGATTTCGAAAGAAGTCTGATACTCTAGCACACACTCTTCATTACGACAAAACAATCTCAAGTAATGCGAGCGCTAAAAGACTGGTAGGAGTGTCTAACGTGAGCTCGATTTAAAATTGGATCAAAAAAAAAAAGACTTTCACCAAACTAAATTCGCGAAAGTCTTTTTAGGATTTATTGTTAGGATGCTCGGGAAAGGACTCGAACCTTCACGGCCTTACGGCCAGGGGATTTTAAGTCCCCTGTGTCTACCATTCCACCACCCGAGCAGTAAGAGAAGATAAGATTTAATCTTCTTGAGGTGTTTCTTCCACTTCTTGAGCTGGTGCGACCTCTTTTTCTTGAACGAAGGCGCCCTTAAACTCAGGTTGATTCTTGTAATGAGCCAATGTTTCAGAAATTAACGTCGTAGGAGGCGGTAAGAGCACAACAGGAGGGCGCTCTTCAATCGGATGCCCTTCACTTGCGGCTGCAGCAGCTTCCTCTTTTTCGCGAATCACTTTTTTCTTGCGATTGCGGCGACGGTCTTTCTTCTTATCTGTTGTCTTTTCAGCAGCAGCTTCAGTAGGTATGTCTTGCGCGCTCTCTTCCTGAGGTTGCTCTTCTGAACTATCCTCGTCTTTTGTTTCATCAACAATAGAGGCTTCTTTTTCCTTCTTGCGGGAGTCTTTTGATTTAGACTCACGTGCAGGTTTTGTCTCTTTTGTTTCTTTTACTGATTTTTCACGCGTGCCAATCTTGACAGTACGTTCTGGAGTAGCCGCCTTAAGTGTCATTCTAACTTCGCGCGTTTCAACGATCTGATAATCAGAAACAGGTAGCAAAAAGTGCTTAGAAGGCTCTAAGGAACGGAAAAAAAGTGCAGTTCCAAAGGAAATCACTTCTACTGCATCTACGATGAACTCCTCAGCCGAATGCTCTTTGCTGCCTTTCAAAGTCAACTTATGTCCATCACGGGCGCTGATGATTGTTTCTACAATCGGTTCTCTAGTAAATTGCACGTTTACTCACTTTTTAATGCTTTTTTCACTGTATAACGCAGTAAATCAATAACTCTGGCTGCATATGACATTTCATTATCATACCACGCTAACAGTTTATAAAACCCGCCGTCAAGAGCTAAACCTGCTTTCTCATCAAAAATTGCTGAGAGCTCGCAACCGATAAAGTCACTCGAGACCACAGGATCAGCTGTATAACCAAGAAACCCTTTAAGATAACCTTCAGAAGCTTCTTTCATCGCCTTACAGACTTCCCAATAGGGTGCCTGTCGCGCTAATTTCACTGTCAAATCAAGCAGCGAGCCATCAAGAACTGGAACACGCAGTGCCATTCCTGACAACTTCCCCTTTAATTCCGGCAAACAATTTCCAACGGCTTCAATCGCTCCTGTTGTGGAGGGAATGATATTAGAAAAAGCAGCTCTTCCAGCGCGAAAATCACGCTTAGAGGGTTTATCCACAACGAACTGAGTTGCAGTTACTGCATGTACAGTGGTCATGAAACCTAGCTCAATGCCAAAATAGTCTACCAGGACTCGGGCAATCAATGCAAGGCAATTTGTTGTGCACGATGCATTCGAATAGATGAAGTCTTCGCGCGGATTAAATGTTTGGTGATTTACACCCATGACAAAAGTAGGAATAGCCTCTCCCTTTACAGGGGATGTTAATATCACGCGTTTGGCACCAGCTACAAGATGGCGCGCGCATGCTTCCTTTGTCGTAAAAACACCAGTAGCTTCAATCACGACATCAATATCAAGCTCCTTATGAGAAAGAAGTTCAATATCGCTCATATTAAAAAAGCGAATCGTGTGCAACTTTTTTGAAGTTTGAATTGCAAGTGAATGATTGCTGAGAGAAATAGAGAAAGGAGGAGAGCCGTGCGGTGTATCATAGCGTAATAGATACGCTAGATTTTCCACAGACTCTCTATCATTGACGGCAACAACTTCAATATCATCATAATCCAGAGCCAATCGACAAATTAATCTGCCGATACGACCAAAACCATTGATAAGAATGCGCGTTGCCACAAGTGACTCTTAGCTGGCTAGATATTCGATCACGCACAATTGGGCATTATCACCAACGCGATTATTTCCCTTAATGATACGTGTGTACCCACCATTGCGCTCTTTAAAGCGAGGGCCAAGTTCATCAAATAGCTTGGCGATCACTAAGCGGTCGCCATTAAATGCTGAGTTGTCTCCTTGTTTCGCTTGACGAGCTTCTTTGGGAGTTAGCTCGTTATAACGAATCATCATCTTAGCAATTGCAGCTCTGCGTGAAGCAAGTGTTCCTTCTTTTGCCAAAGTCACCATGCGATCTGCATAACGACGCAATTCTTTTGCTTTCGTTACTGTAGTTTCGATGCGTCCTTTGAGCACCAGAGCTTTTAGCATGTTGGCGATTAAGCAGCGACGGTGGCTGGTTGTACGGCCGAGTTTAAAGCTGTGGTTGCGATGTTTCATTCTTCAGTCCCTTGATTTTGTTGAAGGTGATCGACAATGACCTGACGCACGTTTTCACGTGTGATACCATGCTTAGAAAGCTCCATACCCAAGCTAAGGCCCATTTCATGGAGTTTCGCTTTGATCTCATTCAAGGATTTCTTGCCGAAATTTCTAAATTTAAGCATTTCAGATTCAGGACGAACTACCAATTCACCGATAAACTCAATATCAGCTCCACTCAAGCAATTCGCACTACGTACGGACAATTCAATTTCCCCAATACGTAAACAAAGCTTTTGTAGGATCTCTTCGCGGTCTGTATCTTCGCTGATTTCATTATTCTGGAAAACGAGCTGATGCTTATGCGCTTTGTTAAAGACATCAAAATGCTTTATCAAAATTTGCACAGCATGTGAAAGCGCTTCTTCTGGAGTAATGCGTCCATCCGTCGTAATCTCTAAAATCAGACGGTTAAAGTCTGTATTCTGTCCAACACGCGTATTCTCGATGTAGTAATTGACAAGACGTACTGGAGAAAATGCAGTATCAACAACAATTTCACCTTCAACGCGCTCATCTAAGACATGATTCTCAGCAGAGACATAACCACGGCCAAAACCAACACGTATATCAATGCGACGAGTCATTGGCTTAGTTACTCTAAAGAGCTCTAATTCGGGGTTAATCACCTCGAATTCTCCATCTGGAAATACGTCGCCCAACTTGACTGTAACTTGACCACCAGCAGAGGCAAGATCTTCTCCTGAAATGTTCAGGATATGAGTCAGTGTGCGCATATCGCGCGCACCAACTTGATCTTCTCTAGGGATTTTTCTCAACAAGGCGCCTTTAAAATTGAGCACAATATTGATCATATCCTCGATGATGCCGTCAACAGCCATATATTCGTGTGGAATGCCCTCAATGGCAACCGATACGATCCCTGGAGCTTCGATTGAAGACAACAACATGCGGCGAAGTGAATTGCCGAGTGTGTGACCAAAGCCTGGCTCAAAGGGTTCAGCGATAAAACGACAAAATGTATTGCCACGCTTATCATCGATGACAATACGCTCTGGCATTTCAAATTTACCATATAAAACAGACATCTTTCCCCCAATGACTTTGGTTATACGCGACGACGCTTACGAGGACGGCATCCGTTATGCGGTACAGGAGTGCAATCGCGGATTGTTGTCACCAACAAACCAGCACTTTGTAGACCACGGACTGCAGACTCACGTCCCGCACCAGGCCCTTTTAATTCAACTTCAATTTCTCTCATTCCTAGGCCCATAGCAACTTTCGCTGCATCTTGAGCAGCAACTGTCGCTGCAAAAGCAGAGGATTTACGAGAACCAGAAAATTTTACTTTTCCTGCTGAAGACCAGGCAATGACACTTCCCATCAAATCGGTAATCGCGATGATTGTGTTATTAAAAGTCGCTTTCACATGAGCGACACCTACGGGAACATGGCGGTTGAGTTTTTTCTTCCCTTTCCCAGCAGTTTTTTTGGATGCAGTAGCTTGCTTATTCAAAGTCAATGCTCCTTAACTTGGCTAAAACTTGGCTTATTTCTTCTTATTCGCAACTGTCTTACGCTTACCTTTACGCGTTCTCGAGTTGGTACGCGTACGCTGACCACGAACAGGTAGTCCTAAGCGGTGACGGAGTCCACGGTATGAGTGGATACTCATTAAACGTTTGATATTGGCTTGTACTTGACGACGCAGATCGCCTTCTACTTCATATTCTGATTGCAGCAAGGAGTTGAGAGTGGAAACTTGTTCTTCAGTCAAACTACCAGCTTTCATGTTGGGATCAAGTCCCAAGCGTGCAATCAGCTCTTTCGAAAGAGTGCGTCCAATCCCATAGAGGTAAGTGAGGCTTATCTCTAAACGCTTATTACTGGGAATGTCAATTCCGATGATTCTAGGCATAGAGTCCTTTTAATTTGTTTTAGTGCTGAAAAGTATACTCCACAAAGTCTTTTCAGCTCAACGCCCTTTTACTTTACTTTTGCGCATAAACCCGTCATATCGCTTCATCAGCAAATGCGCATCAATTTGTTTCATAGTATCCAATACTACACCAACTAAAATTAGCAGGGATGTCCCACCAAAAAAGTAGGTGATTGTTTGATCAACTTTCAGTACGGAGCCAACAATATTTGGCAAAATCGCAATCAGCGCGAGGAAAATCGCACCAATTAACGTCACTCGGCTCATTACCTTTTCTAGATAATCTTGCGTTGGACGTCCCTGACGGACACCAGGAATAAAAGCTCCATTCTTTTTCATATCAGAGGCAATTTGCTCTGGATGAAACTGCGTTGCAGTCCAAAAGTATGTAAAAAACAGGATCAAGATCACAAAGAATACGAGGTAGGATGCGCTACCAGGAGAAAACCAAGCAGCAATATTTCCTAACCAAGATCCAACGCCTGCAAATTGCGCAATCGTTGCTGGAAACATGAGCAGCGATGAAGCAAAAATGACAGGGATCACACCAGCATAATTAATTTTCAGTGGCAAGTAGGAGTTACCCCCCTGCACTTCTTGTCTTCCTACAACCCTACGTGCATATTGCAAGGGGATCTTGCGCTCACCTTGAATGATTAGAATAGTTGCAATAATCACCAAGACAAAGACGGTAAAGAGGACGACGAGTGAAGAAAATGTTAACTGTCCCACAAGCTGCGAATCGAGATTCAATTGCTTAATTATCGCGCCAATTGTAGATGGCAAAGAGGAAACAATCCCCGTTGTGATAATTAAACTAATGCCATTTCCAATACCTCTTTCGCTAATTTGCTCACCCAACCACATGAGGAACAGTGTTCCACAAGTCATTGTCAGCATTACCATGATGTAAAAGAGCCATGGAAATTCCATAATATTTACGGAGAGCATCTCGCTAAAGACGATACCAGGTTGTGCCTGATTCAATCTCAAAGCATACTTGGCAAACAAGCACGATTGAAAAAGAGCCAGAAACAGAGTCGCAACGCGCGTCCATTTACTCAACTTACGCTTTCCAGCATCACTGTTTTCTTTAAGCTCTCGCTGTAATGAGGGCATTAAAGCTGTCAGAAGCTGCAAAATAATAGAGGCTGAGATATAGGGCACAACGGAGAGAGCTGTGACCGTCATCTGGGAAAATGCTCCCCCAGAGAAAATGTCCACTAACTGAAAAAGGTTTTGCCCTCCTCCAGTCGCCTGGCGGAAATACGCCAATGCCAATTCGCCGTCGATTCCAGGTACAGGAATAAAGCCACCAATACGACACAAAACTAGCAATAGCAATGTGAATAAAATACGCGCACGCAGCTCAGGAATCCTGAATACGCGCGCTATTTTTTCTAGGCCTTGACTCGCATCTGCAAGGAAAGTTGCCATGAATGCACCTTATACGCACTGTTCGAATGTTATGCCGGCAGCTTGCAATTTTTCTTTTGCAGCTGCAGAAAATGCATCAGCAACGATGTGAACTTTCTTTGTCAAAAGTCCTTCGCCAAGCACCTTCACTCCTTCAACGCCACCCTTAATCAAGTTGCGCTCGCGCAAAGAGATCTCATTAACCTCTTCACCCTCTTCAAACCACTCTTGAATCTGCCATAAGTTAATGACATAATAGCGTTGTTTGAAGGCTGCATTGGAAAAGCCACGCGTAGGCAACTTTCTGAATAATGGCCACTGACCACCTTCATAACCTAAACGCTCTTTACGTCCTGAGCGTGAGCCATCACCTTTGTGTCCACGTCCGCAAGTCTTACCAACTCCAGAACCAGGACCGCGACCTACACGCTTTGCCCCTTGTTTTGGGCGGGATGTATTTTGTAGAGAACCAAGCGTTAGCATGAAACTCCTCGCAATTTTAAGGTTTCTTCGCGGTTTCTCAAGGAAGCCAACGCTTTAAAAGTCGCCTTCACTTGATTGATAGGATGACTTGAGCCAAGACTCTTTGCCACCACATCTTTGATACCAGCTAATTCAAGCACAATGCGTACTTTAGGTCCTGCAATGACACCAGTTCCCGCAGGAGCTGGTTTCAGCAAAAGGCGTGAACCATCAACCTCAACGATTACCTCGTGAGGAATAGTTGTACCATTTAACTCAAAAGAGCGCATGTTTTTCTTTGCCACTTCTCCACCTTTACGGATAGAGTCTGACAATTCGTTCGCTTTAGCAAAGCCAATGCCGATGCGACCTGAGCCATCTCCAACTAGAATAAGTGCTGAAAAGCTGAACTTACGTCCACCTTTTACCACTTTGGAGCAGCGATTCACATAGATCACTTTCTCTTCAAAGCGAGATGCTTCGTCTTTTTGTTTTTCTTTGTGAGCCATTTTGTCTCCTCAAACCCGCAATCCAGATTCACGCGCACGCTCTGCTAAAGAAGCGATAACTCCGTGGTACTTGAGAGCTCCACGATCGAAAACGACGCTCTCAATATTTTTTTCTTTAGCACGCACAGCAATTTGCTCGCCTAGCCACACCGCTGCTTCTTTGTTCTTTGCAGAACCTTTCCCAGCAACAAAGTCTTTGGAGAGAGTTGAAGCTGAAGCTAGAGTCACACCGCACTCATCATCGATAAGCTGCACAGTTAGGAAACGGCGGCTCTTGTGGACACTCAAACGGGGCTTTTCTGCAGTCCCGAAGAGCTTAGCACGCACGCGCAGTGCCCTTTTTTGTCTTCTCAAACGATCTTTTTTCAGAGAGTTGTCCATGAGAGTTTAACCCTTTACCTATTTTTTACCAGACTTACCGGCTTTTCTTCTGACATATTCATTTTCATAGCGAATGCCCTTACCTTTGTAAGGCTCTGGCTTTCTAAGTGAGCGAATATTGGCAGCAAATTGACCTATTACTTGCTTATCAGAACCGAACAGTGAAAGGGCTGTCCCCTTCTCGATTTTAATCTCGATTCCAGCGGGAATTGGCAATACTGTTGGGTGAGAAAACCCGAGTTGCAACTCAAGATTCTTCCCTTGTACAGCAGCCTTATAACCCACTCCAATAAGCTGGAGTTTTATTTCAAATCCGGTGTGAACACCAGTGACCATATTGTTGATCAGCTGTCTCCACAACCCATGCAGGTTACCACACTCTGCAAATTCTTCTCTTAAAGAGACAAGCACTTGAGCCTCTGTCACTTCGACATTGACTTGTGCTGCCAACTCTCTTTCAAGAGTCCCTTTAGGGCCTTTTACAGAAAGTTTGCCATTTGAGGCAGTGACAGTCACTTGCTTGGGCAAGAGAATCGGCTGTTTTCCTAAACGTGACATCGATTATCTCCTTAATTCCTTACCACACTGTGCACAGTAATTCGCCACCAACGTGCTTTGCTCTAGCATTTTTTCCTGTCATCACTCCGCAAGAAGTGGACAAAATAGCGATGCCAAGGCCACCACAAACGAATGGTATTTCGCTGCAGCTGACATAGCGACGCAAGCCAGGTTTGGAGACACGCTTTAGACCGTGAATCAAAGAGACACGACCAGGAGCGTACTTTAGTTCTGCTCGGATGTAACCCGCAACGTCTTCTTCAACGAGTTGGAACTCCTGTACGAACCCTTCTTCTTTGAGCACGCGAACGATTTCAGCATTCAAGCGGCTCTTTGGTAAATCGACAAAGCGATGCTGGGCACGCGTCGCATTGCGAATACGTGTCAGCAAATCGGCGATTGGATCATTTGTAGATGACATTTAACCCTATTTCCTCAAGCAACATTTTTGAATGGAATGCCAAGCAGGCGAAGCAGCTCAAGACATTCCTTATCTGTATGCGCACTTGTCACAAAGGTAATATTCATCCCTTGTGTACGCTTTACTTTATCAAGGTTTAATTCAGGGAAAACTTGTTGGTCGTCTAACCCTAAAGAATAACATCCTCGACCATCGCAACGTGTATTAAACCCTCTAAAGTCGCGAATACGCGGTGCAACGATATTGCAAAAACGATCTACGAAATCGTACATGCGATCTTTACGCAACGTGACTTTTGCACCAATCACTTGGTCTTCACGTAGTTTAAAGTTCGAAATCGCCTTTTTAGATTTCGTAAGAATCGCTTTTTGACCGGCAATCAATGTCAACTCGTTCAAGCAGTCTTGAATGGCGTTCTTATCCTTGGAGGCCTCTGCGAGTCCCATACTGATGACAATCTTTTTCAGCCCAGGAATCAGCATAGGATTGCTGTATTCAAACTTCTCCTGCAATGCAGGCTTAACCTCTTCAAGGTACTTCTTTTTCAATCTTGTCATAGAAGCTCCATTCAAATTGTGCGATAGACAACAGACTCACTACCGTTGAGGTAGTAAAGTTCTTTTTGTTGTTTGTCATTAAAACGTACCTTCAATCTGACAGGTCGATTTTCTAGATTCACGATAGCTACATTCGAGATATGAATAGGAAATTCGCGAGTTACGATTCCCCCTTCAGCTTCACGAGTACGCTTTACGTGCTTCTTACGTAAATTCACACCTTCAATGACCACACGATCGCCTTGACGCATTAAAACTTTGCCAACGCTACCTTTGTGATTGCCTGAAAGGACGATTACTTTATCATCTTTTTTAATCCACTTACTCATGGTACCCTCATTAAATCACTTCAGGCGCCAAAGATGCGATCTTCACATATCCGCGATCACGCACTTCGCGAGCCACTGGTCCAAAGATACGTGTGCCACGAGGCTCACCTTTATCATCGATCAGTACACAGCTATTTGTATCAAAACGCAATTTTGTACCATCAACGCGGCGGATGTATTTACGTGTACGGACGATAACGACCTTCACGACATCCCCTTGCTTCACGGTGCTCTCAGGCTCCGCTTCACGGACAGAGGCGACAACAACATCACCCACGCCCGCATAACGACGCTTAGAACCTTTCAAAACTTTAAAGCACTTTACGCGCTTTGCGCCGGAATTATCGGCGACTTTCAGCATTGTTTCTTGCTGGATCATTGCCGTTAACCTCCGATTACACGCCAACGTTTAAGTTTGGAGAGTGGACGACTTTCAATAATCGAAACCACATCGCCAACCTGCAGTTGGTTTGACTCATCATGCGCATAATATTTCTTATAGCGTGTGATGACTTTTCCATATGTTGGGTGCCTTACAGTTCTTTCGACCTTGACCGTCACCGTTTTTTCCATCTTATTCGAAACAACAACCCCTTGCTTGACTCTACGTCCCCAGGGATGACCTTGTGTTAGTTCTGGCATACTTGCTCTCTCGATTTCTCCCCGATGAGGGTCAACATACGGGCTATCTGCTTTCTTTTCGCTTTGAAAAGATGCAGATCCTTGACCTCTTTGGATAGCTTAGCTTGGTTTTTCATGAAAAAGAGTTCTCTTACTGCTTCTTTGTGAGCTGTAACTAACTCTTGTTCACTCATATTCTTAAATTCTTGAAGATTTTTCTTGCTCACCGCAAACTCCCTCACACTCTTTCTTGACGTTCAACAAAGCGCGTCTTAATCCCTAATTTAGCAGCAGCACGCTTAAGAGCTTCCTGCGCCAATTCTCTAGAGACGTTTGCTACTTCAAAAATCACGCGTCCTGGTTTTACAACTGCCACCCAATGGTCCACGGCACCTTTACCTTTACCCATACGCACTTCAGCAGGCTTACGAGTAATTGGCTTATCAGGGAACACACGGATCCACACTTTACCACGGCGGTTAAAGAAACGGTTGATCGCCACACGGCATGCTTCAATTTGACGATTCGTAATACGACCGCGATCGAGAGCTTGCATACCAAACTCACCGAAATCGACAAAGGTTGCCCCTTTGCTCAATCCGGCCATCGAACCCTTTTGCGCTTTACGAAACTTTGTTCTTTTCGGCATCAATGTCATGGATTACCCCACAGCCTTTGTGACTTGCTCTTCACCCAAGTTGATCCACACTTTGACACCAATCGTGCCATAGGGTGTTTCTGCTCGAGCAGTAGCATAATCAATATCTTGTCGCAATGTGTGCAGAGGAATTTTACCATCCTTATAGCCTTCAGTACGAGCAATTTCAGCTCCACCGATACGACCAGAGATCTGCACTTTAATTCCATGCGCACCAGCATCGAGGCTCGACTGCATCGCCTTCTTCAAGACTCGGCGGAATGGCAGACGTCGCTCGAGTTGACGTGCGATATTCTCAGCAACGAGCTTCGCATTCAAATCAGGGCGCTTAATCTCTTCCACTTCCAACCACACATCTTTGCCCAAGAATTTACGTAAATCGGCTTTTAAAAGGTCAATTTCTGCACCTTTTTTACCAATTACCAATCCAGGCTTAGCTGTATGGATGGTTACTTCAATTTTCTCACTCATACGACGAATAGTAAAGTGAGATGCAGCTGCGCAAGAGGGCTTCTTTTGCAGGTAGTTGCGGATCTTTTGATCTTCGATCAAGAGATTGCCATACTCTTGCTTATTAGCAAACCATACGGATTTCCACTTCTTTCTAAAAGCTAGACGAAATCCTGTTGGAGATACTTTTTGTCCCATATCACGCTCCTCTCTCAGCTAAAACCACCGTGAAATGGCTTGTACGCTTCAAAATTGCGTGACGTCCGCCCTTATTCTTTGGCTTGGAGCGCTTTAAAGTAGGCCCTCCATCGACACGCACATCAGCAATCCACATATTCGTACGTTTGCGATCGAAATTATTTTCAGCACTCGCTAGCGCACTCAACACCACTTTCTTTAAGAGACGTCCACCCTTTAGTTGGCAAAATGTCAACTGCTCCAGAGCACGCTCAACTTGCATTCCGCGAATCAGATCCGCCGCGAGCCTTGCTTTGCGAGGGCTAATGCGCACATATTTTGTGACAGCTTTTACTTCCATAGCTCTTTTGCCTTACCCTTTCTTGACTGGATGTCCTTTAAAGGTGCGGGTAGGAGAAAACTCACCTAGCTTATGCCCGACCATATTTTCGGAAACGAATACGGAAACAAACTTTTTCCCATTGTGGACTTCGAAAGTGTGGCCCACCATATCGGGAATAATCATCGATCTTCTCGACCAGGTTTTAATAGGTTTCTTTGTGCCCGCTTGATTTTGCACCTGTACTTTTGAGAACAGATGGTGAGCAACATAAGGACCTTTTTTCAGCGATCTTGGCATAGCAACACTCTTACTTTCTGCGATCCTTGACGATCATCTTGTTAGACTTTCTCTTCGAACGGGTACGCAGACCTTTTGTTTGCATTGCCCAAGGCGTCTGCGGGATGTATCCGTTATGTTTACCTTCACCACCACCGTGTGGGTGGTCGACGGGGTTCATCACTGTACCACGCACTGTAGGACGAATTCCCATCCAGCGCTTTCTTCCTGCCTTACCTTCTACGCGGAGGTTGTGATCCGAATTGGAAACAACACCGAACGTAGCGCGGCAATTTTCATTGATCAAACGCATCTCACCTGATGGCATACGCAAGGTGACATATCCACCACTGCGAGCCATAAGCTGAGCTGAGAGACCTGCGGAGCGTACAAGCTTACCACCTCTACCGGGAACCATTTCAATATTATGAATGGTAGAACCAAGGGGCATGCTCTTCATACGCATCGAGCAACCAGGTTTAAAGGGAGACCCTTCTCCTGATAGCAATTTATCACCTTTTTGGATGCCAGCCGGCGCTAGAATATAGCGCTTTTCGCCATCGACATAGTTCAGTAAAGCGATAAAACCGGAACGGTTTGGATCATACTCAACTGAAGCAACAATGGCTGGGATGGTATCCTTATCACGTTTGAAGTCAATCAAACGCAATTTTTTCTTGTGGCCACCACCGCGGTGACGACAGGTGATATGCCCATTATTATTACGGCCACCCGTGCGCTTTTTAATCACTGTAAGCGCCTTGCATGGCGCAGACTTCTTTTTTGACCCTTCATTGACTGATGTCAATTGCTCGAGCTTTGGCAGAACCAAACTGCGCAAGCTTGGAGTCACTGGACGATATTTTTTTAACATAACGCTTGTTCTTCCTTATCAGCTTGAAACAGAGTCAATCTCATTTCCAGGAGCCAGAGTAACGATTGCTTTCTTAAAAGCAACAGTCTTTCCAGGTCTTCCCCTTCTGCGACCAGTACGCTTTGGTTTGACATGCAGCGTATTCACTGCCGTCACTTTAATGCCATGATCTTTGTAGATCAACATCACTGCTTCAGCGATTTGATGCTTATTAGCATCAGGGTCTACAATGAAAACATACTTTGGTGACTTGCAGCGCTCTAAGGAGCGATTCGATGTCGCTGTATGCAAACTTTCAAGTGTTGCTGTCTTTTCAGTGACGTGGCGGCATTTGATAATAGCAAATGGATCTTTCATTCCTTATCTCTCCTTCAGGCCAACAACAACTGTTCAAGTTCTTTCAATGCACTCTCAGTCAATACTAGGTGACTTGCCAATAGCAAATCATAGCCGTTTGCATTCGCAGCGAGAGTAAAATTGGCTCTTGGCAGGTTGCGCACGCTCTTAATGATGTTTTCGTGCATCGTTGCAGCCACTTGAATAGAGAAGTGGTGCCCTTCAAACTCAAACGATTCAAAAGCGGATTGTCCCAAAAAGAGAATGCGCTCTTTGCGAATACTTAGTGCATCCAAAAACTGTGCAATCACACGTGTTTTTGGTTCTTCCAAATCAAAATCACTCACAACATGTACATGTTCCGCGCGAATCTTTTCAGCAAGAAGGTGGGCAATCGCCAAACGCTTCTCTTTACGGTTCACCTTCACATGTTGGTCAAATTTTGGCTTTGGACCAAACACACGCCCACCGCCTTTATATTGAGGAGCAGCCAAGCTACCTTGGCGAGCGCGTCCCAACCCCTTCTGACGATGTGGTTTCTGTGTCGAGTGGCTCACTTCAGCGCGAGTCTTTGTGTTCGCAGACCACTGTCTTGCATTCGCACGAAGAGCCACAATGTAATCTTTAATCATTTGGCCATGAGCTTCATAAGACGCAAGCGCCTCATCAATTGCCACTTGACCAATTTCTTTTCCAGTTAAGTCGTACTTCTTTAAGACTGTCACGACAGTTCTCCTCACGCTTACTTCTTCTTGCCTTGCTTCTTCACTGCCGCATGCACCACAACCAAACTTCCATTTGGTCCAGGAACAGCACCGCGGACAATGAGTAGACGACGCTCTGCATCGATCAACTCAACGCGCAAGCTTTGGATGGTAGTGACAAGGCCGCCCATGCGTCCAGCCATTTCTGTACCAGCAAATACACGACCTGGTGTTGATCTCATACCGATCGAACCACCATGGCGATGAAATCCAGAGCCGTGAGCTGCAGGTCCACCACCAAAGCCGTAACGCTTCATCACACCTTGATAGCCCTTTCCCTTCGAAACCGCTTGAACATCAACAAAAGTTACCCCTTCGAAGATCTCCACGCCAAATTCCTGCCCTAGACTATATTCAGAAGTTGAATCCACTGAAGATTCAAGCAAATGTTTTCTCGGCTGTACTTGAGCTTTTGCAAAGTGCCCGCGCAAAGGACGCGACGTGCGTGCCTCTTGACGACGAGGATCCTTTGCCACTACCAACTCAAATCCCACTTGCAATGCCTGATATCCATCTGTTTCAACAGTTTTAATCTGGGCAATAACATTGGGCTCTGCTTCAATAACGGTACATGCGACGACGTTCCCCGCTGCATCAAAGCGCTGGATCATGCCACGCTTTTTACCCATCAATTTTAGAACCATGATGCTCACTCGCTATCGTGTTTTATTTGACAAGAGCTAAAAAACAATTCTCCCCCTAAACAAAACCTTTAAAAGTTTTGCTGAAAAAGGAGTTATGTTTTGTGTGCTCGATGCTTGTCTACTACAATGCAGGCTGACAATGCTAAAGGTTGCGCGTAATTCACACACAACTACTCCCCTTTTAAAGGAGAGCACGCTCATAAAAGAGCGAGAACGCTTGCTTACGCGTTTTTCTCAATGTCTCCTAACGGTGCAGGAGAAAAGAATCGAATTCACAATGCTTGTGCTGAATGGCAAATCGAAGTTTTACATCCAACACGAAGAAGTGCTCGTGGAGCACTTAAGTGGCTTTTTCGCACTTTGATGTCGCTTATTATACGACTTCCTGGATTATCTGCCACGTTATTTTTACATATTTATAAAAAAAGCTTCTTGCGCGTGGCAACAACCTTGCGCAAAGAAGCTTTTTTTCGAACAATAAACGAGATCTTTTAGACAGTTGCAGTTTCAGGCGCTTGGGAGAGAGTAGGAAAAGCGGGAAGCTTTTGATCCTCTTCGATCAAGCTCTTGTGTGCTTTTTGTTGATAGAGTCTATAGAGGCTCAATGAAGCAACTGCTAAACCTAAAGCGGCCACCAGAGGAACCAAGACTCCTGTTGGTACAAGCGCAGATACAGCTGCAATTCCCAAAACGGCCAATGCAATCACACCGACTTTACCGACCAGAGACAAAGCGTTATCTTTACATTCTGTGCGCGCATTATGAAGTTTGCGCAAAGCGCTAACAATCGCCTTGCCATTTTCAACTTTTGTCTCATCACTGGTGTCTAAAGCAGGTGCAATATACTGTTGCAAGCGAGTAGCCACATCGCTCGCCTCTTCACTTAAAGTCACACCTTCTTCTTCCGTCGCATTCGCTGCTTCTTTCTGAAGAAGGGCTAGATCTTTTTCAGAAACTTGAGCTTCTTTCAAAACTGCCTGCGCTTCTTTAATACGGCGCGATGCACTCCAGAGGTTAGCAACATTTGTGCAACCGCCCAAAAAGCGCGAAGCAATCGTTCCTGCAGTCTTTACATGCCCTAAAGTCTCCGCAGCAACTCCTTCAATAGGCCTTCCAGCTAATTGAGCGTGCGCAAGTGCAGTCGCAGACACATCTGCAGCGAGTCCACATGCAGCAGACGCTTTTTCTGTTGCACTGCCATTAAAGGCTGGAAAACACCGCGTCAAACTCAAGAAACCTAAAGTTGTCTGAACAGCTCCATGGTATTTCGCTAAACTGTCAGCAGCAGGATGCTCAGTTGCTTGCAAATGCTGACTAACAAGTTTCATAGGAATTTCGACAACTTCTAGTAGATCACCGGCAGCATCCGTTGTTTTCATGAGGGCACCCATGGCAACACGAGGATTTACTGTCTCCTTAGCACGAAGAGCCTCTGCAAGTTTTTCTGCATCGCTAAATGATAATTTAATTTGAGTCATATAACCTTTATTCTGATGAATTAACTAGCTTCTTCTACTATAACAGGCAACGCTCCCATTGGTGGTTCTTTTGGAAGAACAGGGATAGTTGATACAATTTTATCCTCAACAGGCAGATCCTCGCGTCTCTTTTGCGCAAAAGCTCGATAGAGACCAAGTGCAGCTACAGCGGTACCAAGAACAATCACAACAGGAACAAGAACACCAGTAGGAATCATTGCTGCCACGCAAGCCATTCCAAGCACTGCTGCCGCTATTCCACCTATTTTTTGAGTCAACGCCATAATTTTATCGCGACGCGCAGCACGACTTGTGTCTAACTGACGAATAGCCGCTACAAGTCTACTACCATCCGCTTCTTGAGGAGGAAGATGTTCTTCATTTAACTCCACTACGGTATCTCTAGCATTGCTAATACTTGCCTGTAATAGAGCTGAATTGCCTAAATTCTTGTGAATTCTTGCCAATGTAACTGACGCTGCTTCACTTAAAGTGACGCTTCCTTTGCTAGTTACTTGAAGTTCTTTTTCCAATTGCTGAATCTCAGCTTCAGAGACTTCAAATTCACCTAAAACCGCAGCGGACTCAGTGATCTTGCGATTCGCTTCGCGAATGCTCTTTACCTCAGTAAAACCCTCAAGCAAACGAGCTACAATACCAGTGGCACGACCTGTGTAATCGATAGGCATTCCCACATGAGAAGGAAGATTCACCCCAGCCAGTTGAGGATGACGAACAGCCACACTCAAAGCTGCTTCTGTCAGATACAATCCGTCTGTTGTAGATTGCAGAGCATTACCATGCCCCAACCTTTGTCCCACTTTAAATGCTGAAAGGATAACATTCGCTGTTCCCAGTGCTGCTGTATATTTCCCTAAGGGTTCAGCAACGGGGTGGTGCATCTCCTTCAGACTGTCTCCCACTGTACCAGTAACACGACCAACCACACTCAATGCATCGCGAACAGAATTTGTGCTTTCGCATTGCGCGCTTACAGCAGCCCAACCACTTCGTTTATTATGCCCACTCAAGAAAGCGAGGTAATCTTGAGCTTTCGGTAGAGTCATTTTAACTTTCATATACGTTCCATCATTTGAAAGAGTTTTAACGTTTCTTCCTTTACATCTGCAAAATGCACCTGATGTAGGGGCAGATTATCTAGCGACCTTAAAATTAAGGCAACAAAATCTTTACGCTGAGGAGAGAAAAAGTTAACATTTTATAATCATTGTCCTCAGTGCATTGTAAAGGCAAACTTACGTCATTCATAAGCACTCGACGCCTTTAATTATAGATCATTTATTTATAAACGACAATAAAAACTTTACAATTTACACATATTGAATTTATTTTTAAAGAAATAATTAACAATTACAATTGGAGAGCATGCAAAACACACCATCCATTGCGCACTCTCTCCTTCCATTCTGGCAATCCATTTAACAAATCGGCAAGTGCCTGTGCAGATGTATCGATGAATATCTGTAAACGCACAGGATCGATCTTAATTTGTTCCTCGGTCAAATCCACTCCAGAGCATTCTAAGTCCCACTCAAGGTCAGAAACATTTATGGGATAGCGCCGATTACATCCGAAATGATGTGGCGCAAAATGTGCCGCATAATATTGTAGATTAATCCAATGAGCCACCTTTAGAGGGCCTTCAAAAAGGTTGGTTAGGTTTTTAGAAAAGGAATGCAGAAAAACTTTCCCTTCTAAATTACATGTACGCGTGTATCTCCTGTCTGCAACTAATAGCGCATAATTACCCACCAATCCTTTATCACAAGTAGTCGTTGGAAGAATGTCCAACGCGTTTTTTAACCTTTGAACAAGATCATGGCAGTTTTTTGGAATACCTTCTGACTCAAAAACTTCAACCGTGTCATTCGAAGTATCGTGCACACCTGCAATAAAATAACATTCCCTATCAATGCCAAATTTTTCTTTCACAAGAGGGTCATTTAAAATGCTCGCCATTTTTCGCGCATGATTGCCACCACCCTGGCCTCCACATGCACCACATTGATAACTAGCGCTAAAAGCATGTGTAGTATGAGAGTTTTTATGCCCAATAAGAACAAATAAATGCGGCCATTTTTTTACATTGAAAGACTGTATGGCGCGCTCCGCCGCAAGCAGGCGCATCTCTTCTGAATCATGTGCCTCATTTACAGAACATCCAAAATTCCCCGCTACTCCCAACGTACAACAATCCTCTACCTGTTCTTCCAGGTGGCGTCGCACTTTTTCCGAGCGGGGATCCATGCAAAATGCCGCTAGCATCTTGCTTTCGCACTTATGAGAGCTGTTTTTTTCTAATTTTTCAAGAAGCTGGCGCGCATACGCTTTCTCCAGTGCTTGCTGCCAGATATAACGTACAGTCAAATCAAAAGGAATCGGCCCTTCCCATCTCTTCACTGCCAGCTTCCAATAGACACGCCATCGTTTAAGTCCTGCCACTCTTATCGCATCTGCTTGATAGTGGACTGCCAAATACAGTCTCGTGGCAAGCCATTCAATAAAGAACGTATGATCCTTGCTGTCATGCTTTTCCTGCAAAAGAGGGAGCAATCCCGACCATCCCGAAATTTGACTCAGATAGAGATCAAAAAGGAGGATGGTTTCCTTGTCGTCAAGATCCAGTTCCTCAATTAATGCCTGCAGTGCACTTAAAGGATCTTTAACCACGTCAACCTTTGGTGGATCTTTAACGAGCTCCTTATAGAGCCTCTCATCGCAATAACAAAGTGGCGTACGAAGCGGCTCTATAGGAATCGATTCAGTCGTAAAAAGCAGGTCAAGTGGCACTTGCCCTCGTACAGCATCAAGATCAGCTCTAGTAATAATCTTCAGGCGCGATAATTCTTTAAAGCGCTCAAAAGATGGCAGTAGATCGATATGCCCCAAAAGCTGTTGTTGATACACCATTCGAAGAAAAGGCCTATCCATCCAGCCTGCTAATGGATTAATTAATGTACAGTTACTAAGAGGCCATACGGGAACAAGGCGCTTAATCGCCGACTGTATACACTTTTGAAGATCAACCATATTGAGAGTTCTCCCACTTGAATTGATCAAGTATATTACGCGATATCGTTTTCGTAAATCAAATTTCATTACACAAGAGAATAGACTTGCAGAATCAATAACTGGTCGGGCAAAATAGCTCTTATGATTAATGGATTAGAACAACCACCACAAACGACGCATTCTGAAGCTCGTTGGACCTATCTTACCAACCATACACATGTGTTAGTCCTACTAGCACGCGATCCTGAAATGGTGCTGCGCCATGTCGCGCGTGAAATTGGAATTACTGAACGTGCTGTTCAACGCATTATCACTGAATTGGAAGAAGATGGTGTGATTAGCCGGGAGAAGGTAGGGCGGAAGAATCGCTATAAACTCAATTTAGAGCGCCCCCTGCATCACCCATTAGAAAAACATCGCACAATTGGCGATCTCATAGACATTATCATTTGATAGTTTTGCCAAAGGTTCAGGTGGGTGTAATTCAAAGTGTTAGGAAGGATGAAAAACTAGGGACTCATATTCTTTTA
>CAZQVA010000004.1:0-101302 GCA_964596685.1 uncultured bacterium | reverse complement strand
TTACGCGGAGGGCGGGGGGGGAATCCATAGTTTGGCGGTCTCAGATGGGTAACCGCCTTCGATCCAAAATTCACGCAACCGCGAATTAACGACCGGGGGTCAAAAATACGAAATGGCGTAAATACAGTAACTTGAATCGAGTTAACATCTGATTTTGTGCATAAATTGCAATGCGTGTGTTGAGGGCGGGTGAGCCCGTTACGGCCCGGCTCGCCGCCCAGCGGCAAGTCACATCAACACATAAATATGGGCCACATCATCCATGCCTTCACGTAAATCTGTACGCAGTAAGTCTTCAGTTTCCTCAACCACCATCAACACCGGCCGGCGCTAGCGTCCGCGTTCGTGGTGTAATTTCCGGTGTAGGCGATGGTGTATTCCGGGGTGGGGCATGCCCCACCCCGGAATGCGGCGTCGCTGGTGGCCACCGGGCTCATCGTTATGGTGGAGTTTGCAGACTTCAACCGTGACGAAGAGGAGTTCCCGATGACCGAGGACAGATTACTGATCGAAGAGCTGGCTGCGAAGGGCGGCCAACCGGATTTTTTGCGCACTATCGCCGAGAACGTCCTGCAACTGATCATGGAGGCCGACGTTGAAGGCCTGATAGGCGCCGGACGGCACGAACGCAGCGGCGAGCGCGCCACCTGGCGCAATGGCTATCGCGACCGTTCGCTCGACACCCGGGTTGGCACGCTCAACCTCAAGATCCCCAAGCTGCGCGCCGGCTCCTACTTTCCCGGCTTCCTGGAGCCCAGGAAGATGGTCGAGAAGGCGCTGGTCGCGGTGATCCAGGAGGCATGGATCGGCGGCGTCAGCACGCGCCGGGTCGATGAACTGGTCCAGGCGATGGGCATGACCGGGATCTCCAAGTCCACGGTCTCCAAGCTGTGCAAGGACATCGACGAGCGCGTCCTGGCCTTCCTGAAGCGCCCGCTCACCGGCGAATGGCCCTACCTCTGGCTCGATGCCACATACCTCAAGGTGCGAGAGGGAGGCCGGATCATCAGCGTTGCGGCCATAATCGCCATGGCCGTCAACACCGAGGGCCGGCGCGAGATCGTCGGCCTGCACATCGGCCCTTCCGAGGCTGAGGTCTTCTGGTCGGACTTCCTGAAGGACCTCGCCCGCCGGGGCCTGACCGGCGTGAAGCTGGTCATCTCCGATGCCCACGAAGGCCTCAAGGGCGCGATCACCCGCGTCATGGGCGCCACCTGGCAGCGCTGCCGGGTGCACTTCATGCGCAATGCCCTGTCCTATGTGCCCAAGGGCCAGAACACCGTGGTCGCCGCCGCCATCCGCCAGGTCTTCCTCCAGCCCGACCAGAACAGCGCGACGCAGGTCTGGCGGCAGGTCGCCGACCAGTTGCGCACCCGCTGGCCGAAGCTCGGTGCATGCATGGACGAGGCTGAAACCGACGTCCTCGCCTACACCGGCTTCCCCACCCAGCACCGCACGAAATTACACTCCACGAATCCGCTCGAGCGACTGAACAAGGAGGTGAAGCGCCGCGCCGACGTCGTCGGCATCTTCCCCAATGAGGACAGCATCATCCGCCTCGTGGGTGCCGTTCTGCTCGAGCAGAACGACGAGTGGCAGCTCCAACACCGCTACATGCAGATCGAAGGCATGGCAGAGCTCAACCAACCCATCATGATCGAGGAGGAAAATCAGCCCCTACACATCACCGCCAAGGCCGCCTGACGATGACCCAAGGCCACCGCCGATTTTACACCACGTTGACGGACGCGACCCCGGCCGGCGGCGCGGGCAGAAGCCCGCCCCCATTGTTGAGCACCCTTGGTCTGAGCCCGTGGATTTCCTCCAGGTTTGAGTAGAGTCCGGCCTTGAAGGAGTCGGATGGATATGAAGCGGAGCAGGTTCAGCGAGGAGCAGATCATCGCGGTGTTGAAGGAGCAGGAGGCCGGTATGGCGACGGCGGATGTGTGCCGCCGCCACGGGATCAGCTCAGCGACGTTTTACAAGTGGAAGGCCAAGTATGGCGGCCTGGAGGTCTCCGATGCCCGGCGGCTGCGGTCGCTGGAGGAGGAGAACGCTCGGCTGAAGCGTCTCCTGGCTGACGCTATGCTCGATAACGCCATGCTCAAGGAGATCAGCGCAAAAAAGTTCTGACGCCTGGCGCCAAGCGGCAGGCGGTGGCTCATCTCCAGGAGGTTGCGGATTCCGACGATCCCGCGCAGGGATACCGACATGATCACGCGCATCGTTCCGATCTGATCCCGCGCGGGATTCCGATCTGATGCCGCGCACGGCTCAGAGCCGTCATCGACGTGATTTGCTTTCACGCTATTCGTATTTTGGTCAAGCAGTCTGTGGGTGCGGGCGTCGCAGCGAGTCACCTTCGAGAGTGATGCGGTGGGCGTTGTGAACGAGGCGATCCAGGATGGCGTCGGCGTAAGTCGCGTCGCCGATCAGTTCGTGCCATTTTGTCACGGGAAGCTGGCTGGTGACGAGGGTGGATCGATTGCCGTACCGGTCCTCAAGTATCTCAAGCAGGTGATGGCGGGCATTGGCGTTGAGCGGCTCAAGTCCCCAGTCGTCGAGGATGAGCAGGTCGATGCGCGCGAGGCTTTTCAGCCGTACCGCAATACGTCCATCGCCGCGCGCCACGCTCAGTTCGTCGAGCAGCTTGCCAAGCCGGACGTAGAGGACCGACAGATTGTCGCGGCAGGCCTGGTGCCCAATGGCACAGGACAACCAGCTCTTGCCCGTTCCGGTTGGGCCGGTGATGACGAGATTGTCGTGACCTTTGATCCAGTCACCCTTGAGAAGGGTTTCCATAAAGCGCCGGTCGAGCCCGCGCGGTGTCCGGTAGTCGATATCTTCGGGTACGGCGCGGTGGCGCAGTTTGGCGTGGCGTAGTCGCGCTGCCATCCGCTTTTCCTGACGCCAGGTCAGCTCATGGTCGAGGATCAAGCCCAGCCATTCGGCATGGCTGAGCGTGCGCGCATCGTCGTTTGTCGCCATGGCACCGAACGCCTTGGCCATGCCATAGAGGCCGAGGTGATTAAGCTGATCGAGCGTGGGATGGGTAAGCATGTCTTCTTCCTTCAGTTGTAATAGTCCGGACCCCGGATGTTGCCGTGATCGATGGGCTGGTGGTCGCTGTCCCGGGGCCGCAGCGGTTGGCCATCGAGCCCCTTTTCGAGGATCGACTTGACCGAGCCGTAATTGCGCGCGCCGATCTCGAGAGCGCGCAGCGCCGCAGCTTCGAGGCGCTGCGCGCCAAAGTGCTTTTCAAGACCGAGGATGCCCATGCACGAGCGGAAGCCCTGTTCGGGATGGGGGCGATCCTCGAGGATCTTTTCGCATAAAAGCTGCGCGCAAGGTCCGACCCGTCCCGATTCGGTCAGGATCTTCGCGAGCGTCCAGTCGGCAAAGCGGCGATGCGATGACGGCATGTGCTCGGCCAAGGTCGTATGCCGGCCATTGCCGCTGCCGCGCATGTGAACCGCGATCCGATCGCCTCGGATGAAGATCTCGACCGTCCGCGCCGTCAGTCGCGCTTCAACCGGCTGGCGCGCATAGCGGTGGGGCACCGAGTAAAAATGACGCGCGACCTCGACATGATAATCGAGCCCCACGCGCCTGGCTTGCCATTCGGCATGAACGTAAGGCTCAGTCGGCAGCGGCGTCAGCAGCGGCGCATCGAGCTCTTCGAACAGCTGGCGACGGGTGCGACCAAACTGGCGCAGCACGCGCTCGTCGTTGAGCCGTGCGATCAGCGCTGCGATCGCGGTATTCAACTCGGCAAGGCTGTAAAATATCTGGTTGCGCAGCCGCCCGAACAGCCACCGCTCGACGATCCCGACACACGCCTCGACCTTGGCTTTGTCCCGCGGCTTTCGCGGCCGCGTCGGAAGGCACGTCGTGCCGTAATGGCGCGCCATCTCGGCATAGCTGCGATTGACCTGCGGATCGTAAAGACATGCCTTGATCACCGCGACCTTCGCATTGTCGGGCACCAGCAGTCTGGGCGCGCCGCCAAAGGCGGCAAAGGCCTGGACGTGCGCATCGGTCCAGTCCGCCAGCGTCTCCGTCCAGGTCGCACAGGCAAAGGACAGGCTCGATGCACCCATCACTGCGACAAAGATGTGCGCAGCGCGCCTTTCCCCCGTCCGCCGATCGATGACCACACCCAGCTTGTCGCCCGCATAGTCGACAAACAGCTTGTCGCCCGCCAGGTGCGTTTGGCGCATCGTCACCGGCAGACGGCCTTCCCACCCGCGGTACAGGTCGCAATACCGGCTGTAGCGATAGCCGTCGGGATGCGCCTCGATATATTCCTCCCACAAAGTCTGTAGGGTCACATGCTTGCGCTTCAACTCGCGGTGCACCGCCGCCCAGTCCGGCGCGGGAAGCCGGCGGCGCCCGGGCTTGACCCCAGCCGCACCATAAAGCTTCGCCTCAAGCTGCGCATTGTCGAGATCCGCTGCCAGCGGCCATTCGAGACCCGAGCGGTCAAACCGCTTCACCATCTCGCGCATCGTCGATTCAGCAATCCCAGCGCGGCGCGCCGTCTCGCGCACCCCAAGCCCCGCTTCCCGGTGCAGTCTCATCAGTTCGCGCACTTGGCGCATATCCATCCTCCTCGTCGGCATCAGCGGCTCCTTCCACAAAGAAGGCGCCGTTAATCGACAAGGCTCTGACATTCTCACCTGCGCGGCATCGCATCGGAATGCTGCGCATGATCAAATCGGAATGGTGCGCAGCTTCAAATCGGAATGCTGCGCGAGATCACGTCGGAATGCTGCGCACGATCAAATCGGAACACTGCGCGTGATGACCTCGGAATCCGCAGGAGGTTTTCGAGGTGAGCCAGCGCCGGGCCTGCGAGGCGCTGGGCGTGGATCGAACGACGGTGCGCTACGTCAGCCGTCGGCCGGACGATGCTGAGGCACGAACCCGCATCCGCGAGCTGGCGGGGCAGCGCCGCCGGTTCGGCTATCGCCGACTGCACTGGCTGCTGTGCCGGGAAGGATGGACGATGAACCACAAGAAGTTCCGGCGGCTGTATCGCGAGGAGCGCCTACAGGTGCGCCGGCGCGGTGGTCGCAAGCGGGCCTTGGGCACGCGGGCGCCCATGGCGATCCCTCAGGGGCCGAACGAGCGCTGGAGCCTCGACTTCGTGTCGGACGCGCTCGTCTGCGGACGTCGGTTCAGGATCTTCGCCCTGGTCGATGACTACAGCCGAGAGTGCTTGGCGCTCATCGCCGACACCTCGATCTCGGGTATGCGCGTTGCCCGCGAGCTCGATCTCGCCATTCTCGAGCGTCTGGCCAAGCCAGCCATGGTGGTCAGCGATAATGGCACTGAACTGACCAGTATGGCGATCCTGCGGTGGTCGCGGGATCGTGACGTCGAGTGGCATTACATCGCGCCAGGCAAGCCGCAGCAGAACGGCTTCATCGAGAGCTTCAACGCTCGCCTGCGTGACGAATGTCTGAATGAGACGCTGTTCACCAGCCTTAGCCATGCCCGTCAGGTGCTGGCTGACTGGCGGCACGACTACAACCACTTCCGACCCCACTCGAGCCTCGGGAACAGAACCCCGGCCGAGATGGGAGCCGGTTCAGTCGGCAAACCGGGTTGGGGGTTAACCCCCAACCCGGTTGTTGCCATCACGCCCAAGCATGGGCATCAAACCGGGCGCAGGCTCTACTCATAGCTGGTAGAAACCTCGGGCTCAGACCACGAAGCTTCGCGGTGTTTTGGCGGATCAGAAGTGAAGGAGGTGTCAGTCTGATGCGAAACGTTCTCTGCCGGTCAAACGTCCCCTTACCCGCGCAGCACCTCAGGCCATGAGGTTTTGCCACTCGGCCAGAGCGGCCGAGCGGCGAAGCTTGTAAGTCTGGCGGTCGACGAGATGACGTTCCTGGTTGAAGTGATTGTAGACGGACCCGTGAACGGAGGCGAACTTTTGCAACGACTTCATCTTCCTGAAGCGCTGCATCGCCCGTTCTCGTCGACGGAAGGGTAGGTGGGAGTTCTCGGCCCGGTTGTTGGCGTGCCGGCCGACTTCCCGGCGCGCCTCGTTACCCAGTTCACGCATCGCTGCAGTATAGGATTTCAGACCGTCGGTGACGATCGCCTCTGCCCGGCCATGGCGCTTCAAAGCCTTGCGCATGAACCGCAAAGCGGCCGATTTGTCTCGTGTTTTGGTGACATAGCTTTCCAGCACCTCGCCCTCGTGATCCACGGCGCGCCAGAGGTAATGCATCTCGCCGTTGATCTTGACGTAGACCTCATCGAGATGCCACCGCCAGTGTCGGAAGCCCTTCATCCGGCTGACCCGCTTACGCCGGATGTCCGCCGCGAACATCGGGCCGAACCGGTTCCACCAGAGGCGAACGGTTTCGTGGCAAATGTCGATACCACGTTCGAACAGCAGGTCCTCGACGTTCCGCAGCGACAGCGGGAAACGGACATACATCATCACCACGAGGCGGATCACCTCAGGTGATGAGTGGAAATACCGGAACGGATTGGCGGGTTTGCGAGGGCGGGGCATGGCCGCACGCTACCGGCCGCGCCGGTCCATCGCTAGCGGTGCAATCCTTTTGACACTGCCCCTTTGACACCGCCCCGCCAGTTCATCCCGCCAGCGCCGCCGCGTCGAGGGTGTAGAGCAGGTCCGCACCGGCCGTGGCCGCCGCTTTCAGGCCGCGCGCTTCGGGGACGATATGCTCCACGAAATAGCGCGCAATTACCGGCTTGGTCACCGCCAGCGCGCCCTCGGCCGCATCGACCTGGCGCAGCAGCTGCCAGCCCGCCACCGCGACCGAACACATCGTGCAGAACGCGACGCTGCCGGCCAGCTTGTCGTCCAGGCTGGCATCGCTGATCATCCAGCGCGCGACCGCGATGCAGTCCTCGGCCAGTGCCTTGAGCGCCGGGGCCGCATCGCCCGCGCCCGCCGCGACATCGGCCAGCAGGGCGATCAGCACGTCGCCGCCTTCATAGCCCAGCTTGCGGGTAACTAGGTCGGCCGCCTGGATACCGTTGGTGCCTTCATAGATCGGGGTGATCCGCGCATCGCGGTAATGCTGCGCCGCGCCGGTTTCCTCGACAAAGCCCATGCCGCCGTGGATTTGCACGCCGATGCTGGCCACTTCGCAGCCGATATCGGTGCCCCAGGCCTTGATCATCGGCACCAGGCAATCGGCCCGAGCCTGCGCACCGGGCAGACCCAGCGTCCCGCGGTCGACTTGTCCGGCGGTGTAGTAGAGCAGCGCCCGCGCCCCTTCGGTCAGCGCCCGCATCCGCAGCAGCATCCGCCGCACATCGGGATGCTCGACAATCGCCACCGGGGCCTTGTCGGGCGATCCGGCCCGCGCCGACTGGACACGCTCACGCGCGTAATACTGCGCCTGCTGCAATGCGCGCTCGGCAATCTGCACGCCCTGGTTGCCAACGTTGATGCGGGCAGAGTTCATCATCGTGAACATCGCCTTCAGCCCAGCGTTCTCCGCCCCGACCAGTTCACCGATGCATTCATCGTTGTCGCCAAAGCTCATCACGCACGTGGGCGAGGCGTTGATGCCCAGCTTGTGTTCGATCGAGACGCAGCGCACGTCATTGCGTCCGCCCAGCGCGCCGTCGGCAGCCACGTGGAACTTGGGCACGATGAACAGTGAGATGCCGCGCGTCCCCTCGGGCGCGCCCGGCGTGCGGGCCAGCACGAGGTGGACGATGTTGCCCGCCAGATCGTGTTCGCCCCAGGTGATGTAGATCTTGGTTCCCTTGATCCGGTAGCGGCCCGCGTGCTCACCCTCGGTGATTGGCGTGGCGGTGCTGCGTAGTGCGCCCACATCGGACCCGGCCTGCGGCTCAGTCAGGTTCATCGTGCCCGACCATTCGCCGCTGATCAGCTTGTCCAGATAGAGCGCCTTTTGCGCGGCGCTGCCATGATGGGTCAGCGCCTCGATCGCGCCGACGGTCAGCATGGGCAGAAGGCCAAACGCCATGTTGGCGGTGCCCAGATTTTCGATCACGTTGGCCGAGAGGGTAAAGGGCAGGCCTTGCCCGCCAAATTCCGCATCGCCCGAAATCGCGTTCCAACCCTGCTCGACATAGCCGCGATAGGCCTCGGCGAACCCGGCGGGCAGGGTCACCGTGCCATTGGCCAGCACCGCGCCTTGCGTGTCGCCGATCCGGTTGAGCGGCGCCCATTCACCCGCGGCAAATGCGCCAATGCCCTCGACGATGGCTTCGACCATGTCCGGGCTGGCGGCGGCGAACCGGTCATGGGCGGCGATTTCGTCGATCCCGGCGTTGACCTTGATGGCCAGGACCTGTTCGGCAGTAGGGGCGGTGAATTCCATACGGTCTTTCCGGAGGTAGGAATAGGGCAGGTCGGTCCCATTGCGAAAGCACAACGAAATGCCGCACAAACTGACGGATCAAGGCTGCCTGTAAACGTGTGATGCCCGGACAGTACCGTCCGGGCATCCGGTCATCCAGTCATGATGAAATCAGTTCTGGATCAATTCTTCGCAGATGCTTTCGATCGGTGGATCGTTTTCAGTGAGCGCCTCCAGCGCTTGCATCGGCCCGCGCATGACGCGTAGAATGTATTCGCGGATCATGTCACTACGTTCGGCCGCGGCATTGCCCGCCGGAACGAATGCCTCGATATCAGCGCGCGAAATCGTACCCTTGGCATCGAGCAGGCGCTCAACGGTATCCAGACGCTGGCGCATTACCGATACTTCACCAACCAGTGACAACAGGATCGAATAGATCTCTTCGTTCTGCGGATCGGCGAAGTAAGACGGGCGCTTACCCTTTGGCTTGCGATTGGCCAGAACCATCCAGTCCAGATTTGCGTCAGTCATTTCGGTGCGCCTCCCTTCCAGGCACCATAGGCGTGCCAGGCCGCAGCGCGGCCGTGATCCTCGGTCTCATCGGTTGCCGCTTCAGGGAAAATTGCCCGATCGGCCACCGCCTTTACGGCGGCCACGAACAAATCATCCTTGCCAAAGCCGGCCTCGACCATTTGTTGCTTGAGATCGAGCGCGTGCATCGCCGACCAGAACGGTTCGTTGTTGTTGAACGCGTCCCAATCGCGAATGAACTGCTCGTACAGCGGCATTTCTGGAGAGTACTGTGGCTGCTCCACATGCAGCATCAACCCATGCGGCGCTAGCACTCGGAAACCTTCGCGAATGATCGCGGGCAGCGCCTTACCGCTCAGTTCGTGCAGGAACATCGTGGTCTGCACCCAGTCGAAATGGCCATCGTCCCAACGCGAGAGATCTTCACCGTTACACTGGATAAAGGTGATGTTTGTCGCGCCGAGGGCCTGCGCGCGAGCATGGCCATACCGCAACGAAGCAGCCGCCGTATCAATCGCCACAAACTCTGTTTCAGGAAATGCGAGCGCAAGTGGAACGACGTTGTGGCCAACCGTGCAACCGATATCCAGCACGCGACGAGGCTTCCAATTAGGATAGTTCTTGCGCAGCCATTCGACAACGGCCTGCCCGCCTCCATCCGACAGCCCGCCCAGAGCGCCTGCCGTCGTAGCAAAAATGCCGCAGTCGTAGTTGGCGCCCGCCGACACATCTCCCGGACGCTCCTCGCCATGATAGCAGCCAGGCATACAGTGAATGTCCACCGCCGACTGATACCGGGGCACTTCGACCGAAGGATCAAGCCGCAAGGTCGCCTTGCCCTCATTCAAGGCATTCGCGCGGGCATCCAGTTCATCAAGTTGGCGCAGCACCACCGAACGTCCGTTCTGCTGCCGCATTTCCATCGTGTTGCGCTTGGACGCGGACCAAAGCTGATGGAACGGATCCCTGTTCATGGCGTGCCGGATTTCGAACCGGTCCTTCGGATCGCGCCCCTTTTCCTTTCGGAATGCGGGCAAAACGCGCCGCTCGTACGCCAACTTATTGCCCGGACCAAGCGATGACGAAAGGAACTTATTCATGTGCGTTATGAAATCAAAACGCGCAGCCTCATCAAGAGTGCTATCCGGAAACATTTCATGCTTGCTGACAGCGCGATATGGCGGAACATTTGGTCCGACTGAATTGCTCATACGATCCCTTCCTTGATCATATTATTTATGGATTCTTCCTGTATCCGCTGAAAGAAATGCCTATCCGGAATTATTACTTCATTGTTCTGGATCAAACTGTCGGCCCGATGCGGCGATTTGGCAGCATAGACGGCGGAAAAAAGCTCCAGCCGCTGGCGCGCCAGAAAATTGGTCATCGCAGGCTTTCGCCGCGCCGCGCGCAGAGCGCCAAGATCGATTTCTGCAAAGGCGGTAAAGGTTTCGCGCGCGTTTGATTCCGCCAGCACCCGCCCCTTGTAATCCACCACCATGCTGTTGCCGTCGCCTGACGCGACCGGCAAACTCGACAGCTCGATGCCAGCCGTGTTGGCGGACACGACATAGGCCATGTTTTCCTGGGCGCGAGCGCGCTTCGCAATGGCCTTGGGCGTTTCGATGGGCGAACCAATTTCGGAGGAGCTGTGCACGAAAATTTCCGCACCGCGCAGCGCCATCGCCCGCGCGATTTCCGGATAGAGGATTTCTTCCGATGCGATTGCCGCAAGGTTGCCAATATCTGTGCGGGCAACGGGAAACACACCGTCGATTCCATAGATGTCGAGATATTTCGACCAGACATCATGCGGCGTCGGCGCAAACATCGAATTGAGCCGGCGATACCGCAGCACAACATCACCAGAGGGATCGATGATGAAGCTTGTCTGGAAATAGAGGCCGGGGAAATGACGGTCGACCTCATAGGCATTGCCGGCAATGAACATGCCGAGGCGCTGCGCCATCGCGCCCATTGCCTCGTATTCGGGACCACCCACCTCCAGCGCAGCCATGTCCGCGAAATCGGGGATCGAGATCCGGCCGGGATAGCTGGTCAGCACATATTCCGGCAGCACTGCCAATTTTACCGGGGATCCGGCATACTGTTGGACGAAAATGGCCGCCGAGCGAATCTTCGGCTCCATCGATGCAATGGTCCCAAGCATCTGCTGGCGCGCGGCTGCCTTATCGGGCGCTCGTTCGACCGATTGGGCGGCCAACTGCATCGCCACTGCTGCATAGGTTTTTTCGTCAGCCATTTTCCGTTGCTTTCGTTCGCTGGCAAATGCCGGCGCAATCCCATCGATCATCATTCCGGAGGTCGCACCCGCCAGAAAATGCCTGCGCGCGACCTCCATTTGCGTTCTCCTAAAGTCCCAGAGAGCCGGGATTCATGATGCCACGCGGATCGACCGCAGCCTTGAGAGCGACTAGCAATGCATCCGCAGCCGGATCCAGGCTGTCGCGATAACGATAGGTCCGTCCGATCTGGAAATGCGCAGCTTTGTGCGCAAAGAAGACATCAACAATCGCGGACTTCATTTCCTGCACGAACGCCCAGATTTCCGGATCATGGGGGTAACTTTCCAGCTTCTTGAGGTGGGCCGGTTCAACCGTGTTGTCGATCAGCGGATTTCGCGCATCGAACCAATACAGGCACGGCTCGATCACTACACCCGATCCACCCACGGCGGCAATCAGCGTGCCGTGCGTAACGCCGAACCGTTCCATGCGGTCGGCGTTTGCATCGAACAGTTTGACCACTGCCTTGTAGCAGGCCTGCGCACGGCTGTGTGGAACCAGCCCGTGGATTGGCGCCCAGCGTTCTCCTTGCGCGCCAAGCATCATGTTCAACGGACCGAAGGGATTGGCCCGGACGATCTTGGGAATGGTGTTCTCGACTTCAGTCCCGCCATGACGAGCGACGATGGTGCGCGCACTGGCGATATCCGCATCGGCGGCTTGCTGAATGTTGGCTTCGGCCAGAACGTGCATCGAGAAGCTTGCCTCGTCGATGAAGCTCCGCCCCGCAGCAACCACTTTGACGCCTTCCTTCAGGGCTTTCAGCACAGAACCCTGCTTCTTCATCATGCCAACCAGCTGCTTGGCGTCGGTTGCCAGACTGTCGCGCTGCATGCGGATTGCGTTGAGACGGGGATCAAACCCGAAGCATTCCGTGGCGATGCCGGCGCGCTCGATTTCCGCCATGGCGGCCAAATACGCATCCGGATCGGTAAATGTGAAGCTCGCGTAGCCGTGGGCTCGCGCCTCAGGCACCATGCGTAGCGTAATCGTTGCCTTGATGCCCAGCGCGCCCGTATCGGCCAGAAACAGCCCAGTCAGGTCTGGACCGTAAGGGCGCGTGTGCTCGCTGCCTGTCTTCAAGACAGTTCCATCAGCAAGGACCACTTCCATCGCCACGCAGCTTTGCGCCGCTGTGCCATAGCGCCCCGTACCCCAGAAAATGCCATTCTGGCTCATCCCACCGCCGACCGTAGCGTGAATGCCGGACAGCGTACCCCAAAACGGAGTCCGCAGACCGCGCGGACGCAGAGCTTCATGGAGTGCGGCCCAGGTGCAACCGGCCTCGACCGTTACGGTCATATCCGTTTCGTTGATTTCCAGAATGCGGCTCATCGTGGCCGTGTCGAACAGCACGCCGCCCATCTGGCCTAGCGTATAGCCGCCGGTATAGCTCATGCCGCCACCGCGCGGCACTACCGTCAAACCGCGGTCGCTGGCCGCCTTGACCGCAGCTGCCAGTGACGCCGTGTCAACCGGGTGGACCACCGCCGCCAAATCGGAACCGCGCGAAAAAATGTCGTGCGCAAAAAGGTCCAGGGTGGCCGGTTCGTTTGATACCCGTGCACCGCCAGCAGCAAGGGCCTGAATCAGATCGGGTTCAGCAAGCGTGGCCATGTCGTGTCCTCAGTAGGTCAGAAAAAGGAATTAGGTTGCGCTGACGGGCAGTTGCGCAGCGTCGTCATCAAATGAGTTTGGGTACCGGCCGAGCAGCAGCAACATTGCTCCGCCGCCCACAAAGCCGAACATCGCCACAATCAACACCGGATCATAGGAACCGGTTACGTCGCGAACATAGGCGTACAGGATCGAGGAGAGCGCAGAAGCGATCCCGAACGGCATGTAAAGCATGCCATAGATCTTGCCGTAGTGGGCCATCCCGTAATAGCGCCCAGCCAGGTAGGCGATCAGGTCCGCCTCTGCCCCTGCGGCAAAGCCAAGAAAGAAGGCTGCCAACGAGGCAAGCGTGAAGGTCACGTCGCCACCCAGCAGGATAAGGCAGGTGATGGCCGGCAGGCAGAGCAGGGGAAACGCGACAAAGCCTTGCCAGAAGCGATCGAGCAGCGCCCCGGTGATGACCCGTCCCGCAAAAATACCGATCCCTAGCACACCCATGATGCTGGCGGCCGATTGGGCGCTCATCCCGTCATCCATCAGGATCGCAGGCATGTTGATGAAAGCCCCGGAATAACATCCGGCCACGATGCTGATCGAAATCCACATGACGTAGAAACGATAGCCACGCATCGCCTTGCCCAGTGTCATCCCGGCCAGCCGGCCGTCGCTGTTGAGCAGTGCCTGAGGCCGTTCCTCCGGACGCGGCTCGCGAAAGTATAACCATGCCACGGGCAATGCGACCAGCAATGGCAGCAGGGCCATGATTGCAAACATCGTGCGCCATCCGAACTGGGCAATGGCCCAGACCGCCAGTTTCGGCACAAACAGTGCCGCCAGGCTGGTGCCCATCAACAGAATGCCCAGAGCAAGGCCGCGATGCTTGAAGAACCACAGGTTTACGGCCCGGCTCCACGTCACCGGTGTGGAGCCGATGCCCACCAGCCCAATCATAACCCAGAGGCCATAATAGAAGTACAGCGTGGCTGGTGTATTGGCAGCTGGCGTCAGCGCCACCGCCGAAAGGGCCACGGCAAACGCAAACACAGAACTGAGCGCAACCGTGCGCACTCCGTAACGATCTGCAAGCCAGCCGAACACTGGCGCCATGAGCGAGGCGATCAGGCCATAGATCGTGGCGGGAAGAATGATCTCGGTCCGGCTCCAGCCAAATTCTGCCGACAGTGGCTCAACCGTAAAGCCGATGAGATTGAATGGGATAGGAGATGCGCCGCAGGTTACCCCCAGCATGCCGGCCAACAGCACTTTCCAGCCGTTCGCGAATTCGCGGTCGGATGAACCGCTCGCTGTTTGCGGGAGTGCTTTCATCTGCGAAATTCCATCCGTCGTTCAGGGCGGATCGGGAGAGCGGCAAAACCGCGCCCCCGATCCTGTTCAAGTCAAACGCTCATCAATCAGAACGAGAACCGGCCCTTGAGCAGCCAGGTCCGCGGCGGATTGATGTATTCAAGGTTCGCCAGGGTGGATTCCACGGCTTCCTCGTCAAAGCAGTTGCGGCATTCCGCCGAAACCGACCAACCTGCCTCACTCTTGAGCGTGAGCGTAGCATTGGCGATCCACCGAGCTTCGCTCAGCGAACCTGCGATGCGGGGACCATTGCCCAGCAGATTGTTGGCATAGACCGTCCCGGTGGAGCTGGTCACGGGATCGTCATAGAAGGTCACATTGCTGGTGCCAACTTCGCTCTTGTCGCGCCAGTTCGCGTTGATGGCGGGGATCAGGCTCAGCCCGCCGCCCAGCACCGCTTCATAGCTGCCACCGATCGAAAGGTTGAACTTGGGCGTACGTACCGGGCTAGCAAGCGAGCCGTTTGCCGCCACGATCCCCTGTGCGCAATCCGTTGCGTTGCCGCCGGGCACCAGACCCGCCGCAAGCTGAGCCAGGCACTTGGCCTGCTGGGCCCCCACCGACTGCACACCATATGCATCGAGCACAGGGCGATTGAGGTCGATCTTGTACTTGTCGTCCTGATATCCGAACGATGCGAACACGTTCAGACCGCGCGCCGGAACGGCATTGATTTCAAGCTCGATGCCCTTGTTTTCGTAATCCGCAAAATTGCGCGTAACGAAACCGATCGAACCATTGGCGCGTACAAAACCCGACGGGGTTTGCAGGCCGCTGACATCCAGCCAATAAGCGGCAAGGTTAACGCGAAGGCGGCGATCCAGCAGTTCCGATTTGACGCCCGCTTCATAGCTCCAGGCCTTTTCGGCATCGAACGGCAGCAGTTCGGACGGGCTGGTCCCGCGGGCATTCCAGCCACCTGACTTGAAGCCCTTGGTTGCGGAAGCGAACAGCAGGATGTCGTTGCTGGCCTTGTAGTTCACAGCGAAGCGCGGCGTCCAGATCTTGACGTTCTGCTTGCGGGGAATCACTGTGCCATTCGGAACGACCAGATTGGCGTCGGCAAGGCAGGTCGCTTCGACCGTTCCATCATTACACGAAGCGCGATTATCGCGGATCGAGAACCGCTTGGTTTCATCCGTGTAACGCACGCCCGCTGTAATCTTGAGCTGTTCGGTGAGATTCAGGTCGCCCTGCAGGAAACCGGCGTAAGCCCGCGTCGAATTCGTCATGATGCGGTCCGCAAGAACCAGCGTATTCCCCTGCGGTGCGGGCGTTGCGGCGCTGGCGATCGTGAACAGATCGGCGAAATCGCTGAAGTTGTCTTCTTCGAAGTAGTAGACACCCCCAACCAGGTCGACCAGCCCGTCACCCAGAGTGGCGTTTACCTTGATTTCCTGCGAAAACTGGGAAAATTCGCCTTCATTTGCCACAGTGAAGCCGCCACGGACAAAGCTCTGCACCGGGGCCTTCGGAACATTGATGCTCGGCAGTGCGCGCCCGTCCGAGAAGTCGAGCGCGTAATCCTGGGTCGTGTAAACGTAGCCAGTGATGAGGCTGACACTCAGGTCGTCGTTGCCCAGCTTCAGATTCGATGAGACGAAGTCCATCGACGTCTTCACGAAATGACCGAAATCATTTTTCTTGCCGGTGATCCGCCCGCCAAAGTTGCCGTCCCGCCGGAAGCCAGTCGTCACAAAGCGACCATCGCACTGCGCAGGATTGGCAGGGTTGCAATCGAAGTTGGCGATGTTGGCGCCGTCAGCAAAGGTGTGGATATACGAACCGGTCCAGGTCGCGTTTTCGGACAAGTCCGCGCGCAGCCCCAGTCGCACGCCCCAACCGTCATTCTGGTTCTGGCGCTCACCCGTGACGGTGTTCTTCGCATAGCCGTCGCTGTCCTGGACATAGCCAGAAACCTTGACCGCGAAGCTGTCGCTCAGCGGAATGTTCAGCGAACTGTTGAGCTGCCACAGGTTATACGAGCCATAGCCGGCCTGAACATAACCACCAAGGTCCGGTTCGGGATCCTTGAGGAACACTGCAACAGCACCGCCAGTGGTGTTCCGACCAAACAGCGTTCCCTGGGGCCCGCGCAACACTTCGACCCGCTCGACATCAAACAGCGAGAGGTTGTTCGCATTCTGCCGCGAAAGGTAAATGTCATCCACATAAGTGCCGATCGGGGGGTCGAATGTGGGGATGGATTCAGTATTGCCGAGGCCACGCATGTAGTACGCGTTTGCCGATCCGAGACCGGTATTGTTGATGCCAACGAGGTTAGGAACGTACTGCGTTACCTCAAGCGCGCTGCTGACGCCGCGCGTTGCGAGTTCCGCGTCATTGAATGCGCTGATGGCGATGGGAACGGACTGCACACTTTCGCTGCGCCGCTGAGCGGTAACGGTAATCTCGTTCAGGCCGTACGAATCACCTTCACTTTCCTGGGCCACTGCTGCCCCAGACTCATCCTGCGCGAATGCGACGTTGCTGCTGGCAACTACGGCCAAAGCGGCGATGGCAACACCCCGGTACAATACTGTCCTCATGTACAAACCCTTCCTGTCGGATGACATTGTATTTGTCCAGACAAGTTTGCACAGCGCCACAGCTTATGCAAGGGAGGCAATGTCAATCGTTGGAAAATCGCACGCGGCATACGGTCTGCCGCTGCCAAGCGAAGGGGTTCCCGAAATGCCCGAGATGTCAGTCACCTTGTATCAAGTTCTTGTTTTCACGCACTTGCTGCTGTTCGTCCTGTGGCTTGGCGCCGACGTCGGCGTGTTCCTGCTAGGCCAGCACTTCAGGAAGCGCGAGAAGTGGACGCTGCCCCAGCGACTCGCCTTGCTGCAGCTGCTGGTCAATGTTGATATGGTCCCGCGGTCGGCTTGGGCGCTGATGGTGCCCCTCACCCTTTCCATGGTCGATGCTGGTGGCTGGTGGGATCTTCCCGGCTCGGCGATCGTCGCGGCATGGGCAATCGGGGGCTTTTGGCTCTGGCTGGTCTGGGACAGCCATTTCCACGATCAAACGCCGCGGGCAAAACGTAACAATCGTATCGAGTTCGTGCTGAAGATCGCGCTTACAGTGTTTTATCTGGCGCTGGGCGTCGTTTCCCTTGTGAAGGGCGCCCCGCTGGCACCGCTGTGGCTTGCGGGGAAAGCCGTCATGTTCGGCCTGATCTTTGCGGCCGCGATCATGATCGACGTAGCATTCAAACCGGTCGGGCCGCAGCTTGGCCGCCTGATTGCCGAAGGCTCCAGCGATGAAACGGAAGTGCCACTGCGGCGCACGATGGACCTGACCCGAATCTGGGTCTGGGTTGTGTATATCCTCCTGCTGGGAACGGCCTTTCTGGGCAACATCAAGCCCTTCTGATGCCTCCTGCCCGGTCCGGCACCTGACCCGCTGATGCGGCAGGCCGGACCGGGAAATCTCACCGGCACCGCCAGGGCAGGCGCGGTCCCGCAAACCGACCAGAAAAACATTGACTTTATCACTTGTCCGGACAACTTGAGAATTATGATCCGCTTCACAAACTTCCTGTTCGTGCCGGCGAACCGCCCGGACCGCATCGAAAAGGCACTTTCGAGCGAAGCAGACCTCGTCTGCATGGACCTGGAAGATTCTGTCCCTGTTGCCGAGAAAGATTCGGCTCGCGCCATTGCATTGGAAACGCTGGCGCAAATCGCGTCGCCGCGCCTGGCTCTGCGCATCAATGGCCTGGCCACGCGGGCCGGCCTTGCAGATCTGCTGGCCCTCGCGGATGCCAAAGTGATGCCGGACACACTGTTTCTGCCCATGGTGCAGGAAGCGGCCGAACCAGAACAGGTCGCCGCCATTCTGGGTGCCGCCACGCCCTCGATCATTCCGTTGATCGAAACCGTTCGTGGCCTGAGGAATGCCGATGCGATCGGCGCATGCTCCACGGTTGGCGCCCTGATGTTTGGCGGCGGGGATTTTTCCGCCGAGCTAGGCGTCAACCTTGCCTGGGATCCCCTCTTCGCAGCGCGCAGCGCGCTCGTGATGAGTTGCGCCACCAACCGGATCGCCGCGATCGACGTGCCGTTTATCGATCTCAACCATGATGCAGGGCTGGAGGCGGAATGCCGCGCTGCCAAGGCGCTCGGTTTTTCGGCCAAGGCAGCAATCCATCCACGTCAGATCGCAACGATCGCGGGCGTGATGCGCCCGTCGGATGCCGAAGTTGTAGAAGCACAGGAAGCACTGGCGGCTTTCGAGGCTGGCGGGGGGCGTCCCATCGCGTTTCGCGGCCGGATGCTGGAAGCACCAGTGATGCACCGATACCGCAGAATCCTGGCCGCATCCAATCCGGCATAAACTTGAAAGCGACTGAAACCGAATAAGAAGGAAAAAGCCTATGCGTGCAGGAGTTATCGAAGTCTCTCCCGGTCGTTTCCGTGAGACTTTTGGTCGATTTTTCGAAGATTTCGTGGTCGGCCACATTTACGAACATCGCCCGGGACGGACCATTACCGATGCCGACAACGTGGAATTCACGCTGTTAACGATGAACACGCACCCGGCGCACTTCGACTATGAATTTGCCAAGAAGACCGAGTTCGGGAAGCCGCTCGTCTGCTCTCCGCTGACCGTCGCGCTGATGGTGGGGATGAGCGTTTCGGACTGCAGCCAGAAGGCAGTCGCCAATCTGGGCTGGGACAAGATCCGGCTGACCCACCCGCTGTTTCCTGGCGACACGCTCTATGCGGAGAGCGAAGTCCTGGACAAGCGCGAGTCAAGCTCGCGCCCCGAACAAGGTATCGTCACCGTTCGCACCATCGGCAAGAACCAGCACGGCGATGTCGTCTGCACGTTCGAACGGACCATGCTGATCTGGAAGCGCGGCTTCGGCCCGGTCGACGATTGAATTGATACATTGGCGGCACGCAGCGACTGCGCGCGTGCCGCCCTTCAAACGACTGAATTTGGAGAATAGATATGTCGGCAAGCGATCCACGGTTCATCGAGCCAGAAGAGGAACAGGCGTTCCTCGACACGATTGAACGCTGGGTGCAAAAGGAAGTCCGCCCGGTCGTGATGGAACATGACCACGGCGACATCTGGCCTGAAAAGCTGGTTCACCAGATGGCCGAACTGGGGCTTTTCGGGGCGACCATTGGCCGTGAATATGGCGGCCTCGGCTTGCCGGCTTCCACCTACGTCAAGATCATCGCTTACATCTCGTCCTACTGGATGGCGATTACTGGCATCGTCAACTCGCACCTGATCATGGCTGCGGCTGTCGAACGGTTTGGTACCGAAGCGCAAAAAGCGAAGTGGCTTCCGGTCTTCGCCACGGGCGAAATTCGTGGTGGCCTGGCGCTGACGGAGCCGAATGCCGGGACTGATCTCCAGGCAATTCGCACGATCGCCCATCGCGAAGGGGACGAATACGTGATCAACGGCACCAAGACCTGGATCTCGAACGGCATCCAGGGCAGCTGCTTTGCACTGCTGGTCAAGACGGACCCCAAGGCCGATCCTCGCTACAAGGGCATGAGCCTGATGATCGCCCCCAAGGGCGAAGGCTTCCATGTCGGCAAAAAGTTCGACAAGCTTGGCTACAAGTCAATCGACAGCGCCGAGCTAGTCTTTGATAACTATCGTATCCCGGCCGACAATCTGATCGGCGGTGTCGAAGGGCATGGCTTCTTCCAGGCCACTGGCGGGCTGGAGCTGGGCCGGATCAACGTTGCGGCGCGCGGTGTCGGCCTGGCAGAAGGCGCCCTGCGGCTTGCTACCGAATATGCGCAGGTCCGACAGACGATGGGTCGCCCGATTGCCGATCACCAGGCCATCCAGCTCAAGCTGGGCGAAATGGTAACGCGCGCGCGTGCCGCCCGCCTGCTGACATTCGACGCTGCCGAAGCCTATGATCGCGGTGAACGCTGCGACATGGAAGCCGGCATGGCCAAGTACTTCGCCTCCGAGGCCGCTGTCCGCAACAGCGAAGAGGCGCTGCGCATCTTCGGTGGATACGGATATTCCAAGGAGTACGAGATCGAGCGCTATTATCGCGACTCCATCCTCATGTGCATTGGCGAAGGCACCAATGAAATGCAGCGCATGATCATATCCAAGCAATGGATCAAGCGGAACCCTGCATAATGGCACAACGTCTCCCCCTTTCCGGATTTCGGATCCTTTCTGCAGAACAATACGGCGCTGGCCCGTATGGCACGATGTTCCTTGCTCAGCTTGGCGCAGAAGTCATCAAGATCGAGCCGCCTGCCACCGACACGTCGAGTGGTGGGGATACGGCCCGTGCGGTTGGTCCTCATTTCTTGCGAAAGGGGGAGAGCCTCTATTTTCAGGCCTTCAACCTCAACAAGCGGTCGCTTACGCTCGACCTGCGCACCGATGAAGGCCAAGAGATCTTCCACGCCCTCGTCGCCCGGTCCCATGCGGTTGCAAACAACATGCGCGGGGATCTGCCAGGCGCGCTTGGCCTGACATATGATGCGCTCAAGCAGGTAAATCCGGCAATCGTGTGCGCCCATCTTTCGGCATATGGACGGGATAACGAGCGCGCGCGCTGGCCCGGTTACGATTACCTGATGCAGGCCGAGGCAGGCTTCATGGAACTGACCGGCGAACCCGATGGTCCGCCGACCCGGTTCGGCTTGTCGATGGTTGATTTCATGACCGGCACGATGATGAGCATCGGCCTCCTCGCAGCGCTGGTAGATGCGCAGCGCACTGGAGAGGGACGCGACGTGGACGTGGACCTGCTTGGAACTGCTCTGCACCAGACCAGCTATCCGGCCGTGTGGTATCTGAACACCGGTGACGTGACGACGCGCAGCCCGCGGTCTGCTCACCCGTCGGTAACGCCGAGCCAGCTGGTCAAATCAGCCGATGGTTGGGTTTTCGTCATGGCGCAACTGCCGAAGTTTTGGACAATTCTATGCGAACGGATCGGCCAGACCGGTCTGGCGAATGACCCCCGGTTTGCAACCCCCTCAGCGCGCCTTGCCAACCGTGACGAGTTAACCGGGATCCTGGACAGTATCTTCTCGGCGCAGCCGACCAGTCACTGGCTTGGCCTGCTGGAAGGCCACATGCCGGTAGCGCCGGTCTATGGCCTCGACATGGCGCTGGACAACCCCTTCATCCATTCGACAGGCATGGTCCAGACCACGGATCACCCGGATCTGGCCGGGATGAGGGTACTGGGCAACCCAATTCGACTGGATGGCAAGCGCCTGCCCACGCAAGCCGCACCTTTACTGGGCGCCGATACTGACGCGATCCTGGACGAAATTGGCTATGACGAGGAAGCCATCGCCCGTCTGCGTTCCGCCAGGGTGGTGTAAGGCCGATGGGGAAGCTGACCGGCATCAAAGTCGTTGATCTTTCCTTGTTCCTCCCTGGACCAATGCTGACCATGATGATGGCAGACCAGGGAGCGCAAGTGACCAAGGTTGAGCCGCCCACGGGCGACCCGGCCCGCGCGATGGAGCCGATGGAGGCTGGTGAATCCGTCTGGTTCAACAACCTGAACCGGGGGAAGGAATGCCTTCGCCTTGACCTGAAGACGGATGACGGGCGCGCGACACTGTGGCGTCTGATTGATGAAGCCGATGTTCTGGTGGAAGGTTTCCGGCCGGGCGTGATGGAGCGGCTGGGCTTCGGTTACAATACGGTCGCGGATCGCAATCCCGGCATCGTTTATTGTTCGGTATCCGCCTTTGGGCAAACCGGTGCGATGGCGCATCACCCGGCCCACGACATGGCCGTACAGGCGCATGCCGGCTTTTTGTCGGTCAATGATGGGCCGGATGGAACCCCGGTGGTTCCGGGCGTGCCATCAGCGGATATGGCTGCCGGGCTGACCGGTCTTGCCGCAGTACTGATGGCCCTGATCGGCCGACAGGCAAGCGGACGTGGCGATTACATCGATGTGGCCATGTTCGACAGCCTGCTACCTTGGTGCTCGCACATTGCCGGATCGGCCATCGCAGGCGGGCCGTCGCCGGTTTCGCGAACGCAAAGGTCGCTAGGGGGCGCCGCCTTCTATCAGGTCTATCGCACTGCCGATAATCGGCATGTGGTACTGGGCGGCCGTGAAACGAAGTTCGCGGCCAACTTGCTCAATGCGCTGGACCGGCCCGACCTGATCGCGGTGGCGGACCAACCGGCAGGGGAGCAGGATCAACTGATCACATTCCTTGCCGGCGTCTTCGCGACCCGTACCCGCGCGGAGTGGGAAGCCTGGTTCGCGGATAAGGACGTCGCCTTTGCTCCCGTGCTGGATTTCCGCGAAGCGCTTGACCAGTCGTTCGTGACCGAACGGGAACTGATCGAACAGGTTGGCGGTGTCCATCTGTTTGCTCCGGCCATCCGCCTTTCTGACACGCCGGACTGGCGGCGTAACAAGGATGGACAACAATGACGGAAACGTCAGTCCACTTCGATATGCATGGAGTACGTGAACCGTTCGCCCGGATGGTAGCTTGCCGAAATTTCGAACAACTGGTCATCCCGATCGAAGTAGCAGCGCAGGATCAGCAGGACCGGATCATCCTCCTTGATTCCAAGGACGTCAGCGGTTTCTTTGGCTGCCTTGACGGCCTGAATGTCCTGCGTAACGCGATTGACCGAACGATCGGCATGTTGCTCGATCTGGCCGAACAAGGTGGGGCTGCCATTTTCAAACTTGGCCACCGCATCGGCCAGATCGGGATGAATCCAGGCAAGCGTGAGCGCAATCGGCTTGGTCCGGCCTTCTGCGGTGCGTACGCCGCGAAAGACAAACCACTTGCCGCTCGGATGCATATCCGTCTTTTCAGCGATGTCCGGATCAACCTCTTCGCTCTCAAGCTGCTCGAACGAAATCGTGGTGCCCTTGGCGTATTGAAGAATTTCGCCAACGTTGGAGAGCGGCTGATGCAGGGTGCCGCCGCGCGCAGAAGGCGACTTCACCACCGTACCCGATCCGCGGCGGCGCTTGATCAGGCCTTCCTGGGTCAACTTGCGCAATGCCTCGCGAACCGTAAACCGGCTGACCCCATACTGCTTGCAGAGCACGGACTCCGTGGGAAAAGACTGCTTCGCACTGAAATCACCGCGCAGAACTGCAGCACGCAGTTCGTCGGCAAGTTCAAGGTAACGGGACTGCTTGATCTTCGCTTCGTGCATTTAGGAATTCTGCCTCTCGCATCGTCTGCGCACATTCATACCAGATGTGCATTTAATCTGTCCGTACCGGTGCGGTCTGCGTGACGCAAGATAGCCTGACATTTCAGTTGGCAAGCCGCCTGATCCGGCCGGTGGAACCGCAGGTGAGCGCACGGGCCAGGCTGCATTTGCTGGACTGGTTGGCTTGCGTTGCAGGCGGCTTGTCTTCCGAAACCGGTTCGATCGCCCGAAAAATTCACGGCTCCCCAAGCGAGCGGGCTGCCTGGATAGGGAACAAGCTGGAAATGGATGACGTCCACCGGATGGCCATTCTCCATCCCGGCCCGATCGTCTGGCCTGTGGCGCTGGCTGCTGCCGGGCTGGATATGGACCGGATGCTTGATTCTGCCGTGCGCGGCTATGAGGCGATGATTGCCGTGGGCGCCACTTTCGATGCCCGACACTATGCGTTCTGGCACAACACGGCCACGGCCGGCGTATTCGGTGCGGCAGTTGCGGCTCTGGATGGCATGGCATCTGCCGCTGGCGAGAACAGCGCTGGATCGGCACCGACCGATGGCCTGATGCATGTTCTTGGTCTGGCCGGGTCCATATCCGGCGGTCTATGGCAAATGCGCCATGAACAGTGCGATGCAAAACAGTGGCACGTCAGCCATGCAGTTGCGACCGGACTGCATGCGGCCCGGTCTGTCCTTGCTGGCGCACGCGGCCCGGCCTTCGTCCTCGAAGGGCCGCAAGGGCTTCATGCTGCGACCACCGCCGCCCCGAAGCCGCTTGAACTGACCGATCACTGGCGGATCGAAGAAGTAAGCTTCAAGCCGTGGGCGGCCTGCCGCCATGCGCACCCCGCAATCGACGCCGCGCTGGAACTGAAAAACCGGCTCGGCGGTCTCGATGGCCCGATCACCGTGGAGACATATGCGGACGCCCTGACATTCTGTAATCGTGCAAATCCGACCAGTGAAATCGAGGCAAAATTCTCCATCCAGCACTCAGTCGCGCTGGTCGCGGATCGCGGCATGCCGCAGCATGCGGACTTCACCCCGTCGGCAATCGCAGCAACCGCCAGTACGCGTGCCCGCATCGCGGTTGTGGAAAGTACCGAGTTCACCAGCCGCTATCCGGCCCATTTCGGGGCGCGGGTGCGGTGTGGTGGTCACGAAGTGGCCATTGTCGATACGCTTGGCGATCCGGAACGCCCCATGACCGAGGCCGATATCCTGGCCAAGGCCCAGTCCCTGTTTGCCCTGACCGATCACGCGGCTGATTTTGAATACGCTGCCGACGCGGTATTGTACGGTCGTACCACCACTCCACTCATCGGCATCCTGAAGGACTGGCTGCAATGAACCCGATTCAGCGGATCATCGATTTTGCCAGCGGGCCGATCGAATTGCCCCCCGCTGTCAGAGCCGATGCCCTGCGGTTGCTGGCGGATACCCTGGCGGTTGGTGCGGCTGGCGCCGCTTCCACAGAAGCAGAACCGATAGCACGCGCTGTCGCTGGCTGGGGAGCCGGTACCGAAGCCCGCTCTCTGGCGGGCGGCACACTGCCTTGCCCTTCGGCTGCATTCTTCAACGCATTTTCCATTCATTGCCTTGAATGGGATGCGGTGCATGAGCCGGCAGTGGTACACGCCCTGTCCGTGGTAACGGCTGCGCTGCTGGCGTCATCCGATCGCCTGGGCGGCAGCACGCCCGATGCGTTCCTTACAGCCCTTGCCGTCGGCGTGGACATCGCCAGTGGCCTGGGCCTTTCCGCTGCAGGCGGCATGCGGTTTTTCCGCCCCGCGACGGCCGGCATCATCGGGGCTACGCTGGCCGTGGCAAGGCTTGAAGGACTTGATCGCGCACGGATGGCCGATTCAGTGGGACTGGCCTACAGCTTCCTGTCCGGCACCATGCAGGCGCATGTCGAAGCATCCACCGCCCTGCCGATCCAGATTGCGAATGCAGCGCGAGGCGCAATCATGGCGAATGATTTGGCCAAGGCAGGAGTCGATGGCCCGTACGACGTACTAACCGGACCGTTCGGCTATGACGCGCTTATCGAACCGGTGCGGCTGGATGATTATCTCGCTTCGCTGGGGAAAGTCTGGCGGATCAGTGAGGTCAGCATCAAGCCTTACCCGTCCGGCCGCGCGAGTCATGGCGCGCTCGGCGCGCTGGCTGATTTGCGGGACGAAGGGCTGGTTTCGATCGAAAACGTCGAATCCATTGAACTGCTGGCCCCGCCTTTGATCCAGCGGCTGGTCGGTCGACCATTCCGGCCTGATGCGCCCCAGTCCTATAACCGCTTGTGCCTTGCCTTTCTGGCACCGCTAATACTTCGTGATGGTGCGATCGACCCGCGCCTTGATACCACGATCGATGCACTGGCCGAACAGGTGCGGGTGACACTGGATGGCAACCCCGATCACAATGCCCTGTCGCCGCAAGTACTGGTCGTGCAACTGACCGATGGTCGAACGTTGCGCAAGCCGGTTGCAGCCAATCCTGGCAGCCCGCAGGCACCGCTCGATCCGCGGCGCGCCCGATCCAAGCTTGACCTCTGCCGCTTGCTCGCCGGACCGAACGCGGCCCAGATCTTTTCCGACCCCATCGCCTTCGCCACGGAGCCAAAATGAGCTTTCCCACCTACTTCGAAACCTTCGACCCAAAGCAATTGCTGGCCGACTATCCCGTGGGCCAGGCATTCGTCGACCGATATACCCGGATGAGCCGGGACGAACTTCACGCTTTGCAGAACGAGCGCTTCATCAAGCTGATGAAACGCGGCTGGGAAATTCCCTTCTACCAGCGACTGTGGGGCAACAAAGGCATTGAGCCGAGCGATATTCGTGGGCTGGACGACATCACCAAGCTGCCAGTTTACGACAAGTCAGACCTCATGGCCTCGGTCAACGAGCACCCGCCCTATGGTGATTTCGATGGCCGTGGTGATACGCCGGTCGTGTTCCACACTACCAGCGGCACCACAGGCCGCCCCCAACCGCTGATGTTTGGCCCCAAGGGGCGTGAAATCACCAACCTGATGATCGGCCGCATGTATCGCTGGATGGGGCTGGGCCGCGATGACGTGGTTCAGTCAGTCTATGGCCACGGCATGATCAACGGGGGACACTACATCCGCGAAGCGGTAACCCATTATACCAATTCCCTGTTCCTGAGCGCTGGCACCGGGATCGAGACGCGGTCGGTCAACCAAGTCAACCTGATGGCTGACTTCGGCGTGACCTGCATGGTCGGCTTCGTCGACTACATCCGCAAGCTGGCCGAAGTGGCCGAAGCGGAGAAGCTGTTCGACCGCATCAATCTCAAGATGATTATCGGCCACCTGGGGACGGAAGATCGCGCATCCACCGAAGCAGCTTGGCGGGGTGCTAAGGCATTCGACTGGTACGGCGTGGGCGACACCGGCACGATCGCGGGCGAAGGCCCGGAGCGCGACGGTCTCTATGTATGGGAGGACGCGCAATTCCTCGAGCTGCTGAACGTGGACACCGGCGCCGCCGTTGCACCCGGCGAAACAGGCGACATGGTGGTAACCTGCCTGTTCAAGGACGACATCGCGCCCTGCATCCGGTTCAACACCCATGACATCACCGAGGAGCTGACCGGCAGCAACCAGACCGGCATGGTGTTCAAACGGATTTCCGGCTTCAAAGGGCGCAGCGACAACATGGTCAAGCTGCGCGGGATCAACATTTTCCCCCACGCCATCGGCGCGATCATCGAGAACCGCCCGGACCTGACGGGCGAGTTCATCTGCCATGTTGTCCGCGACGCCAGCGGCCGTGATGAGATGCTGGTACGCTTGGAAAGCCGCGGTGGCAGCGACATGGGCGAAGTGGCCGCATTGCTGCGCAAGGGCATTGGCATCGAAGTGGGAGTTGAACTGGTGGCACCGGGTGAAACCGCTGCTGAAACCCAGATCGATTCCCGCCAGAAGCCGATCCGCCTGATCGACCGGAGATCGCTGTGACCGATCGCACCCCGCTTGATTTCGCCGCGCTGGCAGAGGCCAACCAGCCGCTGAACGCCTTTGTCGATTTCGACCGGGCGGCGCGGTTCGGCGAAGGGCCGCTGGTCGGCGTGACGGTCGGGGTCAAGTCCAACATCGCGGTGCGCGGCCTGCCGTGGACGGCAGGCATGGCGCTGCACCGTGGCCGGATCGCCGCGCGCGATGCCGCCACGGTAGCCGCGCTGCGCGATGCGGGCGCTGCAATCATCGGCACGCTCAACATGGAAGAGGCGGCGCTGGGGGCCAAGACGGACAACCCGTTCTTCGGCGCCACCCACAACCCGCACCGCATCGGCTTCACGCCCGGCGGGTCGTCGGGCGGCAGCGGCGCGGCGGTGGCGGCAGGGCTGTGTGATCTGGCGCTGGGAACCGACACCATGGGGTCGGTGCGTATCCCGGCCAGCTATTGCGGCGTGTATGGCTTCAAGCCGGCGCAAACCGCCGTCAGCCGCGACGGCCTTGAACTGGCGGAACCCGCGCTGGACGTGATCGGCCCGCTGGCCCGATCACTTGACCTGCTGGAACAGGCCGCCAAGCTTACAAGCACGTTCGGCAACGCAGCGCTGCCCGGCAAGCCGGTAACGCTGGCCGATCTGGGCGGAGTGGAATGCACGAGCGACGTTCTGGCTTGCTTCCAGCAGGTCTGCAGCCTGCTCGACATGGCTGCGCCGCTGGCCCTGGCCGATGCGCCATCGCGCATCCGCTATGCCGGGTTCATCGCCACCGCCGCCGCGCTCCACGCGGAACTGGCCGACGCGGACGCAGCTCTGCTTTCGCCGACGCTGGCAAAGCTCATCTCCTATGGCTCGCACCGCAAGGACGAGGACCGGCAGGCCGACCGCGAAGTTCTGGCCCGCACCGCCGAGCGCCTCAATGAAATCGTCACGCAAACCGGGCCGCTGGTTCTGCCGACCGCACCGCAGCCGGCCTTCGACCATGCCGAACCGGCCCCCGCCAACCAGGCCGATTTCACCTGTCTCGCCAATGTCGGCAACCTGCCCGCCGTGACCATCCCGGCCGGCACTGCCGCCAACGGCATGCCGATCGGCGTCCAGATCGTGGGCCCGCGCGGGGCCGAAGCCGGCCTGTTCGCCCTCGCCCGCCAGATCGACGGGCAGCTTCGCGCCTATCGGCAGCCAGATCATTTTCACGCAGGATAGAAGGTTTTCACCATGCGCATCATAGTGCTTTTCAATCTCAAGGATGGCGTTGATCCGGCGGCTTACGAGGCCTGGGCACGCGGGTCCGACATCCCCGCCGTCAACGCGCTGGGTTCGGTGATCCGCTTCACGGTCCACAAGTCGCTCGGCCTGTTCGGTTCGGGCGAAGCCGCGCCTTATCAGTATGTCGAAGTAATCGACATTGCCGACATGGAAGGCTTCGTCGGCGACATCTCGACCGCCGCGTTCCAGGAAATGGCCAAGCCGTTCCAGGACTTTGCCGACAATCCGCAGTTCATTCTCACGGAAAACTTGTGATGCCGGGCCGCTTTTCGGGCAAAACGGTCGTCGTCACCGGATCGGGCAAGCAGAAGGGGCTCGGTCAGGCGATCCTCCAGCGTTTCGCTAACGAAGGTGCCAACTGCGTCGTGTCCGATCTTGTCATCGATGCCGAGGCGGAAGCCGTTGCCGAAGACCTGCGCAGCCGCAACGCACAGATTGCCACGATCGCCTGCGACGTCAGCCAGGCCGACCAATGCCAAGGCCTGATCGATCAGGCCGTGGCCCGTTTCGGCAGCGTGGACATCCACGTCAACAACGCCGGCATCGGCTTCATGATGAAGCCCTTTCTGGATGTCGATCCGGCCGACTGGGCCAAGGTGATCGGGGTGAACCTGTCGGGCGCGTTCTATTGTTCGCAGGCGGCAGCCCGCGCGATGATCGCCGGCGGCAAGGGCGGGCGTATCATCAACATCGCCTCGCAAGCAGCGAAAAGCGCGTTTCCGGATCTTCCGGCCTATGTCAGCTCCAAGCATGGTATGGTCGGCCTGACCCGCGCTGCGGCGCTGGAACTGGGCAAGCACAAGATCACCGTAAACGCGGTTTGCCCGAACCACGTGACCACCGGCCTTGGCGCGCAGCAGAACGAATACTTCTCGCGGCTGCTGGGTTTCGCCACGGTCGAGGATTACATCGCTGACATGCACCGCAAGAACCCGATGGGTCGCCCCGGTCTTGCCAGCGATACGGCGGCGGCCTGCGCATGGCTTGCTAGCGATGATGCCTTTTATGTTACCGGCGAGGCGCTGAACGTCTCGGGCGGGGAGGAAATGCACTGATGCACGAAGAATCGATCCGTTGGCCCGATGGCAACATCATGGCCCTGTCCGTGGTGGTGAACGTCGAGGAAGGCAGCGAAATGACCGTGGCCCGCGGGGACCGCGGCATGGAGCCAGTCGACGAACTGGGCATCCACATCCGTTCGCCGATCCGCAACTACGGCAACGAAAGCAACTACCTGTATGGCATCAAGGCCGGCGCGCCGCGTATCGTGCGCCTGCTCAAGGCCTATGACATCATGGCCAGTTGGACGGTTGCCGCACTAAGCCTTGAAAACTATCCCGAAATCGCCGCCGCCATCGCGGAACTGGGGCATGAGCCGGTCAGTCACGGCTGGCGCTGGGTCCACCAGTTCAAGATGAACGAGGAGCAGGAGCGCGAATTCATCCGCAAGGCGGTGGAATCGATCGAACGCACCGTCGGTGTGCGCCCCTATGGCTGGCTCTCGCGCTATTTTCACACCGATGCCACGCGCCGCCTGCTGATCGAGGAAGGCTTTGCCTACCACATGGACGATTATTCGGGCGACGTGCCGTTCTGGGATCGCACGACCGTTCCGGGCAAGCCGCTGGCGATCGTGCCTTATCAACTCGACAGCAACGACATGAAGATGTGGACCGATCCGGCGCTGACCCCGCACCAATGGCTGGACTATGCCAAGGCCAACTTCGACCAGATCTACCGCGAAGGGCAGCAGGGCCTTGGCCGCATGATGTCGCTGGGCCTGCACTTGCGCATCATCGGCCGTCCGGGCCGCATCTGGGCGCTGGAAGAATTCTTCCGCCATGTCCGCGCCCATGAAGGCGTGTGGGTGGCAAGCCGCCACCAGATTGCGCAGCACCTTGCCACGGTCGATCCGGCATGACCCTGCGACTGGAACGGCAGGGTGCGGTGGCTCACCTGCTGATCGACCGCGCAGACAAGCGCAATGCCTTCAACCAGGAAATGTGGGACTTGTTCCCGCAACTTCTGGCCCAGGCGATGGCCGATCCGGCAGTCAATGTGCTGGTGGTGCGCGCGGCCAAACCGGACAGCGCATTCTGCGCAGGTGCGGACATTGGTGAATTTGCCACCGGCGCACGCGATCGGGAATGGCGCGCCGCCAATCAGGCCGCGATCAATCGCGTACAGCATGAACTGGCCCGCGCGGCAAAGCCGACCATTGCCTTCATCGAGGGCGATTGCGTGGGCGGCGGCTGCGGCATTGCACTGGCCTGCGATTTCCGCGTCGCTGGTCCAAAGGCGCGCTTTGGCATCACCCCGGCCAAATTGGGGCTGGTCTATCCCTTGCACGACACCAAGCTGCTGGTCGACCTGGTCGGTCCGGCCCAGGCCAAGCGCATCCTGTTCACCGGTACATTGCTGACCGCGGCAGAGGCGCTCGCGATCGGCATGGTAACGCTCCTCGACACCGATCCTGCCGCCGCACTTGACCGCATCACAAGTGAACTTGTGGCGGTTTCGGGTCACAGCCAGCGCATGTCCAAGGTGATGGTCCAGCGCATTCTGGATGGACAGGTCGCTGACGACGATACCACCCGCGCTGAATTCGCCGCCGCTTTCGACGGTGATGACTTTGCAGAAGGCGTCAGTGCGTTTCTGGCAAAGCGGCCGCCAGCCTTCCGATGAGCGCGCCCTTTACAGATCCGCCGCGCCACGGCCAGATCGTGGGCGGCCTGTCCGTGGCCCCTGATCTTGACGCGGCGATCCTGGACTACCGCGATGTCCTTGGTCTGGAACTGGTCGAAGCCTCGCGGATTGACGACAGGCTTGCCGCTGCCTGGGGCGCGCCCGCCAGCGCCGGCTCGCGCATGGCCGTTCTTCGACCGCAAAGCGGGTCACCCTGTGCACTTCGTCTGGTCGAACAGCCGGATTGCCCAGCTTTCGTCCCGACCACGAGCCACGGCTGGGCCGCCTTCGAACTTACCGTCCAGGACGTGTTCGGGTGGCCGGACCGGCTGGACGAGTCGGGCTTTACGATCCAGGGCTTGCCGCGCGAGCTGGAGGGAATGGCCTATTTCATTCCGATGCAGATATTGGGCCGCGGCCGGGAAATGGTCTATCTGAACGAAGTGCGCGCGGACATGCCGAACTGTGATCTGCCCCGCGCACAGTCATCGGTGGATCATCTGTTCATCGCTATCCTGGCCACGCCCGATCGGGTGGCATCGGTCAATTGGTATGAGCGGCATCTGGGCTTGCAGGCTGCCGACACGTTCAACCTGACCTACAGGATGATCAATCAGGCCTTCGACCTGCCGGACAGTTACCGCACCGATCTGACGATGATACAGAACGGGCGGATGACGATCTTCGAGGTGGATGGATACCCTCCTCAGGCCAAGGCCCGCCCACAGCACGATGCTATGCTGCCTCCTGGCAACGCATTGGTCAGCATTGGCGTCGCCAATCTAGATGCACTGGACGTAGAATGGCTCGCACCGCCGGCTGCCCATGCCGGTTTCCCCTACAATGGTCGCCGCGCCGCAACCCTGCGGGGGCCCAGCGGCGAACTACTGGAATGTATTGAATATGGCTGACACAACAAAGTTCATGCCGCCTGCCGGATCCCATATTGCCGTGCTGGGAGCCTGCGGCGGGATCGGCGCAGACGTCGTTCGGGCGCTGGTCGATGGTGGCTGTACGGTGATTACCATGGACTTGCCCGGTTCGCTGGCCGAAGCGCCCGGCCCTGCACACCATGCCATCGCCTTTGATGGGCGTGACCCGGAGTCGATCTCTACGGCGTTCGCCCAAGTGGCGCAGATCACCCCACGGCTCGACGGCCTTGTCATCGCTTCAGGTTTTGCTGGCCCACGCCAGCCGATCGATCAATGGGAAATCGCGCAGATCGACGACGTGCTGGATGGCAACCTGCGGCTGATGACGCTGTGCCTTCGCGCCGCCGTGCCGCTGCTGAAGCATGACAGCACAGCAAGCGTAGTGATGCTGACAAGCGACATGGCCTACATCCCGCAGGCAGGTTATGCCCCTTATGTGGCAGCCAAAGCCGGGATGGTCGCGATGGGCCAATCCGTCGCGCGTGAATTGGCCCCCGGAGTGCGGATCAACTTCGTGTCGCCCGGCGCGGTGGACACCCCCTTCCTGCGAGGTGGCCGAGGGCGGGCGCTGGACCCGGCTGCACCGCTACGGTTCGACATGGACGCATATCTCGCGCAGATCCCGCTGGCGCGGATGGCGACGGCCAGCGATGTCACAGGCCCGATCCTGTTCCTACTTGGCCCAGGATCAAGTTATATGACCGGAAATGTGCTGCACGTCAGCGGCGGGGCTTACATGGGTTAGGCCGAAAACGCATGAACGGCACCATCGGGATCTGAAGCAAAATCGTTCAGTGCAAGGAGGCGCGGAAATAGCCGATATTTCGATGCTTCCTGACGCGGCGATTAGTCATTCAGGCGCCTCGATAATGGCATTTGTGCGTTTGCGGGCAGGAATGGCAACCGGGCGGAGCATGGCGCTGCGCCCGGCTCCATCACAGAGCCAACTGGTTCAGATAACGGCCTCGCCCGAGGCCAGGCTGTTGTCCATGTCCCGCCAGACACGCCAGTTGCCATCGTCGCCCCGCTTGTAGACCAACAGGGTCCGCCCCGCGATCTGGTAGGCGTCACGGTCCGGTGGGACAATGGACATCACAAAGCGCAGCACCTGATAGCCAAACGCGCCTTCAACCTCGATTGACTCGATCGCTGATTCCACCTCGACCCGGTTTCCGGACCGGGCATGACGGGCAAAGTGATCGATCACCGCATCGGCCCCTTTCAACAACGGCGCGGCGTTGGGGCTGACCAGGCAGTCCGGCGCATAAAGATCGCGCATCGCCACCAGGTCGCCAGAGTGACGTGCTCCCCTGAATTGTGACCGCTTTTTGGTAGAGTCTGACGCAAGGAGTCGGACGGATATGAAGCGAAGCAGGTTCAACGAAGAGCAGATCATTGCGATCTTGAAGGAGCAGGAAGCTGGGATGGCGACGGTGGAGGTCTGCCGCCGCCACGGGATCAGCTCGGCGACATTCTACAAGTGGAAGTCGAAGTTCGGCGGTCTGGATGTGTCCGAGGCCCGGCGGCTGCGGTCGCTCGAGGAGGAGAACTCGCGGCTGAAGAAGCTGCTGGCCGAGGCCATGTTGGACAATGCCGTGTTGAAGGATCTGGCATCAAAAAAATGGTAACGCCCGGCGCCAAGCGGGAAGCCGTCGCCCATGCCCGGGAGCATCACGGGGTGAGCGAGCGTCGGGCGTGTGCACTGGTTGGTGTGAGCCGCAGGGTGATCCGTTACGAGCCGACACGGCCGGATGACGGGGCTCTGCGGCAAAGGCTGCGCGAGTTGGCGGCGGAGCGTCGCCGGTTCGGCTATCGCCGCCTGGGTTACCTGCTGGCGCGGGAGGGCATCACACCCAACCACAAGAAGCTGCTGCGCATCTACCGCGAGGAGGGCCTGCGCGTGCGTCGCCGTGGCGGGCGCAAGAGGGCGTTGGGCACGCGCAGACCGATGGTGCTGCCGGATGGTCCGAACCAGCGGTGGTCGCTCGACTTCGTCTCTGACAGCCTGATCTGCGGTAGGCGCTTCCGCATCCTGTGCGTGGTTGATGACTACACGCGGGAGTGCCTGGCGCTGGTGGCCGATACGTCACTGTCGGGAGCACGGGTAGCGCGGGAACTGACAAGCCTTATCGGCACGCGCGGCAAGCCGCATACGGTGGTCAGCGACAATGGCACCGAACTGACCTCGTCGGCCATCCTGCGTTGGTCGCAGGAGCGACGGATCGAGTGGCACTACATCGCACCGGGAAAGCCAATGCAGAATGGCTTCGTGGAGAGCTTCAATGGCCGCCTGCGGGACGAATGCCTCAACGAGACCCTGTTCACCTCGCTGGCTCATGCCCGGTTCGTGCTGGCCGCCTGGCGGCACGATTACAACACGGTGAGGCCACACTCGAAACTGGGCGGGAAGACCCCCGCCGAGATCGCCGGCCAACGTGTCTGGGGGCATGCCCCCAGACACGTTGCCATCCCATCAAACAACCATCATGAAGGGGCCAGACTCTACCTCTGACTGGTAACAATCAGGGGAGCACGTCAAGAGGCATAACTCGACTTCCACCGCTCGCCTGCCTCCACGATTCCTGCGATGGCGGCCGCGCGGTCATGCCCTGTCGCATCTCCGCCTACAGCCGGAGCGTCCGGGCTTTCCAATGCCAGAACCTTGCAGCGGGCAATACCCTCGCGCAGGGGGCGGATGCGGGCGTATTCCTCACTTTCCCAGAACGCCCGCAGCCCGGCCATGTCAGTCCACTGGGAGACGACGACCGAAGCGCCCTCCAGACCATCGCCTTCCAGCCCAAGTGCGCCCGGCGCGCGCAGCAGGTATCGACCGCCCATCCGGGTCACCAACGCGGCGGCTAACCTTGCATAGCCGCCCATGAAAGCCTCACGATCATCAACGTGGGCAATGACAACGAGATAAGCAGCCACGCAGCTTGCTCCTAAGAACGATCAACTGGACAGTTTGAGGATGGCATGCGGATTACGTGCGCGGCCAGCGGGCCTTGTCCTGAAGGTGCCTTCCCGCATCAAGCGCGTCGGTAGGCTGATAGGCGTCGAACAAGTTCGGGCCATACTGCGAACGATATTGCTCAAATACCGGCAGAAACAGTTCGGTATGAACCACCGGCTGACGATGGCGCGCACGGAAGGCTCCGATCGGAATCCGTTGGCTGACCAGAGTTTCGAACGCCAGCTTCGCACTCGCCAGTTCACCCCCGTCAGGCCCATAGATCGCACTGCCACCGCCGCCAGTATCGGCAAAATAGCGGGTATTTTCGGGTGAGGCGGCATTGTTGGCCACCGCAGTATACACGCCGTTGTACAGCGATGTTGCCTGGATATCGAGCGGCGTGAAACCACCCGTTGCCGTCCGGAGGATCAGTTCCGCTCCCTTCATCGCAAAGGCGCGAAACAGCTCCGGTTCTTTCTGTGTGGAACTCGTCGCGATGTTGCCCAGCGGCGTCCGGGTGACAGGCAGGACCGCATCCGGACCGTACATTTCCACATAGCGGTCCAGCACATCGTATATGGTGGTGGTGAACAGCTCTTTGCGTCCCCCGAAGAAGCCCTTCAGGTTCCGCGCCTTCCAGTGCCGGTCGACGATTTCTCCCTTGTCGTTCATGATGACCGTGATCGACAGTAGTGACTTCGGCCAGGCCGGATCGCGAACGTACGAGCCGAACACCAGCCAGCACCCATATTCGCGGGCCTTGCGCGCCAGCAGTTCCGTTTCCGGGCCGGGCAGCTCAATCGCCACCTTTCGCGCATCGTCAAGGTTCCAGCCATGATAGTAGCCGGTGACCGGGAATTCATGGAAGAACAGGATATCGTGCCCGACGAGCCCGTTGGCACGATCGATAAGGTCCGCCATGTGCTGGACGTTGGCAAAACGCGACTGCTTGAGGTTCGCCAGCTCGACCGGCACTACCCGCGACTGGACCACGCCGAGCATGATGGCATCCTTGGCCAGCGCAACGGTTTCATAGCTGCCATCTGGACGCATCGACAACGGCGCAGGTGCACCTGCGGCTGTCGCAGCCTTCGCACTGGAACCAACTCCTGCAGCAGCTGCCGTTGTCAGGGCCGCGCAGGCTCCCATCATGCCACGTCGCGAAATGCTCATATCCTACCCCTTGCGCTTGCTTGCCGCTGGAACCGGCTGTGGCCCGGAGCGGTCAATTTGTACGGACAAATATATTCATCGGGGAGGGTTCACCGTCAAATGTTAATTTCACAACAAAAGGGGGCGGCCGTGGATCACGACCGCCCCCTTCCTTCATCCGCCTGACCAGCGTCAGATCGGCTTCACCGCCCCCAGGAAGCCAGCGGCACCAATGGTGATCCAGTAGATCACGGCCACGATCCGGGCTGAGCGGATGAGATCGGCCAGACGTGCCTCGGCAGCGGCGTCTGGTCCTTTGGCAAGCCGGGCGAAAATCCCCGGCCACTCGTGCAGATAATATCGAAGTACAAGCCCGACGATCAGGCTTAGCCCGAAGACGATCAGCTTTGCCGAATACCATTGCTGTCCATCGCTTGCTTCAAACGGCCCCATGCCCAGCAAAGATGTGATGCCGGTGCCGACGACGGCGGGGATAGCCAGATAGCGCGACCAGTCCTCCAATTTGCCGAACACGGTATCCTTGCGCCGCATCTTGTCGCGGAAGGCCAGCAGCGTGACGATCACCCAGGCCACCCAACCCAACCAGACCGCGACGAGGAAATTGCCGCCATAGGGTTGCACACCCCACAGGTGCCCCATGTGCAGGCCCAGCGGCAACAGCGAGACGATCCCGATCCGCGAGACAACGTCAATGCGGAACACGGTGTCGAGATGGCGTACGCGCTCTGCCACGGGCAGCGCCGGATCAACGACCTTGTAGGATGTCTGGAAGACAGCCCATTCACCGCCCAGCCAATAGACCATCGCCAGAATGTGCGCGAACCGCAGCATGGCCAGCTCGTGGACTGCCAGAAAATCGCTCAAGGAACTTCTCCTTAACTTCGAGCTTTGAATGCCGGGCCGAAGCGCGCCTTATCGCCGTTATTGGGATTTTGAGAACATCGAACGCAGCGCCAGAGCCACCACCGCAGGGCGCATCAGCTTGCCCGCAAGTCGCATCAGCTCCTTTCCTCCGATCTCGACCGTACAAGGCATCGCGTTGGCGACACCGGTGAGGATGAGGCGCCCATCCTCCACCCGGCTTTCGCGCACTTCGACGCCCAGCTTGATTGCGGGAGTCTTGACCAGCATCTCAGGCCTGCCCTGCCGGGGCCGGCAACACCGACGGTGCCAGCGCCAGCACGCTGCGCGCCGCGCCGCGGCCGGTGATCATCGCTTCGGTCAGGTACGACCCGTTCTGGTAGAGGTCGGAAATGAACGAGCCGAGTTCACCCGCTTCGTAGAGCCGCGCAATCGGCTTGTCGTCATGACCGAAAACCACACCGTCCATGTTCCGGCGTGCACCGCCGCCGGTGCAGACAATGGCGGGCGTGATCGGCAAGGCATAGAACGGGCCGTTGGCTACCGGCAGCAGAGTTTCCGCATTCCGGCCGAAAACCTCGTCGTTGCCGGCGGCGCAACTTGCGTTGTAACGCGCGACCTGTTCCTCAAGAACGGCCACTTCGACGCCAATCTTGGCAGCCAATTCAGCAATCGTGTCGGCTTTGTGGATGAGGCCGGAAGCAATCTCGGCGCTGTTGTCCTCGCTCCATTCTTCTGCAACGACAACCGCGCTCCAGGTCATGACCTCCAGCACCAGCTTGCCTGCCTGCCGGGTGGTTTCGTCAAAGATCATGTGGACCGGGTGGGCCACGTTGAGCGGCACATCAACGAAACGACCGTGCTTCTTTTCCTTGTAGTGGGTCAACTGCAGCTCGTTCGCCTCGTTGTAGAAACGACGCCCTTCGCTGTCGACGTCGAACCAGCTGAACGCCGGCAGCATGAAATTGCGCAAGTAGCAGGTCTGCTGATGCGGCTGGCGGATACCCGGCCAGATACCGCCCGACTGCCCCTGATTGCGCAGATGCCACATGCCCGCGCCAGCCTTCTGCATGATACGCAGGCCATCCCCCGTGTTATACGGTGTCCCCAGCGGCACAACGTTCGACAGGCCATAATAGTCGCGCTGCATCTGGGGCGACGCTTCATAGCCCCCGATTGCCACAATCACGCCGCGTTCGGCGCGGATCGCCTTGCGCTGACCGTTCTGTTCGATCCACGCGCCGAAAACTTCCAACGTGTCCGGGTCCTGGATGAGGTCCACAAGTCGGCTATCAAACCAGACGGGCACGTTCCGCTTTTCCACGTTAGCCTTCAGGGCCAACCAGACGCCTGACGGGATCGGCAGGATCGTGGAGGTGTAGGCCACGGCATCGCGCGCGCCCAGTTCCGGGAATTCCAGTACAGCGTCGCGCTCGGTGAAACCCGTGCCGCGCAGGAATTCCTGACCAGCGCCGGCTGCAATCTGCTGAATCCAAGGCTCAAGGTTGACCATCCGGTCGGCCCAGTCGTCGAGCAGTTCCTCGCTGACGGGATTGGCAGCGCTCATCTTTCGCTGATAATCCTTCAGGGCGTCCTTGTTCTTTGAAATCAGCAGCGACTGCCCGGAAACGCGGCAATTACCGCCGGCAAATTCCTGCGGCGCCTTTTCCACGATCAGGATGCGCGCATCGGGAGCAGTGTCACGAGCCTCGATGGCGGCAGACGCACCCGCGCAACCGTAACCGCAGATCAACACATCGACGACTTCGTCCCACTGGGAAACGCTGTTCAGACTAGCCATGGTTCAATACTCCCAAGAAAGGCATTTGACCCAAGCTTGTGCGGTACACTTCGATCGAACCAGCAACCGGTTGTCATTTTGTACAACTTATGGTTGATGGTTTGGCTATGGAACTGCGCCAACTTTCCCACTTCCTTGCCGTCGTCGATGCCGGCAGCCTGACACTTGCCGCAGATCGCGTGGGGTTAACTCAGCAGGCCCTGTCCAAAAGCCTTGCCAGGCTGGAACTGGAACTGGGCGGAAAACTGTTCGAGCGTGCAGCGCGCGGCATGGTCCTGTCCCGGCTAGGCGATGCCATTGCCGAACACGCCCGGCAGGTTCTGGCAGATGCTGGCCGCCTCAGACATGCAGCCAGTGCGGAACTAGGCTTGCAGCGCGGTCGATTGGTTGTGGGGCTAAGCCCGATTGCCGCATCCAGCCACCTGGGCAGCCGGGTCATGCGCTTTGCCGAGCGTTATCCGCGCGTGCGCATCGATGTCGAAAGCGGGATCGATCGGGAATTTGTCGCCAAGCTTCATCGCGGAGAGATCGATGTAGCCATTTCATCGCAAACTGCGGAGCAGACGGACAGCGTACTGCTTGAACAGCTCGCAGTTGAGCGATGGGGCGTTACCAGCGCTGCGGACAATACCCTGCTCTCGAACGCCAGCGGCCTGGCCGATCTCGCAGAGGCTCAATGGATCATAGGCCGCAACACGGCGTTATTGGATGCGCAGATCGGAGAAGCGTTCGTCAACGCGGGGATGGCCCCTCCGCGTCCCGGTATCATGACAACATCGGTCTTGTTCACGCTGCAGGCGCTGCGCCGGTCCCGATGCCTCGCCATTCTGCCGCATTCGCTGTGCGAAGACCTGCCGGACCTGCTGTGGCGCGACATGGGTAATGGTGCCTGGACAACGCCGATATTTCTGATGCGGCGCAAACGCGCCTTGATCGACGACCTGATCAAGGCGCTATTGATTGAACTGGGCAGCCAGACGGCCTGAGCCCGGCTGCTGCCCAGATCAATTCCTTACCAGGGCTTGCCGCCCACCCAACTGCCAGCTTTGACGCCGATCCGGCTGATCTCCACCGTGTCCCAGATACCCGCTTTGTAATAGGGGTCTGCTTCGATGAAGGCCTGTGCATCGGCCCGGTCGGACGCGCTGACAATTACCAGCGAACCGACGAAACCGCCATCCTCGCCGTGGAGCGGGCAAGCCAGCGCAACCCGGTCGAACACTTCGTCAAGGTGAGCCAGATGCTCCTTCAACCCGGCCATGCGGGTCGGCTTCGTGTCGGCCTTGTCACGGCAAACGATCGCAAAGAATTCAGACATGATAACTCCTGGTGGTTGAAATCGAGGACGACCGCTTCATCGGGACGAACAGGGAAAACCCAGAACGCCTGGGTTCATCAGGTTGTGCGGATCGACTGCCAGCTTGATCGCCCGCAACAAGTCAGCCGGCTCATCCCGCAACACAGGCATGAACGGATAGGTTCGTCCAATCTGGTTCGATGCCGCACCGTGCGCGCGAAACAGGTCCACCGTCATCGCCCGCAACCGCGCGACGAGTTCCCTTGCCGCAGGATTTGGCGCGGGTTCGTCCAAACGTGCTAGAGCCGCAGCGTCCGGGGCACTTCGATGCAGCGGCAGCCAACTGTCGCTCCAGTGGAATACGCCTTCGAAACTGAAACACGGAGTGGAGAGTGCTGACGCCAGACGCGTTACACGCACACCGTGACGCTTCATTTCACTGGTCATTGCCGCAATCATCTGGTCAAAAGCCGCAACGACCCGATGTGCTTCGCCAAGCGCCACTTTCGCGTTGAGAGCGGCCCAGCGCCCGCCGCCCGGCCCCAACACGCCGTTCAGGCCGGGGAAGGGGTCTGCTCGCGCAACCATCGGGATTGTCGGAGCAACTCGGCGTCCGTCATGCGAATGCGCGATTCTGGCGCAATTGGCCAAGGCTTCGTTCAGCCCGGACCGGGTGCGCTCAGCGCAAACCAGATGCAGTGAAAAGTGCCCTTGCGGGATCACATCCAGTCCACCGCGCGACATGGCCAGCAAAGATTTCGCCGCCCCCAGCACGCCGCCCGAATTGCGCGACACGGCCCGCACGGACCGGGCCACGGCCGCCGCATCCACATCGAGATGATCGGTCGCGCCCGGATCCATGATGTATCCGTCTTCGATCAGCCCTTCGCGCTGGATGGCACAAAGCGCATCCACGGCATCGACAATCCGCCTAAAGGCAAAACTGGCATACCCCGTATGGGCCGGACGGCGTATCACGCGAAGGTGAGCTTTCGTCTTGATCCCGAAGGCGCCTCCATCGTGCAGGAACAGCCCAGTCAGATCAGGGCCAAGACCACGAAACACCGGATGGCAAGGTGCCTGAAGTGCGGCCTGCCCGGTGCGCATGGTACTGCCATCGGCCAGCACGACGTCCATCGACAGAACAATATCGGCAACCGTTCCATACCGTGCCGACCCGAAGAACAGGGCACCATGCGACAATCCACCACCGACGGTCGCGCCGGCGCCTGAGAAAGTGCCGAAGAAGGGAAGTCGAAGGTCATACTCAGCAAGAGCGGCGTGGATCGCTTTCCACGTCGCGCCTGCCTCTACCGTCACGGTCATGTTGACTGGGTCGATCACCAGAATCCGGTCCAGCCTGGACAAGTCGACAAGCACGGCCTCACCCGCTTGCCTGACATAACCTGCGGTATAGCTCAGCCCGCCGCCACGTGGGACCACGGCCAGCCCATGCGCTGTGATCTCGGCAATCGCCACCCCCAAATCGGCCGCATCTTTCGGAACCAGAATGGCAATTGGCGCGACGCCCGATGCATAGACATCATGGCTGGCCGCTGCCAGCCGGACCGGATCAGTCAGCACGGCCTCGTTACCGTACCGCTGACGCAGGCTGGCGATCAGCAAGACCCGGTCCGGCTGGGTCATACAGGCTTGACCACGCTCACCACGACGATCGCCGCGATGAACACCCATAGCAGAACCAGCACCGAAGTTGCCCGAACATAAGTCCGTTCGATCACCGCGTTGCGTTCAGGCGTGACGCCATCGCGGGCCATTACGGCCCAGGTGCGGAAATGCGCGATCAGCGCAAAGCGGATGCCAACCCCGCAAGAGATCACCCCTGCGAACAGGCCCAGCTTCAACCGCAGCCAGAGCGGCATACTCCACTCACTGCCGACAATACCGGTCGCCAACGCCAGCAGAATGATGATCAGCACGTATCGCGATGCCCGGTCGATTGCGGCCAGGACCTGGCCGATCGCACTGTGGTGCAGTCGATGCACCGCCTCGACGAAGGCCAACCAGGCGATGCCGATGGCCAGAGCGATATTCGCCACCGTTTCCCCGCCCGGCACAAGTCCATAGGAGGCGGCCAGCATCGTCCCCAGCATTGCCTGCAGGACGAGTGCATAACGCACATGCTGATCAACGATCATGACATGGTCCATCAACCGCTGCCGCTCATTAAAGGGCATGGATCCGGCATAGCTGACGTAACGATAAGTCGAATTGATCACCAGTTCGGAGCCAAGCCAGTAGCCCAGAACCGCGATGTGTAAGACAAGAATCCAGACAGTCATGAAAGCAGCTCCCGCATGCAAAGGGATTGAACCTGGGCCGTAGCAAAGATCACTTCGCCCAAGCTTCGCCCGCGTCGCCCTTCTGCAAACGACGCACTTCCGCGACATCGGCTGGCGGCTTCAGCCACAGCGACATGCTTTCCCTGGCCCACGCCAGCAACGGCGCCGGAAATTCCTTCTCGCTCTCAACCCGCCACGAAACCAGATGGTAGATTGCCTTGCCCTTGCCAGCCCACGCAGGCAATGCGCCAAAGCGCTGCCAGCTCATCTGATAGGGTTCATCCAGCTTTCCGGCACGGTGGAGGAAGAAATCGTAGTTTTCCCAAGCTTCGTACAGCGCGCCACCGGGCAGCGGAAAATCAAGAAAGATGGGAGCGGTGACCGCCAGCGTATCCTTGCCCAGCCAACGATAGCGGATGCCATCGCGGGCCCTGATGGTACGCACATCCTTGCCGGCCCCCTGTTCGACATCGGCAAAGATTTGATCGCCTTCCTGGCGATAGGAGATCATCTGATAAGGATACGCGATCGGCGTAACCGGCTGCCCGTTGAATTCGCGCAGAATCTCTCCGGTCTGGGGATCCGTATAGGCGAATGTCTTGCGCGTAAGGTGAAAAACAGGCTCGCCAGCCTTGGCGGGCCAGATCACGCGACTGCTGTCAAACCCCACCATCCCAAACAGCTTGCGACCGGATGGGTATTCATAGACCCCACCCTCGGCAACCCAGTGCACAGGCTGCCCCGTTCCGGCCCGCGCATCAACCCAAGCCCGGAATTCCGGAGTCGCCGCATCCCGTGAAGCGGAAGCCGGCTTGTCGGCGGCCAGCGCGGGCGTCATCGGCAGCAAGGCGAAAAGCGCCAGCGCCGCTTGAGTAGATTTCCAGAACATAGCCTATTCTCCCTTATGGAATCCGCGAAGCCTACTGCCGAAGGGGGCACCGCAGGATCAGTTCATGACGTATCGACGCCCCTGAATCAGCCCACCGACCCTGCAGCCAGTAACGCTTCGATCCGTTCCGGCGCGTACCCCAGTCCCGCCAGCACCATGCGGCTATCGGCGCCGGGTTCGGACAGTGTCGATGCGGTGCTGGGCCGGCGTCCGTTCATCATGATCGGCAAGGCCGGAAGCGCGGTCTGGGTGCCGTCGGGCAGCCTGACTGGTTCAAGCCCGCCGCTAGCCAGCAGGTGCGGATCGTCAAACATGTCCTGCGGGCGCCCGATAGGAGCAAAAGGCAGCCCCGTGCCTTCCAGCCGGTCGATCAGCTCGGCGCGGGTAAAACCGGCGATCAGTTCACGAATACGCGGCAGTATCCGGTCACGCGCCTGGACGCGGGCATTGTTGATGCGGATGCTTTCATCCGACCACAGATCGTTCAAACCGAACAGCTTGCAGAACTTTTCCCACAAGCCATCGGTCACGACCCCGATGAAGATCGGGTCGTCGCGCGTTTCGAACACGTCATAGATTGCCCAGGCCGAAATGCGCGCCGGCATCGGGTCCGCGGCTTTCCCGGTCACGGCCTTCTGGGCCATGTGCTGACCGATCAGGTAGATCGTGGTTTCGAACAGAGCACTTTGTACAAACTGCCCGTGTCCGGTTGTGTGGCGCTCGTTGATCGCTGCAAGAATCGCGATTACCCCGAACATGCCGCCGGTGACATCGATCACGCTGGCCCCAGCGCGCAGCGGACGGCCCGGAGGTCCGGTCATATAGGCCAGACCGCCCATCATCTGCGCCACTTCGTCCAACGCGGTACGATTTTCGTACGGTCCCGGCAGAAAGCCTTTTTCCGAACAATAGATCAGCCGCGGATTGACCTTGGACAGGGCTTCATATCCCAGGCCAAGGCGGTCGAGTGCGCCAGGCCTGAAATTTTCGATCAAGACGTCGGCGTCGGCGGCGAGGTCGCGGGCCACGCCCAGGCCTGCTTCGCTTTTGAGATCGAGGCAGATCGACTGCTTGTGCCGGTTGTACATCGGGAAATAACCTGCGCCAGACCCAAGAAGACGGCGCGTGTTGTCGCCGCCGACCGGTTCCACGCGGACCACATCCGCACCAAGCGACGCCAGCATCGCGCCGACGGCCGGCCCCATGACCATATGGGTAAACTCGATAACCCGGATGCCCTTGAGCGGCATGGGGACATCAGCGGTGGACGTCATTCAGCGATCCTTTCAAAACCCAAAGGCACCCCAGCGTCGGGAATGAACCCATAAAGCGGCTCACCCGGCAGGGCGTCCGCGATGATCCGGCGCACGGCGGCCAGACCTGCGATATCGATCCCGGTGTGCAGCCCCATCGCTTCCAGCATGAACACCAGATCTTCGGTCACGATGTTGCCCGATGCGCCTGGCGCAAATGGGCAACCGCCGATCCCGCCCATCGACGAATCGAACGTCGTGATCCCTTCCTCCAGCCCTGCCAGCACGTTGGCCAAGCCAAGTCCGCGGGTGTTGTGGAGATGCAGCGTATTCAACCGGTCCGCGCCGATTGCACCCTTCACCGCGCGCACCAGCCGCCGGACCTGCGTCGGGTTGGCATAGCCCGTGGTGTCCGAAAGGCAGACTTCGGCCACGCCCGCCGCGATCGACTGTTCTGCCAGATGAACGACCTGGTTTTCCGGCACCGGGCCTTCGATCGTGCAACCGAATGCCGTGGACAGCCCTACCTCGAAGTGCGGGCGGCGGCCCTCAGGCTGGGCAGCAACCAGCGCCGCGATAGCAGCGATCTGGTCCAGCATTTCCGCGTGAGTCTTGCGCACATTTTTGAGACTGTGCGATTCCGACATCGAGAACGGGATGGACATCTTGTCCACCCCGGCCGCGATAGCCCGTTCCGCGCCTTTGAGGTTGGGAACCAGCGCAACCACCTCCAGCCCCGGCACCGTCTTGGCGAACGCGATGATTTCAGCCGTATCCGCCATCTGTGGCAGCAGGCTGGGCGGCACGAAACTGCCCACTTCCATCTCGGTCACGCCAGCGGCGACCTCGGCCAGGATCCAGGCCTTCTTGGCCTCGGTCGGCATGACGCGATCGATGCTTTGCAACCCGTCGCGCAGTCCGACTTCGCTAATCCGGATATGCTGAGTCATGCGGTTTCCTCCAGGTAAATCCAGGGGCGTGCTGCGCGGTCACAGCCCTGCCATTCGGCAATTCGTTGCGCCTGCTGCAAGGTCAGGTCGATGGCATCCAGACCATGACGCAGCATGGCCTTCGCTTCCGCATCGATGGCGAAAGTCCAGCGCTGTCCATCGGCCGACGTAACGTCCTGCTCGTCAAGCCGGATGGTCACGGGAGCATCCCTGACCGAAATGGCGGCTATGGCGTCTGCTTCCAGCACGATCGGAACGATTCCGTTACGCACGCAGTTGCCGGCAAAGATCGGGGCGAAACTCTCCGCCAGAATGGCCCGAAAACCAAATTCCGCGAGGGCCCAGACCGCATGCTCACGGCTTGATCCGCAACCAAAATTACGCCCGGCCAGGATGACTTCACTTTGCGCGTAACGGGGATTGTTGAGCACAAAGGCCGGATCGGGCTCGCGGCCCGACGTGCCGATATAGCGCCAGCCCGCAAACAGGCCGCCTGCCAGACCGGTCTTGCCGGTACTCTTCATTTCGCGCGATGGGATGATCTGGTCGGTATCGACGTTATCGCGCAGCAGTGGCAGCGGCAGCGAGGTGATTTGTGAAAGCGGCTGTGCCATCAGGTAATCTCCCGCGGGTCGGCCAGGCACCCTGCCAGCGCACTGGCCGCCACCGTTGCTGGACTGGCGATGTGGGTTTTGACATTCGGCCCTTGCCGGCTTTCGAAATTCCGGTTGGTGGTGGAAGCCACCCGCGCACCATGCCCAAAGCTTTCGCCACCGGCATAAAAGCACATCGAACAGCCGCTTTCGCGCCATTCGAACCCGGCTTCAACGAATACCCGGTCCAGCCCTTCTGCCTCGGCCTCGCGCTTGACGCGCGACGAACCGGGCACGCAGATCGCTTTTACCCCATCAGCCACGCGCTTCCCGCGCAGCAGCGCAGCAGCCTGGCGCAGATCGGAGAGCCGGCTGTTGGTGCAACTGCCGATAAAAGCCGCGTCGATCCGGATACCCCTCAGAGAGGTCCCTTTTTCCAGTCCGATATAGTCCAGCGCCCGCTGCGGCGCGTCTTCGGGGACGCACTGGTCAATCCCGACCGCGTGCTCAGGGCTGGTTCCCCAACTGATCATTGGTGCAAGGGTGCCCGCGTCGATTTCGATTTCCCGATCGAACCTCGCCCCTGCGTCGCTGATCAGTGTGCGCCAATGGGCCAGCGCTGCATCCCAGGCCGGGCCCGCAGGCGCGTACCGGCGCCCTTCCAGCCATGCAAAGGTCTTTTCATCCGGCACGATCATGCCTGTCATGGCCGAAAACTCTGTGGCCATGTTGCAAAGCGTCATGCGCCCTTCCATGCCAAGAGCGCGCACCGCATCGCCGGCGAATTCCACTGCATGACCTGCACCGCCACCCGCGCCGTAACGGGCGATCAACGCCAGTGCCATGTCCTTGGGTGTCACCAGGGCGGGCAGCGTTCCGGAAAAGGTGACGCGCATCGTGCCGGGTTTTTTGAGGCGGAGCGTGCCGGTGGCCATCGCGTGTTCCGCTTCCGAAGAACCAATCCCCCATGCCAGCGCACCGAATGCCCCCTGCGTGCAGGTGTGGCTATCGGGGGCGATCAGGGTGGCCCCGGGCAGGACAATGCCCAGTTCGGGGGAAATGACGTGAACGATGCCCTGATCCGGATCATTGACGTCGAACAGACGGATTCTGGCAGCCTGCGTGGCAGCTCGTGTTTCTGCAATGAACGCCTGACCGCCGGGCATCAGCGTTTGGTCGGTGCGCCCCGGACGAGTATCAACGATGTGGTCCGTCACAGCGAAGACGCGCGCCGGATCGGCCACCTTGCGCCCGGCGGCGGCCAGCGCGTTGAGCGCGGCGGCCCCGGTGCGTTCGTGCAGGAAAATCCGGTCGATGGCTACCAGGTCGGCTCCGCCCTCAAGCGAGGCGACGACATGGGATCGCCAGATCCTGTCGAACAGGGGCAGCGGTTCAGACAGCGGCGGCCTCCATCTCGGCGTCGATCGCACGCCAATCGCGAGTCACGAACGTTTCGTTGATCGCAGTGCGCGTTTCGAGCTGGCCATTGCGAATCCAGTGCCAGGTGCGGCAACGGTGCTGACCGTCGTCGGAAATCTGGATCTGCTCATAGAGGTACAGCGAAGGGTCGCCCGTGCGCTGCCAGTACAGCATGACGGTGCGGTTGTATTCGTCGAGCGGGACTTCCGCTGCCCAGCCCTTGATCAGGTCGTTGTCCCACCAGACGCGGCCATCGCGGTAAAGCGCCGGGAAATCCCGCGATTCACGGCGTCCGTCGGCCCAGGTGTAATGATTGGTCTGATGATAGGGAAACGGGCCGCCATCGGGGAAACGGCAGATCAGGCGGCTGGCGTGTTCGTCCACTTTTTCGTTGCGGGCATTGAAGTAGCTGTAAACGCCGTCCCAGACGCCTTCATGGCGCGCCAGCAGCGGCATGGCCGAACGAATGTCGACGAGTGTGTCGGTCATGACAGAGGAACTCCTTGGTTACAGAATGTCGGCAGCCTGCCGAGCCTGATGGCACGCACGTGCCGATACGCCCCGAAGGCGGGCAAGATGGGCAGATGCCAGCGCCCCTGGAGACACGGCATCGACCTCAAAGGGAATCGCGGTGTCGGAACTGGCGACATACCAGGGGGCGAAGAAGCGTTCGGCCCGAACGATGTTCCATGCCCGCGTAAGGTATGCGCCGTGGCGATCAGGCGAAAGGTCGGGATACAGCTGATCGCCTTCACCAACCGGCAACGGCTCGAACGAGAGGGACGTAGCGCTAAGTCGGGTTGCCGCAACGTCGATCACTTCCTGCCAGGGGGACCAATCGGTCGGCGCATCCCCGATCCACCCGTGTGACAGGCCATGCCCCGGCAGGTCGATCGCCAGCGAGGCAGAAGTGTCGACCTGCGCCACCGAACGCGCGGGGGCGTGGATCGTCAACCGCCCTGAACCAGTCTTGCCAGACCAGTGGATCAGACCGTCAAACGCATCCGTCTTCACCGCCACGAAACCTGCATCATCGACTTCCGGAAATTCCGCAGCGGTGATGCCGCCCTGGCTCAGCAGAAATTCCGCGCTGGCGATCTGATGGTCGGCCGGTGTCACCACCTTGCGGGCCTCCCAGTTGGCCGGCAGCGCCCCCAGCCGGTCGATATGCGCCTGAAGCGGATCTCCATTGTATGCCGTAATCAGGCACGGCGGCACCACGGCATCCGCTGCCGGAATGTCGCGCGGCGCGTTGATGACCGCGCCATATCCGTCGCGGTAAGCATTGCCCGCATCAAGCATGTCGATCACCCCCCCGTGGACCCGGACCGGATCGTCATGGGCAACGGACATGCGCGTCTGGGGCCGCGTATCGAACCACGGGAAAAACCAGGTCTGCTCCAGCATCCGATTCCACAGCCAGGTGAGGTGCTCCCCATAGGCCGACGGCAGGAAATGGGGCAGATAGTTCTGGCCGAACAGGGCAACTTCCTCTGGCGTCCAGATCGCATAGCCACCAATGGCGAGCGCCCGAAACCGATCCGGGTGCCGCCGCAGCGCGGTCACCAGAATAATGCCGCCAGAATGAAAGCCATAGGCCAGCGTTCCCGCGATTCCCATCGTGTCGACGAATTCGACCAGCGCATCGGCATAATCATCGATGTCCGGGCCGGGTTTGGCCAACCGATCAGATTGCCCAAAGCCGGGCGTATCAGGCGCGATGCAAGTGAACTGGCGCGACCATTCGCGCATCAACGGCTCATATTCCGCTGAAGATCGCGGACTTTGGTGGATCATCAGCAGCGTGGGCCCGCCATTGCCGCACTTGCGATAATGAACTCTGCGACGCCTCGAATCCGTATCGATATCGACGTAATGGCGTGTGATCGTGCTGGTCATAAGTTGTCCGGACATTTTTGCTCGACATCCCGGTAACGCTTGGCCAGAATGGATGCAAGCACGAGTTTGGAGGACTCCCATTGACCCTGATAGGCACCAAGATGGTCCGCGATAACCGCACCGCCCGCGAAATCTTCGAGGAAGTGATCGGCAACCCCGCGCGTCGCAAGTTCGGCTTCGGGCAGAAGCTTGCGATCGTGAACGTGGACGTGCAGCAGGCTTATACCCGCACTGATCTGTTCCGCACCGCTTACGAAACGGACCCCGATCAGATTGCCTATATCAACCGGATCTCCGCGCTGGCGCGCACCAAGGGCATGCCGGTTATCTGGAGCCAGGTCGCGTACAAGGCGGACAGCGCGGATGCCGGTGTCTGGGGCACCCGCACCGATACCGAAGATTCGCTGCAGAACATCAAGTATGGCTCAGACCGCCACCTGCTCGATCCGCGCTGCGAAGTGGGGCCGGACGATCTGCAATACACCAAGCGCATGCCCAGCGCCTTTTTCGAAACGCCGCTGGCCAGCTACCTTGTGTGGCACAAGGTCGATACGGTTGTGGTGACCGGTGGATCCACATCGGGCTGTGTACGGGCAACCGCGGTCGACGCACTAAGTCACGGTTATCGCACGATCGTTCCGATCGAGACGACTGCCGACAAGCATGAAAGCTACCACTTCGCCAACCTGACCGATCTGCAATTGAAATATGCAGACGTCGAACCAGTGCAGGCGGTGATCGACTGGCTGGAGGCCTACTGATGACCGACACGCAGGTTTCCGATCCCGGCCTCTATGATTACGCCCCTTGGCGCGAACGACCCCGGCTTGAATGGCCGGGTGGCAAGTCCTGTGCCGTATGGGTTGCCCCCAATCTGGAATTTTACGAACTGGATCCCCCGGCCAATCCCCATCGCAAAAGCTGGGGGCGCCCGCATCCTGACGTCGTGGGTTACAGCCACCGCGATCATGCCAACCGGGTGTCCCACTGGCGCATGGCAGACGTGATGAGCAAACACGGCTTCCCCGGATCCGTCAGCCTGTCGGTCGCGCTGTGCGACCATATTCCCGAAGTGGTGGACGACGCCGCGCAGCGCGGCTGGGAATTCTTCAGCCATGGCATCTACAACACCCGCTACAGCTATGGGATGGACGAAGCCCAGGAGCGCGCGATCATCGAGGACAGCATTGCCACGGTGAAGCGCGCCACGGGCCAGACGATCCGCGGCTGGCTTGCGCCCGCGCTTACCCACACCCCGCGCACGCTGGACCTGATCGCGGAATACGGGCTGGACTACACCTGTGACCTCTACCACGATGACCAGCCGACAGACATTCGCGTCGCGTCGGGCCGGTTGACGGCAATCCCCTATAGCCTTGAGGTCAACGATCACTACGGCTTCTTCGTCTACAATATGAGCCCGCGCGAATATGCCGACACCCTGATTCGGCAGTTCGAGCGATTGGCCAGCGAAGGCGAAAAGTCGGGCACGGTGATGTGTATCCCGCTGCACAGCTACCTGATTGGCCAGCCTCATCGCATCGGCCCGTTCGAGGAAGTGCTGCGCCACATCGCGGCCGATGGCCGGGCCTGGATCGCCCGTGCCGGAGAAATCGTCGACAGCTACCGCGCACAAACCGGAGAAGCAGCATGACGCTCGATCCGAGCTATCTGGAATATTCCATGCGCCGCCGGGGCATGGACCATGACAGCTATCCCTATTCCGCTCTGCCCACGCGCCCCCCGCTGCGCTGGCCGGGCGAACGCCTGCTGCTGATCTGGCCGGTCATCAGCCTGGAATATTTCCCGATGGTTCCGTCGGACATGCCATTCCGTGCGCCGGGTCACATGCAGACCGCATATCCCGATTACCGCCACTATACCGCTCGCGAATATGGCACGCGGATCGGGATATATCGCCTGCTCGACGCGTTCGAGGCCGTTGGCGCGCGGATCTCTGTCGCCTGTAACGCCGCCATCGCGCAACGTTATCCGGCACTGATCGAGGATATCCTTGCTGGCGGCCATGAAATCATCGCGCACGCCACAGACATGAACGCCGCCATCGCCAGCAACATGCCCGCCGGCGCCGAAGCAGCCATCATTGGCGAGGCCATCGAGACCCTGCACAGCCTGACCGGGCAGCGCCCGCGCGGCTGGCTGTCGATTGCCCGCTCGCAAAGCTTTGAAACCCCGCAGCTGCTGGCCGAGGCAGGCATTGAGTACATGTGCGACTGGGTGAACGACGAACTGCCTTATACGTTCGCCACCCCGGCGGGCAGCATCGTCAACATCCCACTCAATCACGAACTTTCCGATCGGCAAATCATCAACGTCCAACAGCAATCGGTCGACAGTTACGCCTTGCAGATCGAAGACGCAGCAGCCTGGTTGCTGGCCGAAGCGGCAACTGGTGGAGGGCGGATGCTGCCGATGCATCTTACACCCTACATCATGGGCCTGCCCTATCGCATCGACGCTTTCGACCGCCTGGTTGAGCGTCTGGCGGCGCTTCCCGCTGCGGGCTTCGCTACCGGTTCGGATATCCTTGACGCCTGGAAGGCACAGCAATGACGGCCGAAATCGCAGTAATCAACCCTCGCACGGGGCAGGCGGATTATGCCATCAGCCCGCTTTCCCCCGATGACCTGGCCGAACTTGCCACACGGATGCGGGCCGCACAGTCCGTCTGGACGGCTCGCCCGATCGAACAGCGCGGCGCGATCCTGAAGCAGCTGGGGGCATCGATCGCCCGCCACCGTGGTGCCCTGATCGATGCCCTGACTGCGGACACCGGGCGCGCCGGCATCTCCCGAACCGAAGTCGATTCGATTCCCGCGATGCTGAACCGCTGGGCAGACAATGCCCCCGAACTGGTCAACCGGCATAGCACCCGCGGCTTCCAGACCGGCCACCCTACCATCGAAACCGACCTGCGGCTGGTACCATATCAGTTGGTCGGCGTGATCTCGCCGTGGAACTTTCCGCTCATTCTGGCGCTGATCGACGCGATCCCGGCCCTGATGGCCGGCTGCGCTGTGCTGGTAAAGCCATCGGAAGTTACCCCGCGCTTTATCCGGCCATTCATGGCGGCTCTGGCCGACGTGCCCGAACTGGCCGATGTTCTGACGCTGGTCGAAGGTGATGGCGCCACCGGCGCCGCGCTGGTGCCGTTGGTCGATTACATTGCCTTCACCGGATCGGTCGCGACCGGCCGGAAGGTCGGTGAAGCTGCGGCGCGCGCCTTTATCCCGGCCAGCCTTGAACTGGGCGGTAAGGATCCGTTCATCGTTCTGGCCAGCGCCGATCCCGAAGCCGCCGCCCGGACCGCGCTGCGCGCATCGGTGGTCAACACGGGGCAGGCGTGCCAGTCGATCGAGCGGATTTATGTTGCGCGGGAAATCGCGGAGCCGTTCATCGCCACCCTCGTTCGCGAAGCGGCGGCCGTGCAATTGAACTATCCCGATATCAATCGGGGCGATATCGGCCCGTTCATCTTCGCCCGTCAGGCCGAAATCGTGCAAGCGCACATCGATCAGGCCGTGGCAGCCGGTGCACAGGTGATGACCGGCGGCCAAGTGGAAACGCTGGGCGGCGGCAAGTACCTCCGTCCGACCGTGTTGGTAGATGTTACGCCAGACATGGCGGTCATGGCGCAGGAAAGCTTTGGCCCGGTTCTGCCGGTCACGGTCTTTGGATCGGTCGACGAAGCCGTGGCCCTTGCCAACGATAGCGAGTTTGGCCTTTCAGGCGCCGTCTTTGCCGGATCGCTTGAGGAGGCGGAGGCGGTCGGGCGTCGCCTGAATGTCGGTGGTGTTTCACTGAACGACGGCTCGCTCACCGCGATCGTCTGGGAAACCGAAAAATCCAGTTTCGGACTTTCAGGCATGGGTCCAAGCCGCATGGGTGACAGTGGACTGCTTCGCTTCTTCCGGCGTCAGGCAATCATCCGGCAACGCGGAACGCCATTGCCGCTGGCGGCCTATGGAGAAGGTGGGACGGCATGAGGGCATGGGAACTTGGCCCACAAACGGGCATTGAAGGTCTGCGCTGCGTTGAACGCCCGGTTCCGGAACCGAAACCGGGCGAAGCGCTGATTCGCGTTCATGCGGCCTGCCTCAACCACCGCGACCTGCTCATGCTGCGCGGGAACTATGGCCCGCCGAAGCCACATGACCGTATTCCTTTGTCGGATGGCGTGGGTACGATCTTGAAGATCGCGGGCGACGATTTCGGCCTGTCCGCAGGCTGCCGCGTGATCGCCCCCCATTTCGTCTCGTGGCGTGTCGGGCCGTTCAGCCCGGCATCATTCGCTCAGGATCTTGGCGTTTCGTGCGACGGCTGGCTTGCCGAATATATCTGTTTGCCAACCGCAGCCCTGATCGCTGTACCCGACAGCGTGAGCGACGAATCGGCCGCTACCCTTGCTGCAGCCGGTACGACTGCCTGGCACGCGCTGGTTGCCTTCGCTGGCGTACGACCGGGCGACTTGGTGCTGGTACCCGGCACCGGCGGTGTCGCCATCATGGCGCTACAGATCGCGCGCACGCTCGGCGCTGAAGTCGCGATTACGTCGTCAAGCGATGAAAAGCTGGAGCATTGCCGCACACTGGGCGCGCGGTATCTCATCAACTATCGCAGCCGTCCGGACTGGGCCGCGGCCTTGCTGGAAGAAACCGGCGGGCGCGGCGCAGATATTGTCGTCGATACGATCGGACTGGGGGAAATCGAACGGACTCTGGCAGCGACCGCGCCCAATGGCCGGATTGCCTTGATCGGGGGGCTGGCCGCAAAATCCGGAAGTGCGCCCCACATGTTCGGCCTTATCGCCCGAAACCTGACGCTGAAAGGGATTACATCTGGCAGCCTGGCCATGTTGGCGGATTTGCTGGAGCACGTCGCCGTCACTGGCCTGCAACCTGTGATCGATTGTCAGTTCCCATTTGACGAGACGCTGCAAGCATATGCCCACCTCGACCGAGGTGGGCATATGGGTAAAGTGCTGATCCGGGCCTGATCTGGCCCGGATCCACCGGTCAGCGCTTCAGTTCGACGAGTTCATACCAAGTCATCATGTAACCGCCCACGCCGCCTTTGAGGAAGATTCCGTCCTCGTCGTCGGTGATCCACAGGTCGTAGGGCGGATGCTCGCCAGCCAGCCCGCTGGTGCCGTCGTCAATGAACTGAAAATGGCGGGCGGCGAAGGTGCCCGCTTCCACCGTGACTTCCTCACGCCCGACAAACAGGCCATCGATCCGCACATGGGCGATCTGCGGGGGAGTAGCACCGCGATGGTCGGGTGACGGCAGATAGACGTTGAATGTCTGCTTCTGACCGACTTCCCACTGCTTGGTGGACAAGAGGTAACCGTCCGCCACAATCGGATGCGTTCCAAAGCCATCGACCGGCAACTGCGCTTTTACCCGCTGCGACAATCGGCCGATTGAGGGGCCATAGCTTTCGCATTCGATCGTTTCGCCATCAAAACGCAGCCAGCCGCTGCCCATGAAGGCATCGCCAACGGTCAACCGCACGTGCAAGTCCATCGGCTGCCCATGTTCGTCGATGGAATAGATGATGTCGCGCATGACCGTCGGTTCGGGCTCATCAATCTCGCAGTGCGCGCGCAATGTCACCTTGCCGTCAGTGTGGCGCGTGAACATGAAAGTTTCAAAACCGCGCGATTGCCCTTCGATCCCCGGCTTGCGCGAGGTATATGCGAGGCGTCCTTCTATCAGGCGATGTTTCATCAACTCTTTTCCTTAGTGTTGCGAGACGCGATATTTTCTGCAAAAGACCAATTTGTCCAGACAAATTGTCGGCAGATCCGGGGATCGCCTTTCAGAGGGGACAGGGCATGGAATTCCTTATCACAAACGAACTCGCCATCCTGCGGTGGGTTCACATCATTGCAATGGTTTACTGGCTCGGCGGCGAGTGGGGTGTGTTCCAGACGAGCTACCACGTCACCAATCGGAATTTGCCGCTCACCGAGCGCAAGCGGCACATGGAAACCGCCTATCGAATCGACATTCTGGCGCGCACGGGCATCGTTCTGCTGCTCCCGCTGGGTCTGCACATGGGCAAACTCTACGGCTTCGTGCCCGTGCTTGAGGGTATGGGTATCTGGTGGATGTGGCTGTTCTTCCTCACCTGGCTGGCGATGACCTGGACCGCCTTCATCAAACGTGAGACCGATCTGGGAATCGCGGTAACGAAGGTCGAGGAATTCCTGCGCTACCCGCTGATCATTGGCCTGTTCGCGGTCGTGGCGATGGCTTACGGCGGCTCTGGCCCGATCGTTTCTGGTGAAGGAACGTTCTGGTATCCGACCAAGATGGGGCTTTATGCGTTCGCCCTGATCATCGGCCTGTTCCTGCGCGTCGTGATGCGTCGCTGGACCGTGCGGTTCCGCATCCTGGCGGAACGGGATGATCCAGCGCAGGAAGCCGCCCTTGAACGTGAAATCGGTCAGGCGCGGATTGCGGCCTACATCTACTGGATCACAATCTCGTCGGTCTGCTTCCTTGGTTCGGTCAAGCCGTTCTGATACTTGCCGCGAGGCACGAAATGAAAGGGGGGGCCAACTGCCCCCCCTTTTTGTTTGTATGAATGGCCATGCAAGACTGATCCCGACTGCGAACTTGATGTCCATCAACGACAAATTTTACCGTTCGTAGTGGGAAGTGGTTCATGTTTTCACGCCCTCATATCGAATTCATCCAGTCCCAATGCCTGCCCTGGTCCCCCGCCCCCCGCGGAATCCCAGGTGCCGAGTGCAAGATTCTGAGCCGAGCCGACCGCGGCGGCGCCTGCTCCTTGCTGCTGCGCTATCCCCCTGGATGGCAACGCGACCTGACGGAGTACAGCCCGGCCGACGAGGAGTTCTATGTGCTCGAAGGGCGAATCGAGATCGATTCCCAGATTTTCGGGGCAGACAGCTATGCGTTTCGTCCCGCCGGATTTACCCGTCGGTCGATCCAGTCGCCTGAAGGTTGCGTCATGCTGGCTTTTTATAGCCGTGAGCCTGTCTGGCTGAGCGGACCGGGAAATGGTGCGGCGGAACGCTCGCCAAGGAGCGTGGGATTCCTCGACACCGCCACGATGCCGTGGGACATGACGCTCAATGATCCGCGCCTTGCCCATCTTGGCATCTCAAGGAAAAATCTGCGCACTGATCCCGGCACCGGCGAACGCACGTTTCTGTCGCTGGTTCTGCCGCAGAGCGCACCTCCGGGGGGCGCCGGCCCGCAGGAAATGCATCCCGTGGTGGAAGAGGCCGGTCTTGTCAGGTTAAATCTCACCGCACCAGATACGCCCCATCAGGCAGGATTTAGGCGCACGTCCCGGACGCAGCGCTCCATTCGGCAAATGCTGCCGCGCGAAAGATGCGCATGGTCTTGCGGGAAACGAGGTGACGCTGGATGGCGAAGGTGTTGTAGATTGCGGAGTGGATGGAAACGAAGCGCTGCGCCTGGCCCTGGGACTTGAAACGCTGCATCTTTCGCTCTCTTCGTCGGACTGGCAGGTGCGAGTTCTCCACCCTGTTGTTGTCCCGTAATCGCCCAGGGTAGTGCTTGCTGCGGCAACCCAGAGCCTTCATCGCGGCCCTATACGAAGCCAGACAATCGGTCACGATCTGCTCCGGTGCCGCGCCCTGGTTCTTGAGCAGTTTCCTGAGTAATTTCAGTGCAGCAGCCTTATTCCGACGCTTTTGCACCAGCATGTCGAGGACCTCGCCCTCTTTGTCGACGGCCCGCCACATGTACATCCTCTTGCCGTTGATGCGGACCACCATTTCATCGAGGTGCCAGACACTGTCGGCACGCCCGCGCGCCTTGCGGATGTTGGCCGCGATGGCCGGGCCGAACTTGTTCGCCCAGCATCTTACGGTCTCGTAGCTCACATCGATCCCGCGCTCCGCCAGCAAGTCTTCGACATCGCGCAGGCTCATCGTGAAACGATAATAGAGCCAAACCGCATATCGGATCACATCCGGGGAAAACCGGTGCCGCCTGAAGGATATCTGTTGCATCACCCTCCCCTTACCAACGGAGAGCGTTTCGCATTAGACTGACAGCTCCGCCCAGACTGCGTTCATTGCCCTGTCGAGAATTAGTCGGCACCCGACCAGTATATTCGATATGAGCACCTCATCGTGCGGAGCCAAAAGGCCGCCTTTGGCACGCATGCCCAAATCGATAAGAATCCGGCGGTGGCCCGCTATCTCCGCCGCAACACGCTCGGATAGTCTGAGATTGGACATCTGCTTCCTCTTCTAAATGCTATGTGTGAGGTAAGACTGCGGCGCAGTGTCTATAACGATGGGAGTGATGCCTTTTTCCGGTCGGATGCTGGCGAGTAGCAACGTCATGAAATCCAAATCATTGGTAAAGTTTTGCAAAGTTGTTGAGCAGGGCAGATTGGAGCGCAGACATGACTTTCATGCCAGTGTGGCCCTGACATCAGCCATTGGAATGAACACCCGGCGAGGGTTGTCCGTATCACCCAGCGGGAGGAAGCCGAGATCAACGTAGAATTTCCATCGCCGGTCGAATTGATCGCCGTCCAGCACGTCAAGCACGATGGCGGCCGCGCCTATTTGGTCGGCGATGCCAGCGCATCGCTTCATCGCATCAATGACGAGCGCGGTGCCAAGGCTTTTGCCCTGCATGTCCTCGCGGACGGCTACTGCTCGAATGTAGATGACCGGGACATCTGGAACCCGGGCTCGCTGCCATTTCTTCGGGCCGAATTCCGCTCTCACGGCCATGGCACCAAGCGTGTAGAACCCGAGTACCGCGCTATCCCCGTTGGCCGTTGCGATCCAAGCAGTGACCATGCCGTCCTTGACCTGGTCGGAAAGGGACGATTTCAGGAAATTGTCGATCGGCGCAAAGCCACATGAAAAAGCGCTGCGATCATGCAGCGCCTTGTCGAATTTGGCGATTGTCAGGGCTGGGAGTTCAGCCCCGGGTTCAGCCGGCATCCTTGAGCAGGCCCTTCGTTGCCTTGGCTGCTCGGGCGAGGCCGGGCATCTTCTTGCCCGGTGCATCGACAGCGGCTTTAAAGGCTTCGAATGCCTCAATCGGCAAAATCGACAGAGACATGCGCTGCTCAACCTCCTGCGCACGGAGAAGAGCGGCCTGACGAATAAAGTCCGCCTCCTGCAAGCCAGTGGCGGCAGCTGCGGCCTTGATCCGCTCCTCGTCGGCACGGTGCATGCGCACCTCTTTGCGGGCCTCCATTTTGCCCGGGGTCGGGGTAACGGTTTCTAGGGCAAACATGGGCAATCTCCTTGCGGTCCTTGTACGGTATAACGCCGGACATTTCAAGAAGGCTGATTTTCTCCAGTGTTGAGGACCCGTACGAATCCAACTTTTGCCAACCGCTTTGAGCGGGATTCGAACTCACCTCGATTATATAATAATCAATGGGTTAGTTTGCAGAGAAGGTTCGACGCCGGTCGACTGCCCTCCGCCATTTAACCCTATGAAAGTATTCTCTTTCTGGGGACTCCCTCAAAAATCCTGTTATATTCAAGGGTTATGGCGGTGGGCTATTCACCTAGCCTCTGTGGCGATGGCTCAAGAGTGTTCTCCTAAGTCGCATTTTCTCCAAAGCTGTTACCTAAACAAGGTCCGGTGAAGAGCAGATAATTGCCTGAATTTCAGACGTTTTTGAGAGCAAGCAGCTTCGGGTTGGAACGCGGTCTGATCATGACCAGGAGAATCTGTCATCAAATCTTTGCCCGGCCCAATCGATCGGAAACCGGGCTGTCAGCTCAGTCGCCGCCGCCGCAACTCAGATAGGCGCGGATCAGCCCGCGTCTCCTCAGCTTGTGTCAGAAAATCGAAGACTTCCTCGACCTTATAGGGCCACTGGGCAACATCCTCGGCTAAGATCGCCCAGAGCAGATCGAGCATTGCGGCCGGATAGTGGATGGCTGGATGATCCTGTGTCCCCTCTTGCATCATGAAGCCGCGCAACAGGCCATTTCGGATTGGCACCAGGCGCGTCAGGATAGCCGTAACCACCTGCGGAAATAGATCCCCGCTCGAGAGCGCAAGATCGGCCAAACGAACTGACATCTCGGCTGTCCGCACCGCGCGATGATAGGGCCAGACGTCGACTAGGAACGGTAAGAGCCTCGCCCGCCAGGGTTGGTCCGGATCAACCGACCAATGCTCCATATGCCAGAGGACCTGTCCCCGCAGATCGTCGTCGCACTCCACTAGGATCGTCCTAAGTTCCGCATCGCTGATCAACGGCTTGGGCGCTCCGCCGCCGGCCTCACCCCAGCCGATCAGAAGGAAGGCGCCGATTACATTGGCTTCGGCCCGGCGTCGCGTCGGTGAAGTTGCGCGGATCGTGAGGGACGGCTTCAACCGCTCGAACAAAGTCGGGGACGGCGCGCGCGCCGCCCAGAGCAGGCCATCCCAAAAGGCGTCACCGTCATCATCGAGGAGATTGGCGCTCGTCAGCAGCTTCGCCTTGGTCCACGCAGGATCGACATAAAAGAGCCATGTCGTCCGGTGGCCTAGCATTACAAGCGCGTGGCGTCGCATGTCGCCGGGCAACTCGAGCAGGGCCTCTGCACGAGCGCGCCAAAGCGCTGGCAAAATGCTTCCCGCGCCAAGCCCTTTCAGGGCGGGATCCTTCATCAAAAGATCGACAAGCTTACCGACAGGCGCATTCAGAGCGTCGTTCGCCCAGCTGCTGTCGACCCGTCGCTTGCGACCGTCATCGCGCTGTCGGAGCGCAATCATCAGTCTCGGCCACAGAAGGTCTACTGCTTTGGTCTCGTGAGCAAAGGCTTGTGCCCCCCGTTCGCGCAACCATTCGGACACGGGGTAAGCGATTTGGCTGAGCCCCTCGACCGGCAGCGACGCGAGCCGGCCTGCGATGACGCGCACGAGCCGATCATCGTCCGCCTCGCGGCTCTCCGCATAGAGGAAGGCCGCCCAGAAATTGGCTGGAACTTCGCCGCGGCGCGCGGCGTGGCTCAGTACGGCCAGCGCCCGTTTTGGACGCGTGTCGGCAAGACCGCTGAAAGGTCGATGCTCGACGAAATCGAAAAAATCACTTTGTCCAGCTTCGCGCGCCCGATCAAGCACCTCGGCGAGCGGTACACCCTCCAACACGCGCGGATTGGCATCGGTCTCGACGCTATGTACCTCGGGAGCAGTCGAGTTCGCAGCTTCATCGCCCGATCGTGGGGTCCATCGATTGGCAATAGTGCGCAACTTCACCATCTCCGCGGCGAGGTCGAAGGAAAAGCGGACACCCACTTTATCTAGCCAGAAAAGGCGATCCAATCGGTAATGGGCTTCTGCATCACCGCGTGTATCCGAGGTCCAAGGATAGGTCGTGGTGAGGATGCGGTCTTCAATCCGCACCCGGTCAGCGTGGGTAAAGCCCTCCCAACGGTCGCGGATCGCAAAAAGCAGATCCCGTTGATGCTCCGAGTCCCAAAATGCGCGATCGGACAGTCCGAGGATCATGTCGGCAGCCTCACTAGGGGTAAGCAAAGCCTTGCTGGCCGCCCAGATCCGTAACCGTGCGTAAATATGATCGTCATCGGCTGGCCACCGCGCGATCTCGGTTCTGGCCTGCTCAGGCGAATGCTCAGCCAGACTATCCATGAGCTGCTGGAATAGTGCGACCGGCCCGGTAAGTCCGAAGGCGTCGAAGGAGATCGGGGGAGCGCCATCGTCGGCGCGTGTCGTGGTCAGATAGACGTTGGGTCCACCGGAAATTTCGGCTTCTAGAGACCGAGCGAGATCAAGGTTTTCACGAAACCTTGTGATCGCATAGCTGAGCTTGGTATCGGGGATCGGCAGCTGGTCATAGGGATGGGGATAGTCGACACCATAGGCCAGAACCGGATTGGGACGGTCGGTCTCAGTCCAGGTAAGCGGATGGCGGATGCCGAAGCGGCGTTTTACTATAAGTTGCGGCTTGAAGATGTCCGCATAGTCGCGCACGATTGAATCTGACCATCCCTCGCGAGCAACACGGTCGCTGAGCAGAAAATAGGCACTATTGGTGTCCTCGCGCCGATCGGACCAACCTCTGAACAAGGTCTGCCAGCCGCGTCTGATTTCGTCCGTCCAGTGATCCGGTTCTTGCCTCATCCTCATGCGGATCGATTCGATCATCTGGGGGTGCAACGGACCGCGCCCTGCTGCCCACCATAAGGCGATCGGGTCGTGCGCGATTCGCGCGAACCAAATCGCGAGATTGTGAAGCCGATTGTTAAGCGGTCCGGGCACGCCGGCATGACGGCCGCAGAACGCGACTAGATCGCCGTCTTTGCTATCGTCGCTATCGACGCTGTGCGGCAGGAAAGCGTCCCAGCTGCCCTCCGGAATTTTTCGCTCGCCGCGCAAGTCGTCATCAGCCGGTTGTGGGGGGATGTCGAAGTCGAAGCTCAGGCTCTCGTATGGGTCGATCCGCTCACTCGATTCATCATAAGGATCCACTGCACCCGCTTTCTCGAACCGCAAACTGGGATCCAGCGCCAGCAACCAGGAGGCAGGGAGAGGCACCTCCGCGATGCTGATACGCCGCGTCCCCTCTCGGGTACGCAGCATATGCGCGATCTGTCCGCGGCGGTGGGGTTCGAGGGCCGCTGGGCCCTCAGCTGCCTCCGCGAGTAGCCGATCATGCCATACATCACTATCCCGTGCCCGATCTGCCCAAAGTGCGAGACTGCCCCAAAGCGGCGTGAAATCCTCGGCCTCATACTCGATTGCGTGGACACCGCGATGCCACCACAGGGCCTTCTCGTCGTCGTTGATGCCAGACTGGAAGGCATATAGGCCACGTTGGCTTCCCGCTCGCAGGTTTAAGGCCTCAAGCAAATAGCTGACCGGGGGGTCGTCGGCCGCGTAGCCGACGAAGACGATTTGGAACCGTGCAAGCAGCCCTTGCATGAAGCGGGTGGCCCAACCGTCCGAGAGATAGGCGCGCCCGAAATCACCGCTCGAGACGATAAACTCATCGTCCCCGGCCGCTGCATAATTGGTATCGACACGACCGTGGAGGTGAACGATGCCACTAAACCGCTCGCTTTGTGCGTTGGGAAGAGCCGGCGGCCCCCAGCGTGGCACTGTGTCATCAACGCAGGCCTCGAACAACAGATCGAAATTGGTCGTGACCAGTCGGATCTGGCCATGGGGACCACGGGACAAGTCGAGCAACGTTCGGTGGGCGCTGAGGTCGACATCTGCGGCCGGTTTGATGGCAATTGCGATCCGATTGCAGATCTCTTCGCGCTCGAATTCGCGCTCGAGCAGGCTGAAAATCCGGTCGGTGGCGATCAGGCTGCCGACACCCTTGATAGGGTCTTCTGCCATCGACTGGACGCGCCGAAAGAGCTTGCGTGCCAGGCTCTTTTCGCTGGCACCGAGCAGGGTGATGACGTCGCCGCCGAGTTTGAGAAAGTCCGGCAATTTAGCCAGATGGCGCGACACGCCGGCGCCGCAGAAGAAGACCACGTCGCCCGCATCGCGTGCGACGAGCAGTTCATCAGGGATCGAGGGGCCGTTGGCGAGAAAGCGCATCGCAGGCGACCGTAGCCCATATCGGATTTCTTTTCACGTCTGGTTGCATTCGAGGCGCCTCCGGCCTTCATAGGAAATACCGGTGTACGCATCCCAATCTGTCGGGAGCGGGCCCGTCAGGGTGGCGCAGGTCGCCCTGAAGACAATCTTGTCCAGTTACATAATACAGTTGCGTATGCGTTCGTGGACAGCTTCGGAGGAAAGCCTAGATGCCCAACCCACATGTACTGCAAAGACTAACGGGCCTTCAGGCAATTCTTAACGGCATCTACCAGAGCAGCGTTGGGCTTTCATCTGCCACAATTGGTCAAGAACGGGCTGCGTTTATAGATGAGTTTCTCGCCAAAGTTCTGCCTCCGATCTATAGGTTTGGGACTGGAGATGCCACGGACGCATCAGGCGCCAAAAGCGGTCAACTTGACGTAGTAGTTGAATATCCGTTTGCGCCGTCTTTACCAACCGTAGGTGCAGGACAAACGCGTCTCTATCTGGCCGAGGCTGCGGCGGCAGTTGTTGAGGTCAAATCGAACCTCGCGAATCAATGGACCGATGCTGTAAATACTGCGAATGCTCTTGCTACACTTCACCGCTCCTTCGGTGCGAGCATGAGCTTTGGAAACGGCCCTGCATCACAGATCCCGTTGTTTGCTGTTGGCTATACTGGCTGGAAAAACATCTCGACCTTGCAGAATAACTTGAACGCGTGCCCGAATATTATGGGCGCTTTGGTCATAGACGCCGGACTGTATGCTTCAAGGAGCGGGCTCGTAGCCCAAGGTCCTTGGGCGCTTTGGGGGCTGATCGCTGACCTTCACTTCATAACAAATTCGCTCCAGAGCGCATCAACTGACCCACTGGCGTACGCGCTTTGACGGCATTCGAAGTAGGTCCGCGCTTGTGCGAACATTACACGTTCGCAGTGTCTGCTATGCCGTAATGTTCGGCCAGGGAGGTCTCGTCTATCGACGCCACGCACCGGCTAGCGGACGTCCGCATTCCCAATCTTACCTGCTAGAGCCGATCTTCCGGAACGCAAACTGATCATCCCTTCCGTCCGCTTGGTCGCCATGACCAGCGCTAAACTAAACCTCCGAAAAATGCCGGCGTTGCTCGTCCCAATCGATCGGAAACGGGTCCATTAGGGTCGCCAGTGTGGTGTCAGGCCCCAGCTGCCCATCCAGGATCGCATCGATGATGTCTGGCGCCAGCAAGGTCAGCCGCAGTACGCGCGTAAGGTAGGACGGCGATATCTTCTCCTGGGCGGCAAGGTCGCCAAGGGTCGGACATGCGCCGGTATCCAGCATCCACTTCCACCGGAAAGCGCGGGCAAGTCCCTTGATCAGGGTATTGTCGACATGCCGGTGCTTGGTCAGCGCCGCATCGGGCAGGATCATCTCCTTGCGGCCACCACGCTTGCGAATGTGGAACGGGACATGGACGGTTACGATCTCGGTGTCGGTCATGCTGCCTCCCTCATCTCTTGTGCAAATGTGGCCATGCCGTCGAGCCGCAGCTGGACGTCAAAACCATCGGTGCCGACATCAACCCGCTCGACGAGCATTTGCACGATGCGGGTCTGCTCGGCCGGGAACAGTTCATCCCACATGGGATCGAGCGTGGTCAGCGCCATTCGGGCTTCCTCCTCGGTAATGACTGGCAGATGACCTCGGGCTGCCTTTGTTGATCCGGCCAGGATTTCCGGCTGCCGGAATATGGCCCGCAGCTGCTCGATGACCGCGCTCTCGATCTCGGCGGCTGGGACACGGCCAACGGGGCAGACACCAGCGCCATGGCGCAGCACCGACTGGCTGACATAGTAGCGGTAGAGCTTGCCACCCTTCCGGGTGTGGGTTGGTGAGAACGCCGCGCCATCCGGACCCCACAGCAGGCCCTTGAGCAATGCAGGGGTGTTGCAGCGCGTATGTGCTGCCCGCTTGCGAGGGCTCTCGGTCAGGATTGCGTGGGCCTTGTCCCAGGCATCCTGCGTGATGATCGCCTTGTGCTCACCGGGATAACTGGTGCCCTTGTGGACCGCTTCGCCTAGATAAACCCGGTTGTTCATGAGGCGGTGCAGGAACCCCTTGGTAATGATCCCACCCTGCTTGGTGGTGATCCCGCGGTTCCTGAGATCGCGCAGCATGACCGTTGCCGATCCGCACTGGGCAAACTGGTCGAAGATGTAGCGGACATGGTCGGCCTCGACGTCGTTGATCACCAGCTTGCGGGCCTCAACGTCATAACCCAGCGGCGGGCAGCCGCCCATCCACATGCCCTTGGCGCGCGACGCCGCAATCTTGTCGCGGATGCGTTCGCCGGTCACTTCGCGCTCGAACTGCGCGAATGACAACAGGACATTGAGGGTCAGCCGGCCCATGGATGTGGTCGTATTGAACGACTGGGTGACCGACACGAACGTCACCTCATTACGGTCGAACACCTCGACCAGCTTGGCGAAGTCCATCAGCGAGCGCGACAGGCGGTCGATCTTGTAGACTACCACCACGTCGACCAGTCCGTCTTCGATATCTGAGAGAAGGCGTTGCAGCCCTGACCGCTCCAACGTGCCGCCCGATACTCCGCCATCGTCATACTGGTCGCGAACCAGCACCCAGCCTTCGTTGCGCTGGCTGGCGATAAAGGCTTCGCAGGCCTCACGCTGGGCGTGCAGGCTGTTGAACTCCTGTTCGAGCCCTTCTTCCGATGATTTGCGCGTATAGACCGCACAGCGCAGCTTGCGCGTAATTGGCGTGTTCATGCCGCCCTCCTGTGATGCTTGAGACCGAAGAAGACCCAGCCGTTCCAGCGCGTGCCGGTGATGGTCCGCGCGATGGCCGACAGTGATTTGTAGGGTCGGCCCTGCCATTCGAACCCGTCGCGCGTGACGGTCACGCAGTGTTCGGTGCCCTGCCATTCGCGGATCAGGCGCGTGCCGATGATGGGTTTCAGGTCCGTGCGGATGCGGCGGGTGGCAATGTTCCCGCCATCGAGCTGCTCGCCCAGGTCCTGCAGGCGCCGGATTGTCTCAGGCTTCAGTCCGCCATGGGTGAGCTCCTGGATCCGGTAGCCCAGTCTGGTTTCAATGTAGCGCCGATTGAACAGGGGCGGCTCAGTGTTGAACAGGGCCCGCCATTGTTTCTTCAGTTCAGCGCCAGACATGGTCTTCAGCGCTGCCAGGCGCGCCGGGATCGGGTTGGTATTGGTCATGCAGCTCTCCTTCGAGTTGGAGCCGCACTACCGCTCTGTTCGGGCGTGAAGTGTAGCGGAAAGTCTCCGCTTTGAGGGGACAGTTGCCCCCTATTGCGCAGGTGCAGGCGGACGATGCCCAGACCCAGAATTGCGCAGAGTTCAGAGCGCCGCTCGGCAGGCGTCATCAGGCTGGGATGGAGCGCATTGGGACGCTTCATGGCCCCATATCTGGGCATGTCGTCGTTGGCGCTGGCGATGGAAGATAAGTCGACTTTGATCATGGCCGCAGGATCGCCGAATCCGGCAATATCCCGCTACGTTCGAAGGGGTTCGCCAGTGCTTCACAGCTTTACCCCCAGAAGGGTTGAACCCTTCAACCCATTGCGTGGTGATGGCCTTGCAGGGCACTTATGTTCATTTTATGTTCCAGCCTCGTCCGCTCATGATTCGGAACACAAATGCCCATCGACACACTCGACCGCACCCTCTGGTCCCTTGATCAAACCTACCGGTACATCTGCCGGATTTGCCGAGCGCGGCATGAGGCGGCGACCGGTGAAAAGGTCGTGCTCGATATCGGCAAGCTGCTCTCACCGACCGCGTCAGGATCATCTCGCTGGCAGAACATCAACCTCGATGCCTCCCGCCAGCTTTGGCAGGCCTTGCGCCAGGGCAGCGTGCATGCGCAAGGCCGCCATTCCAACAGCCGCAATCCGGTCTTCCCGGACCGCGACGCGCGGGAATGGATTTTCCACTCCAGCCAGCTTGTCTGGATACAGCCAGAGCATTGGATCAGCGGGGTGTTGCATGTTGACGATGGCAGCCTGCCCGAACGGCTAGAACTGCAGGACGGCGAATATATCAACATCCAGATCCCGCGGTTCATGGTCGAGGCAATCTGGACACTTCCGCCGCCCAAGCCGATCGAGCCCACCGATTACACCACACCCTACCTCGACCTGATCGATCGCGCGATTGCTGAGAATGGCATCGACGATTTGGACCAGTCCAAGAAGGAGGTGCTGGTTGACTGGTTCAAGGACCAGGACATTGAGGGCGAGCCGGTGTCTGGCAACCTCGCCAAAGCGATGGCGACGATCATTCGTCTGCCGTCATCTCAGCGCGGAGGCAGCAAGCGGAGCTGGCGATGATCGCATCGCGGAACTGCCACTAGGGTTCAACCCTTCAACCCTGCGAGGTCTCGAATACAGTTTCGACCGCTGACCGCTTCGAACGTTTCAGCGGTCCAAAAATGATGACTTTTGTCGTGTCCCCTTTCCTTCAAGAGGACGCGACACGGCATGACTGCCGCCCAGCAAGCACTACTAGGCACAGCGGCTGCGGACTTCCAAAACTGGTTGGCCCTGCACGATCTGGGATTCAGCCTGATCCCCCTCAAACCTGCCGACAAGCGTCCGCGCATCGCCTGGCAAGCTTATCAAAAGGCGCGCGCTTCGCGTAGCGACATCGAGGCATGGTTCAAAGCCTTGCCGAGCGGCAACATCGGGATTGTCACTGGCGAGGTCAGCGGACTGGTCGTCCTTGATCTCGATAACTACGAGGCGATTGCCGAGGCGCAGCGACGGGGTCTTCCAGACACTCTGATAGTCCGGACCGGTAAGGGCCAGCATGTCTACTTCCGTCATCCCGGCTACAAGATTGCCAATCGCGCAGGCTTTCTGCCCGGCATGGATATACGCGGGGACGGCGGTTACGTGGTTGGCCCCGGCAGCCTCCATCCCAGCGGCGCTTTGTACGCTTGGGAGAGTGCTCCCGGTCAGTCACAGCTCGCCGATATGCCCGAGTGGCTGGCCGAGGTCTTGCGGGCTCCCGCGCTGCCTGCAGAGACAACCAAGCTAACATCTCCGCTGCGGTTGCCGGCCCGCAATACAGACTACCAGCTGATTAAACCTGGCAGGGGTGAGCCAGCGATCTTCTCCGACATGGAGAAAGGGCTGCCGCGGCTTCTTATCGAGCTGCTGGGCCAACCATCAGCCAAGACAGACCGGGAATGGCGCTACCGGGGCAGAGGCAGTCTCTCGGTTCGGGTGGACGGTGCCAAGCCAGGCCAGTGGTACGACCACGAAGCCGGGCGTGGCGGCGGGCTTGTCGCGCTCGTCACATCTGTATTGGGTTGCAGCTATGTCCAAGCTTGCGACTGGATTGCCGATCGCACGGGTGTCAGGCCATCGGTTGAAACCACACGCAGCGCTGACGATCCGTACCGGGATGAGATGGCTGCCAAGGCTCAGAAGGTGGCGCAGCAAATCCTCGCTGAAGCTCAGCCGGCTCTTGCGGATCATCCCTATCTCGTCGGCAAGGGGATCCAGCCCAACGGCATCTTCGTCGACACGCAAGGGCGGCTCGTCATTGGCCTACGAGATATCGATGGTGCCATCCACACGCTCCAGCGCATCGATGCAGAAGGTAACAAGCGGTTTCTGACCGGCGGTATCAAGACCAACCATTTTGCCGTGCTCGGTGAGTGGACCAAGGACGCCTCTCATCTGCTGGTCTGCGAAGGCTGGGCCACTGCGGCAAGCATCTATGAGGCGACGGGTAAGCCGGTCGTGGCGGCATTTGATGCTGGAAGCTTAATTCGCGTCACCCGGGTGCTGCGCGGGCGCTATCCCGACCTTGAGCTGGTCATCGTGGCTGACAACGATGCCAAGTCCGGTCGAGCCGATAATCCAGGCGTAACTGCGGCAACCGAAGCGGCGCGTGAAAATGATGCGCGGTTGGTCATTCCGCCGATCTCGGGCGATGCCAATGATCTGGTCAGGGCCGAAGGGATCGAGGCCTTGCGTTCGGCCATTGCAGCTGCAGACTGGGTTGGTGGAAAGGAGCCAACTTATCCAGAGCCCGAGCATGATGTTGCTGGTGCACGCGCCCAACTTGCCAGCCGCATTGCTACTTTCATGGACGAGGTTACTGCCTTCCACGAAGCGGCAGCGCAGGACCTGAACGGGGGCGAGGCAGCAAATGCCCCAAAGCCGCCGCTGCTCGGATTACCGGTCGACGTTGGTCTTGGCAAAACCAGTCAGGTCCGTGGCCAGATCATCGCGGCATTGGCAGCTAAACGGCTTGGCGGTGGCAAGGTTGTCTTTGCAGTACCGCGCCACGATCTGGGGGAAGAACAGGTTGATGCTTTTGCCAGGGCCGGCGTAGCAGCAGTTCTCTGGAAAGGCCGCACCGCGCCGGATCCCGTGCCGGAGAACCCGGACCAACGCATGTGTCTTGATCCCGACGCACAGGCCGATGCACTGGCAGCCGAACTCTCCGTTGAACAGGCCGTGTGCAAGGTCAAGGGTGACACCAAGACCTTCTACTGCCCGCATTACGAGGTCTGCGGATACCAGCGGCAGAAGCTCATCGCCAAGTCGGCGCAGGTCATCATCTGTGCGCATGACAGCCTGTTCCATGCGATGCCCAAGGTCATCGGGCGGCCGGCACTTTTGGTGATCGACGAGGGGTTCTGGCAGTCGGGTCTGCGCGGCACGGACAGTCCGGTCCAGATCACCGTCGATAGCCTCGATCCTTATGACGCGGACCTGCGCTGCTACGACCACAAGAATGCCTATGACTATCCCGAGACCCAGTTCCTGATCGAGCATCGGTTGAAGCTCTGGAAGGTGCTGGAGCGGACCCGGGAAGGCCCCCTTCGCCTTGCTGACTTGCGGGCCGCCAGACTGACCCCGAGCATCTGCCGGGACGCAGCAAAGCTCGAACGAGGCAGACTACCGGATCCGGGTATTTTGCCGGGCATGTCAGTTGAAGAACGCGCCAAACGGCTGGGTGCAGTGATGCCGCGGCGCAAGAACGCCTGGGCTCCGCCGGGTCGTGCTGCAGCCATGTGGTCAATCCTGGCTCAGGCGCTGGAAGAAGGTCATGATGCCTGGGGTGTTCAGGTTGGCCGAATGCATACGCCGGGCGGCACGGTCAGGTCGCTGGACCTCCTGTGGCGGTCATCGATCCGGACTGGGTGGATCGAGAATATACCGGTCCTGCACATCGACGCGACGATGCGGCAGGAACTGGTGACGCCCTTTCTGCCCGGCATTTCCGTGGCCCCGGCCGTAAGCGCCAGGACACCGCATGTGCGGATCCGACAGGTCCTGGGGGCGCCGGTAAGCAGCAAGGCGCTGGTGCCGGGGCCGCAGGCGAAGGACCGGGAGCGTACGACAGCGGCCAACAACCTGCGAGCCCTGCGTACCTACCTTACCGCGCGGTCAATGCAGATGGGTGGCGGAACAGCCGCGGTACTCGCCATCGGGCAAATGCGGGCGGTGGCAGCCCTGAGCCAGTCTGACCTGCCGGCCAATCTGGAGACCGCGCATTTCAATGCGCTGAGCGGGATGGATCGTTGGGGCAATGTCACCGGCATGGTCATCATGGGTCGTACGCTGCCGGCACCTTCTTTGATCGCCAAGCTGCAGATCGCGCTGACCGGGCGTCCGCCCCAAAAAGACAATGACAACCAAAGCTGGTGGTACCCGCTGACCGAACGGGTGATCCGTCGGCCCAATGGACGATCCCGCTTGGTCATGGGCGAACATCATCCCGATCCAATCGCGGAAGCAATTCGCTGGAATATCTGCGAGGGCGAGTTGATTCAGGCAATGGGACGCGGCCGGGGCGTCAATCGTACAGCTGACAATCCCCTGCAGATCGACCTGCTCACCGACATTGTGCTGCCCGTCACCGCTGACGAGGTGATCGACTGGGCCGCGCTCGTTCCCAGCCGCATCGACATGATGGCCTCGCGCGGAGTGGTTCTCGACAACGCCGCCGACCGGGCCAAGTGCTTCCCGGAGCTGTGGCCGACCCGCGAGATTGCCAAGAAGGATGCCAAGAGGAGGGGGACAAATGGCTATTATGAGATGTTCTATAATAGCGAAATGTCCCCCTCCTCCGCTATGGTGACCTACCAGCCCGCGGGCGCAGGACAGAAGATCCGGGCTGCGATGTTTGACCTAAACTTGATACCTGACCCTCGCGAGTGGCTGTCCGCGCGGCTGGGTGAGCTTACCAGGTATGAGATCGTTAAACCCGCGGATCTGACCGCCTGATCAGCGCGAAAATTGTGCGGGGGTGGGGGGGGGATTGCATAGTCTACAGGTCTCGGATGGGACACCGTGTCCGATCCAAAATACACGCGCCCGCGAATTAACGACCGGGGGTCAGATTTGTATAAGAAATTAATATCATTAATTTATGAGATATGCGCTCTTTGATTTTGCGCAAAGTTAGGGTCAGGACCTATTAACCGCACCATCGAGATGTAAGCCATTACGCCGCTGATCTGCGATCGTGTCCCACGGGGTGGTGTAGCTGGGGGAGGCCCCCGCTCATTTCGGCGTCAGTTTGAGCCGATCATGCGCCAGGTACAGCCGACAGCATGACGATGGGATTGTCGCTGAGGGGCGCCATCGTTTCAAGTGTCATGTAGCGGGCGCGCTGGACAGCCCATTCGTCGGACTGTTCCATGAGGATAGCACCGACGAGGCGGGTGATGGCGGCCTCGTTCGGGAAGATACCGACGACCTCAGTCCTGCGTTTGATCTCGCCGTTGAGCCGCTCGATGGGATTCGTGCTGTGCAGCTTGGCACGGTGTTCCTTGGGGAACGTCATGTATGCCAGCACATCGGGTTCGGCGTCGTCCATCAGGGTCGCCAGCTTGGGCAGTTTGGGTCGCACCTGATCCGCCACGGAACGCCATTGTTGGCTCGCGGCTTCGGGTGTTTCCTGGGCGAACGCGGTGGCGATGAACGCGGAGACGACGCGCCTGCCGCTCTTGCCGGCATGAGCCAGGGCATTGCGCATGAAGTGGACGCGGCAGCGTTGCCAACTCGCGCACAGCAATTTGGATACGGCCGCCTTGATGCCTTCGTGAGCGTCCGAGATGACCAGCTTCACGCCGCGCAGGCCCCTGCGCGTCAGCTTGCGCAGGAAGGCCATCCAGAAGGGCTCTGCCTCCGAGGGGCCGATGTCCATGCCCAGCACTTCGCGGCGGCCGTCGCTGTTGACGCCGACGGCGACGATCACCGCGACCGAGACGATCCGCCCGTTCTGGCGCACCTTCACGTAGGTGGCGTCGATCCACAGGTATGGCCAGTCGCCTTCGATCGGGCGATCAAGGAAGGTGTGGACGCGCTCGTCCAACTCCTCGCACAGTCGGCTGACCTGGCTCTTCGAGATGCCATCCATGCCCAGCGCCTTGACCAGATCGTCGACCGAGCGGGTCGAGATACCCTGGATGTAGGCTTCCTGGATCACCGCCGTCAGCGCCCGCTCGGCCATCCGGCGTGGTTCGAGAAAGCCGGGGAAGTAGCTGCCCTTGCGCAGCTTGGGGATGCGCAGTTCGACCGTGCCGGCCCGCGTCTGCCAGTCACGCTCGCGGTGACCATTGCGCTGGACAAGCCGCGCTGACGACTTCTCCCCATAGCCCGCGCCGGTCAGGTTGCCGACTTCCATCTCCATCAGCCGCTCGGCAGCAAACGAGATCATGTCGCGTAAAATATCCGCGTCCGGGGCCTTCTCCACCAGCGAACGCAAGTGCATCATCGGATCGGTCATCGTGGTTCCTTCCGTCAGGTTCGAGTGTCGCAACCCAAACCTATCCGAAAATCACGGTGACCACCTCAGCACCCAGCTACACCACCCCGTGGGACACGATCCGAACACCCGGGCAAACCAGGCGCAGTGAACGGCCGAAAATTTCTTTTGCACCCGGGTGGTGCCCATTCTTCCGCACCAGCCGTGCCATGATTACAAATCGGCTGTGCGATATGTCAGCAGATCCTTACTTGACCCCGATGTAGGCGGCACTCAAAGTTATTACCCATGCTTGATCCCGTTCCATTTTCCGTGATGCTACTGGCCGCTGCCGCGCTTTATGCGGCGGTGGGCCATGGCGGCGCTTCCGCCTATTTGGCGCTGATGGCGCTGACCGGGTTTGCGCCGGAACAGATGCGCCCGCTGGCGCTGGTGCTGAACCTGTTCGTTTCGGCCATTGCCTTCATCCAGTTCCGCCGCGCCGGAGCCTTCGATCTGCGCCTGTTCCTGCTGTTCGGCGGAGCGGCGATCCCGATGGCCTTCCTGGGCGGATCGGTCGATCTGGGCGGGAACTGGCACCGCGTGCTGCTGGGGATCGTCCTGATCGCTTCGGCGGCCACGCTGGTGTTTCGCCCGCAGCTTGCCCGGGCGGAAACACAACCGCCCCGCCCACTGGTCGCCCTGCCCACCGGCGGTGCACTGGGCCTGATTGCCGGACTTACAGGAACAGGAGGCGGCATTTTCCTCAGCCCGCTGCTGATCCTGATGCGCTGGGCGGAAGCGCGGACCGTCGCCGGGATCAGCGCCGCCTTCATCTTCTGCAACAGCGCGGCGGGACTGCTGGGCCAGGGCGCGAAACTCGACGCCCTGCCCACGGAAACGCCGTGGTATGTTGGCGCGGTCATTGTCGGCGGATTGCTGGGCAGCGGTGTCAGCGCAACCCGCCTGCCGCGCACCGCGCTGATCCGCCTGCTCGCGCTGGTGCTGGTCATTGCCGGAGCCAAGCTGCTTGGCACCTGAACCGCCCCTTATTGTGATCGCTGCGGGTGGCAGCGGCAGCCGGATCGGCGGCAACAAGCCAGAGCGTCTGCTGGGCGGCACCCGCCTGATCGACCGCGCCTGCAACTGGGCCGGGCAGCACAGCGATGCCCTCGCCTTGGCTGTGCGGCCCGGCGATGACGACTGGGGCACCGGCTTGCCCCTGCTGTTCGACAGCATGGAGGGGATCGGCCCGATCAGCGCCTTGCGCAGCGCGGTTTGCGAAGGGGCAAGGCAGGGACGCGCGGCGACATTGCTGATCGGCTGCGACCTGCCATTCCTACCGGATGATCTGGTCCTTCGGCTAAGCGCAGCCCTGCCCGGCCACGGCGTTGCCATGCCGGTCAGCGGCGGGAGGCTGCACCCCATGGCCGCACTGTGGCGTAACAAAGTGGAACCACTGGAACGCTGGATCGCGGAGGGCGGACAATCGCTGTGGCGCTATGCCGAAGCAATCGGGCTGGTGCAGGTCGAATGGGCCGAAACGCCCGATCCCTTTGCCAACGTCAACGATCCTGCCGCACTGACCGCTGCAGAGCAACGGATCAGAACGACAGGGCAGTGACGGCCTGGCCCGGCTCCAGCGCAGCTTGTCCAGCCGGACAGCGGATCAACCAGTCGGCAGCGGCAAGGGGCCCCTGCGCACCGCTATCCTGATTGCCGAGCGGAACCAGTCCCGCGTCATCCCAGCGCGCCCGGACGAAGGTTTCGCGGTTGCCGGTCGCACCCAGCGGCGCCGCAAGCGGAAGCTTGCGCCACTGCATCACATCGCTGATCGGCTGGCCTTGCAGCCGCGCCAACGCAGGACGCAGGAATAGCCGTGCCGTGACCATGGCCGAAGTCGGATTGCCGGGCAGGCCCAGCACCCATTTGCCCGCAGCGCGGCCCAGCCAGACCGGCTTGCCCGGTTTGATCCCGACCTTGGCAAAGACCAGGTCCAGACCGTGGGCGGCGAACATCGGTTTGGCAAAATCGCGCTCCCCCACCGAGGCGCCCCCAGTGACGATCACCAAGTCCGCCAGTTCGAGAGCCTTTCCAGCCGCCGCCTCCAGCGAGGATAGGTCATCCAGCCCGATGGTCTTGGTGACGACCTTGGCCCCGGCCTGCTCGGCCATGGCGGAGACGCCGAAGGTTACGCTTTCGGGGATGGCATCTTCGCGGCGGTAGGCCTCGCCGGGAGGGGCCAGTTCATCGCCGGTGCCGATAATCGCTATGCGGGGCTGCCGGGCAAGGGTCAGGTGCGCCACATCGGCGGCGGCAGCGGCGATCATCGCGCGCGGGGTGAGCCGGGTTCCGGAATCGAGCAGCAGGTCTTCAGCCGCAAAGTCGCTGCCAGCGGCGCGGACGTGCCAGCCCGGGCCATAGCCTTCCGCAAAGCGGACCACATCGCCATCACGGGTCGCATATTCCTGCATGACGCAACGATCCGCACCCTTCGGCATGGGCGCGCCAGTGAAGATGCGCACGGCTTCGCCCGACTTGACCACGCCGGTATAACCACAGCCGGCACGGCTTTCGCCGATCACGTTCAGCACCTCGCCGGGACGCGTCGCCGCGTCAATTACCGCATAGCCATCCATCGCCGCGACAGCCACGCGGGGCGAGGCGCTGCGGGCGTGAAGCGGCGCGGCAAGGATGCGGCCAGCAGCCTGGGCCAGAGGTACCTCCTCCGTGCCGCGCGGACCGACCTGCGCCGCGATCAGGCCGAGAGCCTCGTCAAAGGAAATCATTCCGCGCTCCAGTCTCCGGAGCGGCCACCGGACTTCGCCGTCACCCGGATCGCGCCGATCACCATGGTCTTGTCGATCGCCTTGAGCATGTCGAACAGGGTGAGCCCGGCGACGGAAACCGCCGTCAGCGCCTCCATTTCGACCCCGGTCTGCCCGCTGGTCCGCACTTCAGACCGGATCGTGAAGCCGGGCAGGTTATCGTCGATAGCCACTTCGACCAGCGCCTTGGTCAAGGCCAACGGATGGCACAGCGGGATCAGGTCCGACGTGCGCTTGGCCGCCATGACTCCGGCCAGTTCCGCCGTGGCAATGACACTGCCCTTGGGCGTGGTTCCGGCGCGGACGGCAGCCAGCGTTTCAGGCAAGCAGCGCAGTTTGCCGCGCGCTTCGGCCTGGCGGGTGGTTACGGCCTTGTCGCCAACATCGACCATGCGGGCGCGGCCTTCGGCGTCGAGATGGGTGAGGCCGGTCATGCGCAGACCCCCCGCAGGCGCGGGACCTGCCCCGCAATCGAGCAGGGGCGATGGCGGCTGTCGAACTCCAGCCCGAGGACCAGATCCCAGGCATCGCGGCAGGCCCCGGTCGATCCGGGCACGCAGAAGATGAAGGTATCCTCGGCCTGCCCGGCAAAGGCGCGCGATTGCAGGGTGGAAATACCGATGGTGCCGAGGCTTGCTTGGTGGAACACCACGCTGAAACCGTCCATCACCCGGCGCAGCAAGGGCATGACCGCTTCAGGCGTCACATCACGCGGAGTGAAACCGGTACCGCCCGTGCTGATCACGATGTCCACTTCCGGATCGGCGATCCATGCCCGCATCTGCGCGCGGATCGCCTCGACATCGTCGGTGACGATCGCCTTTCCGGCCAGCTTGTGCCCTGCTGTGGTCAGCCGCTCGGCCAGCAGCGCGCCCGATGTGTCGGTTTCTTCGGTCCGCGTGTCGGACACGGTCAGGACCGCGATGTTGAGCGGGTGGAAGGTCAGGTTCGGATCGATTCCGGGCATTGTTCAGTCCTATTGCGCGGTCCAGCGGCTGGCATCGTCGACATCGGCAGTGGTCGGTTCGATCCAGCTTTTGATCCCGTCTTTCACTTCATATTTCCAGAACACGGCTTCGGTCTTGAGCCGGTCCATCAGGTAATCCGCCGCTTCGAATGCGGCACGGCGGTGGGCCGATGCAGCGGCAACAAAGACGATTGCTTCGCCCGGCAAGATCGTGCCGCTGCGATGAATGACCTGGCTGCGGGTGATGGCAAAGCGGCGGTGCGCTTCAGCAGCAATCTCCTCCATCGAGGCCAGCGTCACGTCGCGATAGGTTTCCAGCACCAGTGCGTCGATGGTGCTGCCATCCTTCGTCTTGTCGCGGGCATAGCCGGTGAAGCTGACCACCGCCCCTTCCCCGTCCAGCGCCGCGTTGAACCCGGCCAGCAGCGCGGCAGGATCGAACGCAGCCGCCGCCAGTTCCACCGTCATGCTCATCCGCCGGACACCGGGGGAAACAGCGCCACCTCGTCGCCGGGTCTAACCAACGCGTCCGCTGTGACCAGCGCCTCGTTGACACATGCCCGCACCCGTCCGCTGGCAATCGCCAGTTCCAGTTGCGGATAGGCCTTGCCCAAGGCGGCGAACAGTTCCCGCACCGGCACTTCATCCTGCGGCAGTTCGACAGAAACCATGCGGCCACAAGCATCGGCGAGACGACCGCATAGTTCGACGTTCAATTGCACAGCCATCGCTATCCTCCGATCGAGGCCAGATGAGGAGTGCCGCCGCTGTTGCCTTCGTGCAGGCGATGCGACGGAGCCTTGGTCGCGGTCAGCTTCAGGATGCGCTGGACGAGCATTTCGTGCTGGCCATCCTCTTGCAGCAACGAACGCAGGTCAATGCCGTGATCGCCGAACAGGCAGAGGTGCAGCTTGCCCTTGGCCGAAACCCGCAGACGGTTGCAGGTAGTGCAGAAATCCTTGGAATAGGGCGCGATGATCCCGATCTTGCCGGGACGATTGCCTTGCGCAAATTCCACTGCGGGGCCAGCGCCAGCCTCGCGCGGCAAGCGGTTCCAGCCCATCGCTTCCAACCGCTCCGAAATCTCGGCCCCGGCCAGGTGGTGCCGTTCGAAGAAAGCGGTGTTATCGTTGGTGCGCATCACTTCAATGAAGCGCAGCGACAGGTCGTGTTCCTGAACGAAGGCGATGAAGGCCTCCAGCTCGTCATCGTTGACCCCGCGCATCAGCACGCTGTTCAACTTAATTGCGGTGATCCCGGCGCGGCGGGCAGCGTCGATCCCGCCGAGCACTTCGCCCAGCCGGTCATGCCCGGTAATGCTGGCAAAGCGTGCGGGATCGAGGGAGTCCACGCTGACGTTCAACGCATTGATCCCTGCATCGGCATAGTCCTGCGCCCGCTCGGCCAGGCGATAGCCGTTGGTCGTCATCGCCAGGCGATGGATGCCGGGGACTGCAGAAACGGTCCGGGCGATATCCAGCAATTCGCGGCGCAGGGCCGGCTCCCCACCGGTCAACCGCACCTTCCACAGGCCAAGGCGGGAAAAGGCGGCGACCAGCCGGCGGATCTCCTCGACAGACAGGTTCGCTGGCATCCCGGCCTGCTTGCGATAGCCATCCGGCAGGCAATAGCTGCAGCGGAAGTTGCAGACATCGGTAAGCGACAGGCGCAGGTATTCGAACCTGCGGCCATGTCCATCGTGGAGCATCGGTTCCATCCTATTGCACCAGTTGTCCGTCGACCCCGCCCAGATCAACTCCGGTCACTTTGGCACGGCCCGCCAGGATCGCAATGTATTGCGACAGGGCGCGGCGATAGCTGGCTTCTTCCAGGTAATCGGCAATCGCCTGATGGACCGCCTCGAACGGCAATTGCCGCCCTTCCGCACGGCGACCGGCACGGATCACGTGAACGCCAAAGCGGGTGCGCACCGGATTGGGGCATAGGCTTTCCGGCTCCATGGCAAACAGCGCTTCCTCGAACGGCTTGACCATCTGGCCGGGCTGGACCTGCCCCAGATTGCCGCCCTGCTCGCGCGAGGGACAGGCCGACTTGGCGCGGGCGAGTTCGGCAAAGCGACCTGGATCGGCCTGCAACTGGCGGATCAGGGTGCGGGCATCGCCCGTTGCCAGGCCCATGGCGAGATCGTCGGCCGGATCGGCTTCGATCAGGATATGCGCGGCCTCGACCAGCGGCGGGGTGCAAAAGCGCTGCGTGTGCAAGTCATAGAAGCGGCGACAGGTGGCCTCGTCCGCGTCCGGCGTCTGCACTTCACGGGCGATCAGTGCTTCGATCCGGGCGTCGTCGTCGGTCAGTTGCCGCCCTTCCTCGTCAGTCAGGCCTTCCCCGGCGATTTCCAGCCGCTGGGCCTCGTCCAGCAAGAGTTGCCGAACCGCCAGCGCCCGGGCCGCAGCGGTCCAGGCCGCTTCGGCATCGGGTGCGGGGTGATGCTGCGCCTCGGCGGCGATGGCGGCAACGCTGATCTCGCGCTCGCCGATGAAGACGGGTTCTTCGATCATGATGCGAGCTTTCTGGAACGGACCACCTGATAGCCGGGCCGCCACAGGTAGCGCACCGGGGCCGAGAGCATGTGAACCAGCCGGGTAAAGGGGAACAGCAGGAAGATCGTCAGGCCCATGAAGATATGGACCCGGAAGATCGGGCTGGAGCCGACCAGATAGGACGAGGCCTGCTGGTCAAAGGTGAAGATGCCATTGGCCCACGCCATGAACTTGACCATTTCCTTGCCGTCGAGATGACCCAGCGAGACCGGGATGGTCATCAGGCCCAGCGCCAGCTGCGCCCAGAGCAGAGCGATGATGCCGGTATCGGCAAAGCTGGAATTTTCGCGAATGCGGGCATCGAACAGGCGGCGGTGCAGCAGCATGGTGGCGCCGACGAAGGAGAAGGCTCCGGCGATGCCGCCAACCACGACGGCCAGGACCTGCTTCCACTCATGCTTGATGTGCAGACTGTCGAACAGCCAGATCGGCAAGAGCAGGCCCACCAGGTGGCCGAAGAAGACGATCAGCACCCCCACATGGAACAGCACCGATCCCCAGATCAGCTGCTTGCGACGCAAGAGCTGGCTGGAACTCGCGCGCCATGAATAGGGTTCCCGATCAAACCGGACGATCGAGCCAAGCGCCAGGACTGAGAGTGCGATGTAAGGATAGATTCCGAACAGCAGGTGATTGATGTAGTCGGCCATGTCACAGGCTCCGTGAAGGACGGGCGGAAAGGGCGGGATCGAGCATCCGGTCAAGCATCGCGCCGACCTTGGGGCAGTTGTCGCTGCCCGGTGCCAGCGGCGTGTCGAACCGGACCTGTTCCTCTTCCCAGGCGGCGTCGAGTTCGGCGAGGTTGTCGGGATCGTCGGCAGGGGCGATCTCGAATGCCTCGCCGCCTGCTCCCGCCAGATCGGCCAGGATGCGCAGCGGCGCGGCATAGGGCGTGCCCCGCTCTTCCAGCCGTTCGGCCAGGGCAGACAGGATCACGCCGGGCTGTGCCAGTTCCTCCGCCGCCTGCGCGGGCGGAAGGACCGAGAGGTATTCCAGGAACAGCGGCAGATAGTCCGGCAGTTCGTTGGCCGCGATTTCCAGCCCCTGCGCCAGATAGCGCTCGCGCAGGTCAACCATGGCCTGACCGCGATCGCGGCTTTCGCCGTGGACGTGTTCGAACAGGTGGAGCGATACCGCCCGCCCCCGGTCGAACAGCGCGACATAGGCTTCCTGCAGGTCGAGCAGGTCATCGTTGGCCAGCTTGTCCAGCAAAGGTGCCAGCGCGGCGCGCTGCTCGGCGCAAAGCAGGCCTTCCTCGGTGAGCGCGGCGGAGAGTTCACCGGCCCCGGCCTGCACCACCTCGTCCGGGTAGCGCAGCAGGGCGGAGAGGACGCGAAGGGTCAGGCGCATCAGAACACCTCCGACGGGGTTTGCAGCTTCTTGCGGGCGGGCGCGCCAAACAGGTTGGCATCGCTGCTGCCGCCAGAGCAGCCATTGCCGAACGAGAAGCCGCAGCCGCCGCGTTCGTCGTACATGTCCTCGGCATCCTCGCGGTGCCCGGTCGGGATCACGAAGCGGTCCTCGTAATTGGCAATCGCCATCACATGGTACATTTCCTCGATCTGCGCGCCGGTCAGGCCGACTTCGCGGGCCATTTCCTCGGCCACGACGCCGTTGACGGTCTTGGAGCGCATGTAGCCGCGCATCGCCAACATCCGTTCCAGTGCCTCGACCACCGGGGCTTCCTTGCCCGCGGTCAGCAGGTTGGCGAGGTACTTGACCGGAATGCGCAAGCTACGGACGTCAGGCATGCCGTTATGTGCGGCAATCTTGCCAGCGCTGGCCGCCGCGCTGATCGGCGAAAGCGGCGGGACATACCAGACCATTGGCAGGGTGCGGTATTCGGGATGGAGCGGGAAGGCGACCTTCCATTCCATCGCCATCTTCCACACCGGCGAATGCCGCGCGGCTTCGAGCCATGCTTCGGGCACACCGTCCTTGCGGGCCTGAGCGATCACTTCGGGATCGTTCGGATCAAGGAAGATGTCGAGCTGGGCCTGGTACAGGTCCTCGACATCCTCGGCGCTGGCGGCTTCCTCGATCCGGTCCGCGTCATAGAGCATGACGCCGAGGTAGCGGATGCGCCCGACGCAGGTTTCGCTGCAGACGGTCGGCTGGCCGGCCTCGATCCGGGGATAGCAGAAGATGCACTTCTCGCTCTTGCCGGTCTTCCAGTTGAAGTAAATCTTCTTGTAGGGGCAGCCCGACACACACATTCGCCAGCCGCGGCACTTCTCCTGGTCGATCAGGACGATGCCGTCTTCCTCGCGCTTGTAGATCGAACCGGACGGGCAAGCCGCGACGCAAGTCGGGTTGAGGCAGTGCTCGCACAGCCGCGGCAAGTACATCATGAAGGTGTTTTCGAACTGGCCGTAGATTTCCTTCTGCACCCCTTCGAAGTTGTAATCGGCAGAGCGCTTGGAAAACTCGCCGCCCAGGATTTCCTCCCAGTTGGGGCCCCCTTCGATCTTCTCCATCCGCTCGCCCGAAATCAGGCTGCGCGGGCGCGCGGTGGGAAATGCCTTGCTTTCGTCCGCCTGCTGAAGGTGCGAATAGTCGAAGGTGAACGGTTCGTAGTAGTCGTCGATTTCGGGCAGGTCGGGGTTGGCAAAGATCTTTGCCAAAAGCCGCCACTTGCCGCCCATGCGCGGGCGAATCGAGCCGCTGGGCGTGCGCACCCAGCCGCCGTTCCACCGCTCCTGGTTTTCCCAGTCCTTGGGATAGCCGATGCCGGGCTTGGTCTCGACGTTGTTGAACCACGCGTATTCCATGCCGTCGCGGCTGGTCCACACGTTCTTGCAAGTGACTGAACAGGTGTGGCAGCCAATGCACTTGTCAAGGTTCAGCACCTTGCCGATCTGGGCGCGGACCTTCATGCTGCGTTCTCCCCTTCGCCGAGCGCCTCTTCGAGCCAGTCGACCTTTTCGAGCTTGCGGACGATCACGTATTCGTCGCGGTTGGAACCGACGGTGCCATAGTAGTTGAAGCCATAGGCCTGCTGGACATAGCCGCCGATCATGTGGGTGGGCTTCAGGATGGCGCGGGTCACGGAGTTGTGAATCCCCCCGCGCTGTCCGGTCAGCGGTGAACCGGGAACGTTCACGATTTTCTCCTGGGCATGGTACATGAACAGAGTGCCTTCCTTCATCCGCTGGGAAACGACCACGCGGGCAACCAGGGCACCGTTCGAGTTGAAGGTTTCGACCCAGTCGTTGTCGACCAGACCGGCCTTGGCGGCATCGACTTCGCTCATCCACACGATCGGGCCGCCGCGTGACAGGGTCAGCATCAGCAGGTTGTCGGTATAGGTGGAGTGGATGCCCCATTTCTGGTGCGGCGTGATGAAGTTCAGCACCACGTGCGGACGCCCTTCGGCCTGATCCAGCATCGGCTTGACCGCCTTGGTATCGATCGGCGGGCGATAGACGCACAGCGCCTCGCCAAAGGCGCGCATCCACTTGTGATCCTGATAAAGCTGCTGCCGCCCGGTCAGGGTGCGCCAGGGGATCAGTTCGTGAACGTTGGTATAGCCCGCGTTGTAGCACACGTGCTCGCTTTCCAGGCCAGACCACGTGGGCGAGGAGATGATCTTCCTCGGCTGAGCCTGGATGTCGCGGAAGCGAATCTTTTCCTCTTCCTTGGGCAGCGCCAGGTGCTTGTGGTCGATCCCGGTGAACTGGGACAGGGCATCCCAGGCCTTCACCGCGACTTCGCCGTTGGTTTCGGGCGCCAGCATCAGCAGCACTTCAGCCGCGTCAATGGCCGTGTCGATCCGGGCCATGCCCTTGGTCGGGCCGTCGCTGTCCACCGTGCCGTTCAGCTTGCGCAGGTTCTCCACCTCGACAGCGGTGTTCCAGCCGATGCCCTTGCCGCCGTTGCCCAGCTTGTCCATCAGCGGACCCAGCGCGGTGAAGCGGTTGTAGAGGTTCGGATAGTCCCGCTCGACCAAGGCAACCGTCGCCATGGTCTTGCCAGGGATCGCTTCGACCTCGCCGTGACCCCAGTCTGCCACGTCAAACGGCTGGGCGATCTCGTTCGCCGTATCGTGCTGGATCGGGGTCAGGACCAGATCCTGTTCAACCCCCAGCACTTCGGGCGCGATTTCCGAGAAGGTCTTGGCAATCCCCTTGTAGATTTCCCAGTCGCTCTTGGACTCCCACACCGGATCGACCGCCGCGCTGAGCGGGTGGATGAACGGGTGCATGTCCGAGGTGTTGAGGTCGTCCTTTTCGTACCAGCTGGCCGTGGGCAGGACGATGTCGGAATAGACGCAGGTGGTCGACATGCGGAAGTCCAGCGAGACCAGCAGGTCCAGCTTTCCTTGCGGCGCTTCGTCATGCCACTTCACCTCGCGCGGCTTTTGCTCCCCCATTTCGCCCAGGTCCTTGCCCTGGACGCCGTGCGCCGTGCCAAGCAGATGCTTAAGAAAATACTCATGCCCTTTGCCCGACGAGCCGAGCAGGTTTGAACGCCAGACGAACATGTTGCGCGGCCAGTTGGCCGGATCGTCCGGATCGAGGCAGGACAGCTCCAGTTCGCCATTTTTGAGCGCCTGGGCGACAAAGTCCTTCGGCTCCATCCCCGAATCCAAGGCGTCCTTGCCCACGACCAACGGATTGGTTTTGAGTTGCGGCGCGCTGGGTAGCCAGCCCATGCGTTCGGCTCGAACGTTGTAGTCGATCAGGCTGGCGTCCCAATCGCCCTTGGGCGCAGTGGGCGAAAGGATTTCGCTGACCCCCAGCGTTTCGTAGCGCCACTGATCGGTATGGGCGTAGAAGAAGCTGGTGGAATTCATCTGCCGGGGCGGACGACTCCAATCAAGCGCGAAGGCCAGCGCGGTCCAGCCGGTCTGCGGGCGCAGCTTTTCCTGGCCGACATAGTGCGACCAGCCGCCACCCGACTGGCCGATGCAGCCGCACATCACCAGTAGGTTGATGATGCCGCGATAGTTCATGTCCATGTGATACCAGTGGTTCAGACCGGCCCCCAGGATCACCATCGACTTGCCGTTGGTAGCCTCGGCATTAGCGGCAAATTCGCGCGCGGCGGTGATGATCGCATCGGCCGGAACGCCGGTGATCTTCTCGCCCCAGGCCGGGGTGTAGGGCGACATGGCCGCATAGTCGCGCGCGACATGTTCGCCGCCCAGCCCGCGATCGAGGCCGTAATTGGCGCAGAGCAGGTCAAAGACCGTGGCGACAAAGGCGCGCCCCTCGGTCAGGTCGAGCTGCCGCACCGGCACGCGCTTCATCAGCACGTCGGGATGGTCGGTGCCTTCGAAGTGGTCATGTTCGCGGTTGCCGAAATAGGGGAAGGCGACTTCCACCACTTCGTCGTGATCCTTGTCGAGGATCGCGGTCATGCGCAGCTTGACGTCACGGCCCTTGCCGTCCTTCTCCTCAAGGTTCCACTTGCCCTTCTCACCCCAGCGGAAGCCCGCCGAACCCGAGGGGGCGACCAGTTCGTCGGTCGCCTCGTCGATGGCGACGCATTTCCATTCGGGATTGTTGTCCTCGCCCAGGCAGCCCTTGACGTCGGAGGCGCGGAGCAAGCGTTCGGGCACCAGCCGCCCATCCTGCTCGACCAGGCGGACCAGCATCGGCATGTCGGAATAGCGGCGGCAATAGTCCTCGAAATAGGGGACCTGTCGGTCGAGGTGGAATTCGCGCAGGATGACATGGCCCATCGCCAGCGCCAGCGCCGCGTCGGTGCCCTGCTTGGGATTGAGCCAGAGGTCAGCGAACTTGGTCGCTTCGGCATAGTCCGGGCTGACCACGGCCACCTTGGTGCCGCGATAGCGCGCCTCGGTCATGAAGTGGGCGTCCGGCGTGCGGGTCTGCGGCACGTTGGAGCCCCACATCATCAGGAAGCCGGCATTGTACCAGTCGGCGCTTTCAGGAACGTCGGTCTGCTCGCCCCAGGTCATCGGGCTGGCGGGCGGCAAGTCGCAGTACCAGTCGTAGAAGCTCATGCAGGTCCCGCCGAGCAGCGAGAGATAGCGCGAACCGGCGGCATAGCTGACCATCGACATGGCCGGGATCGGAGAGAAACCGATCACGCGATCCGGACCGTAGTTCTTGGCCGTATAGGCATTAGCCGCGGCGATGATCTCGTTCACCTCGTCCCAAGTCGAGCGGACGAAGCCGCCGTGACCGCGGATTGCGGTATAGCTCTTGCGCTTGTCGGGATCGGCCTGGATCGAGGCCCAGGCGGCAACCGGTGGCAGGAACTTGCGCGCTTCGCGCCACAGCTTTACCAGACGCTTGCGGATCAGCGGATACTTCAGGCGCTGGGCCGAATAGATGTACCAGCTATAGCTCGCCCCGCGCGGACAACCGCGCGGCTCGTGGTTGGGCAGTTCCGGACGAGTGCGCGGATAGTCGGTCTGCTGGGTTTCCCAGGTGATGATCCCGCCCTTGACGTAGATCTTCCAGCTGCATGATCCGGTGCAGTTCACCCCGTGGGTGCTGCGCACGATCTTGTCGTGCTGCCAGCGCTTGCGATAGCCGTCTTCCCAGTGGCGGTCCTCGCCGGTGGTCAGGCCATGGCCATCGGAAAAGGTCTCTTTCTTCTGGCGGAAGAAAGTCAGGCGGTCGAGCAGGTGGCTCATGCGGGTACTCCTTGGGAAACGGGTGCAGCGGTCGAGCCGCGTTCAATGTCGTGGAGCAGGCCGCCACGGCGGGTGTAGGCCCACCAGGTCAGGCCGGCGCAGCTGACGTAGAAGACGAGGAAGCCATACAGCGCCGGCAGGGCCGAGCCGGTCAGCGTCATCGAACTGCCAAAGGCCTTGGGGATGTAGAAGGCACCGTAGGCGGCAATGGCCGAAGTAAAGCCGACGATCGCCGCCGCTTCCTTTTCCGCCTTGCGGGTCGCTTCCAGCGGCGACAGCTCCGGCATCAGGCGGGGCATTTCCAGGCGCATGATGTTGGGGATCATCTGGAAGGTCGAGGCATTGCCCACGCCGGTCACCGCGAACATCACGATGAACATGGTCAGGAAGCCGCTGAAGTCCTTGGCCTGAAGGAAATGGACCACGCCCAGCGTTGCGCCCATCATCGCGATGAACACCCAGAAGGTCACTCGCGCCCCGCCCCAGCGGTCCGCCACCCAGCCGGTCGCAGCGCGGCTGATGGCTCCGACCAGCGGTGCGATCCAGACGTATTTCAGCACTTCGACTTCGGGGAACTCCTTCTTCGCCAGCAGCGGCAGGCTGGCGGAGAAGCCGATGAACGAACCGAAGGTGCCGGTGTAAAGCCAGCACATCAGCCAGTTATGCTTGCGCTGGAAGATTGCGGCCTGTTCGGCAAAGCTGGCCTTGGCATCGGCGATGTCGTTCATCCCGAACCATGCCAGCAGGCTGGAGGCGATGATGAACGGCACCCAGATGAAGCCGGCATTCTGCAGCCATAGGCTGGCGCCGTCCTTGGTCACCTGCGCATCGCCGCCGATTACGCCGAACACGCTGGAGGTGATGACGACCGGGACCAGGAACTGCATCACCGAGACGCCCAGGTTGCCCAGCCCGCCGTTCAGCGCCAGGGCATTGCCCTTGCGCGACTTGGGGAAGAAGAACCCGATATTGGCCATCGACGAGGCAAAGTTGCCGCCGCCAAAGCCGCACAGCAGGGCCAGGACCAGAAAGATGAAGTAGGGCGTATTCGGGTTCTGCACCGCGTAGCCGATGCCGAAGGCCGGGATCAGCAGCGACGCGGTGGACAGCGTGGTCCACAGCCGCCCGCCGAAGATCGGCACCATGAAGCTATAGAAGATCCGCAGCGTCGCGCCGGACAGACCGGGCAGCGCGGCCAGCCAGAACAGCTGGTCCGTCGTATAGTCGAACCCGATCAATGGCAGCTTGGCCACGACGACCGACCAGACCATCCAGACCGAAAAGGCGAGGAGCAAGGCCGGGATCGAGATGAACAGGTTGCGCGAGGCGATGCGCTGGCCGGTTTCCTCCCAGAACACCGGGTCTTCCGGGCGCCAGTCGGCGAGCGTCTTGCCGGCGGGACCGGTATCGTGCCGCTCTGCATGGTGCAGGCCGACCATTTCCGGGAACTGCGGCAGCGAACGCGCGTCAATGCCGCTGGCCTTCTGCTCCATCTGCCGGATCGCGACGTGCATCCAGGTCAGGGCGACTGCGACAAGGAAGAACAGGACGGCAAAGCAGCTGGTCCAGATGCCGGTCAGGTCGCTAACCGCACCGAACACGATCGGCAGGACGAAACCGCCCAAACCGCCGACCAAGCCGACCAGCCCCCCGACCGAGCCGACGTGATCGGGGTAGTAGACCGGAATGTGCTTGAACACCGCTGCCTTGCCCAGCGACATGAAGAAGCCCAGCACGAAGATCGCGATGACGAACGGCACCAGCCCCATCGAGGTCGAGAACCGGATATCGCCTTTCACCCCATGGATCGTGTAGTCCGTTGCCGGATAGGACAGCATGAACAGCACGATCATCGAGACGCCAAAGGTGACGTACATGATCTTGCGCGCGCCATAGCGGTCGGACAGGATCCCGCCATAAGCGCGGAAGACCGAGGCCGAGAGCGAGAAGGTCGCGGCCAGCATCCCCGCCACCTTCACATCGACGCCATAGACGCCGATCAGGTACTTGGGCAGCCACAGGGCCAGGGCGACGAAGGCGCCGAAGACAAAGAAGTAATACAGCGAGAAGCGCCAGACCTGCTCGTTATGCAGCGGTTCCAACTGCTGCTTCAGCGTCCTGGGTTTTTCCCCGCTGAGGCGGCGTGCTTCGAGAGCCGGATCGTCCTTGGCGAAAAGGAAGAACAGCACCGCCACCGCGGCCAGCACGCCTGCCCAGATTTGCGCTACCGCCTGCCAGCCCATCGCGACCATGACCCACGGCGCGACAAACTTGGTAACCGCCGCGCCGACATTGCCCATGCCGAAAAAGCCCAGGGCGGCTCCTTGGCGTTCTTGCGGATACCACTTGGAAACATAGGCCACGCCTACGGCAAAACCGCCGCCCGCCAGACCCAGCCCCAGCGCGGCGACCAACATCAAGACATAGCTGTCGGCATGGCTGAGCAGCACGGTCGAAGCGGCCGAAGCCAGCATGGTCAGCGGAAAGACGATCCGCCCCCCATACTGGTCCGTCCAGACGCCCAGGAACAGCCGGACCAGCGATCCGGTAAGGATCGGGGTGCCGACCAGCAGACCGAACTCGGTGTCATTAAGACCCAGCTCCTGCTTTATCTCGATCCCGATGATCGCGAAGATCGTCCAGACGGCAAAGCAGATGGTGAACGCGAAGGTGCTTAGGCCAAGTGCCCGGTTCTGTTGTCCGGCGGTCACGGTCTCGCGGTTTGGCATGACGGCTATTCCCTGTAGGGGTGGATAAGCACGGCATGAGCGAAAATACGCGACCCAGTTTGATTGGGGTCAAATTGTTCCCGGCAGCACCAGGGATTTGTGCATCGGCCTGATCCGTAGCGTAAAGGGACTAGACACGTATCAATTGCTCGATTGATGCACGTCAAGCCATTTGCTAAGGGTAATGTCTCAGGCAATATTAGAGAAGAATTGTGCGACCCGGCGAAAGACCAGAAATATCGCGCTTGCCGTTGTTCCGGGAAATGCAGGAAACTCAGCGCGATCGCATCTTTTCAGGATCCTTTCTGCAAGTCTTTCCACCCCAATTGGTCTTGTTTGAAATAGGCCAACAGGCTGATTTTTTGCATGTTTTGGTGGATGGGTTGGTGGAACTTTACGCATCCAGCGCCGGTCGCGACACGACCATGCGGATCGTTGAGCCGGTGACCAGCTTTATCCAGGCCGCAGTGATCACCGATATGCCTTACCTGATGTCGGCCCGCACCTTGGCGCCATCGCGGATCATGCTGGTGCCAGCGGCGCTGATGCGAGAGGTGGTGAAGGAAGACACGGCGCTGATGCAGGCAACCATGCGCGAACTGTCTGTAGCCTATCGCGACATGGTCCGTGCACTGGTGGACATGAAGCTGCGCCAATCGGCCGAACGGCTAGGCAATCTCATCCTGACCCACGAACGCCGCCAGGGCGGTTCGGGCAAGGTGCGGCTCCGTGCCGAAAAGAGACTACTCGCTTCGCTGCTGGGGATGACGCCGGAAAACCTGTCGCGCGCTTTTGCGATCCTTGGCAATCACGGCTTGCAAGTCGACGGTCCGGAACTGACGATTGTCGATCGCGCCGCACTGGAATCCTATTCCAAGCCGGATCAGGTGCCCGAATAAGCGGCTAGAACTTGGCTTCGATCGTGAACCAGGCCTTGGTCGTATCGGTGGCGAAGCTGTTCGCCTCATATCGCGCAAACTTGGCGCTGACCGTGAAAGTCTTGTTGAGCGGATAGCTGGCCAGCGCGTTCCACTCCTGGCCATAATTGAATGCACCAGTGGTCGAGCGGTAATCATGCCAGACCCCGCGCAGGGTCAGTCCCTTGAGCGGTCCCTTGCCAGCCACCTTGTAGGCGGCGTCGAGATAGACATCGCGCAGGCCATTGGCAGGGGTGGTCAGGAACTTGTCGGCCCAGCCATTGAAGGCGTGGAGCGTCGCGAGCGGGGTTTGCAGGGCAACCGTGCCGTTCCCTTCCAGACGCTCAAAACCGGCCTTTATCGTCACCCGCCCGGCCTTCAGGCCGGGCTCGATCAAAAGGTAAGCCAGCGCGAACTGGCGCGGATTGCCGGCATAGTTGTGCTGGCGAGCATATTCGGCGGAATAAAGGAGGGCGAACCCTTTACCCGCCGGCAACTCGCCAGCAATCCGCACGCCCAAGGTCTTCGAACTGCTGGCTGGTTGAGGGGGTAGGTCCAGCCAGTATCCATAAGCCGAAAGCGTGCCGATATTCTTGATCGTATAGGCGCCGCGTACCGCGTTGATCGCCGTGTCGCGCCAGATGCCTTGCGGCGAGTCCGGGCCAAAGACCCGGTTGACCCGCCAGGCGTGCATGTAATCCAGCGTCGCGCCCTTCGCCGCACGCAGCGTTACCCGTGCGGCATCAAGCGTCTGGTCATTCTGTCGCCAGCCGACCGACCCAATCCAGCGCTGGTTATCCAGATTGACCGCCTGCCGTCCCGCAAAGGCCTCAACCTGCGCTACCGGCTTCCACCGAACAAAAGCCTGGTTGAGAAGCACGTCCGACGGGTCGGCCACGACCGGATAGACGGTCTTGCCATTGACCGTGTCGTTATAGTTGACTGCACCCAGCGGTACGATAGCCTCACCTTCAACCACGCCGCTGAAGCCCTGCCACTCGGCAGTCTTCAGGCCAGCCCGGATGCGAAAGGTTGACGCCGTTGCCTGTTCGTCGATGCCATCCTGATCGACCAGTTCCAGCCGATAGCGCAGATCGGCATAAGGCGTGACCACCGCATCTTCCGCATGGACAGCCGTGCTGCACAGCAAGGCAGCAATGAACATAGCCGGGCGGAAGGACGCTTGATGCATGACAGCCATATCGTCACGAATTGCTGGTTAGTAATTGACATTAATCAACGCTAATTGGTCCGCGATGAAATATCGGAGAATGCGATGATGCCCGATCCTTTCGTCCTCGCCCGGGTTCTCCACGTTGCCGCGATTGTCGGCTGGATCGGCGGGGTTTGGTTCGTCACCTTTGTGGTCATGCCTGCCATCACCCGCAGCGAACCTGCCGAAGCGCGGATGCTGGCCTTCCACCGCATCGAAGATGGCTTTTCCCGACAGGCAAAGTTCTGGGTCTTGCTAGCCGGCATTTCGGGCTTCTGGATGACGGCGCAGGCCGATTTGTGGAGCCGCTTTGCCGATTTCCATTACTGGTGGATGCATGCCATGGTCATGCTGTGGACGATCTTCGTGCTGATGCTGTTCGTGCTGGAGCCGCTGTTCCTGCACCACCGCATGGCTCATTCCGCTACGCCAGAGGCTGACTTCGCCCGCCTCGTCGCGGTGCACCGCATTCTCTCCGTCTTCGCGCTGGTTACCGTTATAGGCGCGATGGGCGGGGCCCACGGAATGTTCTAGCCATGGCCCAACCGATCCTGTTCGCCGCACCGCATCGCCTGCCGTTCCTGACCGGCACAGCGGGGCTGATCACCCTCGCTGCGTGGTGGGCGGCGCAGCTGGCCGGTCTACACACACCCGCAGGTGCCTTGCCAGTCCGGCTGCTCCACGCCCCGGCCATGCTGCTGATCGTTTATCCGGCTTTCATTTTCGGCTTTCTGCTGACCGTATTTCCTCGCTGGATGGGACAAGGCGATCTCACCCCGCGCCAGTTCGGTCCGGTTTCATCCGGCCTTGCAATGGGCACGGTCGGGGTCGGCATCGGTCTATGGACCGGAAATGCAGTCCCGTTCCAAACCGGCTTTGCGCTTTTCGGAGCGGCCTGGGCCTTGGCGCTGTTCCCCCTTGCCACGACGATCCGCCGCAATGGACAGGCCGGAAAGCCGCCGTGCTGGCACGCCGTTTCGGCGCTCGGCGCGCTGGGGCTGGGGCTTGCCGCGCTGGTCCTAGTCATGCTGTTCGTCCAGACCATGGACCCGCGACCGCTGCGCTTGGCCAATGTGCTGGCGCTCAATGGTTTTGTCCTGCCGGTGTTCCTGACCGTCGCCCACCGCATGGTGCCGTTCTTCGCTGGAAATGTGGTGCAGGGCTATGAACGCTGGCGACCCGAATGGCTGCTCGCGGCGCTTTGGGTACTGCTACTGGCGCGGATTGCGGGGGAGGCCTTGCCGCTCCCGCCGCTGTCGGCAGCAGCAAACTCGGGCCTTGCCGCGGTGACTGCCCTGATGACGTTCAAGTGGTGGCCACGTGCCAAGGCGCCAAGCCTGCTCAATGTGCTGATCTGGGGCTTTACCTGGGCGCCTGTTGGCTTCGCGCTCAACTTCCTCGCCCAGACAGGGGTGCCGCTGGGCCTCGCCCCAACCCATGCTCTTGCGCTTGGTTTTGCCGGGAGCCTGATGGTTGCAATGGTGACACGCGTTACCAACGGCCACTCGGGCCGACCGCTTGCCATGACACGCCCGGCCTGGCTTGCTTTCGCAACTATCCAAATGGCCGCGCTACTGCGGATAGCATCGGCCATTCGCTTCGAGCAGCAGCAGTTGCTGGCAATCACAGCGGTGCTGTTTTTTGCAGGGTTGCTGCCATGGCTGCTTGGAAATGCGGCCATCTATCTCCGTCGGCGCATCGACGGGCGTGAAGGCTGAGGCAGAACCCGTCTTCGGTTACCGGCTCCATGACCCGAACTGTTCGTTAAGCGGCGCGATGCAGAGATTACCCGCACTTCGAAAATCCGCACGAGAGGCACTTGTTGCAGCCCTCCTCTCTGATCATTCCAGGTCGCCCGCACTGCGGGCAGCAAGGACCGACCGGTCCCGTTTCGTCCTGGCCACCCGTCGGCTCTATCGGAAGTGGCAGCTCGATTTGGCCGGGCGAGAATTGGACAAGGTGTTCCTCGATGATATCTCCAATCGCTGCGAGGAGCGACGGAACATAACGGCCATTGGTCCATGCTCCACCCCGCGGATCGAACACGGCTTTCAACTCCTCGGCCACGAAACTGACATCTCCGCCACGTCGGAACACAGCCGATATCATCCGCGTGAGGCCAAGCGACCAGGCGTAATGATCCATGTTCTTTGAGTTTATGAATATCTCAAAGGGGCGCGCCGTTCCTTCAACGTCAGCGTTGTTGATGGTGACGTAGAGGGCGTGGGCGCTTGCCGGCCAGCGGAGTTTGTAGGTAGTTCCCTTCAGCGCCTGAGCGCGGGGCAACGGTTCTTCGCACAACGGTTCCTGCGATGGGCTGGATTGCGCCGCTTCCTCCGTCGCAAGCACCGATCCCGTGACCGCGTTCGGGCGATAGGTCGTCATCCCCTTGCAGCCCTGGTTGTATCCTTCGCGATATACGCTGGCGAAGGCATCGAAACTTATGTCTGCCGGACAGTTGACAGTCTTTGAAATCGAACTGTCGATCAATCGCTGAGCAGCGGCCTGCATTGCGACATGGTCTTGCGGAACCAAGGTCTGGGCGCTGACGAACAGATCGGCCGGCGGCGGTGCGGCATTGTGCAGCTCGCGCCAGGTGCGCATGGCCTGGTCTTCAACCGCTTCGGTGCGTTCCCCGCCATCGGGTTGGCGGATTCGGCGGGTATACTGGTAAGCGAAGACCGGCTCGATCCCGGACGATACATTGCCGGCAAGCAAGGATGTTGTGCCCGTCGGAGCGATCGAGGTCAGGCAGCCATTGCGCAGCCCATGCTCGGCAATCAGGGCGCGCGTTTCCTCGTCCAGCGCGAGGAGGCCGGGACGATCAAGAATGTCGGGGTCGTAGGCCGGAAAGGATCCTTTCTCCTGCGCCAGCAAAGCGGAGGTGCGATAGGCCGCCCTGCGGATGCGGGTCAGCCACTCTTCCATCTTGGCAATAGCCTCGTTCGTGCCATAGGTCAGTCCGCAGTAAAGCAGGGCATCGGCCAAACCGGTGATGCCCAGGCCAATGCGCCGCTTTGCCTTCGCTTCGGCCTCTTGCTGGGGAAGCGGATAGCGGCTCAAGTCGATGACATTGTCGAGCAGACGCACCGCCGCACCGGTGACTTCTTCCAACCGTTCGCCATCAATAGCGGCAAGGTCGGAAAATGGATCTTCCACCAAGGCCGCCAGGTTTATCGATCCCAGCAAGCAAGCCCCGTATGGCGGCAGCATTTGCTCGCCGCACGGGTTCGAGGCATTCACGGTTTCGCAATAGGCCAGGTTGTTCGCCTGATTTACCCGGTCGATGAAGATCACGCCCGGCTCGGCAAAATCGTAAGTGGCGCGCATTAATCGATCCCACAGCTCCCGCGCGGGAAGGGTGCGATAGATCTTGCCGCCGAATTGCAGATTCCATTCCTCGTCCGCTTCAAGCGCGTCCATGAAAGCATCGCTTACAAGCACGGATAGGTTGAAATTGCGAAGCCGCTGGGCGTCGCGCTTTGCTTCTATGAACTCCAGGATATCGGGGTGATCGATCCGCAAGCAGCCCATCATCGCACCGCGCCGCGCCCCGGCTGACTGAACCGTGCGGCACATCGCGTCCCAGCAATCCATGAAGGACAGGGGGCCGGAAGCACCGGAACCAACCCCATGGACCAATGCGCCCGCAGGGCGGATTGTCGAGAAGTCCATCCCGACCCCGCCGCCCTGCTGCATGGTGACAGCTGCTTCCTTGAGGTGCTCGAAGATTTGGCCCAGATCATCCGGGATCGTGCCCATGACGAAGCAATTGAACAATGTCACCCTACGGCCCGTTCCGGCGCCCGCCAGAATTCGTCCCGCGGGTATGAAGGTCAGCGAGTCGATCAATTCATGGAAGCGCTCTTCCCAGTGTTGCCGATTGCGTGGCTCCTCTACCGCGGCAACGGCCCGAGCCACTCGGGCAGCCGTCTCGGTGAAATCAGCATCACCCGCTCCGTGTCCTTCCGTCGGCGCGAACCGGTACTTTGCATTCCAGATTTCGTGCGAGATGGCAACGTCCGGTAGCATGACAATCCTCTGAGTAGGGAGCCCTACGGCTAACCCCTTCCTTGGAAATTGAATTGATTATTATCAATTGCTGTAGCCGATATCAGACAAGTGACTGAACCCTGAGCGGTCTCCGTCCGCCACAAGCGCAGCACCCTTAAGGGTGCTGCGGCGTTTAGGGCGCAAAACCGGCGCTCGCCACAAAACCACGGAAACTCATTTGTGGCGCCTTGTGGCATTTGTGGCGCGCTGCCGACTGGAAAACGAGTGCACCTTTTTAGGTGTGCGGGTGTTGTCAGACTAACCTCGACGGCGCCGTCGCGGCCGGATGGCATGGCCGGATGACGCATCGTTCTGACCTAAAGGGCAACCCGTTTCGCTGCTTCAACTCCTCGCCGGAAGTGATCCGGATGGCGGTGATGCTATACATCCACTTCCCGCTCAGCCTGCGCAATGTTGAGGACCTGCTGTTCGAGCATGGCGTGGATATCTGCCACGAGACGGTGCGGTTCCAGCAGCTTGGCGCGCCCATCTCGCCCGCCCAGTCCTCGTATTTGAGGGCGTCAGCATGAGGGTGGGGGGCGTCGGTCATCGCGGATCTCCTGTGGTGCTCGGCACACCATAACCACGCCTTCGAAAAAGAAAAGTGACCAATCGCTTTCTTTGTGGCAGGGTGGCCCCATGAACCGCCCCTATCTCTCTGCCGAACTGCGCCGGGCCGAGGCCGTGGCAACCGTCATCGAATTGGCCGCAAGCCACGATCCGGCGGTGTTGACCACCGGGCAGATCGCAGCGGCCATGGGCGTGTCGCAAGGCGCGCTGTTCCGCCATTTTCCGGACAAGCTGGCAATCTGGACGGCCGTGCTCGAATGGACCTGCGGCGAACTGAACCACCGCTTCGACACCTTGTCGGAAGGCCCGCCGCTCGCCCGGCTGGAAGCGATGCTGGCCGCGCATGTCGATTTCGTCATCGAACGGCCGGGCGTGCCCCGTATCCTGTTCGGCGAGCTGCAGCGCGCCGGCGACACCCCGACCAAGGCCATCGCCCGCCAGTTGATGGCCGGATATCGGGCGCGGGTAGGGCAGGAGCTTCATGCTGCGTGCGATGCAGGCGAGATCGCGAAGGTCACCGATGTCGAGGCTGCTACCGTGCTGTTTCTCGCCATGGTGCAAGGCATGGTCATGCAAGGCCTCGCGATCGACGATTTTTCGGCCATGCCCATCCTCGCGCGGCGCCTGTTCGACCTGTTCCGCCGAAGCCTGGGAGCCGCGTCATGCGCATAGCCCTTCCGCAAAGCCGCCGCGCCCTGATGCTGGTTGCGGTTCTGGCCGTGCTGGCGCTCCTGCTTGCGTTCGTGGCCGTCCGCTCCGGGCCGCTGGCGCCGGTGAAAGTCACGGTAGCCAGCATCGAAGAGCGCGCGATAGCGCCAGCCCTGTTCGGCATCGGCACAGTCGAAGCGCGCTATACCCACCGGATCGGCCCGACCGCGCCAGGACGTGTCGCCAGCCTTGCCGTTGACGTGGGCGACCGGGTGGAGGCCGGACAAGTGCTGGCCCTGATCGATCCGATTGATCTTGACCAGCGCATCGCCGCCGCATCGGGCAGTGCCGGTCGCTCTGCCGCGCTGGAACAGGCGGCAGCCTCGCAAGTCGCCGATGCCAGTGCCCGCCTGGCCCTGGCCCGCAGCGAAGCCGCCCGCGGCGAAGAACTCTTCCGAGGCGGCTGGCTGACCCGCACGGCGCTCGACCAGCGACGCCAGGCGCTGGCCGCAGCCGAAGCCGGGCTTGCCGCAGCGCAGGCCAACCGTTCGGCAGCTGTGCAGGATCGTGGACGCACCGGGGCGGAGCGGGCGGCCCTGCAGGAGCAGAAGGCCAATTTGCGTCTGGTTGCACCCAAAGCCGGGCTGGTCGTCCGCCGCCTGGCCGAACCGGGCACGACCGTGGTGGCCGGGCAGGCCGTGATCGAAGTGGTCGATCCGGCGCAGCTATGGATCAATGCCCGGTTCGACCAGACCCGCGCAGGCGGAATTACCGCCGGCTTGCCTGCACGCGTCGTCCTGCGCTCGCGGATCGACACACCCTTGCGCGGATCGATTCTACGAGTGGAGCCAGTGGCCGATGCCGTGACCGAAGAGGTGCTGGCCAAGGTGGCCTTCGATGAAGGTACAATGCTCCCGCCGATCGGGGAACTCGCCGAAGTGACCATTGGCCTTCCGGCACGCGGGCGCACGCTCGCGGTGCCCAATGCGGCCATTCACCGCATCGGCAGCGACGTTGGCGCATGGGCCTTGCGCAACGGCGACCTGGAGTTCGTGGCCCTGAAGCTCGGCGTGGAAGATGCTGATGGCTGGGTGCAGGTGCTGGCTGGTCTTGCCAAGGGCGATCAGGTGATCCTGCACAGCGCCCGGCCGCTGACGGCATCGAGCCGGATCACAGTGGTCGACAAGCTGCCATGAGGGGGCTGCCATGATCAGCCTTGCCGGCCGCGACATCCTCCATGGCTGGGGCAAGTTCGTGCTCACCGGCGTGGGGCTCGGCCTGCTGATCGGCGTCACCCTGTCGATGGCCGGCGTCTATCGCGGCATGATCGACGATGCGCAGGCCCTTCTCGACAACAGCGGGGCCGATCTGTGGGTGGTGCAGAAGGACACGCTTGGCCCCTATGCCGAGCCATCGAGCCTCAACGAGGATACCGAACGCCCGATCCGCGCCATGGCCGGCGTCGACCGTGCGGCAGGCGTTACCTATCTGACCATGCAGATCGCGCACCAGGGCAAGGACGTGCGGGTGATGGTGGTCGGCGCGGAAGTCGCCCAGCCGGGCGAGCCCGGCCAGCCGCCACACCTGATTGCCGGGCGCCGGATCGTCCAGGGCCATTACGAGGCCGTCGCCGATGTGAAGACCGGCTTTGCGATTGGCGATCAGGTCAAGGTGCGCCGCAATGCCTACCGGATTGTAGGCCTCACCAGCCGCATGGTCTCCTCCGGTGGCGACCCCATGCTGTTCCTTTCGCTTAAGGATGCGCAGGAAGCCCAGTTCGAAAAGGACAGCGACGCGATTGTCCGCCAGCGGGCGCGAACCGCTGCAAGCCCGGTGCTGAACCCTCCGGGCAACCCCGCCGTCGCCGAAGCGGTCAATGCCGCGCAGGCCAGCAGCACCAATGTCAACGCCGTGCTGGTGACCGTGGCCGCAGGGGCCGATCCCGATACCGTCGCCGCCGCGGTCCGGCGCTGGCAACGCGTGACGGTCTATACCCGCGCGCAGATGGAAGAGATCCTGGTCGACAAGATGATCGCCAATTCCGCGCGGCAGATCGGGATGTTCCTGGTTATTCTCGCTATCGTCAGCGCTGCGATCGTTGCTTTCATCATCTACACCATGACCATCGGCAAGATCCGTGAGATTGCTGTGCTCAAGCTGATCGGCACGCGCAACCGCACGATTGCCGGCATGATCCTGCAACAGGCGCTGGGGCTGGGCCTGATTGGCTTTGCTGTCGGCAAGATCGCCGCCACTTTCTGGGCGCCGTTCTTCCCCAAATATGTGCTGCTACTGCCCGCCGATTCCCTGCGCGGGTTCTTCGCCGTCATGGCGATCTGTTCGCTGGCCAGCCTGTTGGCGATTCATGCGGCCCTGAAGGTCGATCCAGCGGAGGCCATCGGTGGCTGAAGGCATCCGCATCGAGAACTTGGTCAAGACCTATGGCCAGGGCGATACTGCCGTCCACGCCTTGCGCGGCGTCAATATGTCGGTTGCCAAAGGCGAGGTCGTCGGCCTGATCGGGCCGTCGGGTTCCGGCAAGAGCACCCTGCTCAAGTGTCTTGGCGCGGTGATCGAGCCGACATCCGGCCGCATGACCATTGGCGAGACAGTGATCTACGACGATGGCTGGAAAGTTGGCGATCTGCGCGCCCTGCGCCGCGATCTGATCGGCTTCATCTTCCAGGCGCCCTACCTGATCCCGTTCCTTGACGTGACAGACAATGTCGCGCTGCTCCCCATGCTGGCCGGCAAGCCCAATGCCCAGGCTCGCAAGGAAGCGCGCGACCTGCTGGAGGCGCTCGATGTGGCGCACCGTGTCGGGGCCATGCCATCGCAACTTTCCGGTGGCGAACAGCAACGCGTCGCCATCGCGCGCGCCCTCGTCAACCGGCCTCCAGTCATCCTGGCAGACGAACCGACTGCACCGCTCGACAGCGTCCGTGCGCTGGCCGTTGTCGACTTGCTCAACACCATGGCCCGGCAGTTCGACACCGCGATCATCGTGGTCACACACGATGAAAAGATCATCCCGACCTTCCGCCGCCTCTACAACATCCGCGACGGCGTCACGGTCGAGGAATGCGAGGGCTAAGTGGCAAGTCGTAGGCTGCAGGAGAATGGGGTTGAGACCACGCCCGTTCCTTGTCGCGGTTAGCCACCCGGGGTTTCACCGGGTCCTTGCGATTGGGCGCCGCATGGCCGTGACCAGTGCCGCAAGGCAAGTCGAGCACGACTTCATTAGGACATGCTAATTCATTAGCTCTTCTAGCCTTCAGTCTTGGGGTGTAGAACTATGACAACAAGCGGCCCGACAGGGGCAGAAGGCCAAGTTACGCAAGGCAGCTAGAGTTGGGCTCTCTATGGTCGATGGCGGTATTTTAAATTTGATTTCAAGACAATGAAATCAATGGCTTGGGAGCCAGAGAACTTCGGATTTGGGTCCTGCATCCTCCGCCATTCAATCTATTGGAATCGTTCTATTCCTTGGGTTGAGCTCGAAAAATCCCGTGTGTTTCAAGGGTTATAGGCCAAGGGCTCTCCACCGGGTCAGGCCGGATATGCCCCTGCCAAGCTCTCTCTCGGCCGATATTCTCCAAAGCTCTCGACTACACCGGTTTTAGTGTAGAGCTTTATCGCATTGAAATTCTGCGGGTATTTTGGCCTCCCTTTTTGTGGTCAGAGCCGAGATTCACTTCAAAGGCCATTACCCGCGTTCTCGAGCGCGCCGGTATCCGCCGCGACGTGCCGGCGATCGGCAGCGCGACGGTGGAGCAGATCGAGGCGCTACGGGACGGCCCGCAAAGGCCGCAGGAGCGGCCACAGGGCTTTGTTCCGACCGACCGGCACCGCGACATGGCCGAGCTTGTCGGCGGCCCGGAAACGGGCGCACAGCCGCCCCAGCAGCCCACGGGGCGGCAAGGTCAGGTTCTGGACCGGCTCCGCGCCGAGTTGGCCGAGGCGCAGAAGTCCGGCGACGAGTTGCGCGCCAAGATGGCCGCCGGCCGACTGGACAAGGCCGAAAGGCTGGCCGCTGCCGGCGAACGGCTGGACCTGCACAGCGAGGCAATCCGCCGGGCCGGGTTCGACGCTTTGCGCGGCGACCAACAGGCCGCGCCGGTCGCGCCGGCCGAACGGCAGCAGCCGGCCGGGTATCTCGACAAGCTACGCGACGAGCTGGCGGCAGCGCAGCAGGCCGGCGACGAGGCGGGGGCCGTGGCAGCAGCCGGCCGACTGGACAAGGCCGAAGAACTGGACCGCGCCGGCAAGCCGCTGACGCACCACGTCAGCGAGATCGAGAAGGCCGGCACGGCGGCCTTGCGGGAATGGGCGGCCAAACAGCGCAGCAATGCCGCGCCGGCCGCCACTATGACACAGGAGGAAGCCGCGGCGCTGGAACGGATACGGAATGCACGGAACCGCGAGAAGCAGCGGGACCGCGACAGAGGGCAAGAGCTGGATTGACCACCACCGATAGGAGGAAAGACCGATGAACGACACCAAAGAAAACAGCGGGTGGGCCACCCCGGAAAACAGCCCCACGGGCTGGAACCCTGACGAAACGGACAGGCTGGCGGCCTTTGAGCGAGGATCGCGCGAGCGATCCGCCGCGAGCCGGGCGCAGCGCGAGGCGACGGCCGAGCGGGTCGAGGTTGTCGAGGTCCGCGACGTCACCGACCCGAGCCGGGTCTACACGCCGCTAGAGCGGCCGGAACGGCAACCGTTACAGGAGCGCGAGGCGAGCGCCCCGGAGCTGGCCGGCGGCGGCGATGCGGCCAGCATCGAGGACAAGCAAGGCTGGGAGGCCCAGCAAGGCGAGATCGAGGCGGCCGAGCTGGACGCGGCCGATATCGAGGTTGAAGGCGAAGCCGAGCAGGCGGCGGCCGATCCGGGCGCGGGCTGGTCACAGGCGCAGTCAGCCGCCGCCGAGCTGGACGCGACCATTGTTCATCGCCAGCAGGGCGGGCACCAGGTCGCGCAGCTTTCGCCGGCAGCGGAGGCCGCCCTAGAACGCATCCGGGCCGCCCGCGCGCAGGAGCGAGACTCCCGCGACCAAGAGCTAGAGCGGTGATGCACCATGAGCATGGTGCGTTGTCGCTACTGCAAGCATGGGCCGATCCATGTCACGGCCCGGCGCTGCCCCCGATGCGGGGGCAAGGAGCCGGGTAGCCGGCCGCTGGAGATCGTCATTGCTCTTGTCGGGCTGTGCATCGCCGGGGTGTTGGCATGGCACTACTGGCCGATGTAACCCGGATGGAAAAGAAAAGGAGCGTCGGAGCGACCTATGTTGATGCTTAAGTCGATATCACCCGAGCAGGCGACCCGAACGTTCGGAGGCTCCTCGCTGTCCATT
>CAZQVA010000003.1:0-117704 GCA_964596685.1 uncultured bacterium | reverse complement strand
TACCCCGCCTCAAATCTACCCTGGATCTACCGCTTTAAAAATATTAGATTTTGTCGAAAGTCCAGTTATATGAGTTTCCCCCATAAAAAATCAAATGGAAGCTCTTCTCAAGGATTCAACAAGATAATCTTCTGCCAAAAAAGCCTTATTTCCTTCTCTGTGCAGTCTATGGGCTCTATTTGAATATTTTTATGTAAGTCTATGTTAATTTTTTTAACCATAGAGCTCGCAGGGTGCACAGAGGGCACATAAGCTGTTACACCTTATGCTACATGAGAATTAATAGGGACCCTTGCCGTGGGGGCCTGGCGCGAAATTTCTTCTAAGGAACGTGAAATGCTCTTAGCTGTTGCCTCAGATAACAAAGTCAATCTCTAGATATCCACCGGACCACCGTCAAAGCCACTTGTGTGTTCACCAGGTGCGCCTGTGTTGATCACATTGGGGTCTCCCCATACAATTCCGATCCCCTCCCAACTGCCACCGACAACGTGGCTGATCTGCTCAAGAGTGAGCAAATGAATGAGCACATCACTATCTTGAACGAAGATCAATTGGTAGTCAGGAATGGTGAGCAAATCCTTTGCAATAGCGTTTGTTGATTGCAAGTTTGCAAGGCAGGCATTTCGAAAGGACTCATCCTCGTAGATGCGTTTTGTTAATGCAGCAATCGCTTCAAATTCATTTGGTGTAAGGTGCAAGCTTAACTGCCTAGCTCCTTGTAGGGTTTTAGATTTGACAGCTCGCTCTTCCCATGTGGCATAAGTTCTTTTTGCGTTTTCTCGATTTGGAGAAATATGAATAGGAATGATGCCATTCTCAATGAAAACAATCTTATGTTTCGTAAATAGTTTACCTGTTGGGTCAATCTCCTTGATGATGCTTGCTGGGTTTTGTAAACATCGCTGATTGAATGCGGGGTCAGAAGTCGCCTGTTGGCATATTTTTGCTACAACAGCCTTCTCTTCGCTATTTAATTCATGGCAGGCAAAAGGCAATACGATAGGTGTAGACCGATGATCCACTGTCGTGGCGGTGCGTTGCTCTTGATAAACAGTCATTTGTTAGATCTCCTTCTTTGCTGTAGCTTATAACTGGACTTTCGACAAAATCTAATATTTTTATAGGGATAGCTCTAGGGTATCTTTAAGGTGGTGCATCATCGCGAATAGCTAAAGCTATGCACGATGATACCCCGCCTCAAATCTACCCTGGATCTACCGCTTTAAAAATATTAGATTTTGTCTAAAGTCCAGTTATATGAGTTTCTCCATAAAAAATCAATGGGACGACCCTTCTAAAACATGAGTTCGACTTTAAATCGACTTCACGTTTGTAAAAGTCTCTATATGTGGCGGCAGTGAATGATAAATAAATATTCATTTCATCTTTTTGTGGCAACGAGGTATAAGACTAGAGAAAGGAAAGGGAGAGTCTTATATGAATAAATCATCTCTGGCAAAAGTTGCTCTCATAGCGCTGCTTGCATCATCAGTGACTGTAGTGGCTGCTCCTGAAAAGACACAATTAAAGGTGAATGCTAGCGATAGCAGTGCCAATGGTCAAGATCACTATGTTTGTTTGAAATATAACAATTGCGGCAAATGCAATGGCAAATGTGTACCGAGAAATCCGCAAACTCCAGGATTAACACCGGAAGAGAAGAAGGAAGCGGAAGAAAACCAGAAAAACAATGATGCCAATAAAGGCAAAGGTGCCCATTTTTGCGGAGCTGGTGGTCCAAAAACCGATTATGGAAATACGCTTTCATCCCATCAAGGGATGCTCAAAAAGCGCGCAAATTTAGTTTAGATAAAAATATTTTTTTTAGGAGAGAGAAAATGAAAAAATTAAAACAGATTGCTGCTGCTGGATTAATGGCAGGTGCCTTGGTCAGCATGCAAGCGCCTCAACAGACGCCAGGTCATGTTCAAGTGGTCGCTGCACAAGGTGCTTGTGGCGGTAACAATGTCACACGTGGCGGCGGAAATAATGGCAGTGGAAATGGCGGCGGACATAGCTGTAGGGGAACTGCACAACACTATCCACAACAGGGTGGCTGCGGTAGTAGAAAGACATCTTCTCAGGTGCAGTATCCACGTCAAAATAGCTGTGGCGGAAATGGTAGCCAAGGTGCGCAAGGCAATCAGGGTGGACAAAATGGTCAAGGTGCTCAAAATGGGCAAGGAGCGTCTCAAGGCAATGGCGGTACAGTAACCTCCCCATCTCAAACACGCTGCCATAGCAAAGATGCCTCTCGCGTGCAGTACCCTCGTCAAGGTGGTTGTGGCCACAATTGTAGTGGTTATCAGCAAGCAACCAAGGTGCAAAGACCTGTTCAACAAAATGGTAATTGCAGTGGTAATGATAGTTGCAGTAGTTCTGGTATGGGATGTGGCGGAGAATATCGTCAAGCTCCTCAACCATCGGGCAATGGCAATCAAGGAAAGCGTCTTGGCTTGAAATAAGCAAGTCGATGCAAGGGGTGATTTTTTGCCCCTTGCATCTAACCCCTTGCAACTAAATAGTAAATAGATATAAATAAAAGGATAACTTGAACGCGTGTGGCGTCAAGCTCCGACTCTATATGAAAACTAACTTTAAGATTGGTATAAGTCATGAAATCTAAGCATCTTTTAACTCTTGTTGCTGCTGGCCTTGTTTCTGCAGCACAATTGAGTGCAGTTGAAGGAATCAGCAGTGAGATTCGTTCTAACTATTCTCGCAGTGATCAGCCTAAGTCTCCAGCGCTACGTCAAAGCGATGATAGCTCAAAGACAGGCGGTAATGGTTCTAACGGCACAGCAACGCACAGCTGTGCTGGTCAGGCTGACCAAGGAAAACAAGGTAGCAGCGCGCAGGGTGGAACACAGAGTGCTTCTGCTCGTAGAGCTTATCAGCAAGACACCAATGGTGCTGCTGGAAAAGAGAGCAGCTGTTCTGGTAAAGCTTCTTGCACAGCCAAGAAAAATGGCGATGGCAGCAATGGTGGCGATGAAGGAAAAAGTGGTGCTTCTAATGCCGCTCAAGCAGCTAAGCGTGCAAAAGTAGGTCGCTAGATGAGCAAGCAGGGATACTTTCTGTACCCTGTGTCTTTTGGGGTAGCAGTTTGCTTGAGTGTATTTGCGTGTGCTTGTAGTACCGTCGATTCATCAGGTCTTGTTGCCCCAAATCCTGCGCTTGAAGAGGAGATATTAGCAGATCACTTCAGTGCGCAAGAAGATGATTTTTTCAAAAAATTAAATCACTTGAATCAAGAAAAGTTTTTGGATTTTTCTCCTTTACAACGCGCGCAGGCTATGTTTTTTGCAAAAAAACAAACACCTGAAGTCGCTGTTGCCACATCTCTTGTGCAAGATATGCACCGCCTTCCCGATGACCAGCAAGCCCTGTTTGCCAAACTCAATAAACAAAATCAAGTATTGTTTTTGAGCCTAGATGAAGAATGGACGGATTGGGTCGTTGTGCAGGTGCGCGATGGAATGGATGCTGATGCTGCAGTAGAGCGCGGTATTGCAAGGCAACGTGAAGGTTTGACAGATGAAGAAGAAGAGTTTATCAAACATTTAAGTGCCCCGGCGCAATTGCTGTTTTGCGCACTCGGTTATGAAGCGCAAAATAAGGCGCTGATCTTTGCTCAAAAAATGCAACCAGATGATGCCGTCGAGCGCGCCGCCCAGATCGACATCAATCGTTTACCTAAAGAACAGAAGGATTTTTGCTCGCTTCTTTCGACAGAGCAAAAAGCTATTTATCTCTTACTTACCCCACAGGCTAGAGGTTTTGCGATCGCGCTAACGAAGCCGATGGAACCCAATCTAGCTGTTGAATACACTTCCTCATTGACGGCAACTGCATCATGAAAAAACCTTCTGCCCGCCTAGGAATAGGCATTGGGCTCCGCGTGGAGCACTATAATCATATTTTTACTCATTGGCCAGCAATCGACTGGTTTGAGATCATTAGCGAAAACTTCATGAAGGCTGGTGGCAAGCCAATGGAGAATTTGGAACGCATTGCAGAGCGCTATCCTGTCGTTCAGCATGGTGTGACTTTGGGGATTGGAAGTCCACAGCCCCTTGACTTCGATTATCTGCGTCGTTTAAAAGCGCTTACAAAAATTACAAAAACGCCATGGCTCTCTGACCACTTATGCTGGGGACAGATGAAGGGGGGGCATTTTCACGATCTTCTGCCCTTGCCTATGACAAAGGCCGTTGTAGAATATGTTTCCGAGAGGGCGCGCATTGTGCAAGACTTTCTTGAAGTGCCTTTTGCGCTCGAGAATCTTTCTTCTTATGTGGCTTTTAAAGAAGATGAAATGACGGAGTGGGAATTTTATACCGCTGTGGCAGAGAAAGCAGATATTTTCATGATGCTCGATGTTAACAACGTCTATGTCTCTAGCTATAACCACAATTTCGATCCTAAAGAGTATTTACGACATATTCCTTTTGAAAGAGTGCTTCAGATACACTTGGCCGGGCACACCAACAAGGGAAAATATCTTCTTGATACACATAATGATCACGTATGTGATGAAGTATGGAATCTCTACTCAGAAGTGTGGCCTAAAACAGATTGTGCTTCGACACTCCTTGAGTGGGATAGCGATTTCTTAAGTTTCGAAGACACATGGAAAGAAGCACTGCGCGCCAAAGAATTTCAAAAGGGTGCCTTAGTTGAATCTACAACTTGTGCGGCGGGGTAAATCATGCCATCACAACAATTACCTCTTTTAAAAGCACCAGCAAGTTTAGTGCAACTACAGGATTGGTTTGCTAAAGTCATTACGCGCCCTTTAGTGAATTTTACTGATTCCGCACCCCATACCGTAGATGGGACACTTCTCGTTTATGAAGCGCCCCGTTATATTGTGCCAAGTCACACGTTACAACCACATGAACGTGCTGAGCTTTATAATCAACAGTACTGGTGGCGTATTTTAGATGTTTTACAATCTGATTATCCCTGCTTGACGCGACTTTTTGGTAAAGCGGAATTTAATGACCGGATTGCGACGCCCTATTTCCACCAAAATCCTCCTGCTAGTTGGTGTTTAAGGGAGATTGTCAGTGGTTTGCCGCAATGGCTTGAAGACAATTATTGCGATGATGACAAGGATGTGATTGTCAGAATAGCCAAACTTGACTTAGCGATTCTTTATGGCTTTTCTGGAGAGAGTGTAGAGCCTTGGCGCACGGAACTGAATGAGACCGCTTTGCAGCAGAAATTAAAGTTGCAGCCATTTTTGACGCTATTTGCGTTTGATGCTGACTGGATTGGCTTCCGCGATGCCATGCTGGCGCAGGAAGATGCGGATTACTGGTTGGATCATGATTTTCCTGAATTAGTGCGTTTTGATAAAACGCGTTATTTCTTAATTGGTCGCGATAAGGATTTGGATTCAGCAAAGTGGGATCTTTCACATGGTGAATATGCTTTCTTGAGTTTTATTCAAGGGGGCGCTAGCTTTGATGAGGCTTGTGAAAGGGCTGAAAGAGATCCAACCTTAAGTAGAGAGGTAGAGCAAGGGCTTGGTGGTTGGATTCCCCAATGGCTACAGGTCGGATGGCTGATACCCTTTTAGAAAAAGGTACTATGGAAATCGATTATCTCATCGTGGGCGCTGGTATTATTGGCACTAGCGTCGCGCTCCAAATTGCAAAAAAAGAGCCAACGGCAAGAATTACACTCATCGACAAAGAACCTGCAATTGGTATGCATGCCTCTGGAAGAAATAGTGGTGTCTTACATGCGGGATTTTATTATACGGCCAATAGTTTGAAAGCACGGTTTTGTCGTTTGGGCAACCAGGCGTTGAGACAGTGGTGTTTGGAACATAAATTACCAATAAATCAATGTGGTAAATTGGTTGTTGCGCGCAACGAAGAAGAATTGCAAGGGCTGGACATTCTCCTACAACGCGCACATGTCAATGATGTAGAGCTGCATAAAATTACTGCTGCAGAGGCAAAGGTCATTGAACCACGCGTCAAGACTTATAAATACGCTCTGTGGAGTCCTACGACCGCAACAGTTGCTCCTTTGGATGTGTTAACTAGTTTTCTTGCACATGCCAAGAAACTAAAAATTGATGTAAGACTGGGAGTGGGCTATAAAAGGCATGTCGACAAGAGAGTAGAGCTTACCTCTGGTGAATGGATAAAACCGACATTTCTTATCAATTGTGCTGGCCTCTATGCCGATGCGATTGCCCGTGAGTATGGTTTTGGTGCACGTTATACAATTTTACCTTTTAAAGGGGTGTACCTTTATTCTTCTGAACCGGTTGGAGCGCTTCGTACAAACATTTACCCTGTGCCCAACTTAGCTAATCCATTTTTAGGTGTACACCATACTGTCACTGTGGATGGTCATTCTAAAATCGGTCCAACTGCTATGCCTGCATTCTGGCGCGAGCAATATAAGGGGTTTGATCGTTTCAGGTTTGCTGAATTTTTCCAAATCATTAAAGAACAGTTACAGCTATTTGTGGGCGGCGGGTTTGATTTTCGTACGCTTGCTTTTGAAGAAATGAAGAAATACTCGCGGAGTTATCTCGTCAAGCAATCAGCAGAGCTACTTGAGGGAGTGCGTTTAGAAAATTATACGCATTGGGGAAAAGCGGGGATTCGTGCACAGCTCTTAGATATCCATGAGCGAAAACTCGTAAACGACTTTTGTTTTGAAGGTGATGCACATTCATTACATGTCCTTAATGCCGTATCACCAGCATTTACATCGGCGATCCCTTTTGCAGAACACCTCTATAAGGAGATTATGCGCTTGAGAGTATCGAACACAGCGGACAGATAAGAGGGTTGTGTTGTTTTGCGGGACAAAATGTGCGCGCAAAATAGATGATTTGGAGGTGGAGGCGGTTCCAGTGCTCTTGAGGAAAGAGGTGTTTTAAATCCTCTTCCACCTTTTCGACAGTTTTTCCGTGGCTTAATCCCCATCGCCGCGCACATCTAAAAATATGCGTATCAACAGGAAAGGCTGCTTTGCCAAAGCCCTGCGCCATGACGACAGATGCCGTTTTATGGCCTACTCCAGGAAGTGCCTCAAGGTCAAGGAAATTGTTGGGGACCTGGCCATTATGTTTTTCAATTAACATCTTTGAAAGATGCCAAATGGCATGGGCTTTTGCGTTAAAAAGACCGCAGGGGCGTATGATGGAGGCAATGGTGGCAATGGGTAGCTGAATCATGGCCTGTGGTGTGCGTGCCTCGCTGAATAATTGCGGGGTGATTTGATTGACGCGTGCATCGGTGCATTGTGCGGAAAGTAAAACAGCGATGAGCAATGTATAGCAGTCACTGTGAACTAAGGGAACTTTTGGATCGGGAAAGTAGTGGTTAAGTAGGCGCATGACATGTTTAGCGCGCATTTTAGGTGTCATGGGCGTTGACAAAGTTGCTTGAGGGATTTAGAAATCAAGTCGGATAGATTTTCGGAGTCATCGGCGACTTCATGAACAGCTTTAGAGGCTAACGGATGGGGATATCCTAGATGAACTAATGCTGCAATCGCATCCGCTGCAAGAGAATGATGAGGAAGAGTTAACCAGTCGGCAGGGATCTTGTCTTTGAGTTCGAGGATGATGCGCTCGGCGGTTTTTTTTCCAATCCCAGGGACTCGTTGTAACCACTCCTTTTTCTCATTCTGAATGCAATCGGCAAATTGTTCTACAGAAAGGGTTCCAAGCATATGTAAGGCGGTTTTTGGACCGATGCCGGGAAGGGTGACAAGTAGATCAAAGAGTGTGCGTTGCTGCTCGTGGGCAAATCCGAAAAGTTGAGGTTGTTCTTGATGAATGATAAAACGCGTATAAATCGTTTGAAGAGATCCTAGGGAGCAATCAGCAAAACTTCCTTGGGGGATTTGCAGGAGATAGCCGACTCCTTGTACTTCCAAAATAGCTGTATGAGTAGTGAGTGAGGCAAGGGTGCCTTTAATATATGCGAGCATGATGATGTAGGTGGCAAATGGCTATGGCTAAAGCGTCGGCAGCATCACAAGGTGTAGGCGGTTGTGGAAGCCTTAAGACGAGTTGAATCATTTTTTGTACTTGTTCTTTGCTCGCTTTCCCGTTGCCTACAATGGCAAGCTTAGCAGAAGAGGGGGCATATTCATGGCATGAAAGTCCGCCATGCGCGGCGGCGAGGACGGCGACGCCTGTCGCCATGCCTAATTTACGTATGCTATCGATATTGGATTTTGGACTTATGAATTGGCGTTCAATCGCGAGGCTGGTGGGGTGATATTGTGCGATGAGACTTTTTACAGCATCGTAAAGGATGACATATCTCTCATGTAAGGCAAGGGTTGCCGGAGGGCAAATGGCGCCAAAGTCAAGAGTAATAGGGGCTTTAGAGCGACAGTCGATGAGACCATACCCCATAGCACGTGTTCCAGGATCGATGCCGAGAATAATCATAAACCGAAGTATGCGGGATCTTGCTTTGAATTTGCAAATCTTTCTTGATTTATACCCATTCCATCTGAAGAATTGGTTTTAGGCCGAAGAAAAAGCTTCTGCGATCTGGCCAGAAAAAAAGCCTCCATATTAGTAATATGAGGCCTTCTTTTTCTGACTTGGAGCCCGGGGCTTTATCTTCGGTCTAAAACCAATTCTTCAGATGGAATGGGTATACATAACGTGAGGAGGGGAAAATGGCAGATAAAAAGACAATGAATCTCGTCGAAGGACTAGAAGCTTTAAGAGAATTTGAGAAAACGCAGCCTGCGTTAAGAGAGAGTTATGGGCTTGATAACGCATTCTTCGAAACATATTATGCGGTAGCTTGTTTCTATTTTGACCGCACTGAGTATGCCAATGCCATGCAAGTGTTTATTGATTTGAATTATTTGGACCCTCAGGATGCCCGGTATCCTCTGGGAGCGGCTTTATGCGCTCACCACCTGGAGATTTACGCGGCTGAAGTTATGTTTGCGACATCAGCTGCTATCTTAGATAAGGAAAATCCTAGTTTAGCAATCTATGCTGCAGATCTTTTGTCAAAAGTAGGTCGCCACGCCGCCGCAATAGAGATGTATAACCGTGTTTTAGCTGCCAAAGGAGAAGATCCTCAAAAAGAAATTTTTAGACAACGTGCAAATCTCGCACTACAGCGACTAAAAAATATTGCGGACAAACCTGCAAATCAACTATGATTGCTGGCGTTATACACATTTACAGCTGAAGAACTGGTATTTTCACTGCGGATGGTTGACATGGCCAGATAGCTCAGTCGGTAGAGCAGAGGACTGAAAATCCTTGTGTCGCTGGTTCGATTCCAGTTCTGGCCATTTATACCCATTTTGTTGGGGGAAGAATTATGTTAGAGGATCACATGTACGCAATTATCAGCACAGGTGGAAAGCAATATAAAGTTCAGAAGGGAGATCTTCTGGATGTCGAGCTGCTTAATGAAGAGCAGTCGGTGACTTTTGATCATGTTGTTTTTTTCCATGATGGCAAAACTGCCCGTTTGGGCACTCCTGCGATTGAAGGAATTTCTGTGAAGGCTGAAGTTTTGGGAATGACTAAAGGTCCTAAAGTGGTTGCCTATAAATATAAGCGCAGAAAAAACTATCGTCGTAAAGTAGGACACAGACAAAAATATACACGTGTCAAAATTACAGAGATTGTTGCATAAGAGGATAGCATGGCACATAAGAAAGGTCAGGGCTCGACACGTAACGGACGCGATTCCAACGCACAGCGACTTGGAATTAAAACGTGTGCAGGTCAATTCGTAACAGCGGGTTCTATTTTGGTACGTCAGCGCGGAACAAAATGGCATCCATGCAAAAACGTGGGCAGGGGATCGGATGACACCCTATTTGCCTTAATCGATGGCGTTGTCGCCTTTAGAAAGGGTGCACATACATTCGTGTCTGTTCAACCTGTTGCATAATTTTATTTTTCTTTCTAATTTACCACTCCCATGTTTATAGACCGTGTTGTCTTTCACGTTGCTGCCGGAAAAGGCGGCAACGGAGTGGTTGCTTGGCGACGTGAAAAATATATCCCTAAAGGTGGTCCTTGCGGTGGCAATGGCGGTCCTGGGGGATCTGTTTACGTGCGCGCTAGCATCCACGTGCCCTCCCTTGAGGAATATCGCCATCGTCGCGTCATTAAGGCGGACAACGGTCAAGCTGGTGGACGCTCCTGTTCAACGGGCAGAAAAGGCGCGGATCTTATCATTCAAGTTCCTTGTGGCACCCTTGTGAAAGATGCTAACACAAAGGAAGTCCTCTTTGATTTGACCGAGGATGGTCAACAGGTTCTGCTCTGCCGTGGAGGCACTCCTGGTAAGGGAAATAATAGTTTTAAGACACCAACGCATCAAGCTCCCAATGTCTGCACACCTGGCAAACCTGGACAGGAAATGTCAATCGAGCTAGAGTTGAAGTTAATTGCTGATGTCGGGATGGTTGGCTTCCCGAATGCTGGCAAGTCAACATTTATGCTGAGAGCGACAAATGTGCCTGTTAAGATTGCTGCTTATCCTTTTACTACTTTGCGTCCTCAGTTGGGTTATATTCCCGGAGGAAACCGCGTCCTTCTTGCAGACATCCCTGGCATCATTGAAGGGGCTCATCAAAACCGTGGTCTCGGCCTGGAATTCCTAAGACATATTGAGCGCACACATCTACTTCTCTTTCTTGTCGATGCTTCAGGTATCGATGGGCGTACTCCTTGGGAAGATTTTGCGACTTTACGTCATGAACTGCATTCCTATAATTCTACTCTCTTGGATAAACCCTACCTTGTATTACTGAATAAGATCGATACAGAGGAAGGTAAAGAGAATCTTATCGAATTTCAAAAGCGCTACCCTGATTTGAAGGAGAAGCTTTTTGTTGTTTCTGCCCTAACAGGTACAGGCATTGCGCCAGTTATAGCACGCATTCATGAGCTTATGCATGCGATGAAATCTCCTCCACATTCTCCAGATGAGCGTCAGGACGACAACGCAGAATAAAGATAACTTCAAGAATGGCCACAGCCATTCTTGTCGATGCGATCTTTAAAATACTGACGCATGTTTATACCCATCCCACCTGAAGAATTGGTTTTAGACAGAAGAGAAAGCCCCGGGCTCGAGTCAGAAAAAAAGTCCTCATATTAGTAATATGGGGACTTTTTTTCTAGCGCGATCGCGGAAGCTTTTTCTTCGGCCTAAAACCAATTCTTCAGGTAGGATGGGTATACATACACCAAATGCCGATTTAAAGTCTAACTCACGTTTATTTAAGGGTGTAATTCAAAGTGTTAGTAACTATTTAGAGCTAGAATGGAAGCTTTTCTTAAGGCTTCACCAGACAATCTTCTGCCAAAAAATCCTTATTTCCCTCTCTGTGTGCTCTGTGGGCTCTGTGGTAAATATTTTTATTTAAAACTTATGTTAATTGTTTTGAACCACAGAGCCCACAGAGCACACAGAGGGTACATAAGCTGTTATACATTATTCTGAATGAGAATTAATAGGGGCTGGAGTGGGTATTAAAAGAATATGTGTCTCTAGTTTTTCATCCTTCCTAACACTTTGAATTACACCCTTTATTTAAGCCCACGTTTTAGCGTTTGCGTTTGATGAGCAAAGTGATGAGGTAGATCAGTGTGGCCAAAAGGGCGATGGTAGCGCCAGTTGGCCAATCAAGGTGGAAAGAAATTGCTGTCCCTGTAAAACATAAGACGGCGCTTAACAGGGATGCTAGGAGCATCATGCGCGAAAGTTTACTAGTGAACAAGCCCGCACAAGTCGCTGGTAGGGTAAGTAACGTAATGGCTAAGATAATCCCAACTACCTGAATCAATACAACGACAGAAATGGCAATGAGTGTGAGAAGAAGTAAGTAGTGCAAGGGGACATTAATCCCTTGCAAGTAGGCTTGATCTTCGTCAAAGCAGATTGTCAAAAAACGTTTATGTAAAAGGATGACTGTGCCAATTACGCATACATTGAGTACAAGAAGCCCTACAAGATCTCCTGAGGTTACCCATAGGATGTTCCCGATAAGAAAGCTGGTGAGTTCAACATTGTAACCGGGGGTTTGCGAAATAAAGATTACCCCGATTGCCATGCCCAATGACCATAGGGTCGCGATGACAGCATCTTCGCGTTGTCGATATTTTAGATGGATCCATCCAAGCATCCAAGCAGAAAGAACAGCGGCGACAAGTGCCCCTAAAAAAGGTGTGGCCCAGGCAATTTCATGTTTTCTCTGCAGCCATAAAAAGAACCCCATGCCGCCTAAAACGGAATGCGCAATGCTTCCACTGATAAAAGCGATGCGTTTTACAACGACGTACGAGCCAACCACTCCGCCAATAATGGAAGAGAGAAAGGCTGCCAAGAGGGCGGTTTGTAACAAAGGATGAGAAAAGAGAGCGTCGAAAAATGTCATGTAGGTGCTACTGGGGGGTGATAAAGTCCAATGGCAAAGTGTTGGCAAATTTGATGGGGTAACAATTCTGTGAGCGTTTTTTGGATGCAAAGCACGCGATCAATACATAGACAAGCGGCATGTGGAGGTGTAAAACGTGTGACAGGGCCTGGATGGCGGGGCATTAAACTCCCCAAATCGTGAGTGACCATCAAAATAGTGCAGGAATGTTTGAGCTGCTCGAGTAGGAGGTGAATCTGGATTTGTGTTTGCTTGTCAACATTCGCTGTTGGTTCATCGAGAAGCAGGATTTGAGGTTGACTTACAAGCGCGCGTGCGATCAGAGCGCGTTGTGCTTGTCCTCCGGAAAGACTTCCAAAGGGCATTTCAGCAACGTGAGCTAAATCAACTTGCGCAAGTGCAGCGCGCGCCGCTTCTTTGTCACGCTCCCGATAAGCTCCCCACCAAGTTGTACGATTTAAACAACCTTGAAGAACAAGGTCGAGAACGGTCAACGGGAAGTGACGGTCGCAGCGTAAAATCTGAGGGACATAGGCAATCTGTTGGCGCGCCTCTTCTGAGGAGAGTCCAAAAAGATTAATGGCTCCTTTAGAAGGCTTTAATAACCCCATTAACAGGCGTAAAAGAGTGGTTTTACCGCCCCCATTTGGGCCTACAATGGCAACAAGCTGATGGGGGGTGATGTGAAGGTTAATTCCTTCAAGAACCCACTCTTCGTTTTCAAAGGCAAAGAAAAGATCGTTAATGTCTACTGCGTGCATGGCGTATTTAGGGCAAAGGCGCGTGCAATTTCTTCCATATTTAAAAAGATATTGGGCGCATATGGATCGATCCAGATCGCTGGGATATGCAACTGATTGGCGATCAAGAGGGCTCCTTTATTTTCATATTGTTTTTGAATATAGACAGCGCGTATAGCAGCGTCTTGGGCTTCTTTTAAAAGATGAGTCAACTGACGAGGCGTTGCCTCTTTGCCTTCATATTCAATAGAGAGTTGGCGGATGCCATAGTCTTTGCAAAAGTAGGCAAATGCAGGGTGGGAGACTAATACTGCAGGAGTGGGGTGATCCTGGAAGAGTTGACGGATGAAGTGATCGATTTCAGTGGCACGTTGTACGAATTGTTGGTAGTTGCTCTCAAATTGTGATTGATGGTCTGGCAATAGTGTGACGAGATGCTCTTTAATAGATGCAGCTTGCTTAATAACAAGAGGAAGGCTCAGCCAGACATGCGTGTCTTTGTCATCACGACAGCAATGACACGTGCCTCTCAAGAGAGCCAGGTTTGCTGTTGTATCAACAAGACGTAGCGAGGGATTGGCTTGTTTGAGTGCCATCGCTGTTTTTTTCTCAAAAGGCTCTCCAATGAGGAACCAAATGGCAGCAGAACTGTTATCGAAAATTTGGCGGCAGGAAGGCTCCCATGAATGCGGGCTACTTCCAGCAGGTACAAGTGTGCGCACGTCCACTGCATCTTGTGCGATGCTTGTAACAATAAACGATTGGGGGGCGACACTGACAAGAATGAGAGGTTTTGAAAAAACAGAAAAGGGAAGAAGAGCGAAAAGAATCAAGAGTCGCAGCATGAATCGTAGCATAAAAAAGGCCTCGATTAGACTTTCTACGTGAGTTCGACTTTCTGATTCACTAGAGGCACTTTTGCAAGTCGCCTAATTAGGGTTGCCCATAGCCGGACTCGAACCAGCACCTTATTGCTAAGAGTAGATTTTGAGTCTACCGTGTCTACCAATTTCACCATATGGGCATTCGATCCCCGATTAAGCAGATCAGCCTTGAAGTCGTTAAATTCAAAGCTAAAAGCACCCAATCTATTCAATCGGGGCTGCTCAATCGGGGCTACTTAATCGGGGTTTGATGGGCGCTGTCGCATAGATACCATCGCCGTAAGACTAAAGGTGTTTGTGCAACAGAAAAGGCCAATCGATGGTCACAAGTTTAGGGGATATAGGCAGTTTTCCGCAACATTATAATTGGGGATTGGCTTTTTTCTCTTGAATCAGGTAAGCTTGTACCCATCAACTATCAAACAATACTAATTTCTGGCAGATATATGAAAAAAAATATCCATCCTAAATACCGTCAAGTGCTCTTTATCGACTCTTCGGCTGGTGCAAAATTTCTCTGCGGAAGCAGTGTAGAGACAACAAAGACAGAAAAGTATGAAGGCGTGGAATATCCTGCTTACTATGTTTCTGTATCCTCTGCTTCGCATCCATTCTTTACAGGAAGCAATAAGTTCATCGATACAGAAGGTCGCGTAGATAAGTTCTTGAAGCGTTACGCTACAGCTCAACAAAAGCATCAGAATGCAAAAGTAGTTGCTCCCGTAAAAGGCGCCGCTAAGCGATGATCCAAGAGGCTGTTCTTAAATTATTAGAACGCCTTCCTGCATGTGAGGCGGAGTTGAGTGACCCTGCCTTGCTTACAGATCAAAAACGCTATCGCACCATAGCTGCTGAGCATGCTCGCCTTCTTGATATCCGCAACCACTGGCAGTCTTTGCAGAAAGCTGAAAAAGAGTTGGCCGATTTAAAAGCACTGGCAGGTGATCCAGAAATGATGGATCTCTTGCAGGGAGAAGAGGAGGCGTTGATTGCGCGTCAAGCCGCAGAACAAAACGCTTTGGAGCATCTTTTAATCCCACCAGATCCGCGCGATGACTTGCCAATTATTGTTGAAGTGCGTGCTGGAACGGGTGGTGAGGAAGCAGCTCTCTTTGTGGCAGATATGGTGCGCATGTACCAGTATTATGCCAACGCAAAGGGTTGGAAGATTGAAACACTCTCCTCGTCTCCCTCTGATATGGGGGGATTCAAGGAATATGTCATGACGATGACGGGACCACAGGTTTTTCGTTGCATGCAATATGAAGGGGGCACTCACCGCGTTCAGAGAGTTCCTGCAACAGAAGCTCAAGGGCGTATTCATACTTCTGCTGTAACAGTAGCGATTTTACCTGAGCCTCAAGAAGATGAAGAGGTTGTCATCGATGAAAAAGATTTGCGCGTCGATACTTATCGTTCATCAGGGGCAGGAGGACAGCACGTCAATACAACTGACTCGGCTGTACGTCTGACACACATGCCAACAGGGGTTGTTGTCTACTGTCAAGAGGAGCGCAGCCAGCATAAAAACAAGGAAAAAGCAATGCGCTTATTAAAAGCGCGTATTGCGGATGACTTGCGTCAGAAAAAACATGCAGCCATCGCTTCGACTCGAGCGCTACAAGTTGGTTCTGGAGATCGTTCTGAGCGTATTCGTACCTATAATTTTCCTCAAAACCGCATCACAGATCATCGCGTTGGGATTACTTTATATAATCTGGATCGCGCGATGGAAGGTGACATCGATGGTCTGTCTCAGGCGCTTGTCGCTCATTTCCGTCAAAGACAACTCGAGGGGTAGTTTGAGTGTGCGCACCGATGAAGAGCATAGGCGAGTTGCTTCACACGACGGAACACTTTCTTGCGAGTAAGGGATGGCAACAACCACGTCTCCATGCCCGAGAGATTCTCGCATTTTCCTTAAATCTCAAACCGCTCGATCTTTATCTATATTTTGATCGACCGCTGCAAGAAGCTGAAGTGCATAAGATTCGAGAGGTGCTGAAGGAGCGGTTACAAAAACGACCTTTGGCTTATATCTCTAATCAGGTTACCTTCTATGATTGCGATCTTTATGTCGATGGGCATGTTCTTATCCCTAGACCTGAGACTGAAATTTTAGTTGACCACGTTATGCGTTGGATGACAAAAAATGGGACTGCACGCGTCTTGGATATGTGTACAGGGTCGGGATGCATTGCCATCGCCTTAAAAAAGGCAGCTCCTCATGTAGAAGTTGTGGCGGTAGATATTTGTCCGCAAGCATTGGATGTAGCAAAAAGAAACGGATTGGATAACCTGGTAGCAATTGACTGGATGCAATCGGATCTTTTTGAGAATTTGGATGGAGTGGGTGTTTTCGATGTTATTGTAAGCAATCCCCCTTATATTTCGCAGAAGGAATATCAGCAACTAGATGAAGAAGTAAGGTTGCATGAGCCTGAAAAGGCGCTTCTTGGGGGCGATTCTGGATTAGAGTTCTATGAAAAATTAGCGAAAGTTGCTTGTAATTACCTCGCGCAAGGTGGTGCTTTGTGGCTGGAAATAGGATGGCAGCAGGGGAATGCGGTGTCTGATTTGTTGCAGAGGTTTGGGTTTGAGAATGTCCAAGTGATACAAGATTGGTCTTTAAAAGACCGCTTTATCGTGGCGCAAAAGTCGACTGCTTCTGTATACTAAGTGTCGTTTTATTGAAAAGAGAAGAGGCTAAAAAACTTTCATGTTTGAAGCATTGACAAATAAACTCGGTGGGGTTTTCAGCCGCTTAGCTGGGAAGAAAGTCCTGACGGAAGAGAATCTTTCTGATGCAGTACGTGAAGTACGTCTGGCTTTGTTAGAAGCGGATGTCAACTTTAATGTTGCAAAAGAGTTTGTCAAGCGTGTTAAAGAGAAAGTGCTTGGTGAGAGTGTTTTAAAGTCGGTTACTGCTGCGCAACAATTTGTGAAAATTGTTCACGATGAGTTAGTTCTTCTAATGGGTTCCAGTGAGGTTAAGTTAAATCTCAATAAGAGTCCTGCGGTGATCTTGCTTTGTGGTTTGCAGGGTTCGGGAAAAACGACGCATGCAGCTAAATTGGCAAAGTTTCTGACTGGGAAAGATTATAAAAAGAAGCCTTTGCTTGTTGCTTGTGATTTACAGCGCCCTGCAGCGATTGAACAGTTGCATCAGTTGGGTAAACAAGCGGGCATTGATGTATTCTCTTTGCCTCAAGAAAAAGCGCCTGAAAAAGTTGCAAAAACAGCTATCGATTATGCAAAAGCGAATTACTATGATGTTGTGATCATCGATACCGCTGGCCGTCTTCACATTGATGAAGCTCTCATGGATGAATTAAAGCGCATTAAAGCGGTGAGTTATCCGACAGAAGTGCTCTTTGTCGCCAATGCGATTACTGGGCAAGATGCTGTTACGATGGCCAAAGCTTTTGACGAAGCTGTAGATATCACGGGAACTATTTTAACGATGCTGGATGGGAATGCGCGCGCTGGTGCTGCGATTTCCATTCGTGAAGTGACTGGTAAGCCGCTTAAATTTGAAGGTGTGGGAGAGAAAGTTGACGATCTCCAGTTGTTTCACCCTCAATCCATGGCAGATCGTATTTTAGGGATGGGTGATACCATTAATTTGGTGCGCAAAGCGCAGGACCATTTTGATGAGGACGCGGCTAAATCGATGGAACAAAAGTTGCGTACAGCTACTTTTACACTTGATGATTACTTACATCAAATGCGCGCCATGAAAAAAATGGGGCCTCTGAAAAATCTTTTAAAAATGCTTCCTGGTGTAAGCCAGATGATGCCTAATTTTGATGAAGCTGAAGCGCGAGCTACTCAAGTAGAAGCAATTGTTTCCTCTATGACGCCTTTAGAGCGTAAGGACAAAGTAGATATTAATATGCCACGCCGTAAGCGCATTGCAAAAGGTAGTGGCACCCAAGTTGACGATGTAACGCGCGTTATCAAGGGATTTAGGCAGATGCAACAGTTTTTTAAAGACATGCCTGCTAATAAAAAGTTATTTGAAAAAATGATGGGAGAAAGAAAATCATGACACTGAGAATCCGTTTGCGACAACAGGGACGTACCAATCGCCCTTTCTTTCGCGTCGTGGTGACTGAAGGTCGCACTCGCCGTGATGGCAAGTATATTGAAGCGCTTGGGTGGTATAACCCTTTTGGCCATGATGAAGCGCATGAATTAAACATCGTTAGTGATCGCGTTTTGCATTGGATTGAACAAGGTGCAGAAGTGTCTGAATGTGTTGGACATTTATTAAAGCGCGCTGCAAAAGATGTATGGGCTCAAAAAGTAGCACGTGAAGAAGCAGCGAAAGCGGCAGTGCGTCAAAAGCGTAAAGCACGTCGTCAAGGAGCATAAATCAGCACTTTCATGCGATTCGACATCCTTTCGCTCTTTCCTGGTTATTTTAAAGGTCCTTTTGATGAGAGTATCTTAAAACGTGCCCAACAAAAAGAGCTGATTGACATTCATCTTGTCGATATTCGTGAATTTGCAGATAACAAACACCATAAAGTGGATGATCGCCCATTTGGGGGAGGTCCTGGAATGGTGCTCATGGCTCCTGTTGTTTCTGCTGCGATTAGAAGCGTCAAGAAACAAAAGAGCCACGTGATTTATTTAAGTCCTCAAGGAGCGCCTCTTACGGCACAAAAATGTCGCGAATTGGCGCAAAAAGAGCATTTAGTTTTGCTCTGTGGGCATTATGAGGGTGTCGATGAGAGAGTGATTGATCTTGAGATCGATGAGGAGATCTCCATTGGAGATTACGTCCTAACAAATGGATGCATTGCTGCGATTGTTTTAGTAGATGCCGTCGCTCGTTTTATACCTGGTGTCTTAGGTAAAGTTGAGGCAGCGAGCCAGGATTCATTTGAAGGGGGGATTTTTGATCATCCTCACTATACGACTCCTGTGGAGTTTGAAGGATTGGTGGTGCCTGAGGTCTTGCGAGGCGGGAACCACAAAGAAATAGAAAGCTGGAGAAGAGCACAAGCGTTGAAAAAAACGCGTCGTACTCGCCCAGAGTTACTTGAAGGAAAGCAACCATGCAACCAACATTGATTCAACAACTGCGACAAGAGCAGTGCAAAAAAGAGATCCCTGAGTTTAATGTAGGCGATACAGTGCGCGTGCACGTGCGCGTGCTTGAGCGTGCTCAAGAGATCAATAAGGGCAGTAAAAACGCGAAAGGCGGCGCAAAAGCGACCGATAAAGAGCGTGTACAGGCATTTACTGGAACTGTTATTGCGCGTAAAGGACATGGCGTATCTGAGACATTCTCACTTCACCGCGTTGCTTATGGCGAAGGAATGGAGCGTGTTTTCTGCCTACATAGCCCTAAATTAACTCAAATTGAGTTGATTAAACGAGGTGATGTACGCCGTAGCAAACTATACCATTTACGCGGCACATCTGGTAAGAAAGCAAAAGTTAAAGAATTAATTCTTAGAAAAGAAGCGTAATTTACTTTCCTTTATTCAATTAATCAATTATAATTAATTATTGAATAGAGGTGCTTATGGCTTCAATTACTGCTTCTTATGTCCCAGTGAGTCTAGCAAGCGCTCCACGTGTTTCTTTAGAAGAAAGATGTTGGAGTGCAGCTTCTTTGTGTCTTAAAACAGCTGCACTGACTGCCACTGTCGCATCCTGTATTTTTATCGTTACAATACCTCCTCTTGGACTTGGTTTAGCAATCGGGAGCGTGGTATTGCTATACGCAGCTGCTGCATGTCAACAACGTGCTCAAAAAGTCCATCTGGCTCATTTCCCCATTGATCAGGCGATGGTTGCCACGGCGTTAAAAACTCACAAAACCGCTAATAATGTTCTTTTTCGCTGGGAAGTTGCAGAAATTCTGACGAGTTCTGCTACACTTGTTGTGCCTACTGTTGTAGTGGCAACGGGTGTCGCCTTTCCTCCTCTCTTGCCTATTCTTGGCGCACTTTGTTTTGCAGTTTCTATGACAACATCCCATTATCGCAATGTTGTGCAATACAACCAAAATATCCTACAAAGGTGCGCTTGATTTTAAATCAGCCTTACAAATGTCCTGTGGAATCCTTACATCTCCTCTCAAAATTTGGCGACCAACCTGCGTAAAAACCGTGACTTTTTCCATCGAAAGGAGTCTTTTGTGTTGGACTTCTTTTTTGTCAAAACGCTATACTCTTGCCGAATGCCATTCTATTTGATGCCCAAGTGGTGAAATTGGCAGACACGCCAGATTTAGGTTCTGGTGCCGCAAGGTGTGTAGGTTCGAGTCCTATCTTGGGCACATAGCCGGAAACATTGTCAGAAATGATAATGCTTCCGGTTTTTTCTTTTTGTAGCCCTTTGGTTTTCCTCTATTTTTGTCTGTTTTCCAAAACAAGCTTTGCTTTCCACTGTAAAAGAGGGTGTGTGTAGATTTTCTCAATCAAATTGTGATCATCAGACAAGCGAGGAAGGTCAAAGAAGAACAGGTTCAGGGCTGTTCCTCCTTTTAACACCAATCGCTTCTTCAAAAAGGGATGTATGCTGATACCGTCAAGGATGGCCATAAGATGCCAAACTTTTTCCATGATTTCAGTTCGAGTCCACTTAGAACTTTCCCTTCTTGTTCGCGAGCAGTACAGCAGAATAGTGCTGTCACGTCTGTTATTTGGTCCTCTTTGGTTTTTTGTTGATTCGTTCTGAAATATCTGTAAGGTGTATCTGATGCAAAAGCAATAACATATGCATAGATGACCGCATCTTTGATTAGACTTCTTTCGCTCCATTAAAGCCTCGGAAGGGGGCCGCAAACTTCGTAAGCGGTCAAAAATCAAGGATCTAAAGTCCAGATTGATTCGATAACGGTTTTCAATTTTAAATCGACCTCATCTCTTTAAAATCTCCATGCAATTTCCCTGAATTTCTGATACTATCCATAAAATGAAATGCTTCTACTCTCTTATTATTACCCTCTTATGTATTCCATTCGCAACTACCGCTGAGGAAGATACCATTGATCAAATGGTTTTAAAAACGATGCAGGAGTGGCAAGTGCCAGGCTTGGCATTGTCGATTGTACACAAAGGTGAAGTTGTCAAAGCAGATGGTTATGGAGTGCGAGTAAGAGGGGAGTCGGGAGTGGTCGATGGCGAAACGGTATTTCAAATCTGTTCTCTTTCGAAAGCGTTTACTGGTTGCCTCTTGAATATGTTTGTCACTGAAGGCAAGTTGCTTTGGGAAGAGCCCATTATTCAACGCTGGCCAACCTTTCGCCTCCTTGATCCGGTAGCACAAGCCCAGGTAACATTGCGCGATTTATTATCTCATCGCACGGGATTGCCTGGCCTGTCTTTAGAAAGTTGGCGCTTGTGGTGGCATACAGGTCGAAGTGCAGAGGATTTAATCGCGAGGTTAGCTTTTCTGCCGCCTGCTTTTCCCTTGCGTGCGCATTTTACTTACAATAATCTCGCCTATGTCGTTGCTGCTCATCTTGCTGAAAAAATCATGGGCGCATCTTGGGAAACAATGAGTCATGAACGTATCTTTTCCCTTCTCGGAATGGAGCGCACTAATTTTTCATATTATTTTTTGACACACGATGATAATGTGGCTGCGCCGCACAAAGTAGAAAATATACGCAAGGCTCCTATTGAATGGCAAAACTCTGAAAATCTTGCTGCAGCTATGGGCATTAACAGCTGTGCGAAAGATATGGCTGCATGGCTGAAATATTGTTTGCAAGGGCATGCGGTGCAACGTTTTACCTGTACTCCACAGACACTTGTTGAGGTGGAAGGGATGCTGGGGAGTTCTTATGACAGCTTGTGGAGGGTAATGATACATGGAGCTCCTGTTGCCAATTATGGTCTTGGATGGATGAGTTATACATTGAATGAAAGGGAAGTGTATTTTCATATGGGACTGGGGGATGGAATGCAATCGATGCTCGTTATGATTCCTCAAGAGGAGTTGGCTGTGAGTGTACTCACGAATCAAGCTATTCATAGTGGGTGCGCCTGCCTCATTAATCGTCTCATCGATCATTTTTTGCTTCTCCCTGCTATTGATTGGACAGAAGAAGTACATAAAACGCTGGAACAGATTGGAAAAGAAATCCATGAAGAGCGCGAAACATTAGAAAAATCGCGCAAAGTCTATTTAAAAAGCACCTTGCCACTTGCTGGTTATATAGGAATTTATCATCACCCCGCATGGGGGGATGTAGAAGTGACAATTCATGAAGGGCAGCTTCTCGCCAATTTTTTCGGTACAACAGTTGCGACTTTGATCCATTGGCAAGGAGATTCTTTCGAAATGACTCAAGTCGAAGATGCACCTGAACCTATCTGGTTAATGGAGTTTCTCTTTGATGCTGATGGAGTACATCTCACGGGATGTCATGTCGCTCCTTTTGGTGTATTTGACAAATCCTCCATGGACAACAACACCGATTAAATCCATTTTTGGTATACTTTTCTACACATTAGAACTAAACTCCAGTAGAAGGCCAACATGTCACAAGATGTAGAAAAAAACTTTGATTTGATTGTTATAGGTGCCGGTCCGGGTGGTTATGTTGCGGCAATTCGCGCAGCACTTGATGGCAAAACTGTTGCTCTTGTTGAGAGAGAGTCTGTTGGTGGTACATGTCTTAATTGGGGGTGCATTCCTACAAAGACACTATTGGCGCATGCAGAGCGCTGGCATCTCATTCAGCAGGCAGCTCTTTTTGGTATCGATGTAGATAATCCGCGTTTTTCTTATGACAAGATGGTGGTAAGAAAAGATGACATCGTAACACGCATGAGAAAAAGTCTAGAAGGGCTGATTGCTTCACATAAGATAAAACTTTTTAAAGGACAGGGCAGTTTTATAAGTCCTACACAAGTTTCTGTCGCAGGTGGGCCTGAACTTAATGCACCGAAAATCATTATCGCTACTGGTTCAGAACCAAGACAGATTCCTCCCTTTACCTTTGACGGTAAGCGCGTCCATAATTCTTCTTCTATCTTGGGAATGACGACTTTACCCAAAACATTGGCAATTATTGGCGGTGGAGTTATTGGATGCGAATTTGCGAGTCTGTTTGCCGAGTTTGGGGTCAAAGTGACAATTTTAGAAGCCATGCCTTCTATTCTTCCCTTTGAGGCGAAGGCAGTGAGCGGAGCTCTTGCGACTGCTTATGCAAAGAAAGGCATTCAGATTCATACAGGTGTTCAAGTGACGGGATGTCAAGTTTCAGATGACAAAGTTGTACTGAAAATGGCAGATAAGGAGATCGAAACTGATGTGGTGCTAGTAGCAATTGGTCGCTCGCTCAATACCGCCGGCTTAGGGTTGGACAAAGCGGGTGTGAAACTGAGTGATAAAGGTGCTATTGAAGTCAATGATTACATGCAGACCAATGTGCCATCAATTTATGCTATTGGTGATGTTACGGCAAAGGTGATGCTGGCGCACGTTGCCTCCCATCAAGGGATTATCGCTGCAATGCATGCAAGTGGTCATGCAGAAAAGATGGATTATCTCGCTGTACCAAATGTTATCTTTACAAGCCCCGAAATTGCCACTGTGGGCTTAAGTTTAGAAAAAGCGGAAGAAAAAGGGTATGACGCCGTTGTCGGTAAATTCCCCTTCATAGCTCTTGGCAAAGCAGTGGCCACGATGCAGACAGAAGGGTTTGCACAGGTCGTTCTTGAGCGTAATACACACCAAATTCTTGGTGCTCAAGTGGTAGGAGCGGAGGCTTCCTCCTTGATCGCCCCTATGGTGCTTGCAATTCAACATGAACTGACGGCGGAAAGCATTGCAACAACAATTCATGCGCATCCTACAATGGCAGAAGCTTGGCACGAAGCAATTATGGTCGGGATGGGATTGCCTATTCACTTGCCACCCACAGCACGCCCTAAATGAGTTGTCAGAAAGCTCCTGAAGAGCGCGCTAAAAGACTCCCCGAATGGCTTAAGAGACGTATGCCACGAGGGGCTGGGCTTCATAAAACAGCTGCAAGTGTTCGCAATAGGCATTTACCTACCGTCTGCGAAGAGGCGCGCTGCCCCAATTTGACTGAGTGTTGGTCGAAGAAAACGGCGACGTTTCTGGCAATGGGGAAAGATTGCACGCGCAATTGCGGTTTTTGTGATATTGATTTTTCAAAAACACCTGCTCCGCTTGAAGCGGATGAACCACAACGCATTTTAGAAGCTGTTAAAGAGTTGGGGTTGCGCCATGTAGTGATCACTATGGTCGCACGCGATGACCTTGCCGATGGGGGAGCAGAACATTTGGGGAAAATTGTAGAAGAATTGCGACGCAATGCTCCTACAGTAACCATTGAGGTTTTGACTTCAGATTTTGCAGGGAATTTTTCTGCATTGGATTGTGTTTTAGCAAGTGGTATACACATCTTTAATCACAATCTTGAGACAGTTAGGGCTTTGACCCCTCGCGTGCGGCATAAAGCGACTTACGATCGCACATTGAGCGTGTTAGAATATGTGCATCAGAAATCTGCATCGGTTTTTGTAAAATCTGGGTTGATGGTAGGTCTTGGAGAAACAGAGGCTGAGGTGTATGAGAGTCTCAACGATTTAAAAAATGTTGGCTGCCAAATTGTAACAATGGGGCAATATTTACAGCCTAGTAAACGCAAATTACTGGTAAAATCATTTGTCACTCCTGAACAGTTTGAAGTGTATGCCAACTATGGTCGCCTTATCGGTATTCCTCATATGTATTGCGGTCCTTTTGTCCGCTCAAGTTACAATGCAGGGGAAGTCTTTAATACAATGGAACAATCTGAAAAGTAATGGATGAATTAATAACACATACTCCCTTGATGAGTGAAGAAGATCGATGGATCTTGATGTATCGCGATGTACATTTTTCTGGAAATTTTGAGTTAATGCTCGAATATTTTCAGAATGGTGGCATAGGGTGTCATCCTGAGATAGATGAAGATGACATCATGCGTTTGGCGAATTTCGAAGGTAGACAGGGGTGTAATCTTTCAGATGTATGTCTCTCTGAGATTGAACAGGAAAGGGTAGAAGAGGCTCAAAAGGAATATCAGCGGTTAAGAGATCTTTTTGAAAACCCCAAAAAGGAAGAGCTTTCTGCAAGATGGCTTGTGAGATTGATTTTTGCTGAAGAGGCACACCCTTTAAAGGAAATTGCCGCTGTTGTGCATTTTTATAAAGAATTAAAACCCGTTTTAAAAGAAATACTGCTCTCTGGAAAATATGAAGATACTCTGAGTCCAGGTTATGGAAAGGCTCCATTGAGAGTATTGCGCGTGTTGTTCCATGTAAAAGATGTAGAATGCATTCCCTTGCTATTTTCGTTGATGCAAAGAAATGATTTTTCCTTCGATAGTGCGGTGGTGCGCACGCTCGTCTCCATGGGTGAACCAGCTCGAGCATTTCTTGAAAAAGTCATGGCGTCTAAGATATGCACGCTTGATAATGAAAATGCGGCGATCGCTCTCTGTAGCTTCCCATCTGCATATTCTACAGAACGATTGGCTGTTGAAACACTCGATAAGATCGATTGGCATCATCATTTTGATTTCGCTAATTACCTTATAAATCTATGTATTGAAACGCAAGACCCATCTTTAAGAAGTCGATTGCAAGCGTGGTGTCGAGACGTTCATAAGCCGCAGGAGTTGCGCCAGGAGATTGCCTTTTGGATGGATAGATGTCTATCGAATTAAATCCAGAACAACAGAAAGCTGTCACTCACCGCGAAGGGCCTTTGCTTGTAATTGCTGGGGCGGGATCGGGTAAGACGCGTATTGTGACCAACCGCATTGTGCATCTTATTCAAACAGGTGTGCCTGCTCATCAAATTCTTGCTGTGACCTTTACCAATAAGGCAGCACAAGAGATGAGAGAGCGCGTGCAAGAGTTAACGCATAGCCCGGTAACAATTTGCACTTTTCACAGTTTGGGTGTACGCATATTGCGCGAATCGATTCATCATTTGGGATATGATCGCAATTTCATCATTTATGATGAAGATGATGCCACCAAACTTTTAAAGGCGGCAATGGAAACGGTGGGTGTTTCTGAAAAAGATCATCCAGTTAAGGGTGTGCGTGCCCTTATTTCTAATGCAAAGAACCAGCTCGTCGCTCCAGAAGATTTAAAAGACCCCGAACATCCCTGGTTAGGACAACTTCTTTCGCTCTATCAAAATAAGTTGAAGGAGTATCAGGCACTTGATTTTGACGACCTCCTCACAATGACTGTAAAGTTATTGCAGAGCGTTCCAGAAGTGTTATCTGCCTATCAAGAACGTTGGCAATATTTACTTGTCGATGAGTATCAAGATACTAACGAGGCTCAGTATAGACTCGCTCAGTTGCTCAGTAAGCATACGGGAAATCTTTTTGTTGTAGGTGATCCTGACCAATCGATCTATTCATGGCGTGGTGCTAACATCCATAATATTTTGTATTTTCAGCGTGATTGGCCTCAAGCAACGGTTGTGCGCCTTGAGCAGAATTATCGCAGTCGCGATTTGCTCTTGCAAGCTGCTAATCGTTTGATCAGCCATAATAAGGAACGTCTTGAGAAAAAATTGTGGAGTGCTCGTGGTGAAGGCAATAAGATCAAACTACATGTTGCAGAAGATGAGCGTTTAGAAGCGCAATTTGTTGTGCGTCATATTCATGCGCAGCGAAAAACAGTGAGTCTGGATGAGATTGTCATCTTTTATCGCACCAACTTTCAGTCCCGCGTTTTGGAAGATGCTCTTTTGCGCGAACAGATTCCTTATGTGATGTATGGAGGGCTTTCGTTTTATCAGCGCAAAGAGATCAAAGATCTATTAGCTTTCTTGCGCCTTCTTTATAGTCCAGGCGACTTCATTTCCTTTATGCGCACAATTAACATCCCGAAAAGAGGGTTTGGTGAAGCGACTTTAGATAAGATGCGAATCCTTGCCGAAAGGCGTCAACAGCCGATTATCGAATTGGCGAAGGCAGTTGTAGCAGGAGAATGTTCTGAAATACGTCTCAATATGAAGCAACAAGCAGCCCTTAAAACCTATCTGGAAACTCTCCATGAATTGAAACTTCTCTCAGCGGAAGTCTCTTTAAAGGAACTTGTCAGAAAAACCATGCTGTTGATGGATTATGATAGTGTTTTAAAGGAGGACAAAGAGACTTATGAAGACCGTAAAGCCAATACGCAAGAATTAATTGCAAAAGCCGCCGAATGGCAAGCTACCGCTGAAAATCCATCTTTAGAGGCTTTTTTAGAAGAATTATCTCTGAAATCGACTCTTGATGAAACAGGAGAGCGGGGGCCCTCAGTGCATCTTATGACGCTCCATAATGGAAAGGGCCTTGAATTTGATGTGGCTTTCTTGGTGGGATTAGAAGAAGAACTCTTTCCTCACATTAATTCAAAGGATCGTCCGGGAGCCATTGAAGAGGAGCGGCGGCTTTGTTATGTAGGAATGACGCGTGCCAAAGAGCAACTCTATCTTACATGTGCCACATCGCGTTATCTATGGGGTACTTCGCGCTGGATGCGCCCAAGTCGTTTTCTTTCTGAAATCCCTGCTGAATTTATTGAGAAGACGCGGTTTTAGGGCTGCGCAACTCACGTGTTACAAAACCCTTACGGAAGCTATGGAAAAACAACGATTTAACGAAATAGATCTTTACGCTGACAAGTCGGTGCTTGTTTTAGAATGGCTGTTGTTGGAGGGCATTCACACCAAGCATTTTTCAGTTAGAGATGTTTTAAGAGATAGACGTGTGAGTCTAGGTCTTGTTCAGAATGTCTTTGATGCGCTTGTCAAAAAGGGATATTTGCAAATCAAGGCGAGCACTTCAGCCTCTCTAAAATTTGTGATGCCTCATCCTCAAGCCCTTCTTCAGGATTGGACCGAACACTACAACGTTGTTAAGCAATGCAAAATGTGGCGGTACAAGAGTGGATTTGCAACACATCAACAACTCATGGATGCGGTTGCTGCTAATGATTTACCCATTACATTGGCCCTTCATTCTGCGGCGCATGCACTTGAGTGCCAAGATCGCCCTCTAGAGACATTAGAATTTTATCTTACTGCACCCGAATCAAAGCGCTGTGTTGAAGAAGTATTATCTTTAAAACCGCAGGAAAATGGGGGTGATGTTCTCATCATTCAACCATTTTATAAGAGCCTATTGAAGAGAAGCATGTACCATCTTGCAACTTCGCCCTTGTTGACCTTTTTAGATCTCTATCACTTTCCACCATATGGTCGCGAGCAAGCTGAATATATGCTAGAGCATGTTAATGAATTGAAAGATCTTGTTTAAAAGTCAGTTCTAGCGTTGTTTAGCAGTGATATAGATCAGGTCCTTTTCGCCTTCTTCATTGAGGCAAAAGCGCACTTCATCTAAGAGTTCAGAAAATTCGGTTAAAGCGTCTTTATCTTCCACATTGCAGAACATGATCAAGGAGATATCTCCATGCGTGCTATCTTGTGATAAGTACGCGCGAGGATGCCTCCAAAGAGCTACTGCACTCCGGACGCTCGCAGGGATAAACCCTTCAGAATGAAACACAATAGCTTGCAGCCCTCGCTCAGGTCTTGTTATGGGTGGTTTGGCAAAAGGCTCAATAGAGGTATTTGTTTTCATTCCTCTATTATACTTTATTAATTAATTTTCACAAAACTATTCAGTTAGTTTCCAATTAATTTCTTTAATTCCATTATTCTTTAGATAGTGATTCGTTTGTGAAAAAGGGCGCGACCCGAAGAAGCCACAGGAGGCCGAATAGGGAGAGGGGTGTGCTGCTTTTAGGACAAGGTGGTGAGCCAGGGCATCAGTTGCTGATAGGACCTTATCTTGGGCATTTTTTCCCCATAAAAGAAAGACGAGGTTTTTCTTGTTTTGAGCAAGCAGTGCAATGATGGCATTAGTGAAATGCGACCAGCCAATTGTGGCATGGGAGAGGGGAGAGCCTGCTCGTACGGTAAGGAGGGAGTTGAGAAGAAGCACGCCTTCATTGGCCCACTCCATTAAACAGCCATGAGAGCAAGGTGGGATCCCTAAATCAGCTTGTAATTCTTTGTAGATGTTTTTTAGAGAAGGTGGAGGACGTACCCCCTTTTGGACACTAAAACTGAGCCCATGTGCCTGGCCAGGTCCATGATAAGGATCTTGTCCTACGAGTACAACCTTGACTTGTTCAAAAGGTGTTGCGTTAAATGCTGCGAAGACATTTTCCTGTGTAGGGTATACAGTATGGATTTGACGTTCTTTAACTAGATTGAGAGAGAGTTCTTTAATGTAGGGTTTGTGCACTTCGTCGCCAAGCGCTTGCAGCCAGCTTTTTTCAATGGGAAGCATTTTTTGTACCTTCTCCGAATCGTGGTATGTCGTGTTTACACACGCTAAAAGCCATTAGACTTCTTTTGAAATTATCTTTGTTGTTAAAATTACGCTTTTTAGCATCTTGATCCCTAAATTTATCGACCATATGTCCACATATGCTCTCAAAATTTAGCGATCAACCTGCGTAAAAACCGTAAATTTTTCCATCAAAGATAATTTCGAAAGAAGTCTATTTTAACACGATCCACTGCATCTTGTCATTGGGATTTTTAAGCTCATGAAAATGGTAAAAATACTAGATTTTGTCTAAAGTCCAGATGTATACTCACTTGAACACTCACCTTATGCAGAAGTTTGACATCAGCCTTTCAAGCATGAGTTGACAATTTAAGAAAATTGGTATCGGTAAAAAGACCGGATGATGTACTGGGGAAAGGGATATGCGATTAGTAGTGATTGGAACTGGGTATGTAGGGCTTGTAACGGCGCTGGCATTAGCAGAAATGGGTCATGTGGTGTGTTGTCTTGATGTCGATCAAAGTCGTATCAAGCAGCTGCAGGAGGGAAAGATGCCCTTTTTTGAGCCAGGTGTTGCTGAAGTATTAGAGCGCAATATTAAAGAAAAGCGCATCTACTTTACGACGAGCTACACTGAAGCATTAAAGGGTATTCAATTAGTGATGCTTGCAGTCAATACCCCGCAGGGAGAATCTGGTCAAAGTGATCTCTCCTATCTCTTTAAAGCAGTAGAATCTTTAGTTGAACACATGGATAGCTCTGTGATTTGTATCGTAAAATCAACAGTGCCCCCTGGAACCTGCCATCGTATTGTAGAGCTTGTAAAAGGTCATTTAAAGAAATATAAAAAAGAGGCCCTGTCCTTTGATATTGTCTCTAATCCCGAATTTCTCAAGCAAGGTGATGCTCTTAATGATTGTATGAAGCCCGATCGCATCGTGGTAGGCATTGAAAATCCCTCCCTGCGTGAGATCATGGAAGAGCTTTATGCTCCTTTTAATCGCTCAAGTGATCGCGTAATTTGGATGGATATTGTGTCAGCAGAGCTTGCAAAATATGCTTGCAATGCGATTTTAGCTACGCGGATCTCCTTCATGAATGAAATAGCACGTCTGTGTGAGGCTGTAGGTGGTGATGTAGAGAAAGTGCGCAAAGTCATGGGATCCGATCACCGCATTGGGCCTGCAGCCCTTTATCCAGGGCTTGGATATGGTGGTTCATGTTTCCCAAAAGATTTGCAAGCCCTGGCTTTTATTGCACGTCAACATAATAGCCCTCTGTCCATCATCGAAGCGACACAGCAGGCAAATCAGCTACAGCGTCAATATTTCGTAAAAAAGATCCTTAAATTCTTCAATGGCTCCCTTAAGAACAAAAAGATAGCCATTTGGGGGGTGGCTTTTAAGCCGGGAACAGATGACTTAAGAGAGGCTCCAGCGATTTATGTCATTGAAGAGTTGGCTAAAGCAGGAGCGCACCTCAACCTCTTTGATCCCGTTGCCTTAGAGCGCACAAAAGAACATCCTACTATCAAGAAATACCTCCACCAGCTCTCGTTTTCCTTGAATGAACAGGAGAGTGTGGAAGGTGTTGATGCGATTGTCCTGTGCACAGAGTGGAAGCAGTTTCGCTTACTTGATTTCTCTGCTTTAGCAGAGAAGATGCATAGTAGAGTGCTCTTCGATGGACGCAATCAATACCGCCCTAAAGAGCTGCAGAGCAAGGGATTTACCTACATTTCCATTGGTCGGTAAAGCAGGTGTAATTCAAAGTGTTAGTTAACTATTTAGAGCTAGAATAGAAACTTTTCTTAAGGATTCACCAGACAACCTTCTGCCAAAAAATCCTTATTTTCCCACTCTGTGTGCTCTGTGGGCTCTGTGGTAAATATTTTTATTCAAATCTTGTGTTGATTTTTTTTAACCACAGAGCTCACAGAGCACACAGAGGGCACATAAGCTGTTATACATTATTCTGAATGAGAATTAATAGGGACTGGAGTGGGTATTAAAAGAATATGAGTCCCTAGTTTTTCATCCTTCCTAACACTTTGAATTACACCCCGGTAAAGCGGGACTTTAGACAAAATCTAGTTAAAGTCGAGCTGTTTATTGGGAGTGCGCTCAAGTTCTTTTAAGCGCATTTCGAAGGTCTTTTTCCAGCGCTCCCAATTTTCCCCCTTACTAAATGTGCAAATAGCCTCTTCATTTTCTTTACGCTGCTGGTGTAGTAGAGGAGGAGGCTTTTTTTGTATTTTTTTCCAAATCCAGGCGAAGAAGATATCGACTGGTAAAGAGGTGGCTCGATGCATCATGGAACGATTGGCAAGTTCGCGATCATTGGTGACAACGACAGCATTTTTAAGGCCGAGACTTAGGTGGTTGATAATCCATTCATCGGCACTTTGCTGCGGTGAAGTATAAACGACTTGCATGCGCCCTAGAAATCCGCGTTGCTCTGCTTCCTGTGTCGTGGCGGCATCAAAAACAACGATCAAGTTGAGTTTTAGGGCGTCACACCCTTCTGATAAGAGCTTTAAATAGTTATTGCGGCGTTGTTCTAATTTTTGATGGCGCTTTGCAGGGTGCCGGAAGAGCAAATTGTATCCATCGAGTAGGTAACATGCATCATTTCTCATTCTTCTGGCAAGATAGAGCGGAGATAGGGGGTGAGTTGATCAAATGCTTTACGTCGATGGGAGATGCGATTTTTAGTCGTCTCGTCAAGTTGAGCAAAAGTCTGATGGTAATCGTGTTTTACGAAGAGAGGGTCATAGCCAAATCCATTTCCTCCGCGCTCTTCATCGAGTAGGAATCCTTCACAGAGACCTTTAAAAACTTTTCCCTGACCTGATGGATGATAAGCAGCAAGCACACATTCAAAGTAAGCGGAGCGTTCAATCCCGCTCTTGCCTTTGAGTTCTTGTAGGAGTTTGATGCGATTTTCTTTATCCGAAGCGTCCGCGCCAGCATAGCGACGAGAGTACACTCCGGGGGCCCCTTGCAAAATAGGAACAACAAGGCCTGAATCATCTGCGATCACCCAACGTCCAAGCGCTTTTGCGGCATGTTCTGCTTTCAGGCGGGCATTCTCTTCAAAGGTAGTGCCTGTTTCTTCAGGTGGAACATAGGAAGGAAAATGGTGAAGTGAAAGCCAGTCAATCTGTTGCACATCGCGCAGTAGAGCTCTGAGCTCGCGGATTTTGTGCGGGTTTTGACTCGCAATAACAATTTCCATATTCCTTCCTAGTTATTCAATATACTAAAGATAACTTGAGATTGATTCAATCACAAATTGGACCTGGTTGATGGCAACTGTCTCACCCACATGTTTGCCAATCATTTCATGCGCCAATTTGGACTGGAATGAAAGGATGTGTTGTTCTGGATCGGCCTCCCATGGACCGAGTAAAGTATATTGAACCTGTTGGTCATTGTGACGCAAAGTAACGATAGTACCTACACTCACCTCACTTGTATCAATATCATGAATGGTGAGAACGCGAGCTTTATTGAGCTGCTGAGAGAGTGTGCGGATTTGAGATTGAAGGCGAGAGCGGCGCTCAAGAGCAAATTTATATTCAGCATTTTCTCTTAAATCACCGTGTGCGCGCGCTGTTTCAATCTCTTTTGCATTTTCTACCGTTTCAACTGTCGCTAATTGCTTGAGCGATGCTTGAGCTGTGTCATAACCGGCTTGTGTAGCCCAAATAGGTTCTTCCTTAGTGGCCTTTTCTCGTGATAATTCAGGATAGACGACATAAGCTAAAGAACAGAGAATTTGACGTTCCGGTTGTAAAATATGACATTTGCTAATGAGAAGCAGATACTCTTTGACATACTCTAAAGGTGCATTTTGTAGGATTTGACGCACGAGAGCAAAGCGTTGATGAGTGATGAAAGAGGTGACCTTTTTTAATAAATCGCGCATCGCAAGTCGGTCTTCATTGGCGCTGATGGAGGCGAGGAGTGCCTCAAAAAGAGCTCTGAGACCTGATGCATCGCTAAATGGCAGCCCACGTTTTGCTTCTAAAGCCCTTTGCATGTAGTAAAAGAGGAAATCAATATTCTTATGTTCTCTGATGATTTTTTGCACTTCCGCGTCAAGCACATTGAGTTCCAAGGCTTGTTTCAGGAGCCAGTCGCGCAAAGTCATAGGCAGAGCATGGCGTAAATATTTCTTACACAGCTCACTCCAGTCGTCGCGCTGTTGTAAATAGCTCAGAAAGCGCTTTTTCAAGGCGAGCAGAGGCAATTCATCAATCGAGGCGATATGTAGAGCGTTTTCATTAATTAAGTTGACGAGAGCTTCTTTGTGATCGTGTTTGGGGCAATATTCATCGATAAGCAGAAGATTGGCTAATGCAGCTTCTTGATCAAGTGCTGTATTGAGCAGGATGGTAATGATTTCATTCGCATGTTGAGGATGCTCTTTAAAAAAAGAGTGAATCAGCTCTGCGCGTTCTGAAAAGTTTTTTGTCTGTTGTAATTGCTTTTCAAAACGTTCCCAAACTGAAACAGTAGCTGTTAGGAGGTAGAAGGGTTCCTTGAGGCTCTCTGGTTGATGGATTTGTGGGTCTTTCTTTAGCTTTGCACGAGCTTGTTGCCACCACTTAGACCAGTCGTCAGCATGGATGACACGGTCAGCGAGCAAATCTTTGAGTTGTGAACTCGTGTGAGGTCCAAGATCGGCAAGTATGGAGCGGATAAGTGCGACAGGGTCTTTGTAGGCAGCTTCTTCAACGGCATCGGGATCGCCAATAACGCGTGCCAGAAAATGGGTGTCTGAGAGAGGAATAAGTGTTTTATAAGCGTTGGCAAATGACAAATCGCGCTTTCTGCCATGGCAATCAAGGGAGACATCTTCCCTTAAGTAAGAGATATCAGTGATGCGTGCAGCCCCCCAGCCAGCAGTATGAAAAACAAATGCACCCTTTTTCATGTGATTAAGTAAGAGGAAATCACTGATGGAGCCCTGAAAGGCTTTACGTGTTTTAAGACCAACGAGGCGGATTTTGTCAGCAAAGTGAGGTGTTTGGCCAAAGCGCGCTGTGAGTTCTTGAACGACGCGTTCTGCAAGGGCAAAAGAATTGGTGGTTTGCGTATCAACAACCCCTCGCAAGGCTTCGAAGCGTCCTTGATCATCACTGATGCGATCAAAGAGAGTTAAAGCTTCCTCAGCATGAGGACCGAATTGCTTAGCGAGAGGAGAATTTTTAAACGCATGTAAAATATTGACGAGCTCTTTGACATCGACCTCATCGCTGTAGAGGTATTCTTGCCAAAGCTCTAGGCAGGCAGGCCAATCTTGACGTTGTATGCGCTTTTGAAATTCTGCGAAGTAAGCCACGTGAACCCTCTTGTGGTAATAAATTTATGTCGTCTTTGCCTTAACAAGATACCACTTTTGCCTATAGTGATTCAAATTGAAAAGCAAATCTCTTAAAATAATAACCGCAGAGGTGATTTTGAGTTATACCCATTCCACCTAAAACCAATTCTTCAGGTGGCATGGGTATACTTGTTTCTGAATCTCCTTTCGTTTCTGCTATTTTTGGGTGTTTTCATAAAAACAAAAAAAGAAGTTGATTTTTTCTGCCTAATTCACGATTGTGAATTTAAAGAGTATTGAGGTGGCAGGTGGTGCCGCCCGGGCTCTTCTATGAACACCAAAAAAAGAAGAAGAAAAATCATGGTCGTAGCAAAATCCGCAGCTAAGCACACAGCTGCTAAGCCAGCACACAAAGCTGCAAAAGCAGCTCCTAAGAAAGCCACAGCCGTAGAGGCAAAAAAATCCCGCGGTGGAGTAGGTTACCACCACCATCACTTGGAAGAGTTCTCAAGTAAATAGTAATCACTGGCTGTTCGCATCAAACAGGCGCTATTTACACATCACATAAGATGGTGCAAAGCGGTGAGTAGTTGCTGTACAGTAAAGCTGGTAAATTCGCCCTTCCATCCTTTAATTATTCCAAGGGTGTGAAGGGCTCTTTACTTTTGTGCTTGGGGTTTCGGTTGCTTATGCTCTCACGTTTCTAAAGCACTACTACAAAAAAAAAGGATCATAGCTATGAAGAAGCCTGCTAAAAAACAGAAAGCCTCCCCAAAAAAGATTGCTGTAGTTAATGCTAAAAGACTACGGGGTGGTGCACCATCCGACGATTTACCAGGACAGGGACCTGGTGGTTCGATAACATGGGATCAATAACCATATTCAAGATTAGGTAAAAAGGCAGCGCACCTTTTAGTTTTGATTGAGTTCTTGCGAAACAGGCTTTCGCAAGAAGTCGATTTAATGCTCTTCAAAACGGAGTTTGTCGCCATCGAGGAGGATGTGGAAGTGGCGAGGGCCCGTGTGGCGCGGTTTTTGGAGGATGGCCTCGGCAAGGGGGTCTTCGAGGTGTCGCTCGATGATGCGACGCAAGGGGCGTGCTCCCATTTCCGGCTCAAATCCTTTGTCGACGAGAAATTGTTTGGCGTCTTCGCTGAGCTCAAAGAGCACTTGCAACTTTGCCATGCGTTCGTAAAGTTTTTTGATTTCAATATGCATCACTTCGCTGAGAGCTTGCTTGTCGAGCGGTTTAAAGATAACAAGGCCGTCGAGGCGGTTGATGAATTCAGGTTTATAATGTTTGCGCACGGCCCCTTCGATCTTCTCGCGCATCGATTGTTCATCGGGAATGCCACTTTTTGCACCAAAACCGATCTCCGTACTCTTGCGGATAAGATCTGCGCCAAGATTCGATGTCATAATAATGATCGTATTGCGAAAGTTGATCTTGCGCCCTAGAGAATCTGTCAGATGGCCTTCTTCAAGAATTTGTAGCAGGAGGTTGACAACGTCGGGGTGCGCCTTTTCGACCTCATCAAAGAGGACGACGGAATAGGGGCGCTGTCTAACGCGCTCTGTGAGCTGGCCGCCTTCTTCATGACCGACATAACCAGGGGGAGAGCCTGTCATGCGACTGACGGCAAATTTTTCCATGTACTCTGACATGTCGACTTGGATGAGCGCCTCTTCACCGCCAAAAAGATGGGTGGCAAGAAGGCGGGCAAGTAAGGTCTTGCCAACACCCGTAGGGCCTAAAAAGAGGAAAGAACCGATGGGGCGATTGGGATCCTTGACTTGCGCACGACTGCGACGGATCGCACGACACACACTGCTGATTGCCTCGTGTTGGCCGATTACTCTGCCTTGAAGAAGCTCCTCCATCTTGAGTACGCGCGCAGTTTCTTCCTCAGTCAGGCGATGGACGGGAATGCCCGTTTGCTTAGCGACGACAGCTGCGACTTCTTCTTCATCTACAATGGCTTTGTGCTCGTCTTTATGCGAGTGCCATTCGCGTTTAATCGTTGCAAGACGCTCTTTAAGCTGCTTTTCGTTGTCGCGCAGACGCGCTGCCTTCTCATAATCTTGTGTAAAGATCGCTTCTTCTTTCGCTTCTTTGAGCTCTTCGATTTGATTTTCTAATTCGTGAATATCTTGCGGCTTGTAGGTGAGGGCCACTTTAGCGCCAGCGCCCGCCTCGTCGAGCAAGTCGATCGCCTTATCTGGTAAAAAGCGCGCAGGGATGTAGCGATCGGAAAGAATCGCACTTGCTTGGATCGCCTGTTCTGTATAGGTAATCCCATGATGCTCTTCATATTTCTTTTTAAGTCCCTTCAAAATAGCAATGGTATCCTCGATCGAAGGAGGATTAACGGTAATCTTTTGAAAGCGACGCTCTAAGGCCGGATCCTTTTCAATGTGTTTGCGAAATTCATCGATGGTTGTGGCTCCAATACATTGGATCTCACCTCTAGAAAGAGCTGGTTTCAAAATATTGGAAGCATCAATGGCCCCTTCAGCGGCTCCAGCACCAACGATAGTATGAATTTCATCGATGAAGAGCAAAATATTGCCATGCTTGCGAATCTCTTCCATCACCGCTTTAATGCGCTCTTCAAACTGTCCTCGGTACTTTGTACCCGCCACCATCATTGCTAGATCTAAAGAAATGACCTTTTTGTCTTTGAGGTTATCTGGCACTTGTCCTTTAACAATGGCTTGCGCAAGTCCTTCAACAATCGCTGTTTTGCCGACACCCGCTTCGCCAATGAGAACCGGATTGTTTTTACGGCGACGGCAGAGGATGAGAATGAGACGCTCCACTTCCTTTTTTCTGCCAATGACTGGATCTAAACGAGCCTCTCTGCACATTTGTGTCAGGTCGTGGCCATAGGCTTTGAGGGCATTTAATTCATGCGATTCACCACCGAGTGGTGGTGGCAGTGGCGAGGCAGATGTCCCCTCTTGACCAAAAAGTGGTGGAGGTAGATTGGGAAGGGGATTGGTAAGTGTCTCTAATTCTTTAAGAATGTCTTGGCGCAAGAGTTGAACATCTACGCTCAACTGCTCTAAGACCTGGATCGCTACGCTGCTTTCTTGAGAGAGGAGGGCGAGTAGAATGTGCTCTGTGCCGACGTAGTTGTGATTAAGATTGAGGGCTTCTTGCAGGGCGTTTTCGAATATTTGTTTCGCGCCTTGAGTAAGGATTAATTCCCCTTTGACTTCTTCTGCTCCATTGCCAACATGGCGCTCAACTTGTGCTTGGATAATTTCGTAGTCAACATTAAGGTTTTTGAGTGCGTTGACAGCGATACCTTGGCCAAGTTTTAAAAGTCCAAGAAGGATATGTTCCGATCCCAGGTAGTTGTGGTTGAAACGCTGAGCTTCTTTGCGGGCAAGTTTAACAACTTGTTTGGCACGATTTGTAAACTTTTCGAACATAAGAGATCCATCCTTTGCCTGTCTATTCACATTACTTGAGCAAAGGGCTTTTTTCAATTAAAATCTATACCCATTCCATCTGAAGAATTGGTTTTAGGGCGAAGAACAAGCTCCTGCGATCGAGGCAGAAAAAAAAGTCTCCATATTAGTGATATGAGGACTTTTTTTCTGACTTAAGGCCGAGGCTTCCTCTTCTGTCTAAAATCCAATTCTTCAGGTGCAGTGGGTATACATCCAAGATGTTCGATGGCATCATGCCTTAGGATGTAGAGTAGAGGTTCTTTTTCGAAAGGCGAGCTCCAAGAAGGTAGGGTGACAAGAGCGTCAATTAATTGTTGCGTTTGGAAGGTGGAGCAGGGGCGACGCATTTTCGCAATATGGTGAAACAATAGGGGAGCTTCATCATGGGAATGTGTCAAGAGATCGATGAGTTCAGATGGATCGAAAGAGCTGTGTAGCGCATCAATTTTGAGATTTGTAGGGCCTGCTTGGCGCACGCTAATGCCAAATAATTCAAAAGTTGAGGCGTATTGAAGTAGTTCTTGGATACGTGGGCGTGTAAGAGTGATCTCAAGAGGAATAAGAAGTTCTTCTTGTTCTCCTAAAATAGCTTTTGCGCGTAAGGGGGCATCTAAGAGTAGGCGATGCCATGCGCGTGGTTGATGGATGAGGAAAAGCCCTTCAGAAAGGTTTGGTTTATGTTCCGGTAAAATTGCCCGACTATCGATAAGAACATAGGGAGGCCAAGAGGCGAGTATGGGGGTGTGATGGAGAGGTGTTACCGGTGCGGAAAGTTCTTCCTGGAAAAAGGGGAATGAGGGGGCAGATTCAGCAGAAATAGTTGGGGCTGGTTGGTAGATGGGGGTGCTAGTGGGGCTCAAGAGTGCTTGAGTCGGTTGCCATGGCAGGGGAGCGCTCCAAGAGTTATTGTGAGGGGCAAGTATGCTTTGAACCCAGCGGATGATTTTGGCAAAAAGAAGGCGTTCATTGAGAAGGCGTACTTCGCTTTTTTGTGGGTGTACATTGACATCGACCCATTCCTGCGGCAAGTTGAGGTGAAGGATGCAGGAAGGGAACTGCCTGGTTCCAAGTAAGGTGCCGTAGCCCTGTATAAGGGCCTGTTGTAAGAGTGAGCATTGCACAAAGCGTCGGTTAATAAAAAATAACAAGCCACTGCGATTATGGCGAAAATGCTCAGGCAGGCTAATCCATCCTTTTAGCGATACTTCTCCATCTTCCTTTTCAAGACGCACCATGTTTTTATTCCAATTTTCAGAAAAAACATCTTGAGCGCGCGTGAGGAGTTGTTCTGTAAAAGAGCTCGAAGTGTGTGCTGTCGTGTGTAAGACGCGATTTCCATCGGAAAGTAAGGTGAAGTGCACTTCAGGGTATGTACAAGATAGATTTTCCACCATTTTTGTGCACTGAGCTACGTCAGCCTGTATGGACTTTTGGAATTTGCGGCGCGCGGGGACATTATAAAACAAGGAGCGCACGGCAATGGTGGTGCCTATTTCAGAAGGTCCCTCAAATGTGTTAAGGATCTTTCCTCCATCTACTTCAAGTGTTGTTCCTAAATCGCTTTGTGGTGTGCGAGAAGTGATGGTTAAGCGGCTGACAGCAGCCGTTGCGGCGAGTGCTTCACCTCTAAATCCCATTGTAGAGATCTTTTCTAAATCGTCGACAGCTGTAATCTTTGAAGTGGCATGGCGTTGAATAGAGAGGGCAAGATCCTCTTTAGTCATGCCACAGCCATTGTCCTGAATGCGGATCAGCTGTTTGCCACCCGCAGTAATTTCAACGTGAATTTTTGTCGCATTTGCATCGATAGCATTTTCGATTAATTCTTTAAGTACGCTAGCACTGTTCTCTATGACCTCGCCTGCGGCAATTTTGTTGATTGTATCGCTACTTAGCAGATGGATCTTGCGTGTCATATGCCCTTTGTTTAGAATAAAACCTTGTCAGCTTGAAGAATTGGTATCATTATGCGGGAAAAGAAAAGTAAAAGACTGTGTTGGAATTGCAATGCAGATGTCGACAAAGACTCCCTTTATTGCCTTTATTGTGGCATGGATCTTTCTAAACAGAAAGAAAATTGTGATGAGCCGGTAGCAGAAGTTGCTGCTAGGGCCGCGCCAGCACCTGTTACAGAAGAGGCGCCTACTATAGCGTCTGCGCTTGAACCTCGCAATAGTACGCTTGCAACGATCTTGTTGTCAGGAGGTGCTTTAGTGTTAATCTTTTCTCTTTTCCTTGTGCTCTTTTCAAAGGAAGGAGTGCTTAAAATGGAATGGGATGCATCTTTCTGGTTTGCGTATATGATTTTAGCGGTGGGAATGCTCTTTTTGGGGTATCGTGCGCTGAGATCGACGTCGTAGAAATTTGGTGGAAGGAGCACCCACAAAATAATTGATGTGGGTGCATTTTATTCTGCTTGCAAAGCTCTATGCAGTGGGCACTTATGCAACAGCGACAAGACGTGCTGTGATGCGTGATTTTAGACGAGCAACGGTGTTTTGTTTGAAAACGCCTTTTTTATGCCCTTTGTCGAATAAGCTATAAACGGCGCTAAGAGCCGCTTTAGCGTCATCTTTTTTGCCCGAAGACAGAGCTGCTTCGAAATCTTTAATCGCTGTTTTTGTCTTAGAACGGAACGCTTTATTGCGCATTCTTTGTTCTTCAGATTGACGCCATTTTTTTTGCGCTGAAGGGATTCTTGCCTTCTTTTCTTCTTTGGCCATGGTCCAAAATTCCTTAATTTCAAAAATGCTGGTGCTGATTATAGCGTTTGAAAATGATATTTTCAAGCGTCATTTGCAAAATCTCGTGTCAGATTTTCTTCACAGTCTAGTATAACAATCTATGAAGAGAAGAGAGAGCAAGATGCAGCAACATATTACGAAGCAAAATGACGTGTGGTGGTGTCAAGTAGAGAGAGCTTTTACAGGGCGTGTTGTTGTGGATAGCCGACAGGTTATGCCAGGAGATCTTTTTGTTGCGTTGCCTGGGAATCGCGTTGATGGTCATGATTATCTTTTACAGGCGTTTGAAAGAGGGGCACAGGCGGCATTAGTGGAGCGTAAGATCGCTAATACGGGGCAGGTTTTTCAGCTTGAGAGCACCTTAGAAGGAATGCAACAATGGGCATCTTGGCGCTGGGCAGAAAAAAATGTGAGCAGCGTGGCGATTACAGGTTCTTATGGTAAAACGACGACGCGTCATTTTCTCGCGCACCTATTAAAACACCAAGGTTCTGTATTTACCCCGCAGGGGAATGCAAATAGTCAAATTGGCTTGCCAATGAGTGTTTTAAATGATTTCAACAAGCAGAAATATGCAGTGATAGAATTGGGAATGACCCATAAGGGGCAAATCGGGGGGCTTTGTCGCCTATTTCCACCCAAAGTCGCTATTATTACCGCCGTGGATTATGTTCATGCGATCAATTTCCCCGATTTAGAGGCGATTGCTCAAGAGAAGGGAGCTATTTTTAGCGATCTGAAGACAACAGTGGGGTGGTTACCAGCGGAAATCGCTCATAGGGATTTATTGTGGAGCTGTGGTCGTTGTGAAAAACATACATTTTCTATGCATGATCAAACAGCAAAACTTTATGGAAGAGTTCATGGAGGGATGTGCGAGATATTTTTCCATCAAAAACGGGTTCTTGTCGCTCCCTGGCCATCTTTAGGTAAGCACTATCTGCATAACTTACTTGGTGCAATTGGCGGAGCCATTCATCTAGGAGTAGACTGGCCAGTTATTGCGGAGGCGATCCCTTCTTTAACTTTGCCAAAGATGCGTTTTGAAAAATGCATAAAGAAAGATATCACTTTTATCAACGATGCATATAATGCTTGTGAGGCGTCCATGTGTGCAGCTCTGACGACGCTCGCAGAGCATTTTGAAGGAAAGAGACGCGTGGCGGTTTTAGGTGGTATGAGAGAGCTTGGTTCTCATGCAGCAAGCGTCCATGCGCGTGTTCTTGACCATGCAAAGAAAATGTGTCACCATGTAATCTGTATTGGAGAGGCTTTTGGAGCCTCTGAAGATTTTGGAGAGTTGCTTGTCCGTGCACGGGCCCTGTTACAGCCCGAAGATGTTGTTTTAGTCAAAGGGGCGCGTGCATATGCGCTGGAGCGTTTTATCGAAGAGTTTTAAAGTATGATCTTTTTTATTATTGAATGGTTGCATCGCTTTGGCGTCAAGGGGGATTTCTGGTTGCTCTCTTCAACGCGTATGCTATGTGCAACGCTGACTGCATTAATTTTTACAATCAGTTTAGGGCCATGGGTGATTCGCACATTATGGGCCTTAAAAATTGGACAGGTGATTCGTAGGGAGGAGTGCCCGCTTTTAGGCCAGCTGCACGAAAAGAAAAAAGACACGCCAACAATGGGAGGGATTCTCATCCTCAGTGGCATGCTTCTCTCTTTGTTTTTGTGGATGGACTGGCGCTCAAGCCTGACATTAATTTTACTTTTTGTAACTTTGGGAACGGGGTTGATCGGCGGGTATGATGACTATTTAAAATTAGTAAAAAAGAATCCCAAAGGTCTCCAGGCGCGTTGGAAGTTTTCAGGGCAAGTGATTGTTGCACTTGTAGTTGCGGGATATGTATTGCTGCCACCTTTTCAAGAGTGGGTGCATGTGGGGGATTGGTTTGCTCCCGTCTTAGTTAAAAAGGGAGCGGTTGTACAGTCCTTTACCGATAGTTTTCATCAATTTTTTATCCCATTCTTTAAAAAACCCATTATAATTGCCTCTGGAGCTAGTGTCATAGGGTTGTTTGTCTGGATTGTCCTCGTGGTGAGTGGGTCTTCTAATGCGGTAAATTTAACAGATGGATTAGATGGACTCGCTGCTGGTGCGGTAATGATGGTAGCTGCGACATTTGCTCTCTTTGCTTTTCTCTCCAATCACACGGCCCTTGCAGCCTACCATAACCTGCTCTACATTCAAAATAGCGGCGAGATTGCTGTTTATCTGATGGCGATGGTGGGAGCGTGTTTAGGGTTTTTGTGGTACAATGCCCATCCCGCACAAATATTTATGGGCGATGTTGGTTCGTTGACTTTGGGGGCTGTCATTGGGACTTCAGCTCTCTTATTGCGCCGTGAATTTCTGCTGTTGCTCGTGGGGGGAATCTTTGTTGCGGAAGCACTCTCTGTGATTCTTCAAGTGGCTAGTTATCGTTTACGAGGTGGCAAACGCATTTTCTTGTGTTCGCCCCTTCACCACCATTTTGAATACAAGGGAATGAAGGAGACCAAAGTCGTGATTCGTTTTTGGATCGTAGGACTTTTCTTGGCTCTCTTAGGGCTTTGTTCGCTTAAATTATATACCAATTGAGAGAGCGTATTGTGGATGCATTGGTGCTTGGATGGGGATTAAGTGGTCGAGCTGCCGCTGCTGAGTTAGCTCGCCTTGGCTATGATGTGAGTGTTTGGGATGATCAACGGGTTGAAGAAGTCGACGAATTTCATTTTTTGCATGATCTAGAAGGCGTAAGTCGCCCATGGGATATAGTAGTCGCCTCCCCGGGTTTTGCCCCCCATCACGCGGTGATACAAAGGCTACAGGCGTGCAAAGTGGAGCCGATTTCAGAAATTGAACTGGCAGCGCGAAAATTCCCTCGCCATCGCTGGTTGGGAATTACGGGAACGAATGGCAAAACAACGGTGACTGAACTAGTGACGCATTTCCTACGGGCAGGTGGAGTAAAGGCCCATGCGCTTGGCAATATTGGAACTCCTTTAGTTTCTCAAGAACTTAATGAGGATGAAGTGATTGTTGCAGAATTGAGTTCTTATCAGATTGAAAGGACTTCAAGTCCCGTTTTTGATGCTGCAGCGATTCTTAATATTACGCCCGATCATCTAGATTATCACGGTTCGATGGAATCCTATGCTGCCGCTAAGATGAGATTGTCGCAATGCATGAAGAGAAATGCCCCCTTATACCTGCATGAAACTGTGGTGAAGGAGTGGGCTCCTCATCATATGTTGAGCTATGGTCGGGTGGGGGCGCTGTCTTGCCCTGGTGATGGCAAGTTGTATTGGCATGATGTGTGCTTAGGAGAGCTTCCTTCCGCTCTAAAGGGGAAGTTTACTCATCATGTTGAAAATTTCATGGCTGCTGTTGCTTTGGCCTTATCACAAGATATTCCTTATGACGTCATGCAACGGGCATATGGAGACTTTAAGCGCCCAATGCATCGCATCGAAGCAATCGGCGAGTGGAATGGTGTACGCGTGATTGACGATAGTAAGGGAACAAATATTGATGCTGTAATTCGGGCGTTGGAGTCGATAGAAGGGCGTGTGTGGCTTATTGCGGGTGGCGTACATAAAGGAGCTTCATATCGTTCGTGGATTCCCTATTTGGAAGGCAAGGTAGCATTAATACTTTTAATTGGTCAGGCAGCGCCTCTTATTGAACAAGATGTAGGAAGCAGTGTGCTTTCTTTGCAATGTGGCACTTTGGAGCGCGCAGTCGCTTATGCTGCGGAACATATGATGGCGGGAGAGACATTACTTTTGTCTCCTGGCTGTTCGAGTTTTGACCAATTTAAAAACTATTCTGATCGAGGAATGCAATTTCGAAGATTTGTAGTTGAAAATTTCTCAGTGAAATAGGCAAACTGCTTGCAGGTGGGGACTACTCTCTAATTTTCTTGCAACTAGAAAATCAGAGTGGCAAAAAAGCAAGGTGGGAAGGGGATGTCAAGCAAGGAAGTCGTTACAGTTACTGTACTTATTAACACGGGTCTACTTTTAATTTTATTTGCAACAGGTGTGGATTTATCTGAAAAGGGGAGCTCTCCTCAAGCCAATGCGGTGACAACGATTGCCTCAGTGGTAGAAAACACACAGGGTGATCTGCAAAAAGTGACTGTTTTGGAGGCAAGTGCGCCAACCAGCACCCCAATCGCTGCTCCCTTGGTTCTTGATGAAGTTGACCAGGTATTGCAGGCATGGAGTCAACCCCAGGCACTCCCTGTCGAGACTTCTGCTGTTGCTAGCGACACCTCTCTGCCAGCTTCTGTTGCTGATGTCGATGTGGTTGAAGTCACTGTGAAAAAAGGTGATTTCCTCGAGCGCATTGCCAAAGCATATGGTGTTTCTGTAGGTGAGATCATGGATCTCAACCACATGAGTAGTGCAAAACTCAAGATTGGTCAAGTTTTAAAAGTGCCTAATCGCGCTGGGGTGACAACCCCCTCAAAGGCACCTAAACAGAAAGAAACTTCTAAAGCTACTCCTGCTGTTACAAAAACAGCTAGTGTAAAGCCTGAATATTACACGGTGAAAGAGGGAGATAATCCCTGGACCATCGCCAATAAAAATCACATCAAGGTCAATGAGCTCCTTAAGCTGAATAGTCTTGACGAAGCAGCTGCGCGCAAAATTAAACCTGGCGACAAACTTCGCGTCAAATAGATTTGCAGGCACACGTGAATAGACTTCTTTCGAAAGAAGTCTATTAACTGGACTTTAGACGGAATCAAGTGGTTTTCTTAGGATGATAAGCTGGCCATTTTCTTCGGTGATATGTACAGATTCACCGTTTTGGACATGCAAGATCAATGCTTCTCTAATCGTACAATTTTTGATGGTACATGCGGAGTGACCGTGTAAAACGATATGGCAAGAGGGGGTGTTTGGTAGGGACTGCCACATCTCTTTGTGATGAGAGTGACCAGGGTTGATAATGGTCACATTGTCAAGTGTACATGTGCCTTTTTTCATGGCAAGAGCTTCAATGACGAGTTTTCCATCGAGATGTAGATCTTTGATATGTAAATGACGAATTTGCAGGGAGAGGACACTGCCTTTTTTTATAGAGCCGTTAATAAGATGACGACGAATTTTTGAAAAATGTGGCCCTAAGGCTGGGTGAAGAAGCGCTACATAATGTGGTCCTGTTGCCAGGAACTCTGTTGCAAAAGGAATGCCTGGTGTTGTAAAGTGACAGCTTTTCAAAAGAGCATCAATTTCTTGGGCGAGTTCGTAAAACGCCCCTTGTGGTGTTTCCAAAAGATTGTCGTTGTGTACTGCACGCTTGGTTGCTGTGATTGCTTTGCGGCGCTCTTGGGAAAGCACGAAAATCGGTAGATGCGCAGCGGCTTCATCGGGTGAAATGGGTTGGTGATGTGCTGTCATCCAGGCGTCAGCTAAGTTTTGCATACAACTCTCTAAAACGAGCTGTGACTCCTTTTTGCTTTGATTCAAGATCAATCCAGGAAAAGGCATTTTCGCTAGTTTTTCTTCAACGGCGTGTAGATCCGCAAAGAGGACGTTTGTATTCGCAGCAAGATGCGGTCCATCCTCGATATGATGAGAGGCAAGTTCCGTGTACTCGATGTTAGATAGGCGGTAGCTCCATCCTTGCGGAGTTTTTTCTTCAATCACGCCTAACACGCCTTCTGCAGAACCGGAGATTTTAGGACAGGAGAGAAACCCGAAGGCTTTATGATTTTTTACGCCATAGCCAACAAATGTCAGGAGCGTATCATCAAAATTGGGGGCGGGGTTGTTGATTTGACGGATAAGTAATTTAGAGCGACCCCACGTGCGCAACCAATGGAATACGCCTTGATCTTGAGCCGCCTTCCATAGCATGCCATGTCCCGTCGGCTTAAGGCGTATTTGAAAAAGTTCATCTTGTTGCCACTTCCCGTCTGCATCGAGTACAGGACCTAGTGGCTGTTCGAAAAAGAAGAAACTTTCTTTGGGGCGCAAAAACCACTGCGCGTTTTCGAATAATTCTAAAATGCTTTCACGAGCAAAAGGATCGCTGCTGATCATTAATGCAATAGGAGTCAGAGTTGAATAGCCATATTCCTCTTCGAACAGCATTTCGCGCGCTTTAACACTGTCAATCAGGTGTTCGAGCAAGGTTTTATTGGCATATTGGAGCAAAGCGACAGGTAAGCTGCGCCCTTTGTCATCTTTCAGCCCTAAACGAGAGCCCATCCCAGCAATTGGGTAGATCTCGGCTAAAGAAGGCATAGCAGCAATGCCCTCTTGCAGAGTATGACAAGCGCTCGCTTCAATCCCTTTATAAGGATAAAAACGCAAGGCGCTCGGTTTTGAATCGCGAAGTTTACTCATGCACTGTTGATGGTAGCCGACAAGTCCGCCCATGGGCTGATAAAAGGCATTAAGAGCACTGAGACGATCGAGATGAACGCGATAGCTCTCTTTTTGTAGAATACGCGCCTTTTTATCCCCTAGAATGTGCTCTTGGCCAATCGCTAGCAAAAGTTCTTCAATTGTAGCATGTCCGAAAGTAGAGATCATAGCCCTTGCATCCTACCCTCTTTTCGTGTTATTTTCAAAGGTAAAAACAGTTGGCAATCATGAACGAATCAACAGAACAACAACTGCAACGAGCGCAACAGCGATTAAAAGAGCTTGAGCGATGCCTAAAAATTCAAGAGCGCGATAAAGAAATAGCTCTTCTTGATGAAGAAATGGCACATCCGAATTTTTGGGACGATCAAGAAAAAGCACAAAAGGTGATTGCGCGCGTGAATGAAATTAAAGAGTGGACCACTCCTTATCATGCGATTGCTACTGCTTATAATGATGTAGCAGCTCTTTTACCAGAAGCCTGGGAAGATGGCGATCAGGGTTTTATTGATGAACTTTTGGGGCAGTTAACACAGATCGAAACCGACCTTGAAGCGCTTGAAGTTAAAAAAACCCTTTCAGGGGAACTTGACCGCAATCCGTGCTTTTTAACGATCAATGCGGGCGCTGGAGGAACGGAGTCGTGTGACTGGGTGCTCATGTTATCGCGTATGTATGAGCGTTGGGCGCGTGATAAAGGGTGGCAAGTGACAGTACAAGATGCTCAAGATGGAGATGTCGCAGGTCTAAAGAGCATTACTTTCCATTTCAAAGGTCCCTTTGCCTATGGTTTATGCAAAGCTGAAAAAGGAGTGCACCGTTTAGTGCGCATTTCCCCTTTTGACGCCAATGCAAAGCGTCATACAAGTTTTGCCTCCGTTGAAGTGACGCCAGAGATCGATGATGCGATTGAAGTCTCTATTCGCCCCGATGATCTTAAGATTTTCACCTATCGCGCTTCGGGTGCTGGTGGTCAGCACGTTAATAAGACAGATTCAGCAGTAAGAATCCAGCATATTCCTTCAGGCATTGTTGTCGCGTGTCAGCAAGAGCGCAGCCAATTGCAAAATAAGGAAGCGTGCATGAAAGTGTTGAAGGCAAAACTCTATGAAAAAGAGGTGATGGCACGCCAGGAGGCTCTCAAAGCATTAAGTGGCGAAAAAATGGAGAATGCTTGGGGCAGTCAAATCCGTAATTACGTCTTTCAGCCTTATACATTGGTCAAAGATACAAGGACAGGTGTGGAAGTCGGAAATATTCAAGCAATGATGGATGGGCAATTGCTCGATAAATTTATCAGTGCCTACCTTAAGCAATTTGGATGAATAATATGGTAAATAGCCCTCACAGTGATTACGACATTCGCTATACGACTGAAGAAGACGCGCCTTTTTTAAGAGATTGGTTAGTTCAAGGAGATGTATTGCGATGGTTTCCCATGAGCAATGAGCAAGAGATCGATGACTCTGTGCGCCATTGGATTAGCTATTCCAAGTTGTTTTGCAGTCTCACGGTTACTTATCAGGGCGTTCCCTGTGGTTTATCTACCTTGTATCTCATGCCTTATCGCAAAGTGCAGCATCACTGTTTATTCTCCATCATTGTAGCACAAGAGCATCGGGGCAGGGGTGTGGGATCGTATTTGCTAAATAATATAGTTGCTTTGGCAAAGAATCAATTTCGCCTTGAAGCGCTCTATTTAGAGGTCTATCAAGGAAATCCTGCAATTAAATTGTATCAAAGGTTTGGTTTTAAAGAGGTAGGTGTGCATCCCAAATTTATTAAGGAGGCAGATGGCACATATATCGACAAAATTCTTATGGAACGCGAGTTATAAGAGAGATGGCTGGACATAGTAAATGGGCGAATATTCGCCACCGCAAGGAAAGAGCGGATGCCAAAAAAGGTAAAATCTTTTCAAAAGTCACCAAAGAGATCATCAGCGCTGTTAAGCGTGGGGGACCCGATCCCAAAGCTAACCCTTCGCTGCGTTTGGCTCTCGACAAGGCTCGAAAAGTCAACATGCCTACAGATAATATCGAAAGAAATATCAAGAAGGGATCGCAAGCTGATCAAGCTGATTTCATTGCGATGACTTATGAGTTGTATGGCCATGGAGGCGTTGGCTTGCTTGTGGAAGTGATGACAGATAATAAAAATCGTATCGCTTCAGATATGCGCATTGCTACCAACAAGCGTGGAGGAACGATTGCAACGCCGGGCGCTGTCGCTTTTCAATTCGACCACAAGGGGGTTTTGACAATCCCTACAGCCGATAGTGCCAGAGTGTGGGATGTGGCTATGGAAGCTGGTGCAGATGACATTGAAGAGCTTCCTGACGGGGGATTTGTAGTCACTACAGAACCTGCTAATCTCTATGCAATGAAAGATGCCCTTGAAAATGCTCAGATTGTTGTCGAGCAGGCAGAATTGGAATATCTCCCTAAAAACACCATGGATTGTTCTGAAGAAGATTGCAAGGCCAATGAAGCACTTATTGAGTGGTTGGAAGAGTTGGATGACGTTGATAACGTTTACCACAACATGAAGGGAGAATAGAGCGTGCGTCGCCCGTTAAAGAAATTTTTTCTTAGAACCTATGGCTGTCAGATGAATGAACTCGATTCTGAGTTGATGAAGGGACAGCTGGTGCGTCGCGGATTGGAGCGTACGGAGGTTGAGTCTGAAGCAGATTTGCTTATATTTAATACCTGTTCGATTCGCGATTTGGCGGAACGCAAGGTGATGGGTAAGCTTGGCCAGTTGAGTTACTTAGGGGTTCCGAAAACAGAAAGACCGATCATTGGTATGACCGGATGCATGGCGAATGCTAAAAAGGAGAGCCTCTTTCGTAAGTTGCCTCACGTGGATTTTGTGTTAGGGACAAATAATATTTCGGACCTTAATCAAGTGCTCGATGAAGTGATAGAAACTGGCAAGCAAACGTTGCGCACGGATGATCGCTTTGAAGAAAATCTCGATTATCTCTCCGCTGTACGCGATGATAAAGTAAAGGCTTACGTCTCTATTATTCGAGGTTGCGATAAGTTTTGCACTTACTGTGTTGTCCCTTATACGCGGGGCAAAGAAGTGTCTCGACCTCCAGAAAGTATCATCGAAGAATGCCGTCTTTTAGCTGCGAAGGGCTATAAAGAGATTACCTTGTTGGGACAAAACGTCAACAGTTATGGCAAAGACCAACCTGAGTGGAATTGCCTCTTTCATGACTTGCTCTACCAAATCGATAAGATTCCAGGCATAGCGCGGGTGCGTTTTATGACGAGCCATCCGGTTGATATCACGCGCAACCTTATGGAAGCGATTCGCGATTTGCCCTCTCTCTGTGAATTTGTTCACTTTCCTTTGCAAGCAGGTTCTAATCGGATCTTGCGCAAGATGCATCGCATTTATACTGTTGAACAGTATTTAGAAAAAGTAGCGATGCTTAAAGAGATTGTTCCAGGTGTTTCTTTAGGGACAGATATCATTGTAGGATTTCCTACAGAGACGGAAGAAGATTTTCAAGAGACCTATCGCTTAATTGAAGAGATCAATTTTTCAGTAGCCTTTGTCTTTTCCTATAGTCCGCGCAAAGGAACGCCAGCTATGCGATGGAAAGACGATGTCCCAGAAGAGATCAAAGATCAGCGCCTTCAAAAACTACTCGACCTCTATGGCCGTTTGCATGGAGAACAGCTGCAAAATATGCTGGGAAGTGAGGTAGAGATGCTTGTCGAGCGGAATCGTGAAGATCAAGAAGTGGCACGTGGTCGCACGCGCTGCTGGAAAAACGTTATCGTTCCTGAGCGTCTTTCTGAAGGTTCGCTTGTGAAAGTCAAACTTCACAGCTTTACCCATCAAACGCTCCATGGAACAGTGGTGTGATGTACTCATTCCACTTGAAGAATTGGTGTAAAAAAAGGCCCTCTAAAGGGCCTTTTTAGTTTATTTAACGATAAGGATAGCCTGCGAAAGGAGAGGATGGAGGGTGTAGCAATTTCGCTACGGCATGACATATTTTCATAGTCGCAGCTAGGCTGTCGGCCTGACATTTAAGAAGAAACTTCTGAGCATCCTCTGAAGAATACGACACCTTTCTTCCATTAAGATCCGCTGTTTTGGGGCGAGCTTGATCATGTGCAGCTTTAGCCAGTTTCTCGCAAGAGACAGTGCGCGTTAGCGAAAACTCTTCAGAATTGGTACGTCCTAACTCCATAAGATACATCCTTAGTTATAGAATTGAGGCACACATGCTTAATTGCGTGTATGCAAAAAACAAATTTTGCAATTATTGTACGCCTTTAATTACTTTATATTCAATAGATCTGGACGTAGATCTTCTGCTTCAGGCAGCCTCCTTTTTCTGTTCGGCAGCTTTAGGGGCACACATGTTTTCTTCTGCAGTATGGAAAGTCCCTGTTTTCCAGATTTGTTGACGGGAATCGGTGTCTATATAACACACTTGCTCTAGAGGATCTTGAACGCCTTCAATAAGCATGCCTAAGCGACGTTTGTTGTGGCGAGATAAAAACCCATCCACATAGCTGCAGAGTTCTTCATAGGATAGCTTTGTCAAGGCCTCTTGCTGTCTCTCTAAGCGTTTAAAATCACTATTGCACTCAAATGCCATGCCAGCTAGAAGCCTTGTCATGTCCTCTAGGCTTTTTGCTGGTTGCCGCAAGGTGTCGAGTTTTGCAGCGCGAATCGCATTAAAGGTCTTTTCTGTTAACTCACTCGTGCGGTAACTGCGCAGGAAGTTTTCAAAAAAGAGTTCAAAGCGCGCAAGAAGATCACATGCAGGATGTGTGCTTGATTGAACCAAGAACCATTCCATTAATTGCTGGCAATAACCTTGTGAAGTGCTAAGTACGATATAGCCCGTCTGCTGTTTGGTACGCAACTCGTCGAAGAAGGGGGTACGAATGGCATCATTAAGTACGATGAGCGCAGCTTCATTTTCATAGGAGAAGCAGCCGTTTTGAATCACTAAGAAGGCTAATTGTCCCGGTTGTTGGACCTTCTTAACATAAGAATAAATTGGACCTGTGGAGGGTAATTGGAGGATTTCTTGTTCAGCAATCTTGTTAAGAGGCCATGCACGACTATTCAGAGCTTTATCAAGAGATAAAACCATTTCTTGTGTTTGTTTTTCATCGAGATTGCCATAAAAAACGGCTTCAATCGCTGTGCGAGCGAATAACTCTTTAGTAAAGTTATTAAAGTCATCAAGGGTAAGCTCCCCAAGTGCGGATAGGCGCTCATCATTAGGGATAGTATAACGCGAAAAAATCGTCGTAAATAGTTCAAGTCCTTGCTTCAGAGGAGTGTCAGAAGTTGAATTTTGATATTGCGTTCTCAGTGAGTCCTTAAGGATTTTAAATTCATCCTTTTGTAAGGGAAGGACTGTTAACTGTTTAGAGACCTTATCAAAAAGTAGTGGCAGCGTTGAGCTATACCCACTGAAATCAAGAGAAATCCCACGTGTTACTGTGCCTACAGACCATGACAAACCTGCTTGTGCTGCGGCGCTTGTAGTATCTTGTAGTACATAGTTGAGAGCCATTGTATAGAGATCCAAGAGCGCAGCTTTTTTTCCATCCAGGGTGTCTAGCTCTTCTGCATAGATGCGCAAAGCACCAGCAGCTTTTGGCACTTGGAAAAATAGATCAGGAGCAAACCAGAGTTTAGTGGAGGGCATGTCGATCAATAATTTTGGAGTAGGAACGGAAAATTGTGGATTTTTTACTGGGTTGAGCAGGGATAAATTGTGGGCGATAAAGGGGTTAGCAGGGGGGAGTTGAAGCGCATGATTAGCAGTTGCTTCCGTCCATTCCTTCATTGTTTTTTCATTAATAGGCTCAATAAAATACTCGACACCAATCCATTTTTCTTTAAGCAAGGTAGCCTCTTGAGGTGGTGTTGTCTCTGCCATGACAAAGTAGTGGCAGGTTTGAGGGGTAAGGGCTTTTAAAAACGTTTTCAGCTGATTTTCATTCCATTTAGGGATGAGTAAATCATAAGGATAGGAGGTTAGAGATTCGTCGATCAAACTAGCTGTAATATTCATGGTCCAATCAAAGGCATCGGCGCGCGATTGATATTCATAATCAAGTGTTGCAAGATCGCGCTGTTCTTCCCAAAGTGCATAAGGGATCCCCTTGTTGAGGAGGGCAATTTCTTCAAAGCAATAATCCGTGACCTTTTCCCATTCCTTTACGCCTTTATCTGTGAGGTCAATATCAAGAGAAAAGAGCATCGATGGGTACATCATATCGATGCCAACGGAAACACCTTCTGCGAGACCTTCTTTTTGCAATAAGGCCTGTAAGCTCCCCGTGCGTCCACTTTGTAGAAGTTGTCCTACAAATGCTCCTTGGTCTCTCCATTCTGCAGGTAATTCCCAAGTAAGAGTCAGTTCACGCACCTCCTGATAAGGGAGTGCCCAGGTGACTTTTCCCTCCATTTTGGTGTCAAAAATCGGCAATGATGGAGCAAAAGGGGTAAATTTGCGATTAGGGACTGCCTTGAAGTCATTGACTACGGCAGCAATAAGTTGATCCATAGGTAGTTTAGAACACACTACAAGGTGCATGAGATTGGCGCTATAGTGATTCAAATACCACTGTTTTAAAGCTTCTGGACTAATCTGGGAGATTGTTTCTCGGTTGCCCGTTGCAAATTGGTTTTGAGGGTGATCAGGGTTGCCTGTAGCTTTCTGAACGAAATATAGACGCCATAAATCGCTTTGAATGTTTTTTGCATTTTCTTGGTCGATTGCAATCGTTTCACGCTCAACAGACGAGGTGTTAAAGAGGGGGGAAATAAAAAATTGAGCGAAGCGATCTAACGCCTCTAAAAATGCATCGTTGCGTACAGTAAAGATGTAGACAGTGCGATCAGGTGCGGTAAAGGCATTGGCTTTCCCTCCATGTGCTGCCAGAAATCCCTGGTACTCTTCCTCATTGGGGTACTTTGTAGTGCCTAAAAATAGCATATGCTCAGTGAAGTGTGCCATTCCAAGACCAGTCTTGGGATCAGACCAACTCCCCGCATTGACAGCTATTCCAGCGCCCGAGATATCAGTTTCTGGATCAGAAATAAGGAGGACCTGCATGCCATTGTCGAGTTGGATTTTCGCAACAGTGCGCTTGGCTAGTTCAGGGGTGAGCACTTGAAGAGGATTCGTGTCGGGGATGACTTGGTAGCCATCTGTGGCAAAAAGCGATGAGCTGACAGTGAAAGCACACGCAATAAATGTGCCGAATGAGTGCATAAGCGATTTAAAGTGCATGCTAACAGTTCCTTTTACATATAAGCGAATGACGTTTTGTCTAAAGTCTAAAAGAGGATCTTATCGCGAAATTCAAAATGATGCAAAGGTTAATTCCGGGTGTAATTCAAAGTGTTAGGAGAGATGAAAAAAAACTAGGGACTCATATTCTTCTAATACCCACTCCCGTCTCCATTAATTCTCATTCAGAATAATGTGTAACCACTCACACACCCTCTTGTGCGCTCTGTGGGCTCTGTGATTAAAAAAAAATAACACAAGATTTAAATAAAAATATTTACCACAGAGCCCACAGAGCCCACAGAGGGGGAAATAAGGATTTTTTGGCGGAAGGTTATCTGGTGAATCCTTAAGAAAAGTTTCTATTCTAGCTTTGAAATAGTTAACTAACACTTTGAATTACACGCATTAATTCCATCGACGATGAAGAAATATTAAAGGAAATGTATAATAGACTTTTGTCGAAAGATAATTTCGAAAAAAGCTCAATAAACAGAATAAAGTTTTTTATAAATAGAAGTAATAAGAAGCCTTTTTGCACAACTACCTTTTGCAAAAGGTTCTGAGGATAAAATATGGTAAGACCGACATCTAGCAACTGGCAGTTACCTGCTAATATTTGTAAACTTAGCCAAAATAGAACAGATTTTCACCAGGCAGCCACTGAGTGGCGTTTAACGAGTGCTTCTTATTCAAGCGAACCGGAAACTTGTCTTTGTACACATCATCCCATTCACAATCTTTTTCATCTCACTAATATGACAACGAAAAAGACGGCAATTGTCGGTTCATGTTGCATTGAAAGGATGCAGGAAGCGAATGCCTTGCCATCGATGCCCATAAGTAAGCCACAAACTTTTTTTACAGGTCTTAAGCGCATTCAAGAGAATTCGTTGACCTCTCCTAATACCGCATTGATCGAGTATGGCCAGGCAATGAAGGTATTGAGCGAAAAGGATGCTCAATTTCTCTATGATATGAGAAGAAAGCGCCAAGTAAGCAGCAAGCAAATGAATTATCTCACAAGTTTGAATAGGAAATTAATTGCCTATATTACGGGTCAGCCTGCTTCTGCAAGCTCCTCTACAGGAGGCTCTTATCGCGCGCCTGTTGCACCATTAAATCACACAGTAGGAGTAGGAGGTGTGCACAGAACGCCATCTATAGGAAACAGCCCATGGATGCAGCAGATGATGCAAAGAGCAGTTGCTCTAGCGAATGTGAATGTGGATCCATTGGCCCTTATCCGTCAAGATCGCACGCAATCTGTTGCTCTTGCTGTCATGCAAAAAGCTTTAGAAAAAAAGATCTGGAATCAGGATAATCTAGATTTTTACCAACGTATTGCAAAGGTTGCTTTTGCAGCTCTTTCTCCTCTGCAGCAACAGTACAAGGCAGACCTTAATAGTAAGCTCTTGCAAAACACTGGAAGGTTATAAAAACAAAATTGAGCCTTTTGCAAAAGGCTCTCTTATGTTCTTAACGGTTCTTTCCTTTAACAATGAGATACTCTTCGAGTGGCCCGTCAAAGAAAGTGATCTTGTTGTCTTCAAAGGAAAGGATCTTATTAGCGACAGTGCCGATGAGGTCGCGGTCGTGGCTGACGACTACCACCGTGCCTTTAAAGTCTTTAAGTCCCCATCCAAGGGCAGAGACTGCTTCTAAGTCGAGGTGGTTGTTAGGTTCATCAAGGATCAGTGTGTTATCGGGACGCAACATCATTGCGGCAAGGATAAGACGCGCTGTTTCACCACCGGACAATTGAGGGATAAGTTTAAAGGCATCGTCTCCTGCAAAAAGCATCTTCCCCAATACGGCGCGAATCTCTTGATCATAAATTCCCGCTTTCTGCATGCGCAACCAATCAAAGAGTTGCATATTTTGCTTTTTATCGATGATATCGTGGTGGTTTTGAGGGAAATACCCAATTTGGGTCTGATGGCCTAAGGTAATTTTTCCAGCATCAGGAGCAAGTACACCTGCCAACATCTTGACAAATGTTGTCTTACCATGACCGTTAGGTCCAATAACTCCCAATTTATCGCCGCGGTGAATCTCTAAAGAGAGATTTTTGATCAAGGGATGGTCGGGTGTGTATTGCTTAGATAGATTTTCGACTGAAAAGACGATTTGTCCAGAGGGTTTTTCGGGGGTAAGGAAGCGAATGTAGGGACGCGAAATATTGGACTTCTTCAGCTCTTGGGGTTGTAAGCGTTCAATCTCTCTCAGACGTGACTGTACTTGGCTTGCGCGTGTACCGGCGCCAAATTTTGCCACAAATTCTTTGAGTTGAGCAATTTTCTTTTCTTTGGATTTATTTTCTTCAGCAGAGCGCGTGCTTGCATCAGATTTCATCACAATCATCTCGTCATAGTTACCTGGGTAAACGATGATAGTGTCGTAGTCGATGTCTGCAATATGTGTTGTTACGGCGTTGAGGAAGTGTCTATCGTGGCTGACAACGATGAGTGTGCCTTTATAATCATGGAGAACGCCTTCGAGCCATCTAATTGACTCGAGGTCAAGGTGGTTGGTAGGTTCATCTAAGAGCAGGGCCTGGGGTGTACCAAAGAGAGCTTGACAGAGCAAAGCTTTGAATTGATCATCTAAGGGAGCTTTGTTCATGGGTTCATAGTAGTATTTGCTATCTACACCGACACCAGCAAGAAGCTCTTCAGCATTTGCCTCTGCGGCATATCCCTCTTCCTCCGCAATCACACCTTCCAAATCGCCAAGGCGGATACCCACCTCATCAGTAATTTCAACTTGTTCTAGTGCGTCGCGCTCTTTGATAGCCTCCCATAGGCGTTTATTTCCCATGATAACGACATCGATAAGGCGCGTGGTGGCTACGTCGTCAATATTTTGTTTTAAAATCCCAACGCGAGGAGGCAAGGACACAGTGCCGCTTGATGCTTCCTCAAGGCCCATAATGATTTTAAGCAGGGTGGATTTTCCGGCGCCATTGGGTCCGGTCAAACCATATCTTAGCCCAGAATTGAAGGTTATGGTAACATCGTCAAAGAGGACTTTGTTGGGAAAACGCTTTGAAATTTTATTGAGAGTAATCATGCAAGGTCTCACTATTGGCAAATAGATTATCACAATTGATGGTTTGAAAACAAATGTTCGTTGAAGCCTGTTATCGGTTTTTGGATTACATGCGTGTTGTAAAAGAGGCCTCTAGTCATACGTTGAGGAACTACTGCATTGATTTAAATGCATTTAAACATTACATTGAACGCCACTTGTTTCATATCCCTCCTGAAAAGTGCCCTCCAAAAGTTATCTACAACGCTGCTTATCAGCCCCACATAGCTGATAGCCTCTTAGATTTGAAGGCGATTGAGAAGCGCATCATTCGAGGGTTTCTTGCAGATATGATGCAGCAGCAAGTACATCGCCGCAGTGTTGTGCGCCGCGTCTCATCTTTGCGCTCCTTTTTTAAATTCTGTATGCGCGACAAGCTGTTAATAGAAAATCCCATTGAAGAGATCGAAAGCCCCAAGGTTGACAAGTTGATTCCTGTGTTTTTGACTTACGATCAGGTACAACGTCTTTTTGAACAACCAGATACTAAGAGTTATTTGGGTTTTAGAGATCGTTGCATCATGGAGTTATTTTATAGCTCTGGTCTACGTGTCAGTGAGTTAACTGCCCTTGATCGTAAAGATATCGATACAGAAAATTTACACATGCGTCTTAAGGGTAAGGGAAAGAAAGAGCGCATCGTGCCGATTACAAAAAATGCGGCAGATTGGATCGTAGCCTATCTCAATCATGAAGAAAGGCATCGTGAGCTTGATGGGCATTTTCCTGAAGCGGATCCAGAGGCTGTGTTTTTGAATAAGTTAGGAACGCGGCTAACAACGCGTTCTGTTGATCGCATGTTTGATAAGTATCTGACAGAGAGTGGTTTGGCAGCAAAAATCACCCCTCACACTATAAGGCATACGATTGCCACACATTGGCTAGAGCATGGTATGGATTTAAAAACGATTCAAACGTTGCTAGGGCACACTTCTCTTGCTACAACGACGCTCTACACGCATGTCTCTGCAAAACTCAAAAAATCTGCTTATGATGCCGCGCATCCACGTGCTTATACCCATCCCACCTGAAGCTTTTTCTTCGGCCTAAAACCAATTCTTCAGGTGGGATGGGTATAAATCAAAATCAGGATTTAAAGAGGTTCAGGCATTGTTTTGGGTATCGGAAAGCTTTTAAATTCTTTCGCTACGTCTGTATTGGGAAATACAGCGCGACTTTCATCTAAAAATGGCTGTAGATCGAGATAGCGCGCTGAAAAATGTGTTAGAATGAGATGTTTTGTTTCAGCTGCTTTGGCAATTGTGGCAGCCTCTTTGGCTGTCATGTGATAGTGTTCATGAGCTAAATCACGTTCTGTTTCTAGATAGGTGCTTTCACAAAGCATTAAAGAGGTGTTCTTTGCGATATCAATTGCATTTTGGCAAATGCGAGTGTCGATGACAACGGCAATAGAATCCCCATGGCGCACTTGGCTGACGTCATCTAAAGTTACGATTTTTCCATTCACTTCCAGCGAACCTTTTGCCTCTAGCTCTTTGACCATTGGGCCTTTAATGGCTGCTTTGGCTAGGCGCTCTGGATAAAATTTTCTTCCAGAGGGCTCGGTAATGCGCCAACCGATGTTATCAATGCCATGTTCCAGAAAGGCGGCTTCAATGCGAAATTTACCATCATCATGAACAAGACCGCTCTTTTTAACGGGGTGTTCAATAACATTGATCGTCTCATGGTAGGCAGTGCCATAACGCAAACGGTCGAAATAGACCTTGCCACTTGCTGGATAGTAGCAGTGAATAGGGTGAGTCACTCTATCGAGGTTGAGGCGCATGAGCATGGAACCCAGACCTAAACAGTGATCGCCATGGAAGTGTGAAATAAAGATGCGTGTGACGACAGGGGGCGCTACATTAGCGAATATAAACTGACGTTGGGTCCCTTCACCTGGATCGAAGAGTAGTCCCTCATCATTCCAACGGCAGAGGTAGGCTCCATGGTTACGTCTTCGTGTTGGTTGTTGGCTAGATGTGCCAAGAATGATTAAATCGCGTACGCTCATGAAAGCCAGTTAAGTATGGACCAGCTTTAAGTATAGACTGGACTTTAGACAAAATCTAGTATTTTTAAAGCGGTCGCTCTAGAGTGCCTTCAAGGCATGCATCATCGCGAACAGCTATTGACAGCACGCCTTAGGAGCACAGCCTCTATCGCGGTCGATCAGGCGCTCGCGATAGAGTTTGAGTGTTTCCTCGATGCAGTCGAGTTGATTGATGAGGCGTGAGAATTCTTCATTGAAGCAGGGCAGGGTGATAACGCGGTCGCCACAGCATTGTTGCTGAGCGCGTCTCAGCACCTGGCTGACACGTTCAAGACAGATCCACATTTGCTGAATTTGTCCTTCAAAGTATCCTTGGAATGCCTGAGGACAGTCAAGGCGGTCTAGGACTTTGAGTTCATTCATCCGTGTGCGCTTCCATGCTTTATCTTGGTGGAAGAGTAGTCCATACTGATTGATATCACTAGCAAGAATGTCCATCTTGTTCATGACACCGGTGAGTTGTAGATAGAACTCTTCTTTAGCAAAGAGTTGGCCAATCGAACCATTGGGATTGAGTGTTTTGGAAAAAGCTTGGAGGTGATTGAGGATTTCATCCACTTTGGGCCAAGAGGCTTTTAGCGAATCTCCGACATTAGCAAGGCTATCTGTAAAGCGTTGGATTGATCGCTGCTCATTGAGGTCATTTGTAATTTGAGCCAAGTTATGCGTAAAATCTGGAACACTTGTGCCAACACCGCCTTTATCCCAGGCTTGTAGAATATTATCAGCACTTTCAACTGCATTATGGAAGGAAGTAATGGCCTTGTTAAGGGTAGTGACGACATTGTCTTCATTGATTGACTTGAAGGTTGTTGCTAGTTCCGTTGCCGCACTATCGATCGAAGCAATTGCCTTGTGAATATTGGCTTTATTGCTCGATAAAATTTCATTAATCTCGTCAAAGGTCTGGCTTGCTTTATTTCCGATAGCAATGATTTGGTTGAGTGTTTCCTCGACGGGATCCCCTGATTTTCCATACATGACTTGGTCTGTAATTGGATAGGAGGGTTTACCTTTTGGAACGGGGCGTGGGATGATGGCAATGGTGCGCTCACCGAGTAGTCCTGAGGTGTGGACCGTTACTTCGTCGGTATTATAGACAATGGTACTTGAGTCGATCGCGAGCTCAAGTTCATAAAAGCAAATATGGCCATAGCGACCTGTAGGCTGATTACGCGCATCATATATTTCGCGAATACCAGTGACTTCACCCACGGGCTTACCGGCGAAAGTTACGCGTGTACCGATTTGAACCTTGTCAATGCTAGTAAAGCATACAAGGAGCTGTTTTTTTCCATCACCAACGGCAGGGCGCAGAAAGAGTAATACGCCAATTGTAGCTAAGCTGGCAATGATGATGAAACAGCCAATTAAAACGGTTTTGGCCTTGTCGTTCATGGTCAAGACTCCTCTGTAATTAGTGCGTCCTTTAAGAACGTTTCTACTAATGGATCTTTGCTGGAAAAAAAATCATTTTTTGGAAAAACGCAGGCGATTTTTCCATCGTGATGCATCGCTAGGCGATCACCTACATAGTGGGCGGAACAAATGTCATGGGTGACTACAATACTTGTAGCATGCAGTTCGCGTTGAATATTTTTGATGAGCCTATTGATCTGCATCGATGTGATAGGGTCCAGACCGGTAGTTGGTTCATCGTAGAGAATAATTTGTGGTTGGTACACAATCAGGCGAGCGAGCGCCGCGCGTTTACGCATGCCGCCTGAGAGCTCAGATGGCATTTTTGTTTGAGTGTCAGACAGGTCCACTTTTTCTAAAGCATCGGCAACACGTTTTTCAATCTCGTCCTCTTCTAAAGGCTTATGTGTATTGGGATCGCCATGTTGCGCGAGATAAAATCCAACATTTTCACCCACATTCATCGAGTCAAAGAGTGCCGCGCCTTGAAAGAGCATCCCGATACGTGTTTTGACGGAGACAGGTTTGCCGGGCTGCAAGGGTTTAACGCGCTCGCCTTCTACTTCGACCCATCCTTGGTCAGGTTCTTCAAGTCCCATGATCTGGCGCAAAAGAACACTTTTTCCTACACCGGAGCGCCCCAAAATCACGAGCGTTTCTCCTTCGAAAACGTCTAAAGAAAGTCCTTTAAGAACCTCTTTAGGGCCATAGGCCTTCCAAATATTTACAGCTCTAATTACGACCATCCGTACACCCACATGCGAATGACGTTAAGAGCAAGGGTGATCAAGAAGTTAAAGATCAAAATACAGGAATAACTGATCACAACACTGGCCGTTGTTGAATTGCCCACTCCAGTGGCACCACCTTTGGTGCGCATCCCTTTAAAGCAGCAAATACTACTGATAAAGAGTCCAAAAATAAATGCTTTAATAAAACCACTCCCAAAGTCAAAGTGGTTAATATAGGTTTGCATTCCGCCAAAATAAGTCACTGGTGGCATGTTAAAGAAGTAAGTCGAGATGAGATAACCGCCGAGCATACCAGTCAACGTGCTCACGAGATTTAATATAGGAAGCATGGTGAGGGCTGCGAAGAGACGAGGGGCAACAAGATAACGCACAGGGTCGACAGCCATGGAGCGCATAGCATCGAGTTGTTCCGTCACGCGCATCGTTCCAATTTCTGCACACATGGCTGATCCTACGCGCCCTGTGACCATGAAAGCTGTTAAAACAGGCCCCAGTTCTGTCATCATGGCCTTACCAACCATGACACCCGTTGCTCCAGCGAGACCTTTGTCAGCTAGCTGAAAGAAAGACTGTGCGGCAAGAACTAAACCTGTGGAGAAACCAGTGATGCCAACCACAGGAACGGATAAGAGGCCCATATTATAGATCTGGTCGCGTAAGAGAGGCCAAGCAGGAGGGTGGCGTACGATAATCCACAGGGATTGCCCTGTTAAAATAACATAGCTTCCAAGTGCGCTGAGGGTGTTAATGGATCCATACCACAGCATAACTGTGTAGCGGATAATTAGTTCAATAAATTCTTTCACAGACTTCAGGTGCCCTTTTCGTCCAATTCTCTTCGTGAAAGATCATCATACAGAGAGTGGCTTTTTCTGTTACATATTTCAATTCAAAAATTAAAATTTTGCAAAAGGCTCTCGCTCTATAACTGCTGTATGACCTGGGAAATGCTCTCTGCTGTTTTTTCTAAAACTGCTTTGGAGTGTGCTGTGCTGATAAACCATGCTTCAAATGGTGAGGGGGGGATGAGAATCCCTTTTGCGAGGAGTCCTTTAAAAAATTGCGTAAAAACTGTACGGTCAATTTGTAGAACTTCTTGATAATTATAGATCGCGGAGGGACCAAAAAAGACAGTAAGTGCGGATCCAACGCGCTGAACGCACCCAGCGAGACCTTTTTTGACGAGAGCTTCTTCTAGGGTGTCTTGTAAAAATGCACCAGCACATTCCAGCTCTTGGTAAATTTCTTGTTTGAGTAAAGAGAGAATTGCGCATCCAGCACGCATGCTCAATGGGTTGCCAGAAAAAGTGCCCGCTTGAAATACCTTCCCAGTTGGGCTTAAATGCTCCATAAGAGCTTTAGATCCTCCAAAAGCACCGATGGGGAGTCCTCCACCCAAAATTTTTGCAAGACAAGTGAGATCAGGAGTCACACCAAAATATTCAGCAGCACCCCCATAAGCAATTCGAAAACCTGTAACTACTTCATCAAAGATTAAAAGAGCTCCATAATCACTCGTATATTGACGTGCTGCCTCGATAAACGCTTGTGTAGCAGGAACAACCCCCATATTAGCGGCGATCGGCTCCATTAAAATCGCAGCAATCGTATCGCCATGTTTCTTAAAGCAGTCTTGCAGAGCGGAAATATCATTGTAAGGAAGAATAAGAGTATCTTGAATAGCTCCTGGTGTAACTCCCAGTGAGAATGAGGATTGCTCAAAGAGGCTTGAGCCTCCTTGCACTAAAAATGCATCAGCATGTCCATGGTAGCCGCCAGCAAATAGAATGATTTTATGGCGCCCTGTGGCACCTCTTGCTAGGCGGACAGCGCTCATCGTAGCTTCTGTGCCTGAGTTGACAAAGCGCATCTGTTCCATATGAGGAAAATGGCACTGGATCATCTTTGCAAGACTCGCTTCTAAGGGGCAGACAAGTCCATAAATGACACCGGCGTCAACTCCCTCGCGGATTGCATCTACAACAGCCTTGGGGGCATGTCCTGCAATGAGTGTGCCCCATGCGCAGCAATAGTCGATTAGTTCTCTGTCATCGTTATCATAAAGATAACATCCGCTCGCTTTTTGAATGGCAATAGGTTCACTGTCGATAGAGCGAAAAGCGCGTGCAGGGGAATTAACTCCTCCTGGAAACAGCTGGCGCATGGCATGTGTGGTAGAGGCATTGGAAGAGGAGAAAGAAGACATCTGTTTTTTTAAATTCTTGTGAACGGTTATTATTGACAGGAAAGAGAGGATTGTCAAGTAGCAAATGTCAGAAACATCTCTGCCTACATGGGTCGCTATGATTAAGACCTTTGTGCAAGACCATATGCACGTTGTTCAAATAGAAGAGCATGCTCTTTTTCTGCAATGGTGCTGTGGTGATATCCCCCATTATTTGCGACGACAAATTTTACAAGATATCATTGTGGGAGCTTATCCCTTGACAATGACCTTTTTTGTTGATCATGAGCGCCTATGGATAAGCCGCGTATTTTCCTTTGAATTAAGTGCTGAAATGGTCCATCAGGAGTTGCTTGCGATGCAAGAGTGGATCCAGCAATGGCAGCATAAGATCCATAAGTTAAGCGACTCCACACACCACATCAACCGCCTTTCGATCCACACATCGGCCGGCCTCCGCGTTTAATATTTTATTTTACAAGTTATCCAGCTCGCATTATCCTTCATAAAGAAAGGAGGTGCATCATGGCATCATCAAAATCACAGGTTGCGGGATCTGCAACAAAAAAACCGACAAAAGAAAAAATCAAAGTCGCTGACTTGAAAGGCAAAAAGGGTGGTGCTCTCCCAACAACAACTGGAGAGGGGGGGGGAGGAGTTACACTCTTTGAGCTCTAGCTACTTAACGCGAGTTCGATGGGTCGTTTCCATGAAAATCATACAGTCTGCTTAGTGATTTTCATGGAATAAAAGAGGAAAACCCATTAGGATAACGGATAGCTAATGCCAGGTTTTTTACGGAAAAAAGCAGATGTTAAAAAAGAGACAACACTATCTAAAGTTGCTTCAAAGCGACTTTGAGATTGTGCCTATATGTGCCTTATTAGGGCCTCGTCAATGCGGAAAAACTACCCTTGCCCATCAATTCATAAATACTGTTGATGTCCCGGTACATTACTTTGATCTGGAAGATCCCATAGATCTGATCCGGCTTGACAATCCTAAATTGACCCTCGAGGCTCTCGATGGACTTATTGTTATGGATGAAATCCAAAGAAAGCCAAATTTATTTCCCTATCTTAGAGTGCTTGTAGATAAACGGCCCGTGAAATTATTGCTTCTTGGCAGTGCTTCTCCTCTCCTGCTAAAGCAAAGCTCAGAGTCTCTTGCTGGGCGTATTGCTTATACAGAAGTTACTCCATTCGATGTTACAGAAATAGAAGAGTGGAAAAAATTGTGGCTTCGAGGAGGATTTCCCAGATCCTATCTGGCTTCTTCTGATCAGGCAAGCTTTCGATGGTTGCAAGTTTATACGCAGACCTATTTTCAATATGACCTTGCAGCTCTTGGAATTCAACTTCCACCTCAACGTATTACAAAATTGTGGGCCTTTCTTGCGCAATATCATGGAAACATTTTGAATTATGCTGAGATTAGTCGATTTCTAGATCTCTCACTGCCTACGACAAAAAACTACCTCCATTTTCTTGAAGGTACTTTTATGATTAGAATGCTGGGACCTTGGCATGAGAATATTAGTAAACGCCAAGTCAAATCTCCTAAAATGTATATTCGAGATAGTGGAATCTTTCACCAACTCACTCAAATTAAAGGACTTGAAGAGCTTATGTTGAGCAAGTCGATGGGAGCTTCCTGGGAAGGATTTGCTTTGGAACAGATTTTAAAGCTATTTCAGGTTCCACCGACCGAGGCTTACTTCTGGGCAACGCATCAAGAGGCTGAAATCGACCTCTTTCTTCCTTATCACAATAATGGAAGAATAGGTTTTGAATTTAAATGTTCTGAACATCCAAGAATCACGAAATCCATGATACAGGCAATCACATCCCTTCAGCTCAAAAAACTGTACATAGTGACTCCTCTGGATGATGTCTTTTACCTCCGTGAGGATATTCAAGTGGTGAGCCTACAACATCTTGCAAGAGAATTTGGTTCCTTAGTACGTTGACATTATGTCTATTGGGATAAATAACGGAGGAAGTTTTACGGGACTTCCTCCGTTTGCTTTAAATGAGGTCGGTGTAGGGGATCTCTGTAGACTTGACGCCCCAAAATGCGGCATATTCCTCGATCGATCGATCACTCGAAAAGAAGCCCATGTTCGCGACGTTGGTGATGGAGGAGCGTATCCAGCGCTCTTGGTCTATATAAGCGCGGCCCACCTCTTCCTGACTCTTCTGATAGGCTGTAAAGTCGGCGAGCACGAGGAAGGGGTCGCCTCCTGTAAAGAGTGTATCGATAATTGGGTGGAAGAGATCGGGCTGTTCAGGCGAGAAATCTCCATCGCGAATCATATCGATTGCACGCTTGAGTTCAGGGTTAGCAGAGTAGTATTGATAGGGGTTATACCCTGTGTGTTTCAAATTGATCACTTCATCAGCTGTAAGACCAAAGAGGAAAAAGTGCTCTTTGCCAACTTGTTCCGCCATCTCAATAGTCGCACCATCAAGTGTTCCAATAGTGAGTGCGCCATTCAAGCCAAACTTCATATTACCAGTCCCTGATGCCTCATATCCCGCTGTAGAGATCTGTTGAGAAAGATCGCTAGCAGGAATAATGAGCTCTGCGAGAGAGACGCGGTAGTTTGCCATAAAGACCACTTTTAGACGGTCTTGAATGTCTTTGTCACTATTGACAACCGCTGCAATATTGCTGATTAATTTGATGATGAGCTTTGCAATAAAATAGCCAGGAGCTGCTTTACCCGCTAAAATCACTGTACGTGGCGTGAAGTCGGATCCAGGCGCCTTTTTCAGGCGATTGTACATCACAACAATGTTCAGCGCATTGAGCAACTGGCGCTTGTACTCATGCAGGCGCTTGACTTGGCAATCGAACATAGAGTCGAGATTGACTTTAACATCGTGAGTTAAGGCAATATCTTCAGCTAAGCGTTGTTTGTTGGCGCGTTTGACAGCCGCCCAGGCAGAGCGGAATTTTGCATCATCGCGAAAAGGAAGTAATTTCTTTAACTCGTTGAGATCATGCATCCAACCATCGCCGATATGATCGCTGATAAGTTGTGAGAGTCCGGGGTTGGCTACTTGTAACCAACGACGCGGGGTGATTCCATTGGTCACGTTGCGGAATTTGTCGGGGGTGAGCTCATAAAAGTCTTTAAAGAGCACACGTTTAAGTAAGTCAGAGTGGAGTGCGGATACGCCGTTGATGCTATGGCTGCCATGAATAGCTAAATTTGCCATCCTTACGCGTTTGACGGGTCCTTCTTCAATAAGAGATAGTCTTCCTAATTTGCCTACGTCTTCAGGATACTTTTTTTGTACCTCTTCCATTAAACGGCGGTTGATCTCATAGATGATCTGTAGGTGGCGCGGTAATAGACGCTCGAATAGAGGAAGGGACCATTTTTCAAGAGCTTCTGGAAGAATAGTATGATTGGTATACCCAAAAGTATTCTGTGTGATTTTCCATGCTTCATCCCAAGCAAGACCGTGGATGTCGACTAAAAGACGCATCAGCTCAGGGATCGCCAAAGCGGGGTGGGTGTCATTGAGCTGAATCGCTGTCTTGTCGCTAAATTGTTTAAAATCCTTATGATGCTTCGAGTAGCGACGCATAATATCTTGCAAGGTTGCAGAGACAAGGAAATACTCTTGGCGAAGGCGCAGGTCGCGCCCTGCTAAAATACTGTCGTTGGGGTAGAGCACGCGCGAGATATTTTCTGTGCGATTGCTGTCTTCAACGGCGCGAATATAGTCGCCGTGGTTAAAGTAACTTAAATCAAAACCACGCGAAGATTTTGCTGACCATAATCTCAGTGTGTTGACAGAACATTGATCAAAACCGAGCACAGGGGTGTCATATGCCATGGCAACCACTTCTTCAGTGTCTTGCCACTCCGTTTTCAATACGCCATTGGCATCCGTATATTGATTGACATGACCGCCAAAATGAACAGGGTAGATGTATTCTGGACGACCGATCTCCCAAGGGTTGCCATAACGCAACCAGTTGTCAGGCGTTTCAACTTGGTAGCCATGTTCAATGCGTTGGTAGAACATTCCATATTCGTAGCGAATCCCATATCCATACGCAGCAATGCCTAAAGTGGCCATCGAATCGAGATAGCACGCTGCAAGGCGACCAAGGCCTCCATTACCAAGACCTGCGTCCCATTCAATAGCTGCAAGTTCATCAAGGCTGAGGCCCATGTCTTTGAGAGCCTTTTCAGCTAATTTATCCAGACGCAGATTGACGAGTCCACTTTTTAAAGTTTGCCCCATTAAGAATTCTAAAGAGAGGTAATAGACGCGTTTGACATCTTGATCATAGTATGCGCGTTGCGTTTCAACCCAGCGCTTGATCATCTGTTCTTTTACGGCATAGGCAAGCGCTAGATAAAAGTCGCGTTTTGTAGCTGTATACTTATCCTTCGCCAAAGAATAGTGAAGGTGGTGACTAATCGTTTGTTGAAAAGCGATGACTTCCTCATCAGTTGAGCAAACGCTCGTATCTGTATTGCACTTTTTAAGTAACATGCTCTTGCTTCCTGGATAGGTGAGTTCATATTTGTGCCTTTTGCACAAGGCTCATTTGTCCAAATATATTTAAAATATAGATTAGGAGCAATAGGCATTTTCCAGTGAGAGATTTTACTGAGTCTCTTTCTGTCATTCTATGTATAATACGTGACCATATGAAGTCTAACGAATATTGTCCTAGTTTCTTTGAAACAATCCGGCGTGGATATACTAAAGACGCTTTTTTTGCTGATTTAATGGCAGGGTTAACCGTTGGAATTATCTCCTTGCCACTCGGCATTGCGATCGCCATTGGTTCTGGAGTAGATCCAGCCCGTGGGGTTTTCACATCAATTATTGCAGGATTTCTTGTTGCTCTTTTGGGAGGTAGCCGCTTTCAGATCGCAGGCCCTACGGGGGTCTTTGTGGTGCTGGTTTTTGATATCGTTCAAAGACAAGGGTATGATGGTCTGGCCGTTGCAACGCTAATGGCTGGCTTTTTTCTCATCTTGATGGGGGCTTGTCGGGTCGGTTCCTTTTTAAAATTCATTCCCTATCCCGTGCTGGCAGGATTAACAACGGGGATTGGTGTCACGCTCTTCTCTTCGCAGCTAAAGGATTTTTTTGAACTACAACTTCCCTATCAAACGGTAGATTTCTTGGAGAAATGGAGTTTGTATTTCGAAGCATTTCCCACTCTTAACTGGGTGACGTGTACGGTAGGCACCCTTGCTGTCTTATTTATGGCCTTTTTAAAATATAAGTGGCCTAAAATACCAGCTGCTGTCGTTGCTGTATTATTGGGTGCGTTCGTTGTCTGGGTTTTTTCGCTGCCTGTTGCAACAATTGAGAGCCGTTTTGGTCTATTGCCAGATCATCTTCCCGTTCCTAGTTTTCCTGTTTTCACATTGGCTCGTTTACGCGAACTTTTACCTGATGCGATTAGCGTGGCCATTTTAGCGGGCATTGAATCACTGTTATCGGCATCTGTTGCCGATGGCATGGCGGGGGATCGCCACCGCTCTAATTGTGAACTTGTAGCACAAGGGATAGGAAATATTGGATCGATTCTATTTGGAGGGATCCCTGTCACCGGTTCAATTGCACGTACGGCAACCAACGTGCGCCTAGGTGCCAAAAGTGCTATGTCAGGCATTGTGCACGCGGTTGTCATTCTCATCGCACTTTTATGTTTCTCTGTTGCCGCCTCGCAAATTCCTCTCACGATTCTTGCCGCAGTGTTGATTGTCACTGCCTGGCATATGGCAGATGTACCCCGCTTTTGGTCACTGTTAAAGAGTTCTTTTGCCGATGGCGCCCTCCTGTTGTCCACCTTTTTCTTGACGGTACTTCTCGATGTAAGCGTCGCAGTTCAAGTGGGTGTATTGCTGGCTGCCTTATTATTTATGAAAAAAATGGCGCAAACGACAAAACTTCGCGTATTAAGGCAGGTGCTTCATCGAGAAATACACCCTCCGCATGTTCATGAACGCGTTGCAAAATTACCTCCTCATGTCGAATGGATGGAGGTTCAGGGGCCTCTCTTCTTTGGAGCGAGCGATCTGTTTAATGAGTTTTTTTCTCAAGCTGATCCAGCAACACGTGTGGTTATCTTGAGTTTAGCGTCTGTTCCGATGATTGACAGCACAGGGATCGAGACCCTGGGACAACTCATTGAACAATGTCATGACCGCGGATGGAAGCTCTTTTTGTGTGACATCCACCCTTCTGCTAAAAAAGATTTAGAAAATAGTGAGTTACTCATCCTTTTAGGCGAAGAGTGTGTTTTTGCTGATTTGGAGCACGCGCTTTCAGCCGTGCGCGTGATGACTTAATTATATACCCATCCCACCTGAAATGTGTGTATAAATAACATTGTCGATAATTGTCTTTTCAAAAAAGACAATATGATTGATAATTAGCTTTATATGAAAGACAATCTAAAAGACGCAATCCGCGCAATCCTGATAGAGTTTCGCGAAAGAGACCTTCCAAAACCATTTCCACGTGCAATTTATCCACCTAAACATTCTTCTCACATGAGAAAAGTATGGGTGTTGATGGGAATGCGTCGCTCTGGGAAAACTTGGGTGGCTTACCATTATATCCGTTTAAGAGAACAGCAAGGGCTCGTTAAAGAAAAAACTCTGTATATCAATTTCGAGGATGATCGCTTGGCTGGATTTGAGCTGAATGATTTCCAATCTATCTTAGATGTGTATTTTGAGATGTATCCGCAATACATCAATAGTAAAGATCTATTATTTTGTTTCGATGAAATTCATATAGTGGCTGGTTGGGAACGGTTTATTCGGCGTCTAATTGATACAGAAAATATGCAACTTTTCGTGACTGGCTCCTCTGCTGAGATGTTGAGTAAAGAGCTGGGCACTGTGCTTGGGGGGCGCGCTTGGCCACAAGAAGTATTTCCTTATAGTTTTGCTGAATTTCTTGGAGCGAAAGGAATCAATGTTTCGAAGGAAATGAGCCCAAAAATGATGGCTCAAGTCAGAGCTTTAGCAAGAGAGTATCTTCTTTATGGAGGGTTTCCTGAGACGGTGTCGGAGTCAAAAGAAGTACATGCCATGGTGATTCAGGGGTATATGGATGCTGTGATTTTGCGAGATATTGTAAAGAGGTATTCGATTGGTCATGCCGCTATTGTTCAGAAATTTTTAATTCAAATTTTACGACAACTTGCCGCTCCCTTGAGTGTGACTAAAATATATCATATGCTTAAATCGCAAGGATTAGCGATTGGAAAAAACAGCTTATTTGAGTATTTAGGATACTTTGAGGATGCATATGCCATACTTTCCGTGCCATTTTTTAGCCTTTCAGAAAGAGTGAGACAGGTGAATCCTAAGAAAGTTTATGCGATTGATACCGGTGTGATTACGGCCTATTCAGTCAAAAACAACTTTGAAAGAGCCTCTAGATTAGAAAATGCAGTTTTTTTACACTTAAGAAGGTCTTTTAGTAACATCTGCTACTATAAAACAGCTTTTCAAAAAAAAGAAATCGATTTTATAGTGACCACTCCGGTTGGAGATCTCCTGCTTTTTCAAGCGTGTTGTGAAATGCATGATCCACACACACGGGAACGTGAACTAACGGCACTGTATGCAGCCTGTGCCGAATTTGGTCTCAAAGAAGGATCAATTATCACAGAAGACTATGAAGAAGAAATCACGACGGATGATCTTGTTATCCACTGCATGCCTTTTTGGAAATGGGCTCTTAAAAAATTGATTTAACCCGCAGTGTTATCTGCATATTTACTGGACTTTAGACAAAATCTAATATCCAGTATTTACAACAAAAATGTAAGAGTGTGACACCTATATTCATTACACTTGAAAAATTGGTTTTAGGTCGAATTCTTCAAGTGTAATGGGTATAAAGCGCCAGATTTTGAAAGATCTCTACCACTTACGGCCAAAGCCGATGCCAAAGACCCAGGGGTTGATGTTGACATGCACTGACCCTGAGGTATCTCCCGATAGGGTAGCGTTTGTGTTGATCCAGATATACTTTACATCAACGTTCAAAAACCAACATTCGCTGATAAAGAAATCACAGCCCGCCTGCACGGCAGGACCCCAGGAATTTCTTAAACTCATCGTTGTATTATCAAGTTTGCAGTTATTAGAATAAAACAGGGTGTAGTTGACACCGGCACCAACATAGGGCTGAAATGTTGAACATGGGGCAAAACGCCATTTAAGTGTGAGTGTAGGAGGCAATAGCCAGGTGGATCCTACATTGACACCCGATAGAGCTTTTTCACCAACAATCGTATTGCGACTAGTCCCTAAAATGAGAGCCGCACTTAAGTGTTGTGTAAACAGATACTCGATATCAAATTCTCCCGTCCAAGAGGGGTGAACGCTGACACCTGAATCAGCCACTGTACTAAGTGATCCGCTAGAGCTATTGGGAAGAATATACAAGGCGCGCAGTCTCGTGAACCAATTACCCGCTCGCGTCCCATGGAAAGTAGAAGCATCGCAGCACACTGGTGTAACTGATGCTTCAATTTTTTCAGGAAAACAGCATCCCAAGATAACTGTGAGAGCTGATAGAGTGATATAGCGGGAAAAAGTATTCATAAGTGATTGCCTTTGTGAAATGGACGCCGCCATCGTAGTAGAAAGAGGCATTTGTTGCATGCATTTTTTTGTTGATGGCATATACCCCGATATACCCATTCCACCTGAAGAATGGGTATATTTATGAAGAAGCGCGTTTTTCTAAAGCTTCAATGCGTTGAATGAGTTTGTCAATTTGACGCAGTTGAACGCTTTGGCGGTTGTGATCCATCAAAGGCATCGCTGGGGCGCCAGCATATTTGCCGGGCTTGAGGATTGATTTTGCAGGAGCACCGCGTGCCGCCAGCATCACATTGTCACATACTTCAATATGACCAACAAGCGCGGCTTGTCCACCCAAGATAACGTGTTTGCCCGTTTTTGAAGAACCAGCGATTCCTGATTGTGCAACAATGAGGTTATGCTGCCCTAATTTCACGCCATGAGCAATTTGTACGAGGTTGTCGATCTTTGTTCCCTTACAAATACGCGTCTCTTTGAAACGAGCGCGATCGATACAGGTGTTGGCCCCAATTTCTACATCTTCTTCGATAACAACTTTGCCCATCTGACGCAATTTTGTGTGTTGACCTTTTGCATCAGTAATGAAGCCAAAACCGCAACTGCCAATGACAGCGCCAGGCTGGATGACAACGCGGTCACCTATCTGACAGTCTTCGCGCAGAGTTACATGTGGATGTAAAAGCACCTCTTTGCCAAGATGACATGCAGTACCAATAAAACAATGGGCCCCTATAGTTGTATCCGCGTCAATGGTGACCTCTCTGTCGATGACAACAAAAGGACCGATGGTTACATTTTCGCCAATGCGAGCTGTCTTATGAATAACTGCAGTTGGATGAATGCCAGAAAAACCGCTTTTCACAAGTTCAGGAGGGTAAAAAATCTCGGCAATCATTTGAAAGGCTGCAGAAGGATCATCGACGACTAGACAGTTCTTCCCGTTTGCCGGGCTAAGCGAAGGGTCGATAAAGATCGCGCCTGCGCGCGTTGCAGCAAGGGCGCTAGCATAACGCGGGTTGGCAACGAAAGTGATCTCATCATGCGTAGCTTCTTCGATACTGGCTACGTGATGGATCTCGTGAAGAGGATCTCCGACAAGTCGCGCCCCTGTTAAGGAGGCGACTTGTGCTAATGAAAGAGTAGGTGTAGTCATTACTTCGCAGTAGATTTATTGGCGTCTTTTTCAGCTGATTCTTTGTCAAAACGTGTGTCGAGCTCTTTAATCACGGCATCAGTGATCTCGAGTTTTTCGTTAAAATAAAAACAAGCTTCTTCGTCGAGAACAAGCGATAATTTTTGTTTTTCAGCGATAACTTTTGCACTTTCAGAAACTTTTGTTTGGAGTTCCTGTAGCAAGCGCATTTGTGCCTGATTAAGAATTTGGTAGTATTGCCCCTGGTAACGCCCCATTTCTTGACTCAGCGTTTGGAACTTCTTTTGGAGTTCTTGTTGTGCATCATCAGAAAGGCCATCCATGTAGTCGGCATCTTCTAATTTTTTAACGACATCTTCCAGATCTTTTTCTGTTTTTTCAACAATGCCAGTCATTTGATCGCGTAGATTAGCGAAAGCAGTTTGTTCTGCTTTACCAATTTTTGATTTTTCTAAAACGGCTTTGAAGTCGACAACGCCAATGCCATCTGCCAGTAGCATTTGTGATGTTAGCAGCGCTAGTGCGAAGAGTGTGAATTTTTTCATAATATCCCCTATTATTTAAGGTTAAAACTGCCGGCCAAAAGTGACGAAGAAGCGTCTTACTTGAGATGAGTTATCGGCATTGACTGGCCAACCGTAGCCGAAGCTAATTGGCATGTTATTCATAATTTCTACGCTCAAACCAATACCATATGAGAGATATATTTTGCCAATGGTATAGGCTGACATGCTGATGGTACCTGCGTCAACGAAGACGAAGGCATCGACTCTACTATAAACAGGATATAAGAATTCTTCGGAAAGTAGCAGAGAAGAGATACCGCCCGTGGGCGCTCCATCTTCAAATTGAGGACCGATTGCATAGCCTCTAAAACCGCGGACAGTTGTGTCACCCCCTAAGAAGAAGCGCTCTGTTAGAGGCAGTTCGCTAGGGGTTGTGCCAAAAACAGTCTTAATAAAACGTGCATCGGCTCGGTATTTAAAGGTACCTTTTTTGAACGGAGTATAGTAGTAAGAGTTGAGGTAATGTAGGGCGAGGAAGTTAAAATCACCACCAATACCGGCATATTCCATGAGCAATTGCGATCTGAAACCATTAGTAGGACGGCGTGGGCAATCTGTCGAGTCGTAGGTGATAGTGGGTCCAATCGCTGACACAACACCATGGCGATCGAGCGAAGCTTCAATTTCAAGAAGCTGGGCATTCGCTCGAGTTTTGTCTGCAATGGTCTTAATGGTATCTCCAGGTTCAATCTCTTGGATTTGCCCTGTGATGTCGACTTCAGAGTTGGTATAGCGATATGTCCATCCATAACGCACAAATGCGTTAAGAGGGTGCGTTGCAAATACTTTAATGCCCGTCTGCTTTAGATCATAAAGGTCAGACACAGCCCTGTTTGCAGAATTACTGAGGTCAAATCCGACAACCCATTTTGTATCATTGAAATAAGGTTTCGTCCAACGCAAGGAAACGGAACGCGTTTTTGTACCAACAGATCCACGCATTTGCATGAACTCACCATTGCCTCGCAATGCGTTAGGTCCTTTTGAAAGCGCTGAAAAAATACCCGCATAGTTAAAGTTGCGCTCAGTGATTTCTAAGGATCCATATAAACTGTCAGTAGTGCTAAAACCGCCTGAAACAGCGACATTTCCAGTAGACGCCTCTTTGACTTCAATGTTGACATCGCGATATTTAACTCCATCGCAATCGGTGCGGTGTGTCTTAACGGGGTAAACGTTAACGCAGTCGAAATAGCCCACATTTTGCAGTCGAGTCGAAGTGCCCTTCAGTCTTCTGTGATCGAATTTTTCTCCAGGGATCAGCAAGGACTCATTGAGAATCACCGTACTCTTGGTGTAAGTATTGCCGAAAACCTTGACAAAGCCAACGCGATAGGGTTGTCCCTCTTTAATCTTGAAGACAACATCGTAGATGTTGCAATTCTGGCGCAAGCGTGGAAAGTAATCGGTGCATGCTTCAATGTAGCCTTTACAGCCATAAAGAGCCTGTAAGCGCGTTGTGATTGAGCGTAATTTATCGACAGAAAAAGGATGGCCCTCTAAACAACCGATCTGTTTTTCAATGATGGCATCTTCAAAGAGACAGTTGCCCGCAAAAGTGACATTTCCAAAATAAAAACGCTCACCTTTGTGGCAATCGAAAATGACGTTGATGCGATCGCAATCGGGAATTTGCTGAATTTCGATGCGTACCTTTGCGTCTGCAAAGCCCTCATTTTGTAAATAATCGAGCACCATGCAGCGGTCATATTCTGCCATCTCAGGAATAAAGATCCCTTTGTTGGTGAACCAGCTTGTAAGCATGGAGTATTCGTCTGTGATGATGCGGGTGCGCATTGCCTCTTCTTCACATTTATCGACGCCACAAAAGAGGATATGCTTAATTTTTCCAGCAGGACCTTCTTTGACATGAACAACGATATCAACATCTTCGCCGCAATGGGTGACTTCATAGTCGAGGTGTGCTTCGAAATAACTCTTTTTCGCATAGAATTGATGGACTTTTTGCAATGCAGTGGCAAAGGCGCAGGGGTCGAAACAAGATCCCGGTTCAATACCTAGCTCTTCTTGCAGACATTCTTCTGTCACATGTTGATTGCCACACCAACGGATATGGCGGATATGGTGCTTAGGGTAGAGTACAAGAGTAATGGTGACAGCAGAGCCCTGAAAGCTGAGTTCCGGGTCGATGTGTTCAAATTCACCAGCAAGGTACTTTAGATCACTATCGAATTCTACTTGAGAGAAAACACTACCCGAGCGTGTTTTCATACGACGCAATAGGCTTTGTTCCTCTTGAGGGGATAAGTGAGCTCCATGGACTTGAAGGCATACAGAAGCAACTTTGATGGATTTTTGTTGTGCCCAAAGAGCAGGTGATCCAAAGAGACACGTACTGAGGAGGCAGGTATAGAGCAGAAGCCGTTTCATAATTCATCATTCCAGTGCAAGCGACAGGTTAACATATTAAACTAAGGTCGCTCGCTTCATCAACCGTTAAATCAAAAATGCAGTGAAAAACGTGAGTTCCTCCTAAATTCGGGGTGTAATTCAAAGTGTTAGTTAACTATTTAGAGCTAGAATGGAAGCTCTTCTTAAGGATTCACCAGGCAACCTTCTGCCAAAAAATCCTTATTTTCCCACTCTGTGCGCTCTGTGGGCTCTGTGGTAAGTATTTTTATTTAAAACTTGTGTTAATTTTTTTTAACCACAGAGCCCACAGAGCGCACAGAGGGCGCATGAGCTGTTACACCTTGTTTTGAATGAGAATTAATGGAGACCGGAGTGGGTATTAGAAGAATATGAGTCTCTAGTTTTTTCATCCTTCCTAACACTTTGAATTACACCCCTAAATTCGAGTCACTTTTGCGTTCATAGTCAAAAGATGCTATACTTCTTTTCATCCTCATTACTAGCTGGACTTTAGACAAAATCTAACTTCTAGATAGTAGAGACTTTAAAGTTTTGGTATATGGCCTATCCACCTTATCTTTCTAAGCTTATTCAGGCGCTGAAAAGTTTGCCCGGCGTTGGTTCCAAAAGTGCGGAGCGTTTTGCCTTTCACTTATTGCGTTTACCAAAGGCTGAGTTACATCAATTGGCGCTCTTGCTTGCAAAGTTACCTGAAGAAACGCCACTTTGTCAGGTATGTGGCGCTGTGTCGCAGAGACGTCAGTGTGCGTTCTGCAATAACCCACAACGCAATCGTAAGTTGCTCTGCGTGGTAAATTTACCACAGGACATCTTTGCGATTGAACGGACAGGGCGCTATCAGGGGCTATACCACGTATTTAATGCATTTGATGCAAAAAATAGAATTTATGTTTTGCAGCAACGCGTGCAGGATGCGGGAGTCGATGAGGTAGTTTTGGCTTTAGATGCCACTATAGAGGCTGAAAGCATGGTAATGACCATTAAACATGCATTGCAAAACAAAGTAAAGCTCTCCAGACTTGCTTGTGGTTTACCACTTGGGGGCTTGCTGGAATTTGTCGATGGCGCTACCCTCTCTTGTGCATTTGAAGGCAGGCGAACAATTTAAGGATGATGATGAAAAGCCAACATAGACAAGCAATCATCACCGGTACGGGGCGTTATTTGCCCGAACGGGTGTTGACAAACGCAGATTTAGAGAAGATGGTCGATACGACTGATGAGTGGATTTTAACTCGTACAGGCATTCGTGAAAGGCGTATTGCCCATGCGGAAGAATACACCTCATCGATGGGTGTCCTAGCCGCTAAGCGCGCGATTGAAGAGGCTGGTATAGATGTTAAAGAGATCGACTTAGTTATCGTAGCAACGGTGACAGGGGATTATCTCTTCCCATCAACCTCGACCTTAATCCAACATGCATTGGGTGCTGAAAATGCAGGGGCCTTTGATATTCAGGCAGCCTGTTCTGGCTTTATTTATGGACTCGGAATTGCACAAAGTTTTATCGCAAGCGGAGCTTATTCCACAATTTTGCTCGTGGCTGCAGAAAAACTTTCGACTCTTGTAGATTATACGGATCGCAATAGTTGTGTGCTTTTTGGTGATGGTGCGGGAGCGGCGATTATCCAAGGGAAAGGAAAAGGACTCGCTATTGGTCCTGTTTGCCTTGGTGCAGATGGTGCACAAGCTGAACTCTTGCGTGTACCAGCGGGAGGCTCGCGTCAACCTACGACAGCTGACACAGTTGCATGTGGCCAACATTTTCTTTCTATGAATGGCAAGGAAGTCTTTAAGCATGCAGTGCGTCGTATGGAAGCTGTTGCAGAGGAGTGTCTTAAAAAAGCGAATATCACAGCAGAAGAGGTGAATTGGCTCATTCCTCATCAGGCAAATCAACGCATCATCGATGCGATCGCTGAACGTTTTGGCTTCCCTCATGAACGCGTTTTTAAAACGCTTGAAAAGTATGGAAACACCTCAGCATCTTCTGTAGCAATTGCCTTGGATGAATTAAAAGAAGAGCATGTCTTGCACGCGGGGAATCATCTTCTGATGGTAGCCTTTGGAGCTGGATTAACATGGGCGGGTGCCCTTTTAACTCGAGTGGAATAGAGGTGCAAATGAAAACAGCTTTGATATTTCCCGGACAAGGGGCTCAATATTGTAAAATGGGCAAAGATTTTCACGATCAATTTGCCATTTGTCGCCATTTTTTTGAGCGCGCTGAAGATATTTTAAAACGCCCATTGAGAGATCTTATTTTTGGAGAGAGTGAAGAGCTACTCAAAGAGACTAGAAATAGTCAATTGGCGCTTTTTATTGTTTCACTCTCTATCTTGGAAGTGCTCAAGAAAGAATATGGACTTCAATATACTGCGGCAGCTGGCCTTAGTCTTGGAGAATGGACCGCTTTATGTGCTGCAGGGGTGCTTCCTTTCGAAGAGGTTTTGCCGATTGTCGCTTTGCGCGCTGAATTGATGCATCAGGCTTGTGAAGAGCATAAGGGCGGGATGAGTGTCATTCTTGGGATGAGCGATGAAGCTGTGATAGATGCCGTTAAAGAGCTCAATATTCCCCATGAAATATGTGTTGCCAATCTCAATTGTCCAGGTCAAGTAGTGATTTCAGGGACTTTGCCAGCAATTGAGCGTGCGAATGAATATTTAAAAGGTAAAGGGGCTAAGCGTGTGATGCCACTGCAAGTGCATGGAGCCTTTCACAGTCCTTTGATGCGCTCTGCTCAAGATGCATTGCGTCCGCATATTGAGGCTTTACATTTCCATCCATCCACAATCAAAATCGCGATGAATGTCTGCGGTCATGTCGTCTCTGATCTGAAGACTATGCGCGCCAATTTGATTGCCCAAGTGACGAGTTCAGTACATTGGCATGCATGCGTCGAGGCGCTTAGTAGTCAGGTGGAGCGATTTATTGAGATTGGTCCAGGGAAAACATTGAGTGGTATGAATAAACGTATCGGCGTTGCTCAGCCCACCTGGAATATTGAGACAGTAGCAGATTTACAACAATTCGAGCAGGTTTAGTCATGAAGTTATTACAAGATAAGCGCGTTCTCATTACTGGGGGAAACAAGGGGATTGGTCTTGCAATCGCTACCCATTTTGCTGAACATGGCGCCCACTTGTTTTTAGTGGGGACAGATGAGGAAGCTGGAGCTAAAGCAGCTCATGAATGTATTCAGCGTGGGGGGCAGGCGGAGTTTGTGCGAGCGGATGTCTCTAATTGCGAAGAAATCCATGCCCTTGTTGCAAAAATTGGCGCTGTAGATGTTCTTGTGAATAATGCAGGAATTACAAGAGACCGTCTTTTAATGTCACTTTCTGAAGAAGATTGGGATCGAGTGATTGCCGTCAATTTGAAGTCAGTTTATAATACTTGCCATGCTCTAGTGCGCTCCTTTTTGAAGGCAAAAAAAGGGAAAATCATCAATATCACCTCCGTGGTGGGCTTGGTTGGCAATCCTGGACAGACAAACTATGCTGCAGCCAAAGCTGGGATGATAGGGTTCACTAAAGCGCTAGCAAAAGAGCTTGCATCGCGTAATATCAATGTGAATGCGATTGCGCCTGGATTTATTCAGACGCAAATGACGGGAGCATTAAATACCGAGCAACAGGAAAAGCTCCTTGAGCAGATCCCGATGCACCGTATGGGAACTCCTATGGATATTGCAGCGGCAGCGCTCTTTTTGGCGAGCGAATGGTCTAATTATATCACCGGTCATGTATTGACTGTTGATGGCGGAATGGCGATGTAAATTAATTGAAAGGATAGGATATGTCCATAGAAAATGAAGTCATTGATATTGTTGTGGAGCAACTCGGCGTAGAAAAGGCTGAAGTTTCTCTTGAAAAGTCCTTTGTTGAGGACCTCAACGCAGACTCCCTAGATCTTACAGAGCTAATCATGACTCTGGAAGAGCGTTTTGGTTTTGAAGTGTCTGAAGAAGATGCTGAAAAGCTAAAGACAGTAGCTGATGTTGTCAACTACATCAAAGCACACAAAGGCGAATAACCTTTAACTGTGAAAAAGGCCTTCAAAAATTTTTTGAAGGCCTTGTATCCCTCGGATCTAGTTTAATAGACTTTCAACAGTCAACTTTGTATCTGCATATTGCCATGCAGTCTCAAACTCTTCGTTGACCCACCATCCATCCGTTTCCTTACCATCAGCGATTAAGGCTGTTTTCAAGCCAAATAGAGAGCGCCCATTTAAAGGATGCTTTTCTAAGTCTGCTTTGAAGACCTCTGCGGCTTCTTTATAGCGCTTTTGGAGGATTAGAGTTGCGCCGAGCACCTCGCGGTTATAGTTTGCCCAGTCTGGTGGTTCGTTATAAAAGAGGTCATCCTCTTTTTCAATAGCAAGTCGGCTAAGAGCTATCGATTTATCGATTTTATTTTCAGCGCGTGCAAATTTAGCATTTAAAGATAACTCAGCAATGGCAAAAAGAGCCCCATCGGTATTATAACCGAGATCTGAAGTATCACTGACTGCAATGCGTCCTTTTAAAAACAAATCTTTTTCTTTGTTAGCGAGGTCTATCCTATCAAGTGAGAGATAGGCCAGAGCCCTGGCGTAATGAAAAAAGACGCGAGCACTTGCTAGTTCTTCAGGGGGCAAGGGCATATCAATAATGTCCTGCCATTTTTGAAATCGCAAAGCCACTTGTACAGGTCCAAGTGCATATCCTTGAGCAGTGAGCATGTGATGTGAATTGGGCACATAGAAGTCATAAAGCTGTTTCGCAGCGACTGTCGCTTTGGCTTCATTGCCGAGCAACATATAGGCGCGTATAAGAAAAAAATAGTTATGACTTAAGTAGTGAATAGGATACACACCTGAGAGACCATATTGCTGAATATACTCCTTATCTGCTGCCACAGCCTGCTCATTGACGAGGGCCGCGCGGTGGTAATCGCCCACACGAATGTAGATGTGTGCTGGCATATGCAAGAAATGTCCAGATGCGGGAAGAAGTGTTTCTAAACGCTCAGCACTCATGAGTGCATGTTGAGGATAGGGAGAAGCTTCAACGGCGTGAATATAGTAGTGATTAGCGCCAATATGGTTCGGATTGCGTTGTAAGACGCTTTCAAGAGCGGCGACGATATCTAATGTACCAGGAATGGGTTGTCCATTTTTATCCCACAACTTCCATGGATGTAGATCCATTCCGCTCTCAGCCCATAAGGTCGCAGCATCTAAGTCCTCTGGATAATCTGCAGAGACTTGTTTCATTGCTTTAAAATAGGCTTCTCCTAAAGCTGTTTTATCGGGTTGGTCAGCATCTGAGTAACGTGTGGCTAAAGCATTAATATAGGCCTGCTCATTTTTCGTTGCATTAGATGATAGCTTCAGAGCTTTTTGAATGGTTTTGTAGGCCTCTTTCATGTTCGATTTTGTGACATCCATATTGATGTTTTGTCCGATTGAAAGAGCCATCCCCCAGTAGGCCATCGCCAAGTCAGGATCTAGTTCGGAAGCCTTTTTAAAGGATTGGTATGCAGCATCGTGATTGAAAGCGTAGACGAGCGTAAGCCCCTGATTAAAAAACTTTTGGGCTTCAGTATTTTTTGTGGATACAGGGTGGACAAGATTACCCAGCCCAGGGATTAATGTAGTAATGGCAACGCTCTCGGTGCTCTGCGCATGCAGCGGAAGCAAGAGTGACCCAAAGGCTGATGTAATGCAAAATGCTAATGCAAGGGGATGAAATTGGCTCATAAAAAAAACCTCGTTAACCTGAATCTAACAGATTAAAGAGGTTGTGTCAAAAAAAAATTATTTTACCACTTTAGGCTGGCGGCGGATTGGTACTCGGTAACGCGTGTTTCGAAAAAGTTTTTCTCTTTGCCGAGGTCAATCGTTTCGCTCATCCATGGAAAGGGGTTTTTTGAGCCATAAAGGGCCTTCAGACCAATGCGCTCGAGGCGTCGGTCGGCGATATACTGCACATACTGGCGGAACATCGCAGCGCTGAGTCCTAAGATACCATGAGGAAGGCAATCTTCTGCATAGAGCACTTCTAATTCAACAGCTTGTTTGATGCGGTCTACCATCTTTTTCTGGAATTCTGGGCTCCACAAGTGGGGATTTTCCTCTTTGATACCGTTAATGAGGTCAATACCAAAGTTTAGATGGACAGTTTCATCGCGTAAGATGTATTGAAACTGCTCTCCAATTCCTGTCATCTTATTTTGACGCATAAAAGAGAGGATCATGACAAAACCACTATAGAAGAAAATACCTTCCATAATGATGTAAAAACCAATTAAATTTTCTAGAAACTTCTGTGCACCATCGGGAGTGGTTGTAGTAAAACCATCCTTTACGATGTCGGCTGTCAGTTCCATTTCGAACTTATCTTTGTTATGGATGGTGTTGACTTCATTGTACATATTGAAGACTTCGCGCTCATCCAAAGCAAGCGACTCTACGATATAGTGAAAGGCATGCGTATGGATTGCCTCTTCAAATCCTTGGCGCAAGAGATACTGACGTGCTTCAGGATTTGTCACGTGCTTGAAAATAGCCAAGGTAATGTTATTGCCTACAAGACTCTCTGCAGTACTAAAAAACCCTAACACGCGCATGATCAAACGACGTTCGTCAGCAGTGAGTTTATTAGATTTCCACAGTTCAATATCCTTTGTCATAGGCACTTCATTGGGCATCCAATGGTTAGCACACCCATTCAGATAATGTTCCCAAGCCCAGTGATACTTTAGTGGCATTAATTGATTCACATCGACTGTGTTGCAATTGATCAGGCGCTTCTGGTCAGCATCGATGCGCTGATGGTGGGCATCTTCTTGGTGGGTGTCTTTTTTGACTTCATCTTCAAATTGTAACATGGCTCTTTCCTCTCTTTATTGACAACTTTCACACGCTTCGCCAAGAGTGCACGCTGCCCCTTGAGGTGCTCGATCTAGTACGATGTTGCTTGATGCTGATTTACTTTTCATCCAGCGAGGTTGTAACCCGCGTTTATTAATGTCCGTTGTGGACTTTTCGATTTGTGTCGCCCCTAAGGATCTTAGGTAATAGTTAGTTTTCAAGCCCTTTGTCCACGAATATAAATACATATTGTGGAGTTTCTTTCCACTTGGCTCAGGAAGATATAGGTTGAGAGATTGGCCCATATCAATCCACTTTTGACGTCGACTTGCACATTCAATCAACCACTCGGGTTCGATTTCAAAAGCAGTCACAAAGAGGTGTTTAACTTCATTCGGGATACGCTCGATTTCCATGATTGAGCCGTCAAAATATTTGAGGTCGTCGATCATGTCATCATCCCACAAGTTCAGCGCCTTTAAGGAATCAACGAGATAGGTGTTTACAGTTGTAAACTCACCTGACAAGTTAGACTTCACAAAGAGGTGCTTATAGGCAGGTTCAATGGATTGTGTGCAGCCTGTAATATTGGAAATAGTCGCCGTTGGTGCGATCGCTAGGCATTGGCAGTTACGCATGCCGTTGGTGCGAATAGCCTCGCGGACAATATTCCAGTTGAGGCGCTGGGTGCGATCCATATCGAGGAATCCACCGCGTTGCTCTTCCAAAATAGCGATAGTATCGATAGGCAATAAGCCGCGATCCCATTTTGATTCCTTGAAAGTCGGATAGGGGCCGCGTTCTTTAGCAAGCTCCGTGGAAGCTAAGATTGCATAGTAAGAGACCATTTCCATGCTTACGTCAGCAAATTCAACCGCCTCATCACTCGCATAGCTAATTTTTTGTATATACAGCGCGTCTTGAAAGCCCATGATTCCCATGCCGACGGGGCGGTGGAGCAAATTGGATGTCTTAGCTTCAACGATAGGGTAAAAGTTGAGGTCGATCACATTATCCAGCATACGCATCGCAGTTTTAATGGTTACGGCGAGCTTTTCCTCGTCTAACCCTTTTTCCGTGCAATGGAGACTTAAGTTAATGGACCCTAAGTTGCAAACTGCGGTTTCCTTTTCAGAGGTATTCAAAAGAATCTCTGTACATAGGTTCGAGCTATGAACAACGCCGACATGGTCTTGAGCAGAGCGGATATTTGAGGGGTCTTTGAAGGTGATCCATGGATGACCTGTTTCAAAGAGCATGCTTAGCATCTTGCGCCATAACTGGAGCGCTTCGATCTTTTTGAAGAGTTTGATCTGCCCATTTTCGGCCATGCGCTCATACTCTTCATAGCGCTTTTCAAAAGCTTTGCCATAGAGGTCGTGGAGGTCTGGGGTGTCACTTGGTGAAAATAGCGTCCACATTTGGTTGTTTTCAACGCGCTTCATGAAAAGATCGGGAATCCAGTTGGCTGTATTCATGTCATGCGTACGTCGACGTTCATCACCGGTGTTTTTGCGAAGCTCTAAAAAGTCTTCCACGTCGAGGTGCCAGGTTTCCAAGTAAGCGCACATCGCTCCCTTCCTTTTTCCACCCTGATTCACTGCGACAGCTGTATCGTTAGCGACTTTGAGGAAAGGGATCACACCTTGGCTGACGCCGTTAGTTCCTTTAATACGCGCTCCTGTGGCACGCACATTGGTCCAGTCATTGCCGATACCACCCGCCCATTTAGAGAGTTGGGCATCATCGGCTACCACTTTAAAGATATGGTGGAGATCATCCATGACAGTCGATAGATAACAAGAACTCAATTGAGAATGGCGCGTTCCAGAGTTGAAAAGTGTTGGCGTGCTGGAAACAAAGCGGAAGGAGGAGAGCAATTGGTAAAATTCAATGGCGCGTTCATTTTTCGCATCGCCTTCATTCAATGCAAGACCCATTGCTACGCGCATCCAAAAGTACTGGGGTGTCTCTAAACGTTTATCTTCATGGTGGATGAAATAACGGTCATACAGGGTTTGTAGGCCCAGATAAGTGAATTGTCCATCGCGTTCAAGATCGAGAGCAGCCGCAATTTTCTTTAGGTCAAATGCGCGCAATTTCTCTGACAAACGATCGTGTTGAATGCCCTGTTCAATATAGGAACTAAAAAGTTCAGCGTGTTTTTTAGCGAGTTGAGGATGATAGCCAGCAGTATTGATTGCTTCGCGATAACTAATATCGAGGAGTAGGCGAGCGGCAACTGTGGAGTAGGCGGGTTCTTTTTCAATGCGTGCGCGTGCCGCCATAATGCAGGCAAGATCGATTTCGTGATCTTTAATCCCTTCATAAAAATGGAGCAGAGTTTCCTCGATGAGTTCATCCTTTTGAACTAGCTTTTCTAAATCACGGCATGCCCATTCAAACTTTTGGCGTAGCAGTTGCTCTTTGGAAGCTGGCGCTTTGAATTCCTCTACAGTTGGTGTGGCGACTACTGGAGGCTGCGCTGTAATCGGTCCCGCTTTCGCTGCATACAGAAGAATGAGTGCTTTTGCGGCACTAAAAAAACCATCTTTCATCAATTCATATTCGAGTTGATTTTGCAGAAAGGTAGTATTCACTTTTGTGCCTTCACGGTGCTTTTGAACTACAATTTCAGCGATGCGTTGACTAATTGTATTGATAGCGGCCACAACTTGTGATTCATTGAACTCTTGAGCTGCGTGGGCAAACGCATTGGAGAGCGCAGAAGCTACTTTCATGGGGTTAAAGCGCACTTCAGAGCCATCTCTGCGTACAACTTTTAAGTGGCTGGCGCTTTCTTCACGAGCTAGTTTGCGGTGGTCGCGGTAAATGATGTAATCTCTTGCCACATCTAAGTAGCCTTGCTCCATAAGAGCATTTTCAACCATATCCTGGATGTTTTCTACGCTCAGAGACTTTCCTTGCGCCACCTGATGAAGCGCGCGTTCAACTACAATATCACTAATCCCTTGAATCGTTCTAAAAAGGTCAGTAGGAAGGGGATCGCTCGCTGCAATCTTTTTCGTATCGCGAAATGCCGCTTCTAGGGCATTTAAAATACGTTCTCTTCGAAAGGGTACAAGCAAGCCGTTACGCTTGACAATGCTAACAATTGACTTTGAGTTCATGAGATCTCCTTACGCAGATATTTGCCGCAAACACTGTATATTGTAGTGAATTTCTACACGACCCACTATATCTAGTGCCCTCGCTTTCTGTCTAGTGAAAATTGGAAGAAAAATGCACGATGAAAAAGCGGTGCAAAATTTGCACAAAGTATGCGATACTGATTGAGTATGAAGAGAATTTCGCTCATCCCTAACTTAGTCACTTCCATCGGCTTGGCGTGTGGCCTATTCGTTATTTTTACAATAAATATGGTGCAGCCTGGCTCGAGCAATAGAGAATTATTGCAGATGACGGTGTTGCTTATGTTGATTGCTTGCGTTGCAGATGTGCTCGACGGAGCATTGGCACGCTTAATGCGAGGTGAGAGCGAATTCGGTTCACATTTTGATTCTTTATCTGATGCGGTGACTTTTGGCGTTGCGCCTTCTGTTATCGTCTTGAAGACCCTTTCTTTGCCCCCTGAACATCCTTTAGCATTTGTGCTAACAGCCTCAGCGCTCGTCTATTCCATCTGTGGCGTTCTGCGTCTTGTGCGCTTTAATGTGCTCTCGATGCGTCCTAAAACAGAAGAAGAGATGTTAGCCAATAAAAAGCATTTTACTGGCCTTCCAATCCCTGCTGCTGCGATTGCCACAATTTCCGCAAACCTCTTTTTGAGCGTTGCAAGTGAAGAAGGCTGGTTCGTTCTTTCTCAAGAATGGCAAGCCGGCATTATGTGTGGAGTGCTTGTTGTGATTGGTTATTTCATGGTGAGTCGCTGGAAGTTTCCAAGCGTCAAGACATTGCACTTTCGCGTGCCCTCTTTCCAGCTTTGTTTTATCGCTGTGCTCACTTCTCTTTTCTTGCTCTATGGCATTCTCTACCACTTTGAAGTGGTCTTTTTTGCTCTTTCCTGGATCTACATCGTAATTGCCTGGATCATTGCCATTATTCGTGTGATTGCCGGCAAACGTTCAAAAACACTAGCTGACTTCGAACCGGATTCAGAAGACGGCGAGTAGACGCGCTCCCTTGCAGGGGTGTAATTCAAAGTGTTAGGAAGGATGAAAAACTAGGGACTCATATTCTTCTAATACCCGCTCTAATCCCCATTAATTCTTATTCAAGATAAGGTGTAACAGCTCATACCCCCTCTGTGCACTCTGTGGGCTCTGTGGTTAAAAAAAAATTAACATAAGTTTTAAATAAAAATATTTACCACAGAGCCCACAGAGTGCACAGAGGGGGGGAATAAGGATTTTTTTGGCAGAAGGTTGTCTGGTAAATCCTTAAGAAAAGCTTCCGTTCTAGCTCTAAATAATTAACTAACACTTTGAATTACACCCCCCCTTGCAGTCCGCTTTGATAGCGGCCTTTCGTTCCTCTTTAAGCTAGTCACCACCCTTGGGTCGTGGTGAAGTGCTATCCTTGTGGAGCTCCTTAAGTAGGGTCTGGCAGCGGCGTCTATGGACAATTGCCCAGACAGCGGTCAGTCCTCCAAGGATAATAACGATGATGGCGTTTGGAAGGCTGATCCAGCCCAAATATGGTTGTAGAGGGGCGCCCCAATGTGCACCTACAGGCCAAAATACCCAAAGTGGGGTGCCTTTCAAATACTCTTCTGGAACGCATCCAAAGGCGCGGCTGTCAGAACTCATCGCATAGTTATCGCCAAGAACAAAATATTTGCCTGCTGGTACGTGCATGCCAAAGTTTTTGAGGAAGTCAGGGTCGATACCTCCGTCTGCTGCCATAGGTGGCGGCGTATCAACAAAAGCGAGGTAGGGGCGCTTGGCAGATGAGTCATTTTGTCTCTCCTCTTCTGCTTTGACAAAAGCTTGAAGTGTGGCCTCTTCATGAGTAAAGAGAGGAGCGTTCATCACGTAAAGGTCGCCTTGGTTATAGTAGGCAAAGCGCTGTGAGAAATTCCATGGTTGATCAGGACCTGAGTCATAGGCTGGATTAAACTCAAAACCCAAATTAAAAAGACCCTGACAAAACCCAGTTGTGCGTTGGTAGAGGGGATGCTCTTTTGGTAATTCTTCTTGTACACCTGCCCACTTGACCTCATAGGCTTTGCCATCATGAAATTCATAGGTGCCGTCAGGGACTTTTGAGAGAATGATCGAATCACGCGCTTCAGCCCCTGCGATATAACGATAAGCATGTTGATCGCGCACCACGAATCTTCCGGTGTAAAGGTGATCCATGAGTCGTTGTAGGTGGTCATCATCGAGAGGAAGTAGCGTTGTATGGGGCACGAGTAATAACTGCTCCTGCCCGCTAGACGCAAAAGTAACGGGTTTGGGGTAGGTTAAGTTAAAATGATGCTGCAACTGTAAGTAGAATTCAGTGCGGAGAGGTTCTTTTGTTAATTTCGCCTCTTTAACTTGTTCTTTGGTGAGAAGTTTGACGAGGGCAAAGTTTTTAAAACCCCAGAAGTCGCTATAAGTTGTTACTGCGTTATGAGGTTGACGTGCCTTGCTAGGCTCATCGGGGATCCACTTTCCATTTACTAAGAGTAAACCATCGCGCTGCTTCGTAAATTTCGCGAGCTTTTCCTGTGTCTGCGAAAGGAGCAAGGAGGTGCCTTCATGGGAGATCGTTCCTTCAAAAGAAAGGACGGGTACGTGGGCTATATTGGCAAAGTCAATTGTAAAGGGTTTTTCATCGGCTCCGCGCCCATAGATCTTGCCGCCATAGAAATAGAGCTGATCGAGAGGCTTTGCAATCAGACGCTTGACTAAGAGGCGCTTGCCCTTAAAAAGCCAGAAATAGGTGGTGTCGGGATCAGGAACTGGCAGATCGCCCACAGTGAAGATGACAATTTGATTGCGATCGATACGCTCTTGATCCCAATAAAAATGCCCTGTTGAGAGTGGGATATTAATGCCAAATGAGGTTTTTGAGGCAATAAGGTGGTCCTGCTCTTGAAAAGTAGGGCGCATGGAGCCTGTGGGGATTTCGTAGAGCTCAAACCACATGGTGCGAATGAGTGTGGCAACAACGAGGGCAAAGATGATAGCACCCACAAATTCCTTGAGATAATCACCTCTTGTCTTTGGAATCAATTCATAGGTGCGCTTTAACAATGCCTTTGCATGAAGAGAAACATGCGCTTTGAGTTCCATTTGTTGTAGAAGGACTTGCATGCCTTCTCTTAGTGATGTTTGGGAATGGGGTGCGAGATGTTCTGCTTGTTTTTTTAGGCGGCTATTAGTGGTGCGTAGTGCATGCCATGCTTTGAGAAATCGAAAAGGAGAAGGTTTCACGAGAATTACTCTTGCGTCAGGTGAGTTTTAGATGGTTCTATATAAGTTGTATCGGCAGCTTCCTGGAGTTCTTGCCATGTGGTATTGCCAAACCACGTCCCCGTGCCATTCCAGAAGAGAAAGAAAGCGAAAATTCCCCACACTGGCAATAAACAATAGGTAATTTTTAAAAATTTTGGCACCGGCTTGTCATCTGAAGGTGGCAAAAATTCTCCATCAAATTGCTTGAGATCGCTCATTTGTTTTTACTCTTATACCAAAGAAAACCGATGAGAACGGCAGCACTTGCTAGCATTACCATGATGGCGCAATAGCCATATACCGAACTTTCTTCAATCATGTTTAGTCCTTTCGATGATTCCGAGTGTAGAGGATGGATCTTTTCCTGTCCACCATGCCTGAGTGGGAGGTAAAATGCGCGTTCCCTTTGTCATCAAGTATTGGAAAATAGCTTCGAAATCACAATTAACGCGGCCCTTTGCGTCAAAGAACTGGTGATATAATGGCATGATCGATCCGGCGCTTTTGCTTTCAGGAGCCCAAAAATGTCCTTTATGCCAATCGCGGCTTGGTTGCTTAATCCCTACGCGTGCAAGGTCTGGACCAATTCGACGCGTCCCTGGAAAAGTAACCTCTTGATAGATATATTCGTGTGCCGAGGAGGGAGGGGCCGGATAGTCTTCTGATGCATTGAGGATACAATCTTGTACCAATGTGCGGGACTGGTCGGTGTGACAATACCAGCAACCTTCGATGCAGTAAATTTCTTCCCCACGTTTGATAAGATCTTTGCGTGAGATGAAGCCGACTTCTTCTTTTGTTAATTCACTAAGGTCGGCAAAGGATTTCCCATTGGGATCTGGAATCCATTGGCCCGCTAGGAGTCGAATGCGGTATTCTTGTGGGTTTTTTACGTAAAGAGTGCCGGTTCCGTTGGCGTAAGGAGGAATTGTACCAAGAATGCGATGGCCCGAATCACTCCAGCAGTCCACTAAAGTATCCATTTCAGACCAGATAAAGGCACTATTTAATTTGGGGTCATAAAGTTCTAAGATCACGTAGTGGGGGAGTGTGTCGCCCTTTGCTTCCCAATCGGGGTGACCTTTCTTCCACTCTTCTTGCAATAGAGATTGCATAGCGTCTATTTCTTCCTTAATAGCTGAGCGCGGTGGTCGCAAGAGGAGGAGACGGGAGGAGAGAATGAGAGTCGGATCGTTATATCTTTTAATATAGGGCTGCAGTTCTTCGGGTGCCCAAATGCGGACCATATCGGACTCTTCGAAGGAGAGTAGTGTATAGTCGTTGAAAATTTGTCTAACGAACGTTAATGGCGCTATAGCAGCCTTATTGCAGTTAATGTAGAGGTGAGGATCACTTACTTCATACATCTGTTGCTGATAGCTGGATGAAGGGGTGCGCCAGCTGTCGTCAAGATGACGTGGCGCAACCACTACCGTAATGATCGCAAGTGCAAAAAGAAATAATACACCTACGATCAAAACGAAAATTGATTTTTCAAACTTTGGCGGTCCCTTAGGAGGCTCCGAGTTGTCCAATTGCGTGTCCTATTTTTTTCCATTCATCTTTAAAATGATCAAAGAATGCTTTGGCATTAGGGGATTGCTTAAATTCTTCTAAACGTGCTGTAAAATGTTGCAGTAAGTGAATCATGCTTGCTGGTTCCGTTACAAAAAGACTTTCATCGCCATCCATCTTGCGGATGCGGTGGACAAAGACAGCCTCATCTCGATCATTGACAATATCAGAAACGATCAAATTTAAAAAATCTCCACGTTCAAAGACATCTTTTGCCAGACGTACACGAATCGTGTATTGCTCGATCAGATGTTGAAATTTATCGTTGAGATGGCGTTGCACGGCACCTTCTTTAATTTGACCCGTAAGAAGAGAATCAAAAATTGCAACGGAGACGTCCTTGTTGCCATGTGTCAAAGCCATCAGAAGATTTTGTAGTTCTCTTAATGTCAAACGAGATACGTGTAGTCCGAAAAGTCTTTGTAGGCCTTTTTCTAGGTTGGAAATTTGTTTGTCATCAATCATCGAAGCTTCCTTTGAGTGAACGTGTTTGAATTTCTTGAAGTAGTGTAGCAATGAAAGGTTCAAGCTCAATCGAACCTACCACGCGATTATTGCGTGTACGGAGAGCAATAGTCTTTTCTGTTAACTCTTGATCTCCTAGAGTGATGATATAATTGATTTGCTCCATTTGTGCCAAGCGAACTTTTTTACTCAAGGATTCATCGCTTGAATCAATATCGCAGCGAATCCCAGCTTTAAGCAACGATTTTTGAACTTCTTTAGCATAGGGGAGGTGTCGATCCGCAACAGTAAGGAGACGGGCTTGGATAGGTGAAAGCCACGCGGGGAATCTGCCAGCGAAATGTTCAATTAAGATGCCCATAAAGCGTTCAACGGAACCAAAGATGACGCGGTGTAGCATGACGGGAGATTTTTTACTGCCATCGCTTGCGGTATATTCAAGTTCAAAGCGTTGAGGGAGAGCAAAGTCTAATTGAATAGTGCCACATTGCCAGGTGCGTCCAATAGCATCGCGAATATGGATATCAATTTTAGGACCGTAAAAGGCGCCATCGCCCTCGTTGATTTTATAAGGGAGTTCTTGGCGTTCGAGAGCATTTCTTAAGCCATTAGTTGCCGCTTCCCAATCTTCGTCGCTGCCGATTGTATTTTCTTCGGGCCGCGTAGAGAGTTCAAAGTGGTAGGGTAAACCAAAAGTGGTATACATCTTCTTCACGATCTTTAAGATATGGCAAATTTCATCTTCGATCTGTTCTTGCATCAAAAAGATATGCGCATCGTCTTGGTGAAAGGCGCGCACGCGGAAGAGTCCAGAAAGAGCACCAGATGCTTCGTAGCGATGGACATGTCCAATCTCTGCAATACGTAAGGGGAATTCGCGATAACTGTGGCAATCAGCCTGATAATAGAGGATACAGCCCGGACAGTTCATCGGTTTAATAGCAAAATCGCGCTCTTCAATATGTGTTGTGTACATATTGTGGCGATAGTTTTGCCAGTGACCAGAGGTTTCCCATAGTTCTTTTGTCATCATCACAGGGGTCTTAATCTCGACATAACCCGCTTCTTGATGGCATTCACGCCAATATCCAAGTAGGTTATTCCAGAAAATCATCCCTTTGGGATGGATGAATGGCATGCCAGGTGCCTGTTCTTTTAATGAAAAGAGTCCCAGGCGGGGACCGATAACTTTGTGATCGCGTTTTTTTGCTTCTTCTATCTGTGCGAGATACTCTTTTAGGAGTTTTTTTTCAGGGAAGGAGATGCCATAGATGCGTGTTAACATCTGGTTTTTAGAGTCGCCTCTCCAGTAGGCTCCGGAGGTTTTCAAGATCTTAAACGCCTTAATTTTCCCCAGTTGTGGCATGTGGGGGCCGCGGCATAAGTCGAAAAACTCGCCTTGCTGGTAAGCGGTCAAAGGGCCCTCTTCAAAACCTTGAATGAGTTCTACTTTAAAGGGGTTGTGAACAAAGCGCTCAAGAGCCTCTTCTTTACTCGAGAAAGTATATCGCTCAGGGGTATAGTTAGCTTTTAAGATCTTTTCGACTTCCTCTTCAATCCTTTCAAAGTCGGCGTCCGATAGAGTTAAGTTGGCAAAGTCGTAGTAAAAGCCATGTTCGATAGGGGGGCCGATGGTGGGTAAAGCCTCGGGGAAAAGGCGTAAAATTGCCTGAGCAAGGACGTGAGCAGAGGTGTGCCAAAAAACTTCCTTACCTTCTTCCTCTTCGAAACTCAAAAAATGTATGCGATCTTTATCCTGGAGAGGTTGATCTAGATCGGTGACTTTTCCATTTACAGTAACACTGACGGCCTGGTGGGGTTGCGTTAGATGTAGTTTAAGAGCTAGGTCTTTTGAGGAAAAGCAATCAGGGAGTTCTTCTGAAAGTTGGTTGTCAATATAGATACGCATAAACTAAAAAGTTCTCGAATTAAAAGTTGTGCTCGGGAGTTTAGATCATTTAGGCCAGACTTTAGACTGGACTTTAGACAATGTCCTCAATTTATCTAAACTCAATGAGTGCACAGAATAGCCGATTTTTGCCTTTAAGGCAACGAGGGAATCAGATCAAGTTAGGGACTCAATCAGCATCTCCTCCATTGCCACCGTTACCACCATTTCCCCAATCGCTATTTCCTCCATTACCCCCATGTCCTGCATCCTGGCCCTTCTTTCCGTTTGTGCCATTTTCTCCATGACTCCCATTGGTATACTGATGTCCAGATTCACCATGTGCCCCATCTGGTGCTCGTGAACGGTTTGAGGTGGGTTGGCTTCTCCTGTCACATGCAACAATTGATGCATGGGAAAACAAAAGGATAGCGAAAGATGCCATGATGCGAAGTGTGTTTTTCATTAAAATCCTAAAAATCAAGTTTTATTGCCATTTTTTCCATTACGCCCATCACCTGCGGGGCCTTTTCCTCGATTTGGATTTTTGATACATCTTCATACACATTTTGCCTTGCATCTTGTCAAGATGATTCAAATGGTTCTTCATGCGTTTGACCTGAATCAGGAGAAAGAGGTCTATTACATAAAATACAGAATGCAATAAAGTCATACAAGCTTTGTGGACTGTTTTAAAACGTGAGCTTAAGAGCCTTTTGCAAAACTATCCGTAACATGGACTGGCTGCCTAGCAGCAATCTTCAGAGAAAACCTCCTTACGCATGGCAATGGCTATTCGTGCGTCGCTTTTTTCTGAATTCTGCAGCCCTCGCTCAGGTCCTGTTATCGATAGTTTTGCAAAAGGCTCTTAAATTTAAATCAAGCTTACCTTAAGGGAGAAAAATGACAAGTAGTATTCGTGGAGCATCGGTAGAATGGGGCTCGCAATTATTGCAGGCTGAAGTAAAAACCCGCTCTGTAGGGACGCAGACGGAGGAGGATCCTCAAGAGAAGGAGCTTATTGAGTTAAGGGATAGAGTGGCAGCTCTGTCGCAGCAGTGCAGGGAACTTCAGATTGCAGCAAATATGCCTCATACGCGGAGTGTCTTGAATCTTGTAACAGAAAACTCGATGCTTCAAAAGAGGATTGAGGAGCTTACTGGCCAGTTATTTCATCTACAGGTGCGTATGCAAGGTGCTGACAGAGAGGCGCAGGCAAGAAAAGCCGCCTCCCTGTGAAACTTACGCTGTGAAAGAACCTCTACAGTTCGCAAGGAGTAACGACGTCTTCTCGCGCTAATTCGTCGACGAAAGAAGTCTCTTTAGAAGCGTGTTTTGAGGATTTATACTGCTCTGTGACCAAAAGGGCTACGGCTCCGTCAGACCATACGTTAAGAGCTGTTTCGATCATGTCAATAATGGCATAGAAGGGGAGAATAAGTCCCATAATCCCTAGAGGAACATTCATGGATGCTAAAAGAGCTGCTGAGAGGAAAAAACAACCCATCGGGACTCCTGCATTTCCTACGGCGGCAATTGTCGCGATAAAAATCCAACCCACCATCTCCCATGTGGAAAATGCCACACCAGAGGCCATGCTGACAAACAGTACAGTACTCAAGATAAAGGCGGCACATCCGTTCATGTTGATCGTTGTGCAGATGGGAAAAACGAAGCGAGAGACAAAGGAGGGAACTTGTAGACGCTCTTCTGCGGTGCGAATCGCAATGGGCATCGTGGCTACAGAGGACTTGGAAAAGAAAGCTACAGAAAGAGCGGGTAAGAATTGACGCATTTTAGGAAAGGGGGCGATGCCTCGCGATTTAAGTAGTGCTGGGATGACCACAAAGCCTTGTAATAGGTTGGCGCCAACCACTACCAAGAGATATAGGGAGAGTTCCTTTAGCGCGCTTCCCTCTGTGAGATCTTCAAAAGAAACAACAATACCAGCCCATACGGCAAGCGGAATAACAGCGATCACCCAGCGCACAATATTCATTAATGCGCTTAAAACGGGACTGAGGACTGCATGTACCTTTTCTTTGCCTGGTACAACCATCAATCCAAGTCCTAAAATCGCAGCCAATACAAGAATGCCGATGACGTTTTGTTCAATAAAGGGCTGGAAAGGATTTGTCGGGATCAGCTGCATCAAGTGATTCCAGTAGGATACCTTTGAGCTTTCAAAGGCTAGATTACTGCTTTGTTCAACAATTAAAGTCACAGGTTTGATTAAGACAAAAAGTCCGAGTGCAATCGCTGCAGCAAGTAGTGTTGTTAAGAGTGTCCAGGAAAGTACACGCGATCCCAGCCAGCGGAAGTGGTCGAGACGTTCCATTCCAGTTAGACTTGTCAGAAGTGCTAAAAAGATGACGGGCAGGCTTAAAAGTTTTAATGCATTTGTAAATAGCTGTAAGAAGCCTTCTGCGACAACTTTTTGACCGGGAATAGGAAAAAATCCACAGAGAACACCCAACACGAGAGCTAGGAGGATGAGGACTTGAGGATTAAAGAAACGACTTTTGCAATTTTCTTGTGTGCACATATTGTATAAATAAATTTAAGTTAATAGATGGATTGAGAAGAGTTTTGACTAGAAGGTCAACAACAACAATAATGAAAGAAAATGCAAATCATAATTTTATCTTAATTAGCCCATGTTTAATTTGTCAATGAGACTTTGTCCCATTTGGCAATAAATTTCAAGACCATCGTGATTAATAAGATCACTTGCTAGCTGAATTTTGCCCTTTTCGAAGAGCAAGATTAAAGTGGAACCACCAAATGAAAAGAAACCTTTTTCACTACCTTTTGGATAAAACCTTTCTGGGGTGTAGGTTTGATGGATAGTGCCGACATTAGTAGCGCCGACTTCTAAAAAAAGCACTTGCCCATAGCGGTCGCTATTCAAGGTGCAAAGCGTGCGTTTATTTTCCCATAGAATGGAAAGTTTGTGATCGAGAGCTAAGGGGCTGACAGAATAAAGAGGGCCTTTGATAAGGTGCGTTTTTCCGGCAATACAGTCGATTGGAAAATGGAAGCGATGATAGTCGACAGGGCAGAGACGAGCAATAATCATTGTGCCCCCTAAATATCTATTAGCAAGAGATTCGCTTTTTAAGAGGGCACTTAAATTAAACACTTGTTCTTTGACAATAAAGGATTGATCAGCATTTATATGTGGGAAGAAGAGGTATCTGCCATCGGCTGGAATAATTGCACTCGATGAGGCTATGGGGCGTGCTTCGGGTTTTAATTTGCGCGTAAAAAAATCATCGAAAGAGGCGAAATTGTGCGTAGCAAATTCCTGCGTGTTGATGCGATATTTTTGAAGGAAAGGCAGAATTTGCTTTTTGCTAAAACGTGTGCGTTGCCATGCGCCATAGAGCTTTGAAAAGAAAGGGCTGCGGCTAATCAAGCGGCATACGCCTTTTTGCCACCAGCAAGGCCCATACATAAAGCGCAAAAACTTTTCTCCGAAGATAAGCTCTTGGCATTTTTTTCCGCTGATTCTGTCAATAAAGTTGAGCATGATCTCTCAATTATATAGGATTCTTGGATGGTGCACAACTTTTGTGCAATAAGGTTGTAAAAAAGTTTCGAAATTTTCATATTAATGATCTGTGATACTTTTTAAATTTTACTAATTCGTGTATAATAAAACCCTTTACTAAAAGGAGTTTTATCCATGATACCAAAGACCGGAAGTAGTCTGCCTCATCTTCAGGACCATGCAATTGAAGAGAATTCTACTCCAAGTGGTTCTGCAAAGATAGCAGATGAGCTTGCAGGCCGTGTGGGAAGAGTGGCTTTAGGCGCGGTAAATGCAGATAAAGAAGAAGCAAGTATCCCTTATAAAAGAGGTAGATCCACCTTAGGGAGTGGTGAGGAAAATAAAAGAGGTAGATCCACCTTAGGGAGTGGTGAGGGGAACATGAGCCCAAAAAAGTATCCTCTTCTTGAACAGGCGGGGATGCCTAGTCGCTACTTTAGAGATGCCTCGCCAGAAAGATTACAGTGGCTGAGTAGAGAGAGCGACTTGATTAAAAAATGGATTGCAAATGGTGTTGCTCCAGAAATGCTTTCTCATGAATTGAGTGACTCACAATTGCGCGGTTGGATTAAACTTGCAGCAGAGGACTTTAAAATCACTAAAGACTCTGCTCTGCTTGCCCAATGTATCGTTTGTCATCGACCTAGTCAATGGCAGAAATTAAAAACCTTATTTAGTGATTTACGAGCGATTCAGACACTAACATTGCCACAAATCACCTACCTTTTTGATCACCTAAATTCTGTTGCTAGTTTTCAGGAAAAGGCGCGATTAGTGGATTATAAATGCAATCTCGGTGGACTATCGATCGCTGATGCAGCTAAAAACGCGCGCTACTTTTTTGATTCCTTTTATGCGTGTGCACAATCCGCTGAATTGCTTTTTCAGCATCCGCATTATGAATTGATCGGCGAAAGTGGAGAGGCATTGTTCACACTCTGGTATGCGAACCATACATCTAGCGATTTTCGTGCCACTGAATGGAATGACGAGCTTTTAAAGGTGTGTTGCGAACAACCAGAGGCGGCCTCGCGATTGCTACAGCTCTTTGCTCGGGATAAAATCAACCATCCCATGAACACCTTTACAGCACATGGTTTGAGAGAGTTTCTGTCTGCGATTGATGAGTTAGAGGTTGCCTATTGGCCGGCTGTGGTAAGTCGGTATGATATGCTCCAAACTCTTCCGAAAGGAGTATTAAAAAAAATCGCCCCCTATCTTTTCATGCTAATATATGCGTGGCAACAACAAATGCCCACAGAGAAAAAAAAATCCCCCCATTTTCAATTGGATCGCCTGTTGATTGCATTTAGTGAGTTACCAGTGAGGAGGCGGGAAAGTTTTTTTAGCTATAGGCCCACTAACGAGGAGATTGTTGGGTGGTATTTCGCACCGCGTAATAATGATTTTTTCCGCGTAACTGCAGATGAAACAGATTGGAAGCACTGTTTACAGCAGATGTCTCCACACAAACCACCTGCTGAGCTGGTGCATTCTATCAATTCTTCTCCAAAAACAATGCGCTAAAATAAGGAATGTTTAGAGTATGAGTTTCCCAGTGTGTTGTCGACCTACCCCTACTAGAATTGTGTCCCCCAATATACTTGATGACTGTTCTAATGCTCAGAAATCATCTCAACAGCAGCAAATGATAGGGGAAATCGCACAAAATGCGATAAAATCTCCAGAGATTTCTTGTGGTCTGTCAATCAGTGTCTCAGATTTGAGGGATTGTCAAGGAACGCTTCAACAGGCACAAGAGTTGCATGCGCGATTAAAAAAACTTGAAATTTCTGCAGAATATGAATGCCTGGGAAAGGAATATGTTCAAGTCCTTCTAAAAGAACACGTGCGCCTAGACAACAAGATTTTGCAGCGCTTTTTAGGTGGGGACGCATTCTTTAAAAAAACGACAGCGAGGCAATTGAGCGAAGTGATTATAGACCTTAATCGCCTTGTCGATCTTTTGGGCCGTGTATTAAATGTGCAGAAAATTAGAATGCAAATTGATTTAGGCGAGTTGATTAATCTCTATACGGCGTGTTCTGAAGAAATCAAAGAAAAGATTCGACAAATTGCTCGCCAACCAGCAAGACCGACAAAGGAGCAGTCGACGCTAGTCAAAGCCTATCTATGTAAGGCGCATCGCTCATGACGCACTTCTTTGTTCATCGACCAGGTGCTCTCAATGAGACGATTGCTGCTATTGCCACGCCGTTAGGGATGGGTGGCGTTGCGATTGTGCGCGTGAGTGGTAAATCGGCTCGTCAGATCGTTTCCAAGCACTTTTCTGGTCCTCTTATGGAGTATAAGACACATACGGCGCATTTGGGGGATTTTTTTACAAATCAGAGCACGCTCATCGACACGGTGCTTCTACTTTATATGGCAGAAGGGCGTTCATATACGGGAGAAGAAACGGTCGAGTTGCAATGTCACGGTGGAAGTTTGATCGCACAGCATATTGTGGATGCCCTTTTGCGTTCGGGTGCTCGGCTTGCTGAACCTGGAGAATTTACTCTGCGTGCCTTTCTCAATGGTCGTTTGGATCTAGCGCAAGCTGAGGCGGTACAAGATCTAATTAGTGCTAAAAGTCATGCAGCACTACAAGTGGCACAAACGCAATTACAAGGCGCTCTTTCAGCACAAATAAGAGCCTTACAGGAGCGGCTTACTTCCATTGCAGCCATTTTAGAGGCATGGGTCGATTTTCCTGAAGAAGGGCTTGAATTTGCCAGCCATGAAGAGATCACAGGGGATCTTAATGAAATCAGCCATACTATGCAGCGCCTTGCGGATTCGTTTTATTCGGGACAAATTCAAAAGGAGGGCGTACGCCTTTGTTTAATTGGAGCTCCTAATGTCGGTAAGTCGTCATTGATGAACGCCTTGCTTAAAACGGAGCGTGCTATTGTTACTCCTATTGCAGGGACTACGCGCGATTTAATCGAGGAAAATTTGCGCATTGGTGGCTATCACTTTTCTCTCACAGATACTGCTGGCGTCCATGAAACGGAGGAGATCGTTGAGAAAGAGGGGATCGCGCGTTCCAAAAAAGCGATGCAGACGGCAGATATTGTTCTTTTCGTCCTCGATGCCACACGTCCGCAGGAGAGTCTTGCGCCTGAACTCATCGCTCAGCTTGATCCTGCAAAGACAATTGTGATTTGGAATAAGGCTGATTTACAACACCAATCTTTAATTTGTGATGAACTCGCCTCATTTTCTTCAATCATCTCTCTTTCAGCGAAGACAACAGATGGAATTGAAGAGCTGCAACAAGAGATTTGTGTGCGGCTCCAAGACCATATGATGGCAGACCGCAGTGAAATTGTGGTCACACAACAGCGTCATCATGAAGCAATTCTTGAGGCACTCACTGCTGTAGATAGTGTTAAAAGTGGACTTGCAGCTGGCATATCGCCAGAATTCATTTCCAGCGACATGCGACATGCTCTTTTGGCTTTAGGACGCATCATTGGCACCAATATTGGTGATGATATCCTTGGTGCCATCTTCTCTAAGTTCTGTGTCGGCAAATAACAGCCTTCTTTCAAAAGCAGATAAAACCATTTAGCTTAATTCAGCCGCCTTGCGTAGCTTGGCGCTCGCATCAATTTAATATGTGAGCTAGTACAGTTACTTTTTGCCTCCGCCGTGGTGGTCGTCATGGTGGCCATCATGATGCTCTTCGTGGTGATGTTCCTCATGGTGCTCATCATGATGATGAGTGTCTGAGTGATCATGATGGTCGTGGTGGCTCCAGTCCCTGTGATCTCTGTAGCGCCATCCATGGTCGTCGTGGTGGTTTTGCCAATAATGACTCCAACGAGGATCCCAGTAATGTCCCCAATAGTGATCCCAGTAGTCATTCCAATTGTGTACGCCTATTGTTGTCCACTTGCCATTTTCCCAGTAAAAGCCTTCAGAATCCACCCAATGGCCATCCCACCAAAGGTAATGGAGATTCAAAGAGGGAGCAAAATAGCTGACGTTTTCACCTGAGTAGGTTTTTGTGGTGGTAAGAGCCTGGAGGGCTGCATCGTAGATAAGATTTTGTTCAGACATTGTACCATCATTATCGATGACAATGGCAGAAACTTGATCGCCATTATGAAGTTTTGCTGCAGTGGCATTGTCCACAACAAGTGATTCGCCAAAACAACAAGCCGCACAAATAAGGGTAAAGAAGGTAAAAATATATTTTTTCATATAACACCCGTGTTTGGGGTTATAATAAATATTTTTTCATTTCAAAGACAAGAAAAAGGGCGTCATTTGCTGGACGCCCTTTTAAAGAGAACTCTAGTTGAGTTGCAATGTGATGTGTACACCAGCGGCTAGATTAAGACCTTTAAGGGCCTCTACTGTATTAGCTGTTGGGTACAAGATTTCTAAAAGACGCTTGTGAGTGCGCATCTCAAACTGCTCGCGTGACTTTCTGTCGACGTGAGGAGAGCGCAATACAGTGTAAACGTCACGGTCAGTGGGCAATGGAATTGGCCCCGCAACACGTGCGCCTGTTCTTTTAGCAGTTTCCACAATGTCTAATGTGCAACGATCCAAAACGCGTTGGTCGTATGCTTTAAGACGGATGCGGATTTTTTGTTGACTATTCTTACGCATAATTACTTCAACCGTTTTTGTTATTTCTTAGAGAGTTCATCTTGGATCTTTTGTGGTACGCGCTCAAAGTGGCTTGGCTCCATTACGAAGGAGGCACGGCCACGGCTGAGGTTACGCAGGTCAGTTGAGTATCCAAAGAGTTCTTTCAAAGGCACTTCTGCATGCACTAGTACAGTGCTGCGCAGATTGTCTTGACCAACGATTTTACCGCGACGACGATTAAGGTCGCCCATCACATCTCCCACCGCTTCTTCAGGTGATGTGACATCTACCTTCATGATCGGTTCGAGGATGATCGGCTTACTCTTTCTAGCTGCTTCCTTGATTGCCATCGATCCGCAAATCTTGAAGGCCATCTCGCTGGAGTCAACTTCGTGGTAGGAACCAAAGACGATGTGTACTTTGACGTCGACGAGAGGGAATCCCGCGACAGCACCCGTAGTCAGACCTTCATTCACCCCTTTGATTACAGCTGGGATGTATTCTTTAGGAATAACTCCACCCACAATCTTGTTGATGATCTCATTGCCCTTGCCCGCCTCATTTGGTTCAATTTCGAGAACCACGTGAGCGTATTGACCGCGACCACCAGATTGCTTGACGAACTTGGTATCGGTCTTGCCTTTTTCCGTAATTGTCTCGCGGTAGGACACTTGTGGTGCACCCACATTCGCTTCAACAGCAAATTCGCGGAACATACGGTCGCGCAAGATCTCCAAGTGCAATTCGCCCATACCAGAGATGATCGTTTGTCCTGTTTCTTCGTTCGTTTGAACGCGGAATGTAGGATCTTCTTCAGAAAGGGAGCTCAGCGCCAGGGATAACTTTTCACGGTCAGCCTTGGATTTTGGCTCAATTGCCATGTCGATCACGGGCTCAGGGAATTCCATCTTTTCAAGCAGCAAAGGGAAACTTGGATCGCAAAGCGTGTCACCTGTGGTTGTGTACTTCAAACCGATGCAAGCTGCGATATCGCCTGTGTAGAACTCATCGCGGTCTTTACGTTGGTTTGCGTGCATTTCCAAGAGACGACCGATGCGCTCTTTTTTGCCTTCTTTCGTTGTGTTGATCAGGTTAGCACCTTTGACAAGTGTACCACTATAGACGCGTACATAAGTAATACGTCCTACATAGGGGTCTGTCATGATTTTAAATGCTAACGCGGCAAGAGGAGCGTTATCTTCAGGCTTTAATTCCATCGGCTGATCTGTCTCGATGTTGATCCCTTGGATCACACCGCGATCGAGAGGCGAAGGAAGCCATGCAATAACAGAATCCAATAACTGCTGAACGCCTTTGTTTTTGAAGGCGGAACCACAGAGAACAGGAGTAAAGACGTTAGCACAAATTGCTTTGCGCAAAGCGTCATGAATCTCTTCTGGTGTCAATGCATCTGGATCTTCAAGAACTTTGTTCATGAATTCATCGCTTGAATCATTCGCTAATTCTTCAAGCATCTCAAGGCGCATTTGACGGCATTTATCGAGCAGGTCTGCAGGAATCTCTGCAATGTCATACTCTTCGCCATTTCCTGTCGTTTGGAAAATATGCGCTTTCATGGTGACAAGATCGACGAGACCTTTAAAGTCTGCTTCAGCACCAATTGGACATTGCAATGGCATAGCACGTGGATTGAGTTTTTCACGTAGCGTTGCTAATGCGTTGAAGAAATCAGCACCTGTGCGGTCCATCTTGTTGACAAAGGCGATGCGTGGAACGCGGTATTTATCTGCTTGACGCCAAACTGTTTCTGACTGAGGTTGTACGCCAGCAACAGCACAGAAAAGAGCAACAGCGCCATCCAATACGCGCAGCGAGCGTTCTACTTCGATGGTGAAGTCGACGTGGCCGGGTGTATCAATGATGTTAATCTTACTGCCATGCCAGTAAACGGTAGTTGCAGCAGAAGTAATGGTAATCCCACGCTCTTGCTCTTGTACCATCCAGTCCATGGTCGCTTGCCCTTCGTGCACCTCACCAATGCGGTGTACGCGGCCAGTGTAGTAAAGAATACGCTCGGTAGTGGTTGTCTTACCCGCGTCAATGTGCGCCATGATACCAATGTTACGCACATTTTGAAGTTTATCTGTATCCTGTCTTGGCAATTCGTACTCCTCCTCTTAAATTACCACTTATAATGCGCAAAGGCTTTGTTGGATTCAGCCATGCGGTGAGTGTCTTCTTTTTTCTTAATAGTAGAGCCCTGATTGTTAAAGCAATCGGACAATTCCATTGAAAGACCCTCTTCCATTGACTTACCACTCTTTTCGCGCGAGTAGTTGATGATCCAAAGCATGGCCATCGCTGTGCGACGATCTGCAGGAATTTCGACAGGAACTTGATAGGTTGCACCACCAATACGACGGGATTTTACTTCCAAAGTAGGTTTTGCATTTTCAAGTGCTTGCTCGAAGGCAGCTAAAGGGCTGTCGCTTTGTACACGTTTTGCAAAGCGCTCAAGCGCATTGTAAACGATTGTACGAGCTGTTGATTTTTTGCCGTCCAGCATCACTTTGTTGATGAATTTAGCAAGCAATACGCTGCCATATACTGGATCCGGCTCAATGGTGCGTTTTTCCGCGCGATGTCTACGGGACATGTCTATACACCTTAAGATTAAATATTTAAAAAAAACTTTAAGCTCGTCTTTGCATACCAATTCTTCAGGTGGAATGGGTATAGATAAGCTGTCAAACCGTTAGTTCACCTGATTGCTCAGCCCCTTCAAGGTTATTCAAGGAGTCGATGCAATCCGCGCGCGATTCCCCCTCTAATCTTCACGAAGGGAAGAAGGAATCGCGAGTCGCGATCTTTATTTCGCTAAAGATCGCAGTATTACTTAGGTCTCTTTGCACCGTATTTAGAACGGCTTTTCTTCCTGTCTTTTACCGCTGCGCAGTCTAATGCACCGCGAACGATGTGATAACGCACACCGGGAAGGTCTTTTACACGTCCACCGCGCACGAGAACAATGCTGTGCTCTTGAAGGTTGTGGCCTTCGCCGCCGATGTAAGCAATGATCTCTTGACCGTTGGAAAGACGCACCCAGGCCACTTTACGCAACGCAGAGTTCGGTTTCTTAGGCGTCTTGGTCTTCACTTGTAGACATACGCCACGACGCTGAGGACACTGCTGTAAAGCAGGGGACTTGCGGCGACGCGCGTTGTCTTTGCGCCCAGTACGCATGAGCTGATTGATTGTGGGCATATGATGTGCTCCGTCTCTATTCGTTTGCTCCTAAATCGGCAAAACAATATGAAGAAGAATATTCGATTCGAGAAATATTTTTCAACTGCTAAATCACTGGCAACTAGAGTTGGTTTGCCTATCTTAAAGTTATTGCTGGTATATTGTTTTTTCGATTTTACCCTGGGTTGCTATTAATCGCTTGGCCTCTTATATTCGCATGGAATGAGGTGGTAGTAATGAAAAAAAGTATTTTGTGTCTTCTTGCTATGATAGGCAGTTATCAAATGCCTTTAATGGCATGTACAAGATTATTTTGGAATGATCAACCTTTTGCTAAAGTAGCCGTGCGGACCATGGATCTTTATGTCGATGAAGCGCCTTCACTGATGGTTCTGCCGAGAGGCTTAGTGAAAGATGGGGATGTGGCCAAAAATCCCATCGAATGGACATCAAAATATGGGAGTGTTGTCATTACCGCCTTTGCAGTCGGCGTGAGCGATGGAATGAATGAAATGGGACTTGCTGGACATCTGCTCTATTTACATGATACGCAGTATCCTGTGCAAGAGGGGTATCCAGGGCTTGCCAATGTGCGCTGGCTGGAATATATGCTCGATAATTTTAGTTCTGTCCAAGAGGTTGTCGATCATATGAAAGATTTTAGGCTCGTCTCCATTAAAGTAATCGACAAGGAATGGCCTCTACATTTAGTCGTAGAAGATGCGTCTGGGGATTCAGCTATTTTAGAATATGTTGATGGAAAGCTTGTGGTATACCATAGTAAAGAATATCGCGTGGTAACCAATGAGCCGACTTATGATGTGCAGCTATCGCTCCTAAAAAACTATCGCTATTTTGGTGGCAACTTACCGCTTCCAGGAGATATTGATTCGATCTCGCGTTTTGTGCGGGTCTCTGCCTTTTTAAAGACCTTGACTCAGCCAAAAAATGACGCTGAAAGTATTGCCTATGCTTTAGGCGTAATTCGCACAGCACAAGTGCCTTTTGGTGCGGTTAGCACGGCAGAAGTAAAGACGGAGGACGCTTGGCCAACGCGCTGGATTTCCGCCGCTGATGTGACGAATAAGATTTATTATTTTCACTCTGTGACGAGTCCTAATGTCGCTTGGTTGGATTTAAATACATTGAAATTTGATAAGAACTCACCCATCACACGCCTCAATATCCACAATCAAGCTTTTATGGGAGATATCACTGAGGCTTTAGAGAAAAAAGCGCCTTGATTTCAGAGGGTAAAAAAGTTCGCGTGTGTGCGGTGCGAAAATGGCGCTTTGCAATATTCTTGATTGTCTTCTCGTCGGCGGAGCTATGTTTTTGTTGGATTGAGTCATTCATCTCCTTTTTAGTAGGAAAAGAGTCTAGCGCCATTGTAAAAGTGTTGGGTGCTTTTGCTTGGATCTTTAGAGGAATCATTTTATCAGCTGAATGAGTGATGGTCCGAAATTGATCTTTTGATGCATCCTGATTGATCACTTCCTGAGTATCAAAGTGCCATCCCACATAGCGTGCGATTTTTGCCAATAATGACGGAGCGATACGCGTCTTTGCGCCTATCATATCTTTGAGGTTGGTAAAGGTGCGATCTAAAACACATGGCATATCGGGGTGGTTTTTTGCAACTGTTGCAGCGACGGCACCTCCCAAAGACTGTCCCCATAGGAGGATATTCTTTTCATCTGCAGTTTTCTTTTTAACAAATTCAACAACCGCTTCCCCGTCTTCTGTGAGATCTTGTGAGCTAGTAGCTTTGCCTGTGCTATCGCCTACAGAGCGATAATTAAAGAGCATGACATCCCAGCCTAGTGCTTGGAGCTGGTGAATGAAGGAAGCATCGCCTAGTTCTTCCATTTCGATGCCGCGCGCTTCAAAAAATGAGCCATTCCTTTGAAAAAGGATGATGGTGCGCGGTGGGTCTGTGGAAGGGCGCTGCTTACTTGTCAAATAGACGCCATCTAATTTGGCGCTACTTTTCGTTTGAATCTTTACTTCTTCACTGCCTTGTTGTTTGAGTAGGGCAGCCTTTCCATCTTGTCTAGCTATGTGTATTTCGTCTTTTTTGAGGAAAGCAGCGGGTAGAAGGATTTTTTGTACAAAAAAAGATAGAGAGGTGTGCTCTTTAATGACTTTACAGACGCCAAGAATCCTTTGAGAGAAAGGCTGGTTGCGTATCTGTTGGAATATTTTTTGAGCAATAGCGGTCACTTTGTCTGAGAAGACGGCTATTGAGAATGGTTTGACGTAGTCTGTAGGAGGGGGTGTGTCTGAAATCATCGTTTACGGCAAAAATTGCTTGCTCCCGATCTGGACATTTGCTTAGAATGCCCGCATTTTAAATTCTAATTTATCAAATTATGCGCAAATCATTATTAAAATATCTAAGTATAGCTTTACTTGCATTGATTTTCTCTTCGTTTGCCTCTATCGATGAAATCAATGAATCCGACACCTCATCCGAGAGCGATATCAGTGGCGTTTCAGCTACATGTGAAGGGGATCCTTCAGGATGGACGCCACATTCAGTAGGTGTGATTCACGGAGGCTATTCTGAGGAGACTTTTGATTTTATCTTGGGGCGTACAGATACATTGCGCTGGAAAAGGAGTAGTGAAGGGTCAACATTTATTGACAAGGATCGCGTCAAAGGTGCCATGAATCCTTATTTGTACGCCTATGGAGAATATATTTGGCGCGATAAAAATGGCCCAACGGAGGAGTGTATGTGGGTTGCTGATCCCTATGGCAGCCCCTTGCCCTATTATGGGTCCAATAAACCTCTCAAATCCATTACGTTGCACCTTGCAAAACCTATTCAGAAAAAGGGGTTTACCAATGCTTCAGCGGGGGTATTATCGGGCAGAACAGATTTAAGAAATCTCACCTTTTTTGCGCCCTTTTCCGAGCAGGTGCCCATGCAGGTGACCTTTGGTAACGGTACTGTGTGTCATTATTCCTGTGCTAAAGGAGTCATTGAAAAAAAAGAAAAAGAAAAGAGTTGGACAAGGCGCCGTTATGAATATCTCCGTCGGATTTCCTTTGAAAAAAGGCCCAATGGATGGACTGTGGATTATGGTCACGATGCAGAAGGGAGGGTGATTAGTGCAGTACTTAAAACGCCGACAGGAAATGAGGTGGCCTCTTGGCAATTAAAAAAATCCATAGATTCCCCCAACTTTACGATTGAAACGAGTGATGGCAGAGAATATCGCTATGAATATGCGCTTTCGACTGATCTCTTCGACACTAAAGTTCTGCAACACCCCAAGTTTCCTAAAGAGCCACAATACTTCTTAACTGCGGTTGAGGGGACAGATTTGCTGCGCACAGAGTTTGAATATGATTATTTTCGCTGTGGCGCAAAGGACTTCCATCCCCACATCGTTTCGAAAAAGATGCAAGGGGGGCGCGAATTACAAATCCAGCACTATGTCGATGGGTATAACCAGGTGGGTGCAGAGCGCGTCTATGTTAAAGCCAAGAGCAATGCCGAGTGGAAATTTGGTCGCGTATGTGCACAGAGAGCTCCTTTGGGTCAAGATGGCACAATGTTGTTGACCCATGCCTTTTATTACTCTTACTTGGGCAGTGGGGAGAATAAGATCGGTGAAGCGCGGGTGGTGGATACTCTTGGGCATACAACACGCTATCAATGGCGTAAAAAAGATGAAAGATTGGCGTCAATTGCCTACGAAGACGTATATGAGGGTGCCAAGGGAAAGGTTTGTTTTGAATACAAAGGGCCTAATCTCATGGCAAAGGAGTGGCTCGATCCCTCTGGCAAGAGAATGTTAAAAAAATCTTTTGTCTACGATGACCGGGGAAATGTTCTAGAGGAGCATCTCATCGGTGAGATTACTGGAAAAAAGCCTCTTGAAGAACAAGTGACTTATTACACCTATACAAATGATGGATTGAATTTAGTGACCTCTTCCACCAACCCTTTGGGTGTGAAAACAGAGATCAAGTATCTTCCGGGAACTAATTTAGAGGTGGAAAAGTTCTGTAGTTACCAAGGAAAGATCTTTGCTAGGGAATTTTGGGTGCGCGATGCTGATGGATTTGCCACATTGCATATTCAGGATGATGGCTCTAGTTGCGATGCTGCCTGCATGGCAGATGTCATGGTACGGTCACATGAATATATTGAGCCTGTAAAAATGGGCTCTGCAGCGGGTTTGCCAGCTGTAAGGAGAGTCTGCTATTGGGAAAAAGGTCAAGAGCATCTACTTGAGATGCATCATTATAAGTATGATAGACGCGGCAACTGTATAGAAGAAAAAATATGGGATGGCGATGAAACCTTTTTGTACACCTTATCGTGGTGTTATAACGAGAAGAACCAACTTATTGAGGAGATAGATGCACGTGGATATACCAAGAGCTACGAATATGATGCTTTTGGCAATGCAATTCATGTGGTCGGTCCTACTCCTGGTATAGAATCTTTTCAAGTGTATGACAGAGCAAATCGGTTAGTCTCCAAGCGCACTTTATATGGGAATGAAGAGGAAATTGTAGAGAGTTGGGAATGGGATCCCTTGGGGCGCTGTACAGCCTATCGCAATGGACATGGTAATGTGACGGAGTATAGTTATGACTGCTTAAATCACTGTACAGAGACGCGTTATCCGGCCATTTTAAATGCAGGAGTGCTCACCGCGCATACAGAGCATAAAACGTACGACCTCTTAGGTAGAGTGACGGTTGAAGTTGACGTCAATGGGTATGAGACAAGACGTAAGTTTAATGCACTTGGTAGTCCACTCAGTATTTATTACCCGGATGGGACAGAAGAGCATTTCGAATACACCCTTGCGGGGTTATTGGCAAAACATATTCACAAAAATGGCTCCTATACGCAGTATACACACGATTATTTAGGACAAGTGGTCAAGGAGGAGACCTTTGATCCGCAAGGCAAGCGTCTTAAGTTCCTGAATTTCACTTATAAAGGGCCCTATCGGACGCAGCAGCAAGATACGATGTATATAATTACTTATTTTTCTTATGACGGTGCAGGGCGTTTAATAGAGGAAAAATCTACTTTTGAGGTACGTCTTACGCGTTATTTCTATGATGCGCAAGGGCGTCAAAGTAGTGTGAGAACAGGAAATTGTTGGGTCTATCTAGAGAACTTCTGTGAGAGAGATCTTCTGGGTAATGTTCTTGCCGAGGAGGAGCGCGATCAAACGGGGAAATTATGGAAGCGGACAACCTATGAGTGGGATGCATATGGCAATTGCGTAGCCTCACACCGTCTGATCGATGAGGGGGTGATTGCTACGACACGCGTAGCCTACGATCTACAGAAAAGGACTATCAAGGTAACTGATCCGCTCGGACATGAGCAGCATACCTATTATACAACAGTTACAAATGAGCTTGGGCAATATGTCGCACAGACAACAGTGATCGATGCAGCTGGTTACCAGACGCTTACGACCTATGATGCCGGCAGTAACATTGCGTGTGTCGAGGAGAGAAGTCCCTTTGGAAAGCTACTTGCTAGGCGTTGTTGTGAGTGGAATGGGACCCATAAGAAGGTAGTGCAAGTTGAAAGCGTGGTGATTGATGGGCAGGTAACGGATCAAATTGTATATGCATGGAAATATGGGCCAGGCGATCGTTTAGAAAAAGAGGTGCATGCAGTTGGGACTCCTGATGAGAAGGTCGTCTATCAAAGTTATGATGAAAATGGGATGTTACACATAAGAAGTTTGCCAAACGGTACGCATCTTATCCATGAGTATACCTATTTGGGTTCGATGGCACGCCTCTATTCAGAAGGTGGGGATGCTCAAGCTGTCGATTATACCTTTGTGTATGATGAAGGTGGCAGATGTACTGCGATGGACGACAATCTTTATCAGCAAAATCTTTTTTTTAAATACAATCAGGTCGGTCATAAATTATTCGAATCTCTCAAGGGGTGTTGGACGCATAGCTATGGCTACAATCTCTTCGATGAGCGCGCTAAGTTTCGTAGTTCATATGGTATGCAAGGCACGTATACGTATGAGTTAAATCGGCTGAAAGCAGTTGATATGTTGATAGATACGCAAAGTTATCACCTAGAGATTGAAGATCGATCGATGCAGAGCTGGATCACGCGTTATACGATCAACGAGGAAACGATCGACACGCCATGTGATATTTTGGGTAGACCCGCAGGGATAACGTCAGCTTACCATAGGCAAAAAATCGGCAACTATGACGCGCGTGGGCATCTCGATGGCTATGTGATGGAGGATGGACTTGGGCATTATGAGGAGCATTATACATACGATGATTTAGGGCATGTGATCTATGAGAAGGGTGTTAAAGAGCATACTTATGCATTTGATTCACTCCACAACCGTCGCATGATGGATGATACGATTGAGCAGAGCAATAAGCGGCAGCAGTTGTTACAGCAGGGTGATCGCAGTTATTTTTACGATAAAAACGGCAATTTGTTGATTCAGGAGGAGGGCAATCAGAGGCGCTTTTTCTCTTACGATGCTCTCGACAGGCTGGTAGCTGTTGAAGAGACGGGAAAATGGCGCACCGAGATGCGTTATGATGCGCTTAATCGGCGTACAGAAAAGAAGTACGCCGTATGGGTTGAGGGATCTTGGCAACAAGAGTGGCTGGAATACTATTTGTGGGACGATAAATGCGAGGTGGGGACGCTTGATGAAAACAAACAGCTAAAGGAGTGGCGTTGGTTGATGACAGCGCCAGCAGAGGTGGGTGCGAATTTATTGTTCTGGAAAGAGGGCACGCTTTATATGCCTTTGCAGGACTATCGCGGTTCCGTGGTTGGCCTTTATAATTTCACAACGAAGGAGGTTGTGGAGCAGTATCGCTATACGGCCTTTGGTGACTGTGAGGCGTTTGATAGCGAGGGTTTACCACTTAAGAGATGCCTTAGTCCATGGAGGTTTTCTTCAAAGCGTATCGATGAAGAGACGGGGCTTTATTATTTTGGGCGTCGCTATTATGCGCCGTGGATGGGGCGGTGGATTACCGAGGACCCAGAAGGGCTTGTCGATGGAGTCAATCTCTATGCATATGTCATTGGGAATCCAGTGACCTATTTTGACCCTTTCGGCCTCTATAAAGTGACTTTTAAAGGGATTCTGAAAGGAATAGCGATGTTGCTCGGAGAGATGACCCTACAGGTTATGGGGGGAGGCAATCTCTTTGGGTTTAGTTGGGATGCTCTGTTTAAGGGTGTGGAAAAGATGGTATTTCACGCGGGTATTTTGCCCTTTGTAGGCCTTTGTCGTCTTGCGCGTGGTGATTTAACGGCTCCCAGCTTTGTCACGGAGCACACTAAAAATGATACCTATTCAGGGACCAGTTGTTGTGATAAGATAAGGCACACATTTTGTAACGGCATGAACAATTCACTTGAGGATATCATCCAGATGAGTGCTGTGATTGCAGGTTACTTTGCTGGCGTGCCGATACATTATACTTATAATGCTACCAGTGGGACGGCTGTAGACCTCGCGGAGTCAGTGTGTAATAAGATGGGCATGGCCACTGACCCTGTGGAGGCACTTGTGCAAAACTGGCGTACCTGTATTGCAGAGATGGGAGGTGTTGGAGGAGGTGGTCGTATTATTCACTGTGCCCATAGCCAAGGTGGCCTCATCACCTCTCTTGCCTTGAAACGACTCAACCCCGAGGAGCTCGCTATGTTAGAAATCTACACATTTGGCTCAGCTGTCATGATCCCCTCGTACGACGGCATGAAGGCAAAGAACTTCGTCAGCGTCTGGGACCCCGTGCCCTGGACCGACTGCTTCGGCATACTGGCCGGCATCTTCTTCCCCCACGCCAGCCAAATCGACATCGAGTTCGTCGGCTCCTTCTCGCAAGGCGTTCCCATCAAGGACCACTCCTTCCTCGGCGGCAGTTATGAAGCCGCTTTAAAAAATCTGGGGAAACATATGGTAAATAAACATCAGCAGAAATGCAGTGGGAGAAAAAGATAGCCATGCGATTAATTTTTATCTTTATTGTAATGGTGTTGTGTTTTTCAAGAATAGATGCAGCTGAAAAAGAAGTGCAATTGATTAATACAGCTATTAACAAATTTATAGCTGAAATGAAGGAACAGGGATTCAAATGTTATGGTGCTGGGCTAGGACGCTTAAAAGGTATCAACGAAGTTGATTTAGATTTCCAGGCTCCAAATGGCCACGTTTCTTTAGATGATGCAAGAATTATTATTGTAAGAATGGCACATCGTTTGCAATGCATCATTCATGCTGAAAAACCTCTAAGGCCGTATCTTTCAGATTATCCATTTTTTGGGATAGAGTTGATGATATCTTTCCCAAATGAAGACCAAAATCCAGATGCAATTGAATTGGTGAGCTGCGATCTAAGAGATGATTACTTATGTTTTTTTAGTACAAATAAAACTAATTCCTATTATGAGCCTAGATATGAGTCTTGGAAGGAGGCTGAGGAAATAGCTACATCTTCGAAAAGCTCAAAGTTAAAGGGTTCTCAGGTTTTCAATGAGATAGATCTGGGGGAAGAGTAGAGTTTGTATTAATTGAGGTATTTGCTAAAGCGGTTTAGTGTCGCTAGAAAGGGAGACCTGCGCCAGGGTTTTCCAGTCCATCGCCGCCAGTTTTATCTTTTAGCCTGCTCTTAGATGCAGGTGACAAGGATTGGTTTGTTTTTCTTTCGCGTTCAAATGATGTGTTTTTTTGTTTTTTCATAACCACTGCCTCTTGCTTATAAGTAAGTAACATAAAATATTACTTACACTATTTGGTGATTTTTATAAAGATAAACCGACAGCGTAAGAGGGTTGTGGTTGATCTTTTGAATCTGACTCCTGTTCAAAATTATCATGATAATTACCCAAAAAAAACCCAAGAACTCCCCAATTGACCAAAAGACTTCCCCTAAATGGCATATAAACTCCCACAAGGGTCGCAAAACTTAGCGAAGCAAATTGACATTTATCACTGGTATCAATGTAGAGCTTGGCTGCCTGTCGGATATTTTCAGGTAGTGTTATGTTGTGGTGAACGGCGCGTGCGATTTTTTTTAGATAATATTGTGATAGTCCAGTCAAGAGTGCGGAAGTATAGGGCTGTAATGCAGGTGTAAGTGAAGCTAAGTATGCAGATGTTACAATTCCAGGAGTTAGAAGGCAACGCAGCCAGTTTTGCTGACAAAAAGTACGCACAGAAAGAGCTGTCTTTTCTGTATTAGGTTGTTGATGCAGATTGAATGGTTTCGCTGTATTATCTAAATACTTGCGGATAGTTTGTCTTTTAAAATCTAACCCTGCAGTGACGCCAAGAAGAGTGGAAGTGAGAATAGCTGAACTTGGTGGATGTGCAAAAATTGTGGCTAGAAAAGCTCCAGGATGTTCTATGGCCGTCATGGTGATTTTTGAAACTATTTTGCTTAATGGTGAGCTACTTGATATAGCGTGTAATTTCAATTTAAAAGCACTTTGAGCTAAAAATCCTCCTTCCATGATTCCTGCCAGAAAGCAAGCTAAATTTCTGGCGCAAATCAACTCATCTGAAGAAATGGAATCTGCATTAACAAGCGCTGACAAGGTAACAGCAGAGGCCAGTATACATAGGCCAAGAGAGGCCTCGCCTAAGTGATGTTTTAAGAACTGTAAACGAGTTTCCGCTGGTTGAGAAGCAAAGAAGTCACTAACACGTTGCCAGGCCTCACGCCCTTGTTCTGCATTGCTCAGATAATGTTTTGCAGAAGTGAGCAGCACAGAGATTTGTACACCAAGTAATGGGGCAACTAACGGAGTAATAATACCTGCATATATGCCATCTAAGGCCAATGCATGGATCTCGTAGGCGAGGTAGCGTTCAGTGTATAGGGCCGTACGGATGGCGTGGTCGGTAAAGCGGCGGAATGCAGAGGCGCTTGACTGTGGGGTCTCATTCTCAATGAGGGGGAGTTCTCCGTTGGCATTTTCGAGTAGAGGAAATGTGTCCAGAAAACGTTGAACGCCAAGTCCAACGCAGAGGTAAAGTGGGAAGAGGCCGGTGGTATCGCCAGTATAGTAGGATGCTGCAAGACCGGCAGCAGAACTTACGGCAAGGGCACAGGCTGCTTTGGGGCTTTCAATGACCGCTATTGCGACTTTAGCTATACGTTGGGCTGAAGACTTTAAATGAGCGCTGAGCGATGTGCAATAACCACTAAATCGAGCAGATTTTTTCTGAGGACTTCCTTCATTGATCTGTACCTCATAAGCCTTAATAGGGGTCATGGGGATGTGAGTTGTAGATTTGCTGGTCATTTTACATCTACTCCGTTTTCCTCAAATTATACATTTTTTTTGTATTAATTCTATTTAAATATCTATTGTATTTTCTGTAATTGTTGTTTTTAGTGTATTGAAAGAGGTGCAATTTTTTTTTCTTTGCACCTTGATTTTTACACTTTCTTTACATGGCAATCATACCTTCCATCAAAGCAAATCGAGTCTGTATCAGCTGTTTATGCAGGAGTAAGCATTTCACGGCTTCCTCTTTCTTTGATTCACATGCATGCCACTTAGCAAGCAGTTGATTAAAGGCTTCTTGCTCGGATGGAGATGAAAAACAGATAGAGGTACTAGTGCACTCAAATGGGTGTTTTAGCAAGAATGACAAGATATTATAATAACTTGTTATTAGGTTTTTTTGAGCGGCAATATACTGATCAATGCACGGATTTGACATGGTGACCATCTGCAATAATGTAGTGACTTGTTCCTGATACACTCCTTCGTTCTCCGCATAACTGGTCATAAGTTGTGATAACTTTTCAAGGTCGGCATGAGCCTCCTGTTCCACTTGAGTCAAAGCATCTTCTAATTGCTTAACAGCAAATTGACGCTCTCTAACTTGATCCTTTGTCGAGATTCCATTGAGATGATTCAGGTCGCGGAACTCCTTTCCGATCTTTTGCAAAGTATTGTCGACTTTGAGGGCGCTTGCTTTTGCTTCGCGAAGGAGTACGCAGACGAGTTGTTGGATTTTAGCAGTCATTGCGGGGTCAGGCATTGGTCGAACGCTTTGAACGTCTTTGTGTTCAGCTGCCATGATAGCAGGTGTGATGACTATCATCAGGATTAGAAATATTAAACGCATAAATTGAGCCCTTAAAAGAAAAGAGGATAGGGTAAATGATGTACAAAACTGGAAATAAATCCATCAATTTTGAATGACTTTATCGGGGCGTTGTTGCGTAAATGCCCTTACAATGTCTAAAGGCGATTCATCTTCTGGTCATGACCCAACCTGAGGTTGGAGCGTGACCTAAAAGGTCATGCTAGCGAGCAAAGCTCGCGTGGTCCTTCGTGCGTCTCTATCTAATTAGTAAAAAGACTCTATAGCTTAAAAATTACTTGCCGAAGAACTGGCGTATTGCGTTAATTTTTGGGCAAGAGGCCAAAGTTAAGTGCCATCAAATACTCGTCATAGTAGATGTCGCCGACTTTAATAGCGTTGGGTTCTGTGCCGTAGAGCTGAAAGCCATATTTTTGATAGAGGCTGAAGGCAATATGATTCGTGGTAACACATGTTAGATGTAATTGCTCCAAGCAATTTTTTGCATGCGCGATGACTGTTTCTATTAAACGACCAGCAAGACCCTGCTGTCGATATGCTGGTTGTACATAGACTCCCCACATGACACCTTTATGGCGTGTTTTAAGAGGTGAATGAATGAAAAACCCAGCGCCACCTACGAGTGTGTCATGGAAAAAAGCACCAAAGAGAGTATTGCGCCTTATACAAGCTTGAAATTCCCATGCTGACCATGCTGATTCCTCTTCAAATGAGGATCCATAGGCTTCTGGAGTAGTTCTTAAGGCCTCTAATCGAAGGGTCCTCCAGTCAAGCCAATCGCTCTGGTTTAGTGCACGGATATAAATGGGGTTTTGTATATTATTCACAAATCAACTTGAAGAGTAGGCAGGTTGGGGATATTTTCCCAATAGATTTTATCAGCATCGATTTCTATTGGTGGTGGGGTAGTGGCTTGGCCCACTTGTTGAAAGGTTAGGGTGACATGATTGTTAGTAATTTTGAATTTATTGATAAGAGCGCTTGGAGGGATGTGTGAAAGAGAAAGTGGGGAGTTGTGAATACCTTCAATATGCAGAATGCCTCTCAAAGTATTCTCTTTTGATAGAAGGAATGCGTTTGTAAGATGTGCATCTTCTAGCTCTTCATATTTCATAGACGCTTCTACGCCTTGTGGGGTGTTCTTTTGACGGATTTCAACATAGTCATCGCGTTCATCGGAGGT
>CAZQVA010000002.1:0-119573 GCA_964596685.1 uncultured bacterium | reverse complement strand
CATTAGTGGGAGCTGTGAAGCAGGAATCCTTCGTCTTTAGGTGAGGGAGATTCAAACACAACTTTTTCTTCGTCTTCTTAAAGAAGATACACAGATGCTCTTTCTTTCTGGCCCCTCTCAAAACCAATTCTTCAGGTGAAATGGGTATACTCTGGAACATTTTGTCAAAAGTCTTTATGATATCAGCAATCTACTGAAGGACGCTCTCATGCAATTACCACTCTCCTGGCTCAAAGAATTTCTACCTTTAGACAATGTCTCTGCAGAGACAATTGCTAATACCCTTACACTGGCTGGATTAGAAGTTGATAAACTTGAATCGATCGGCCCCAAATTCGACCAAGTTATTGTCGCTAAAGTTCTCCACACCGAGCAACATCCCGATGCAGAGCGTTTACGCATTGCAACGGTTGATGATGGGCAAGAGCGCGTACAAATCGTTTGTGGGGCCCCTAACTGTCGCGCTGGCATCCATGTAGCCATGGTCCGCGTAGGTGGCACCCTTTATGATGAGCAGGGAGCTGCTTTCAAAATTAAAAAAAGCAAGTTGCGCGGTGTCGAATCTTATGGGATGCTTTGCTCTGAAAAAGAGCTGGGGATTAGCCAAGAAGATGCAGGTATTGTCGAATTGCCACAGGAATGGGCGCTCGGCAGTGATCTGAAAAACTACTATGGCGATACTATCTTTCATATCAGCCTGACATGTAACATCAATCATGCCAATAGCGTATTAGGCGTTGCAAGAGAGCTTGCTGCCTTCCTTAATCTGCCACTGAAAACCCATCCTCTCTTGGTTGAAGAAAACGGCACAAGCTCAATTGAAAAGCTCGTCAATGTAGAAATCCACCCCTCTTCCCCACGTTATGCGTGTCGTCTATTAGAAGGTGTTCGCACAGGTCCCTCACCTCAATGGTTAAAAGAGCGCATTGAACGCTCTGGGATGCGTTCAGTCAATAACGTAGTGGATATTACAAATTATGTCATGCTTGAACTAGGACAACCTCTTCACGCCTTCGACGCAGATAAGATTCAAGGCACCCTGCGCGTCACTATGGCAGATGAAGGCACACCCTTTACAACCCTCGATGACAAAGAACGCCTTTTAAAGGCGCATAACCTGGTGATCTGTGACGACTGTGGTCCTCTAGCTATTGCAGGTGTCATGGGAGGAAAAAAGAGCGAAGTAGGTCTGCATACTCATCGCGTACTCTTAGAGTCGGCCTACTTTTTAGCAGAAACTATCCGCAAAAGCAGCAAAGAAATTGGTATCAGTAGTGAGGCATCTAAGCGCTTTGAAAGAAATAGCGATCCAGGTGCTGTCATCAAAGCTTTGCAGCGCGCTTCTATGCTTTTACAAGAGGTGTGCGGTGCAAAAGTTGTCCCTGGTATCCTAGATCTTCACGGACGCTCTTTCCAGGCGAAGACGATCGCCTGTCGCATCGAACGCATTCGCACCCTTATCGGCGGCAATTTCTCCTACAGCGAGGTAGAAGAACTACTTGCTCGCCTGCAATGCCAGGTGACTTTTGAATCGGACTCCTTGTTCCATGTACGCGTGCCCACATGGCGTACAGATTTAAATAGTGAAATTGATATTGTAGAAGAAGTCGCTCGTTTATGGGGCTATGACAAAATTCAGCGCCCTCTCCCTCTATATCACGGATCTCCACTGCCCCATGATCCTTTAAGCGTTTTTGAAAAACTCGTGCGCCAACAGATGCTGCGCATGAATTTACAGGAACTCCTTTGCTGCGACTTAATTGGCCCTTATGAACTTTCCTGGCTCAAAGGGACAAATACACCTCTTGAGCCTATTCATCTTAAAAATGCCAACGTTGAAGAGCATTCTATTTTACGCCCTTCTCTCTTCTTTGGCCTGTTACAAGCTGCAAAACATAATATCCGCCAGCAAAATGATCGCTTGGCAGGCTTTGAAATAGGTCATATTTATCAAAATGAAGCTGGTAAAGCCAGAGAACATTCCGCCTTAGGTGTGATTCTTATGGGAGATCGCCATCTAGGTGAATGGAATCACCCTGCGGTTCCTTTTGATTTCTTTGATCTAAAAGCGCTCATGGAACGTCTCATTGAACAGCTGAACTGCACTGTCAGTTTAAGCCACCACGCTCCTGTCGCTTTCCTTCACCCTGGCCAGCAAATGCAACTATGCATCAAACAACAGGTGATCGGAGTATTTGGAAAAGTACATCCAAAAATTTCACATACTATTGATGTTGACAAACCTTTATTCTTCGCGCAAATTAATTTAGAAGCTTTATTGAAGGCGCAACGTGCAACCGTTGCAATGGAACCACTTCCACAATATCCAGGCTCAGGAAGAGACATTACATTAACCCTTCCTTGCGCATGTCCTGCGGAAAAAGTCCTACAGTGGATTAAAAAATATAAAGCAAGTACTCTTGCCGAATATAACATATCGGCGCTCTTCAGCTCAGAAAAACTGGGGGAGAACGTAAAAAATTTGACTATCAGATGCGTCTATCGCCATGAGAATAAAACACTCTCTTATGACGAAGTCCAAGCAGCGCACCTGCCATTAGCTGAAAAATTGACACAACTTGCACAGGGAGAGCAACTGTGAAATATTGGATTTGTATCACCACACTCGCACTTGCGAGTACACTATGTGCTCAAAACACAAAACCACCGAAGAGCCGAGTCGTTACAGAAACTTATATTGCGAAGTACGTAGGTCCTGTTGACCAAAAGACATGGAATCAACATGGCCAACACGGGCAAATCGTTAAAGTAATGAACAGTGGCGTCGTCATTACCGAAAATTACCTCAATGGTAAACTCCACGGCGCAACCACTCACTCGTTTCCTAATCGTTCAACGCCACAAACTACTTTCGTTCATCGTCAAGGTGAGCTCGTCGAACACATCTCTCATTACCCCTCTGGTCGCAATGCGCATTCAGAGCAGTATGGACCGAATAACAGTGTCACCATTAAAGAGTGGTATCGCGATGGCTCTTTGCGTTCGCAAGAAAGTTACCAGAACAACACACTACAATCAGCCCAATATTTCGATAGCAATCGTTTGCAAGAGGGATCGATTGATAGGGGAAATGGCGAGCGTGTAATACGCGACCATGCCGGCCTTTTACAACGCCGCGAAAGCTATCAAAATGGAACTCTGGTACAGCACACAGCCTATCATACAAATGGTGAACCCAAGGAGCTAGCTTCCTTCAGTAACGGCCAATTGCATGGCGAACGCAAAATTTATGATGTAGGAGGCGTGCCACTTTCTATTGAAACATGGCGTAACGGCAAACAAGAAGGCCTAACTACCCACTTCCACAATGGAGAGCCTATCGCACGCGTTGCCTATAAAAACAATAAGAAGCACGGCGTGGAAAGAATTTTCCAGGAAGATCAGTCCGTCGTACAAGAAATTCACTGGAAAGAAGGCTTACGTCATGGACCTTCTACTATGTATGTCGACGATAATGGCTATACTCAGTGGTATTTCAACGGAAGAAAAGTCAACAAAACTACCTTTGATATATTTACAGGAGGCAGAAGATCATAAGAGAATCGAAGCTTTGCAAAAATTCTCTGGCTCTTTTATCTTAAGATATATTATAGATAAAAATATCGTTACTGTGCATCAAAATGCATGGTCCTCCCGTTGTTCAATAGTGGGCAACGGGTAGATATTTTTAGAATATTTAAGGAGTTTTTTTCATGAAAAAAGCACTCGCATCTTTCGCTCTTGCTGCTGTAGTTGGCGCATTGAGCCTATTCGCAACAGCTTGTAGTGGCTGCTGTGGCACACCAAACAACTGCTGTTACACAAACCCATGTGATTACAACTGCTGCCCACAACCATGTGCTCCAGCCTGTAACCCATGCCCACAACCATGCTACCAACCATGTGCTCCAGCACCTGTATGCCCACAGCCATGCTACCAGCCATGTGCTCCAGCACCAGTTTGTGATCCTTGCGCACCACAACCCTACACTTGCTACTAATCAACAATTAGCAGGTTGCTGTCGCTTTCTCCAAGGAGTTTCCTTAGGGAAAGCGATTTCGTTTTTATCGTAGGAGGAAAATGTGTTGATCTTAAAGTTTAGCACACTTGCTCTTGTCTTAGCATGTGTGATGAGTACATTATCCAGTTGCACTTGCTGCAACAACTGTCCGACAGATTGCCACTATTATACAAGACCCTGCGCCCCTCCCTGCAATCCCTATCCACAACCATGCGCTCCATGCTGGATTCTACAGCCCTATGCCTGTGGATGTAGCCCGTATTGACCTCACTATTAGACTTTAGAGCCTCAAAAGTTCTTACTAGCGCTTTAACTCAGCAGCAAGCTCAGCAATAGGAGAATGGGCAGCAAAAGATCGGCTCGAGCAAAGATAATCCAATACTTGGGGGTTGTGCTGCGACCAGGATCTCAGCGCCGCTACCAAATGCATATCTCTGCTTGATTCAGGATCCTTCTTATGCCTTAATGTATCAGCTGACTTAAACTCACTCCCCATACCCAGCAACTTCAATTCTCCATCATTCGTGAGACCGAATTTCCTGACCGAGCAATCAAAACAATTAAGAGTATTCAAAGCAAAATCGAAAAATCTCTTCAGCTGATTCAACACATATTGCTGCTCCAAAGTCAGCTCAAGAAAGGACTTTTCAGGAGGCCACAGCAAAACAGGATCAATAACGGTGGGCAAATATTCCACAAGAAAGAAACCCTCACTTGTAGGATTGTTATACAAGGCTGCAACAGGCAAGTGGTTTACAACACAGCAGGCATACTGCTCCATACTCTTTGTCATATACTCTTCAATCGAGCGCCAATTTGCCTTGATACAATCACCGTGAAGTGCCTTCACACACAAGGAGTCATTGTTGCGACCAGGAACAAGCATTTCATTTGAAGAAACCCCATACAAAGCTGACCTGTGACCTCTTGCACCTGGGATAGCCTCACAATGTAGAGTATGCCCATGCCATAACAAATCACCTCCGTGCTTGCTCGATGATAGAGCGGCATTCACTTCAACAACCGCAGTCATCAAATGTGAAGGCAAAGACTGTATTGGAACACTGGTTTGACCGTCCATCCTAACAATCGCTCTAGTTATTTTCGGGGTGAGAGGAACCCTTTTACGTCCGCTGTCTCTTACCGAGGTCCCCAGTGATGAAAATCTGCTGTGTTCACCTTTTTTAGGCACCTGTTTTGTTGCCCTTTTTTGTAAAGGGGCAGAAGCAGGCGCCGAAGGTTGTGAAGGTAAAGCGACACGAGCAAGTGCGCAAGTAAGAGCATCTGCCTCATCAATCTTTGGCGCTCTTGCTGGATCATGAGCATCTTGCCTAGCACTAGGCGGAACAGGTTGTGAAGGCTCCCCTCTTACTCGCATATCATTTCCTATTTAAAGTTCGATATTAGTTTTATTTTAATAATATCACCACATCCCTAGAAGTTTCCACCAAATTCCTCCTACTCCAAGCCAAATGATTAAATTAATTACACTGGTGATGAAACCGACCTTCCACCAACTTGCCACGCTCACATATCCAGCTCCAAATAAAATAGGCGCAGGACCACATCCATAGTGAGTAATGCCACCAAAAAGACTGCTGAAGAACCCAAGTACTAGAGCTGCAATCATGGGTGGAGCCCCAATTGCCACGGCAACAATGAGAAAAGCAGGGTACATCGCACCGATATGTGCCACATTGCTTGCAAAAAAGTAATGGGAATAAAAATAAATCAACGACAGGACTCCAAAAGCCACCATCCAATTCAAACCACCGACATAGGTCACAATGAGTTGACTGAACCAGCTAATCAATCCAAATTGATTGAGGAAATTAGCCATCACAACAAGCACAGAGAACCACATCAGAATATCCCATGCCCCCTCTTCTTTGAGAACTTCTTTCCAGGGGAGCACATTAGTCAGCATCAAAATAACTAGACCGATCAAAGCAGTGATCGCAGGCTTAATACCCCAAGCTCCACCAAAAATCCATAGAAACAGCAATAATGCAAACGTGCCAATCATAATCCATTCAGCGCGCCCAATCGGCCCCATTTCTTGTAGTTTCTGCTTGGCCAAAGCTGGCGCATGAGGCGTATGCTTCATTTCTGGTCGAGTTAGTTTATAAATAACATAGGGCACAATAATGAGTGCCAAAAACCCTGGCACAAGTGCTGCAAGAGCCCAGCCACCCCAGGTAATTGTCACACCAGAAGCCGCTGCCATTTCTGCTGCTAGTGGATTACCTGCCATTGCAGTTAAAAACATGGCACTCGTAATACATGTGGTTTGAAAAGCATTTTGCGTTAAAAAGGCTCCTACTAAACCACTGGTATTTTTTGCAGGATCACTGCCTAGCGCTTGAGCCAAACTACGCAATATAGGATAGATAATCCCCCCTGCTCTGGCTGTGACACTGGGTACGGCAGGAGCAATCAATAATTCAGTGAGAGCCAAACCGTAACCGAGCCCAAGGGTATGTCTACCAAAAAGGCGCATGAATACATAAGCCACGCGCATTCCTAAACCCGTGCTGATAATTCCCCTTGCGATGAAAAAGGCTAAGACAACAAGCCATACAACATCGGAGGAGAAGCCACTAAATCCTTGAGCAAATGTTAGAGTACCTGTCAACTGTGCGGCCAACAAGCCCAATAAAGCAACAACCCCCATGGGGAATGGCTTTAAAATAATTCCAAAAATTGTAGCGACAAAAATCGCCAAGAGATGCCACGCCTGTGGTGAAACCCCTTCGGGTTGAGGAATCCACCAGATTCCTATTCCTAATGCCAAGCAGATGGCAAATGCATTCCAACTCTTCACATCAATTCCTTGATTTATTCGGTATATGTACGCTGCGAGCGCTCATAAATGCGCGCTGCTTCAAAATCCAATTCATTTAATAAGGCGCGAGAGGTCTCTTCAGACATCTCTTCTTTATCTTTAGCGTCTAAAATGACGTCACGTTCCGTACGCAACAGATCTAATTCCACCTGCGAATCCTCTGAAAGGGCTTTCCAGTGAATTTGTTTCTGCTGTATTTTTTCTGCCCAAGCTGCTTTACGCTCGTAACGTGCGCGCAATTGACCTAAGGTAATCGGGTCAATAGGTTGAGAGTTTGTCAATTCATCCAATCGCGATAATGCAGCTTTAGCCGTACGCGCTCGAAACGTTGCCTCATGTTCTATCGAATCGATTGCCTCCCCTAATTTCAATTTCCTTATCCATAAAGGCAAGGTCACCCCCTGCACGAGCAAAGAAACACAAATCACTGAAAAGGTTAGAAAAATTATAAGGCTTCGATGTGGAAAAGGTACAGTTTCAAGTGTGAATGGCAATGCAAGTGCAGCTGCCAAAGAGACTACACCGCGCATACCACACCATCCGATCAACAAACTACTTCGCCAGTTTAATGCACTCATACTTCTCTTCCATCGCGCAGATAGAAATTTTGGCCAATCCATGGCAATAAACACCCATAAAAAGCGCACAAGAATCAGCACACCATTGAGAACGATGGCATAAGTCATTAAAGTGTGCCAAGAATATATTCTCAGGTCATGTAAAATCATCGGCAGCTGTAAACCGATCAAAATAAATGCCACGCCATTCAACAAAAAGACAATGATGCGCCACACGGCCATTGCTTCAATGCGCACTAAAGGAGATACCGCCTTAGTCATATGTCTTCCAGCATATAAGCCAGCCGTCACTGTGGCTAAAACACCAGACAATCCCAATGAATCGGCAACAATATAAGTTAAATAAGGCAGTACAATAGAGCCAGCAATCGTTAAAGTAGGTTCATCTAATTTGCGAATGGTGCGCAAAGCTAAGAATGCTGCTAACCAGCCGATCGCAATACCACCTCCACAAATCGCTATAAAGGCGACAAGACTCTCAACAATGGAAAATTGATGCATAATTAGCGTTGCAAGGGCCAAGCGGTAAATAGTCAGTGCTGAAGCATCATTCACCAAACTTTCACCTTCGATAATCGTTGCCACTTGTGTGTTCACACGCAACCTTTGAATAATGGCAGTTGCTGCAATTGCGTCAGGAGGCGAAACTATAGCACCTAATACGCACCCTAAAGCTATTGGGAAATCCCATAATGTATATCCAACCCATGCAACAGCAGCAGTTGTCGCAACGACCAAGCCTAAAGCAAGAAAAGAAATCGGCGTGATATTCCTTTTAAAAAGCTGGAAGGGCATCAAATAGCCTCCCGCAAAAAGAATCGGTGGCAGAATGGTCAAGAAAACAAGATCTGGATTCAATTGCACATGGGGAAGAGCAGGGATAAAGCTCACGAGAATGCCGCCAATGAGCAGTGCAATCGGATAAGGCACATGCAAACGGCGGGCTAAAATTGCGCAGAACAAGATCGCAATTAATAACCCTACAGTCAAATAAGCAAGGTGTTCCATCGTCTCTCCTCTAGAGCTAGACTTTAGAGTTATACCCATCCCACCTGAAGAATTGGTTTTAGACCGAGAAAAAGCCCCGGGCTCGAGTCAGAAAAAAAACCCCTCATATTACTAATATGGAGGGTTTTTTTCTGGCGCGATCGCGGGAGCTTTCTCTTCGGCCTAAAACCAATTCTTCAGGTGGGATGGGTATAACAGTCAAGCTCTCCATTAAGTGAACCACCCATTTACACTACCGTGCTTTTACAAAAAGAGACAACTGCTTTGTCGCGATAAGCGCGTGCTCAAAAAGAGCAAGTTAGAGTACTATCGTCACAGACACACGAAAAAAAACAGGCTCTATTATGGCTCAATTTTACTCTTCTCTCGTCCCCTACGTCATTGAGGATACTGGTCGTGGCGAGCGCTCCATGGACATCTACTCGCGCCTGCTTAAGGACCGCATCGTCCTGATCGGCACAGAAATCACCGATCAAGTCGCTAATGCAGTCATTGCGCAGTTACTTTTCCTGCAAACAGAAGATTCTAAAAAAGATGTTAGCATTTATGTCAATTCCCCAGGAGGACATATTACGGCTGGTCTTGCCATCTATGATACGATGCAATTTATGAACTACGACATCAACACGTATTGCATCGGGCAGGCCGCCTCAATGGGCGCCCTTCTTTTAGCTGCCGGTACTAAGGGAAAACGCTTTTTACTCCCCCACAGCCGCGTCATGATTCACCAACCATGGGGAGGAATCTCCGGTACAGCAGAAGATATTGCACGTCAGGCCGAGGAAATTTTGAAATTAAAGAGCCAACTGGCTAAAATTTTAGCAGAATCGACAGGTCAGTCTATTGAAAAAATTCTTCTTGATTCTGATAGAGACTTCTTCATGAGCCCACAAGAGGCAATTGCATATGGTCTGGCAGATCTTGAAGTAACATCCAAAAAAACAAAATCCCCTTAAAAGTTTAGAGAAGATGAACAAGCGCCCCTTTGCTAAAGATGTCCCTGCATGCTCCTTTTGCGGTCGACCAGAAGAACTTGTCGAAAAACTCATTGCCGGACCGAATGTTTTCATCTGTGACCGCTGTATTAGACTGTGTACAGATATTGTCGACAAAAAACCAGCCTCCAGCAAAGAGTTGCGACTCCTCAAGCCCCATGAACTCAAAGCCAAGCTTGATGAATATATCATTGGACAGGAAAAGGCTAAAAAAACTGTCTCTGTCGCCGTATATAATCACTACAAAAGATTGCGCTCCCTACACTCTGCACAACCAGGCGATGTAGAATATGGGAAATCCAATGTGCTCCTTTTAGGTCCTACTGGTTCTGGAAAGACGCTCATTGCAAAAACCTTAGCGCGTATTCTCGATGTACCTTTTGCTATCGCAGATGCCACAACGTTGACAGAAGCGGGTTATGTCGGTGAAGACGTCGAGAATATCATTCTACGCCTTTATCAGAATGCGGATTATGATATCGGGCGCACAGAACAAGGGATCATTTACGTCGATGAAATTGATAAAATCGGCAAAACTTCAGCTAATGTCTCTATCACGCGCGATGTTTCAGGTGAAGGAGTCCAACAAGCTCTCTTAAAAATCGTCGAGGGAACCATCGCTAACGTGCCTCCCAAAGGTGGACGTAAACACCCCAACCAAGATTACATACGCATCAACACGGAAAATATTCTTTTTATCGTTGGCGGAGCCTTCGTACATCTAGACAAGATCGTTGCTAAACGTTTAGGAAAATCTACCATGGGTTTTTCACCTAAAGATACCCATGCGCTCGATTTGAAAGATAAAAGCTTATTACTTTCCAAAGTTGAACCGGAAGATCTCGTCCAATTTGGCATGATTCCCGAATTTGTTGGTCGTTTTAACTGTCTCGTTAACTGCAATGAATTAGTTGTCGATGACCTTGTAAAAATCTTGACAGAACCTAAAAATGCTGTTGTAAAACAATTTTCAAGGATGTTTGAGGAAGAAGGCGTAAAGCTAGTTTTCGAAGCAGAAGCCTTACGAGCTGTTGCTCAGCGCGCAATCGATGCAGGCACGGGAGCACGTGCTTTAAGAATGATCTTAGAGGATCTCTTACAGGATCTCATGTTTGAAATTCCTCAAGACCCTTCAATTGAAGAAGTCGTCATTAGCGCTGAAAATGTCACACAAAAAACGCGCCCTCTGATCAAACACAAAGGCGAAAAAATCGCCTAAACGTCTTCAAAGTCTAATGATAGGGAGCCTTTCTAGGCTCCTTTCCAGCTCACGTTTACAATGTACATCGCCCTACTAAGGAAGAACTATGAAACAGGATAGGCCTTTCCTTCATTAATGACCCAACGTCCTGGGGTCCATTGCCAATGATTATCCCGAAATACCCAATAGCCATTTTCCCAGTGTACATGTAGACTTGGAGGCGCTGTCCAAAACCCATCTACCCACACCCAATGAGGATTTTCCCATTTCCAGTGCCCTGAAATCCATACGTCTGTATCGGAAGGGCGCTCAGGAACGATTTCAACGCGCTCGATTGGTGGAGCCTCATCAACAACCATAATATCATCAATCTCTGCGCCATAAAGCACTCCACAGAGCGAGGTCAGTACACATACTACAATCCGCAAATTTTTCATTGCTACCTTCATGTTAATTGAGTCTTTTGCAAAAGGCTCAATAAATTGAAGATACCCAAATTGCACGAATTTCCACAAGAAAACGTACGTTCGATTTTAATGGAGTTTAGAACCTACAATCAGTAAATTAGATTTTATCTGAAGTCCAGGTGGGTGGCCCCAGATAAGCGGCCCAGACAAGCAATAAGGTGTTGATGGAAAGTATTAAATGTGATGTGGCTATCATTGGTTCTGGGCCGGCTGGACAAAGCGCGGCAGTGCAAGCGGCTAAATTGGGCAAGCGCGTTGTTGTTATTGATAAGGCCAAAGAACCCGGCGGCACTTCGCTCCACTCCGGGACCATTCCTTCCAAAACAATGCGTGAAGCAATTGTTGACCTAACGAACTTCCATTCACGCACCTTTTTTGAACATGCACGCTGTGCGCGTCCCATTACCATTGATGATCTGACTTATAGACTCAATCGCGTGTGGAAGGAAGAAGAAACCTTACTCCAAAATGCATTTCAACAAAATAACATCTCACTTCTCCAAGGATCAGCACGATTTGAAAACAAAAATTGTTTGATTGTTTTGGCAGATGATGATCGCTTACTTTATGAAGTGCAAAGCCAAATCATTATGATTGCGACAGGTTCTACACCACGCGATCCTACGCATATCCCCTTTGATGGAAAAGTCATTCTAGACTCTACAGCCCTTTTACAAATCGATCGCATTCCTGAAAGTATGGTAGTAGTAGGCAGCGGAATTATTGGATCAGAATATGCAAGCTTCTTTGCAGCGCTTGGCACCAAAGTTTCAGTCATCGACCGCAAAGAGCGCATGCTGGGGCTTTTAGACAAAGAAATGGGCCAGCTTCTACAGTCCGCCCTAGAAAGCATTGGCCTAGAGTTCCATGGAAATAAAGAACTAGAAAGCATTCAACGCAGCGGCCATTTAGGCGTTGTAACGACAAAAGATGGATGGCAGCAAACAACCGACACCGTACTTTATGCTCTTGGACGTGCTGCGAATGTTCAGGGGTTACACCTTGAAAATATTGGCATTGAGTTAGACCATACAGGTCATATTCCTGTAAATGCCCTCTTCCAAACAAATGTTGCTAATATTTATGCTATTGGCGATGTCATTGGGCCTCCTGGATTAGCTTCCACAAGCTATGAACAAGGAAGGTTGGCAGCACGCTATGCATTAGGCGTACTCAGCCATCCTTTTCCCCCTCTTTTCCCTATTGGCATCTATACCATACCGGAGATCTCTTCCATTGGGTATACGGAAGAGCAACTCATCGAACATAACTTTCATTATGAGACTGGCCGCGCCTATTACAGAGAAACTGCTCGTGGCAATATTTCTGGTAGTGTTACTGGTATGTTTAAAATCCTCTTCCACCCTGAAACGCTTCATATTTGGGGGATTCACATCATTGGTCACCAAGCAACGGAACTTATTCATATTGGACAAATGGCCATGGGACAGCGCGCTCCCGTTTCAGTATTCGTCGACAATATCTTCAATTTTCCCACTTTTGCAGAAGGCTATCGCATTGCCGCTCTCAATGGAATTAATAAACTCCACCGCCACATATGAAGTTTTTGTTTGTCCTATTGCTCCTCCTGATAAGCCCTTATTGTTTTAGCTCGCATTTGTCTGAAAATTTTTGTCGCAAGATAGAGGAGACAAACTCCCCCCTTTCAGAGACTATGATTCAAGTGGATATCTCGACGCAACGCCTCCTTCTTTTTTCAGAAGGCAAACTGCTGACAAGTTACCCGATCTCTAGTGGACTGAGTGGAACAGGACAAGTGCTTGGCAGCGAACAAACTCCTTTAGGCCTCCACAGAATTTGTCAAAAAATTGGAGCAAAAGCCCCTATCGGCACGATTTTTCGCTCAAAAAAAAGCACAGGGAAACTCAATAATAAAAAAAGTAATGAAGATCTCATCCTCACACGCATTTTGGTGCTAGAAGGCCTAGAAGCAGGCTTTAACAAGGGCAAGGATAAAAAAGGAGAGGTCGTTGACTCCTTTCAACGCTGCATTTATATTCATGGTACAAACCATGAAGAACTTATTGGCAAGCCTGTTTCAAAAGGATGTATTCGAATGAAAACGACAGATCTGTTAGATCTTTTTCAACGCGTTAATGAAGGGACATTATTATGGATCGAATAGTTGTTACTGGCTGTCAGCAAGTACATCCCGCACAAAAATTTGACGACATATCTGAAGCATTGAACCTGGCAAGAACTTTGCCCAATGTATGGGTGCACATCGAAAGCAACCAGCTCGACAAATTTCTAGACAAGTTATTTAATTTTTTAAACATTCCCCTTGAGCACCTGTTGCATGAACAATTAATTGACCCTACGGAGCGCTCTAAAGCATTCATTGAAAATGACCATCTCTTTATTTTCCTACAACTCTTTAAAGAGCAACGCATCTCCTTCATCATTGCTCCCCATGCCATCATCACGCTAGCCTCCGGGGCATTTCCCTTTTTAGAAAAGCGCTGCGAAAAATTCTTTTTACATCCCGATAAACTGACATGCATTGATCAAGTGCTGTGGAATTTATTTGACAGCTGGATTGAAGAGCAATTTATACGTATCGAAGAGATGGATGATACTCTAGAAGGCCTTGAGACTGATGTTATCGCCACACCTACCCCAGCGATCATGGGACGCATCCAACAGACGCGGCGCAAAATGACCTTGTTGCGCCAGATCGTATGGCCAACGCGCGAGGTATTAACCACATTGATGCACTTAGAACACCCTCTCATTAAAAAGGCCTATCAACGCCGCCTTAATGACCTGTATGATCGCACAGTGCAATTAATCGAAGCGTTAGAAGGCATCCGCGATATTGCCGCTAGCCTTCTCGATGTTTACATCTCTAATATTAACCAACGCATGAATGAGGTGATTAAAGTTTTAACTGTCCTTGCTACTCTTTTTGTTCCAGCAACTTGTATCGCCAGCATCTACGGTATGAATTTCGTTCACATGCCGGAGTTAAACAGTACCTACGGCTATCCAATCGTTCTGGGGGTGATGTTTCTTTCATCCGTAGGGATGCTCATCTTTTTTAGAAAGCGTCACTGGATTTAGTTTTTGACCGCGCCAAAAGGGCATTAAATTGAACACGCGCCACAGGACGAGCGTCACCATGCAAAAAAGTGTGCCGCTGACAACAAATGCGACAAGTTTCGCTAAAAAGGTCCACTCAATGGCGGGCATCCCCTGTAAAATACTCCATTCTATCCCCATTGTACCGAGCCATCCTCCTAATACCGCTAGCCAGCTGTAAAGATGTTCTCGTACAGGTTGCAGAAAAAATGACGCGCATGATTGTGGGGCAATCTGTCTTTTCCACATCTTCCAAAGTGCCCAAGCATTTATCCATGAGACGATTGATGTAGCCAGAGCAATGCTTAAAGGACCAAAAGAACAACCAAAAACAAACCAACTATTCAATGCAATATTCAACAATACACTGCCAACAGATATCCACATAGGTAGCGTGTAGTTATTGATAGCATAAAAAAGAGCAGCATAATAAAGCGCTAATGCGGCAGGGAAGAGGCCTAAGGAATAGGCCCATAATGCATAAGCCGTTTCAAGTACTGCATGCTCAGAAAATGCCCCATACCCATACATAAGATTGAGTCCCCAATAACCGGTCGCCCACATACCTCCCATCAAAATAACAAGAAGCGAAAGGCGGTGCCCTACTATCCTTTCATTCTCTCTCCATAGCTGTCCATTTCCCTGTTGCAAAGCACGTGTAATAATGGGTGTGAGAGTTGTTACAGCACCAATGCCTAAAAGAGCTAGCGGAAGCTGTTGAATCCGCATAGCATACCACAAATACACAGGTCCCTCAGAGGAAGACCACTCGGCAAAAAGGGTATCTAAGAAAGTATTAATCTGCAGCACACCAACTGCAACCAGTGTATATAGTGTAGTTTTCCCCAATTTTTGCCAGTGCTGCACAAAGAAACGTTTCTCTCGCCACCAAGCCAGTACGTCAAGATGCTTCCATAGAGCAGGTAATGTGATCAGCCATTGAAAAAACATGCCTAGAGAGACTGAAAGAGAAAGGCCAAAGACCGCATCATCGATATAGTAAGAACGTCCTATCCAAACAGCTGCAATCCATATCAAATTGCAACAAGCTGGAGCGACACTCGAAACAAAAAATGCATCGTGCGCTTGTAAACAAGCGCTATTAAGGGCATAAAGACAGACAAAGAGCAAACTAGGAAGTACAGCAGCAAAGAGCATCCAATCAGGTGGCTGCCAATAAGCGAGAGCCCCTATCCCCAAAAGCGTTATTCCCCCTACTACTAACAACATCGACCAAAACATCTGAATCACAAAGGCAGATGGATTTTCCTGGCGACCACGCAACTCTTCGTAGTGAGGTAAAAAAGTTGCCTGTAGCGCGCGCTCCCCAAAAAGACGCCTTAAGAGGTGAGAAAAGCGGAAAGCAATAAGAAATGCTGCAATGGCGGGATGATCACCATAGACAACAGCCATGCTGATATCGCGCACAAGACCTGTTATGCGACTCAGCATGGTACCAGAAAGAAAACGACGAAAGGGAAGCGAAAAAAGCATCATGCTCCCCATCATAGCGCTAGTATGCTATTAATTGCAGCTCCACTGCTTGACTGGAATTAATGAGAGGCTGACCGCAATAAATCCGCTAATTCAGAACGAGCACTTGTGCTCGTTGTCGAATTAGCACTAGGAGAGCGCTTTGGATCGACTTGCACGCGCACCCAATTCACGATCTCTCTTGTCATCCCTTTTAATGGGGAGTACCTGCCAATCTGCCCTTCAGGAGTAAAGCGGGCCCATCGGTCTTCTCCTTGGCTGGCTCTTGCTTTGGCTACGTCTATCAAAGCAGAAAAATAAGGATCTACTGCACCAACCATTCCTTCAATCGTAATCCCTGAAGAATGCTCTTCTCGCAGATAACGTTGCAAATTTACCGCTCGCTCATTATATGCGTTGATTTGTTCCTCTGACAATAATTTCGGTTTCTTTTGTGAGCAATCAACTCCACAACGTCCATTAATTCGATGTGGATCCGTTTCACGAAGAAATGCCCTTATTCCACCATCGTCAGTAAATGGAGCACTTTCAAGAATCCCCTCTTCACTTTCGCAATCACTCGCAGCATCCCCTTCAATACTAGAAAGATCGTCTTGTTGTAAGGAAAATGAACAGTCCATAATGGGAGCTTGATCATCACTAGCATAACTCCATTCAGAGGCACCATCACTTGCTTCTTGCTCTTCTTCTGCACTAGGTGTTTCATTGACACTTTCCACTCCCTTTACAAAAAGATGTGTTTCGGAAGGTTTATCGAAGAAACGTACTTTTGATTCATTTAAAAATCTAATAATCTCCCCTGTTCTCCATTTTTTCACGATAGCATATAGGGCATCACTTTCTTCTAAAGAGAGCGGTTTGCTATAGAATTGTGCAAAAGGTTCTTCCGTAAGAAAAGGCAAATCAGTCGCCGCAGGACGTTCAAAGTTTGTATCATTTTCGTCAGGGTAAAGCGCCACAGGCATAATATCTTCTACATCAAATAACGTCTTTCCAATAATCCCATCAGCTTTTCCATCGCGCAAACCAAGCATTAAAGCACAGACGACAAGTTGAGCATAATCAAAGTGGGAAATTGGCTCAGGATTCGTTAAAAATGGCTCAACCACACAAACCACTTTCGCTGTCGTTGCTTGTCCTTTGGAAAATACTTTATCAAACCTACCATTGAATAGTTCTTCTATCGTCTCTTCACTTTCAGACAATAAAGGATTTTCAAAAACCATCATGAAAGCAGGAACCACGCTCTCTGACAAACCCAGCAAATAGGCAAAATGGCGAGCAAAGATCTCAGTCTGCGCACGCTTATATCCTAATTTTACTACAGCAAAAGGTGTTTCTTCTCCTGTGTTTTTTAAAAAAATAACCCCGCTATCCTCAGTCGCCGATTTATTAACACCTTTTGAAAGCTTTGTAGTTGCTTCCCACGATGTTTCCTGGATTTTTGTCACAAGCCTACGCACAGTTGCAATAGCCTTCTCGTCTTCTCTATGAATGCCCATCTTTCCACAAAAATCGCGCCACACATTCTCACGTTTCTTTGGGGTAGCTTTGGGGTCTTCCTCCAGTTTTGCATATAAATGGGCTAATTTTTCATAAGATAAAACTGGATTTTCAGCTGAACCAAAATAAGCTCGCATAGAATAAACCTTAATTATTTTTGATTAAAATATGAATTAATTATAGCTTAAAAACTGAATTATTAAAAAGAAAAAGCCAGTCAATTAAAAATTAATTTAATGCGACTGGCTTGATAGAGGAAAGAAATGAACAGATTAAGCGATGGTCCCTTCAGCGCGAAGACGTTTGACGACTTCGTAAAGACCTACTTTATCAATGATGCGGATGGCATGTGCAGAGAGACGCAAGGAGATAAAACGATTCTCCTCTGGCAACCAGAAACGCTTACGTACTAGGTTGGGAAGGAAACGTCGCTTCGTAATGCCTGTAATCTTAATACCAATCCCTTTCTTCTTCTTGGCGATACCACGTGTGGTATAAGTGCGGCCGCGCGCTGGTCGCTTTCCTGTTACCTGACATGCTTTTGTCATAAATAAAACTCCGTTGCATTTTAAGGGAAAAATGTACCAGAAAAAGGGGTATCATTGCAAGCGTCGCTTTTGTGAATCCACAATCTCTCGACTTTTTTGGCAAATTTTTTTGGGGAATCAACGATATAAAAGAGAAGAAAAAGAAAAAATCGGAGTAGAGGGATTCGAACCCCCGACCTACTGCTCCCAAAGCAGCCGCGCTAGCCAAGCTGCGCTATACTCCGATCAAGCATTTGAAACCCCGATTGAGCAGATTGGGGTTAAAACTTCAATGGCTACATTTTGAAGAAGACGTGCAAATAAACGCAAGCAAAAAGATTGTAAAATGATGATAACAGCGGTGTTTAAACAAAAACTTCTTTGTCACAATGGTTTTCCCTTCTGAAAAAAAGCCCAAGACTTTAAGATTGGTGAAAACGCTAAGGAGGACATTTATGTCTTTACAAAACGCCGAAGATAATTTGAAAGAATTTGGCAAAGAACTGGGCATCGAAGGTCTACAATTTGACGAGAATAATACATGTATTCTCGGGATTGATGATACCTTTTCTATGCACCTTACCTATGAACCTAACTCAGATAAGCTCTACATCTACTCCCCTCTTTTAGATGGCTTGCCACGCGACGATCAAACACGCTTAAAACTATATGAACGTCTACTTGAAGGCTCTATGTTGGGCGGTCAAATGGCTGGCGGCGGCGTAGGAGTCGCAACTAAAGAAGAGTTGATTCTTATCCACTGTACACTTGATATGGCACATGCTGTTTCCTCTGCATTGCGTGCTTTTGCTCCTCTCTACGTTGAAACTGTAGAAAAATGGAGAAAAATCGTACAGGACGTTTCTGAAGGAAGAGAGTCTTCTACACAAGCTCCTACATCAAGCTCTGGCAAACCAGATTTAGGTGCAGTAAGACAACCAGCTGGCAGCCAAGGCTTTATCCGCGGTTAAAACTCGCAGGAAACCACCTGTCCATCAATTGAAACTAAAAGTGGTATATGGAATACGTCGGCAAGCTCTCTTATCACGACCCTCTTTATGGGATTCTAAAAAAGGATATCTTGCCCCAGGTCAGGCATCACAAAGTCCATGATCCATCTTTCTCCGTATACCGCTTGCATGGCTCCAACCACGTCTATCTCTATCGTGAAGAACGCTCTTCAGTTGAATTAGTAGGGAAATTTTTTAAATTAGATCATCGCAGCCATGAGCGTGCTGTTAGCTACATGGAAAGCGAGTATCACGCTCTAGAGCGTATGCGTGCGCTAGGTTTCAACAGATCTCCTCACCAAGTGATTCGCCCCCTTGGGTGCTACCCGGAATGTAACGCTCTTCTCGTTGAAGAATATAGTCACGGCGTCCCTTTTAGCCTCTACATTCAACGGGCGCTAGAAGGCAGAATGGATGTGCTTTTTGATAAGCTAAGAGCCTTGGCATACTTTTTAGCGCGCTGGCACAATCACACAGTCAATCACCATCCCGTCCATTTTGATGGCGAGTGCGACTACTTCTACAACATCATTAACCGCTTAAAAACCCATGCTGTGGGACTCGAAGCGGATTGGCATTATTTTGCAGAGCGTATCGAGCACTGGCGTCATCGCCCTGAAATGTGGCAGGACACGCAGGTCTTTGTCCACGGCGATCCCACACCAGCCAACATTCTATTCGGACAAGATTTATCAGTGATTGCAATCGATTTAGAACGCTGTAAATATACTGACCGCGCCTTTGATTTAGGAAGAATCGTTGCAGAACTCAAACATTACTTTATTCAGAGCCGCAAGAACCTTTCCGCTGGGGAGGATGCTATTGGTCATTTTCTATGGGAATATTCCTGTCATTTCCCAGATCGCCATGCAACCTTCAAAGCCATCACCCGGCGTATCCCTTTCTATATGGCACTTACCTTGCTGCGTATTGCACCCAACACATGGGTCTCCAAAAGGCAACGCGCACGCTTAGTGATGCAGGCAAGATTAACCCTCCAGTAGCAACAATAAAAAGGAGCCCCTAAATGAGTGTTAAAGCAATTATTTTTGACCTTTACGGCACACTCATTGATGTTGAAACTGACGAAGAGATGGAAGAGATCTACCGCACTATTTCGCACTTCTTAACTTATTGGGGCGTCGATATGCACCGTTGGGAAGTAAAGACTCTCTATTTTGAAATTATGAAGAGACGGCGTGCCCAATCTACAGAAAAGCACTCCGAAATTGACGTAGAAGGTATTTGGGCTGACTTTCTTACCGATAAAAAAGCGCGTTATTTAGAAAGAGATGGCGAACTTAAAACTTTTGCCAAGCAACTTGCTATCCTTTTCCGTGCCATATCTCGCAAGCGTCTACAACCTTACGAAAACGTTCATCAAACGCTCGATGCCCTGCGCGTCAGCTACCCCCTTGCAATGGTTTCTGATGCCCAGCCCTGCTTTGCCCTTGAAGAAATTCGCGCTGTAGGGTTACACGGCTACTTCAACCCTATCATCATTTCCGGAACATATGGCTACCGCAAGCCTGACTCTCGCTTGTTTCAAAAAGCACTTGGTGAGCTTGGAGTTGCGCCTCATGAAGCCATTTTTGTGGGCAATGACATGTTCCGCGATATCCATGGAGCAAGTACGTTCGGCATGAAAACCATCTTTTTTGCCTCTAACCAAGGCACCCCTACTTACCCAGCTACCTCGCCTGACTACTACGTCAACCAGTTCAAAGATATCATCAGCGGTGTCGAATTCCTCGCGCGTCAATAGACATCGATAGGTTTCTTGCAAAGAAGTTCACGACAGAGCCTTTTGCAAAAGGCTCTACACTGCGCACTACCCCACCAACCCCCTTTAGGTGGGATAAAAAACAGATACTCAATAGAAAATTAGAACATAAACATCAGGTTCAACCCTGCATATCCTGAGCCATTGAAGTGCGTATAGGTAGGATTATTCCCCATGGAATCATACTCTTGAAGTGTTCCTCCAAAGGAGTAACCACCAAATATCGAGCAATAGAGTGTGCACCAGCGGTAATTTAGCCCCAGCTGAACGCCATAGTTACGATACTCCCAAATCCCACTAGAAAGCGTTTCAGTGCTTTGTAAACGACGTCTCGTAATAAAAGGCATGCCCATAGCTGTCAGGGACCACGCCTTTGTCATGTTATAAGTAATACCAAGATTTACAGGGAATATAGCATTTAACTTCCACTGACCCACTGTATAATCAAAACCGAAAATTGGAACCGCAACAGTCTTGCGGATACCCGTTAAAGCAATCGCACCGATATGGAAACCCGTACAAGGAGCAGCATTATAACGCCCCCATAGAAAATATGTATAACGACTGGAAGGCCCAAGACTTCTATTATTTCCCCAGACTAGGTGTGCATTAAGACCAGTTTGCCATAACCAACCACACACGCGATCTGTAAATGCTAAAAACCCTAATTGACCACTTGGATATTGAGTTTCAGTAAAATTATCATTTGGACTTAAATCCATTTTGATCGTCGAATACCCGGCCGTGATTGTCATCCCTTCATGCGCATTAAATTTATGCGCCCATAGAGCATTGGCTTCGACGTCACTATATTGTATCTGCTGCCCTCCAGCTTCTTTAGCACGCGCTTTAGCTAGAAAATAACCATTCCCCAGAAAGCCATAGCAGTTTTTAGGTTCGCAAGATCCCTTTGTTGCGTTGGCAAAAGCGGTTTGGAAATATACTAAATTTAATAAAGTCGTATCATCAGCAGATAGCGTAGCTAAAGGCGTGCCACACATCAAGGCAGCCAAACCACACACAAACGTCCCACACAAGAGCGTCTTAGTAGAAAAGAATTTTTTCATTGCACCCTCCATAGAGTGAAAGAACAACTCTATGCAAGTAGTTAATTTTGAGCAAGAATCTGTTGTAAATTTTTGAAGTGATGCTTACACACACGCCGTAAAAGCTCTGGGTCTCTCTGGTGAAGTAGGCGACCTGCTGCTGTCACTGCACTCCCTCCCCCTTTCGGCAAATGTACATCTAATTGCTTTTCCATCTGCTGGATGCCCAACACAAAAGAGGCGCGCGCCAATATCGATGCAGCGGCAACACAGATATGCAAAGATTCAGCCCGAGGCGCTTCTTGAACTTCCATGGAAGGAACTTTATGATGGATCAACGTTTTTAAAAGGGTTCCTTTAGCAAATTGGTCTATTAACACCTTTTTCTGTCCCGTTTTCTGATACATCTTCTCAATACAGACAGCATGTGCCCATGCGAGCAGGCGATTCAAGTTTTTAAATCGCTCATAGAGTGCATTATACCGCTTAGGCCATAATATCAATATCTCATGGGGCCAAGCCATCAGTTCCTTGGCAAGTTTTAGAATTTGCTTTTCAGAAAGTTTCTTTGAATCCCCCACTCCCATCTTTTTTAAATGTGCCAAATCTTGTAGAGGCGCATAAAAAGAAGCGACACAAAGAGGACCGAAAAAATCTCCCTTTCCAGACTCATCAGAGCCGATCAGCTCCTCTTTTATATCGGAATATTGTAAGGAATCAGCAACAAAGCTATGCAGAATTTCCGGCGCAAGGTAAAATTCAATGAACGAGGCGCTCTCTTTTCCCTGCACGAGCAGCTTTCCACTTGAGTAAAGGGTACAACAAAGTCCTGGTTTTTTCGCGCGAAAATCCCAAGCCCCTTCTTGATCGATGGCAAAGCCCCGCTCCTGCAATTCAGCAAGCAGCGTTTGTCCTTGTTCTGATGATAATTGAAAGACATTGGATGTCATAATTTTAGCGAGTATAGCGATGGATCTAGAGTGCACGCAAGAAGAAAAGAAGCGATTCGGCAATCTTTTTAGGCAAAAACGTCAAGAAAGAGGCTTATCGACTAAAGAGGTCTCCCACACTCTTTCCATTCGAGAAGCGTTCATTCAAGCGATTGAAGAAGGCCAACTCGAGAAATTGCTCTCTCCTGTGCATGCCCAGGGGTTTGTCAAACAATATGCAGCTTATCTAGAGATGGATGTAGCTAATCTCTCGAAAGAATTTGCTCCCCTCTTCCGCTCTTTATCGAGCAACCAAGAGTTCGAATATGGCATCGGCACAATGGAAATGCGCTCTCCTCAGGGGGGGGGCGTAAAATTACCCAATCTTCTATGGATCGGCGGTTCAATTGCCGCTATCGCCATTCTTTGGGTATTGGCAAAATTCTTAGACCTCATTTAAGGGTAAAGTAACAAGCATGGATAGAGAGCAAGAGGAAGATTGGATTGAAGAAGAGGCACACACCACAACTGGTAACCTCATGGATTCCAAAACCAGTCATTTGGATGATTTGCTCTCTGAAAAACTTGAGGAAGCGTTTCACAAACAGACTTCAAAGGTGCGCCTGAATCTTGTTGCAAAAATCGCTAGCGAACACACCCCCATCGACCTGGCCTATGCGGCATGCCGACTGCCACCCAATGCACGTCCTGTGCTTTTTGAGAATTTACCTGATCTAGAAGCCAAAATCACCTTTATGATCAATACGGATGGCAGCACGCGGAGTGCTATTTTTCGCCATATTTCCGATACAGATATCCGTCAGTTATTACAAAAAATGCCTCCTGATGAAGCTGTTTGGGTCTTAGACGACCTTCCAGAGCGCCGTTATCGACGTGTTATTGATTTGCTCGATGCGAAAAAAGCTGAGCGCATTCGCGAATTGAAGCAACACGATCGCAATAGTGCCGGCCGTATGATGACAAATGAGTTTTTCGCCTTTCCTATGGATGTGACCATTGGACAAGCAGCGGCCACTATCCGCAATAATCCAGGCATCGACCTCACGCGGCGTATTTTTGTCCTTAATCAAGAAGGCGAGTTGATGGGGTATGTTCCCGCGCGCAATCTGATTGTCAACCCCCCCCATCTGCCTTTGCGACAAGTCATGCGCTCAGTGCTTCACAAAATTCATCCAGAAGCTACCCGAGAAGAAGTCGTCGATCTTGTAGAACGTTATAAAATCCCTGCACTTCCCGTCGTCGATGTCGATAATTTTTTGGTTGGCGTAATCACTTATGAAGATGTTGTCGAAGCGATTGAAGATATGGCCGATGAAACCATTGCGCGCATCGCAGGTACAGCCGAAAGCATGGGGGCGAACGAGTCTGTCATCCAACGCTTCTTGTCGCGTGCTCCATGGCTTGTAGTGACCGTTTGTGCTGGTCTCTTGAGCGCGGCCATCATGTCATATTTTCAAAGCGTTGAGCGTCATTTGCTTGCCTTCCTCGTCTTTTTTATTCCGCTGATCACAGGCATTTCTGGTAACGTCGGTATTCAGTGTAGCACAGTACTCGTACGTAGCATGGCTATCGGCATGCTTTCTTCAGGAAATCGCGGAGCTGCTATCTCTAAAGAACTTTCTATTGGTTTATTGACCGGATTAGTCTTTGGGATACTATGTGGCAGTGCCGTCTACTTTTTAGGCAACCTTGGAGTACAGGAGTTTGTAGGTCAACCCCTTGAAATCGGCGTTCTTGTGTGTACAGGGGTTTTTGGAGCCTGTTTGTCTTCAACACTTCTTGGCGTATTCTCTCCCCTCTTCTTTGCACGCCTTGGAGTTGATCCTGCAGTCGCTTCTGGACCAATTGTTACAGCATTTAATGACGTTTTTTCAATGATCATGTATTTTGTGATCTCTGGAATTATCAGTTCCCTATTTTTTCAAGCTTAAACGGAGCTTACTATGCAATATATTGAAATCGCGGGCCACCTCGGTGCAGACCCTGAAACGCGCTTTACAGCCAATAATCACAAAGTTACTAATTTGCGCATCGCTGTCAACACGCGCAATAAGGGCAAAGAAGAAACACTGTGGTGGAGCGTAAGCATTTGGGATGATCGCTTTGCAAAGTTGATCCCTCACCTAAAAAAAGGCAGTGCCGTCATTGTTTGGGGAGAATTAACTCCTCCAGAAATCTATTCGGACCGCGAGGGCAAACAACGCGTCCGCTTGAGCATTAATGCAGAGATGATTCGCTTTAGCCCATTTGGTGGCGGCAAGTCGGAGCGTCCTTCTTCTGATTCTCACCAGCAACATGGCCATGAGTCTCATTCCGCTTCTTCAGAACTCAATGCGCTCTTTGGTGATATTGCTGAATCAAATGATGACCTTCCCTTCTGACTACTAAAAGGATAATCCACCATGGAATTTTTTAATATCCGCTCACTTGATGAACGAGAAGGCTCAGACCTTCTTGTTCTGCCTTTTTGGCAAGAAGATAAGCGCTTTGTTCCTGCGGCTCAATTTGACACGCTAGCGCTTTCTTTGAGAGAGCTCATAGATCTAGCGCTCTTTAAAGCGAGCAATGGAGAAGTTGCTCTCGTCTACCACAATGGGATTGAAAAACGCGTCGCCCTTTTAGGCTTGGGCAAGAAAGATGAGGCTGATGCGGAAATGATCCGCCGCGCTTACGGATCTCTCGTACGTTTTTGTCACAAGAAAAAATTTGTCCATATCCATCTTATGCTCCCTACCGTCGCCCACGACCTAGTTTATGCGGCAGCTGAAGGGATTCTCTTGCGCAACTATCTCTTCCATCAGAAGGAAGTATCTGTTCAAAAAGACCCCCACGTGCTGCTTGAGCGCGTAGGTGTCATTACAAGCGACACACACGTCATGCCTCTCTTTGACAAGGCACAAAAAGTCCATATCGGTGTCGATCTTGCAAGAGACCTCGTTAACGGAAACGCTGACGATATTACCCCACAACATCTCTCCCAACTGGCTATCGAAATCGGGCAACGCTATCCACAAATCGAGGTAGAGGTCTTTGATAAGACACGCATTCAAAAAGAGGGCATGGGATTACTCTTGGCTGTCAATAAAGGGTCCCATCGCGATCCTGCTTTTATTCGCATCTATTATAAAGGGGATCCTACCAATCAAGAGCATACTGTCATTGTTGGCAAAGGCATTACATATGATACTGGTGGATTAAATTTAAAGCCCACTGGATCGATGGAAACGATGAAGTGCGACATGTCAGGTGCAGCAGCAGCCTTTGGCGCAATTGTAGCCGCTGCAGAGCTGAATTTAAAAGCTAATGTAACGGCGATCATTCCAAGTACAGAAAACGCGATCAGCTCCCATGCCTATAAACCAGGCGACGTCTATAAGAGTTACTCAGGCCATACAGTCGAAATCGACAATACAGATGCAGAGGGACGCCTAGTCCTTGCAGATGCATTAGCTTGGGCTGAGAAACAACTCTATCCCACACGTATGATCGACCTTGCCACCTTGACAGGTGCTATTGTTATTGCACTTGGCGACGAGGCCACAGGCATGATGTCTAATAATGACGAACTCGCCGCAGCTCTTACTAAAGCTGGCAAAAACACCTTTGAGCGTGTCTGGCGCCTACCCCTTTTCGACGAATATAAAGAGCAAATCCGTTCAGATATCGCTGATATCAAAAACAGCGGTGGCCGGCCTGCCGGTTCAATCACCGGAGCTCTCTTCCTAGAAGAATTTGTCAACAAACGCCCTTGGGCTCACCTTGACATCGCTGGCACAGCTTATCTCAGCAAAGAGAAGCGCTACCACGCCCGTCACGCCACTGGCGTCGGCGTCCGCCTTCTCATCAACTTCCTCGAAAACCTCTAGGTTTTCACCGTGGCAGTAAGCACCCCTTGCTGCCACTTTTCCTTCAAACTTGATTCTCTAAAAAGCTCTTACAAGGCACTTTCTCATGTAAAACTGCCTCAAAAGTTGCCTGACTGTGGAATTCTCGATAACATGATTGCATTGTCTCAAACTTACTTTTTATACTTGGGTCATTAAGTAATTCCAACATGCGAGAGGGCAAATCATCTGTATCCCAATCTAAGATGCATTCAGTCAAATCATGCATCGTCAACTCATTAGCCAGCCAACTGCCCGCTTTTACAAAAACAATCTTTCCCGCACAGATCGCTTCCACAAACGGCCCTGAAGTTCTTGAAGAATATATCCAGGGATCATAAGGAAATAGTGCTGCATCTGCAGTAGATAAATTTGATAAGTAGGCGTCTCGATCCAAGTGGCTAGGTAAGAATTGTATATTAAGTTTGGTATCCAAATTCATAAAATCGGGATCTTTGACAATTCTTAATTCAAATTTTCCAAGATTTGGATCATGTTTTTTGCAAAACTTAACAACCTCATCTGCCCCTTTATCAGAACGAGGAGATCCAGGAAACCACAAAACAACTCTATCCTGCTTGATATTATCCTTTCTAAACGTATACTTAGGGATATGAGGAATGGGCAGCAGTGTGATTGTATTCTTCTGGTAAGGGCTCAATGAGTTTATGATCAACGTGCTATCACTAAAGATCGAATAGCGCTCCTTCAATCTCCAGGCAAGGAGTTTTGAAAAAAGCATATGTACGCGGCGTTTTTTCGACTGATGTTCCCATCCTTCTCGAAATACATGCCAGAGATGTATCCTTTTCGTTCCCAAAAGATAGACAGCCAACAAAATGGATGGCATATCACTCACGCCATATGATTCCAAGAATAGAATCTGCGAAGCGCGAGTTTTATTCGAGCGCAACCAATAAAAAAGCCTAAAATACTCTGGAAATTTTCTTATAGCCAAGAGAAGTCGATTATTGGCCACATAGTGAAAATGGCGCACCCATTTCTGATTTAATCCTTCTACCTCACATTCATGAGGAATGTAAGTAGCCGTCACATAACCATACTTTTCCATAGCCTCTTGTAAAGCTTGGTGATAGGCATGATAATGCCCACCTTCATTAAGAAAGTATGGAGCAAGTGAAACAAATATGCCATTTTTAATAGTCGATGACACTATGATCTTTTTCTTTCCTGGAGTTTTCTTTTTAATAACTTGATGTAATCTCGGATAAGCCTCCAAGAACAATATCGCCAATAAAAATTCTTGATAATCAAATATGGTAATGCAAAACCGAGAAAAGATAGAATCCCTGATTGAATTACCTTAGGTCTTACATCGTCATAATATGGCAAGTCCAAATTCTCAAGAAACACTACAATTTTCTGGCTTTTTTCTTTAACGGTTTTCTCCCGAGCTGAAACGGCATTGCTGCTGATTGTAATCAGGGAACATATGCGTGGAGAGTAACAAAATCCATGACGAAAAGCCATTGCAGAAAAGATAAATAGATCAAAATTCCCCCCAAGTTTCTCAAATAAAAACTGTTTGGGTGGTAAATGTTTTTTACACAGGAGCACCGATTGACCAAAAAAGCAGTTTATGTTTTTTCTTGGGAAATCGCGTAAATCATCTGGACTAATATAACGAGCGACTTCCCCCCAGGCCATCTTTGGAAAAGATTCTTGTTTACTTGCTATGTCATAAAACTGCGCATTTCCACAAAAAAATCCTGCACTTGGGTGTTTATCTAACTCTTGCAACGCTTCATGAAAAAAACCACGCTGCAGACAATCATTTGCAGATGCAAAATAAATCAACTCACCATGAGCGATCTCTAACCCCCTTAGAGCGGTATTAATTGTTCCAATATTCATTTCATTTTTGACAGCAAATATTCTTGAATCTAAAGTTTGCAATTCACGAATCACTTGCCAGCTATTGTCAGTGGATCCATCATCAATAATAATGAGCTCCATATCAGCAACTTCTTGTTGCAATAATGCATTCACTGACCGAGGCATTGACTCGGCATCGTTGAAATTAGGCATAATGCAAGAGATTTTCACTGTGATCGCTTAATTTTTCTTGTTACAACATAAAGCTATTTGATAGTGCGCTAGTGGCATATATCCCGTGTGAATGACTTCGTCATTTGCTGCAAAGATAAAAACATTATTAAAGTGTTTGCGCATAAGTTTTTCCCATTGCTCTGAGGAAAGTATATTCACATGCCCTCTTTTGGATATATCTGAAGCAAATTGTTGACTAATAAGACTAGGCGATCCAATGATCGCTATTCCATTTTTTTTTAGACCCTGCCTAATTGTGTGCATAAATTTTTCAGTATGCTCAGGAAGGATATGTTCAATAACGTCAAAATTTACAATAGCATCCCATTCTGCATGGAGAGGAGTGTGAAGAACATCCAGATATTCAAAATTAACAATTTGGTCTGTGAAATTTTTTTTTGCAGCTACAAGAGCTGATTCATCAAAATCAACCCCTTGTGCATAACCACATTCTTTAGCCAAAAGCCATGTACCTAACCCTTCATTACATCCGATATCCAAGACGCGCTTATTTTTTCCAATCATCTTGGCTGCAAATTTATAATACGACATCGAATGTAAAAGCCGACGAGGTGTTTTATGACACCAATATGCCGCATATTTTCCTAGACTAATGGGCTCGGCACGCATCATCTCTGCGACACATTCCCAATTTGATTTCGTTTCTTTAAGAGTCGTCATTATTTAATCTCATTTGCAACAAAATACTGATGCGCAGTGCGCGTTAACGGAGAAGAGTGAAAAGTTTCTGATTCATAATAGTCGGGCCGACTACTTAAATCAACTGGCGCTAATGCATTCATAACGCGAATATCAGTACTCCACCTAGTTACTGAGCCTTTATTTACTACACTGCCGTGAACTATGGCTAAATTAAATACAAGAGCCTGACCTAATTTCAATGGAATATACTGCATGTCTTTTTCAATAGCAGAATCCATTGGCTTTGGAGCATACAAAAAACCCAGCTTATGTTTGTCAGAACCTTTAGTCACTAGAGGATCTGAGATCACTTGTTTGGTTGGGAACTCACTATCAGAGAGAACATGTGATCCAGATAACATGCCAAGACTACTTTCAGCTGGTAAGTCAACAAATGGAATTAAAACTGAGATTTCATAAGGGGATCCTCCGTAAAAAGTATCTCGATGATATCCTATATTATCTTGGGGGCAATTTGGACGGGTCATTCTTAAGTAGGGTTTTCCCTGAACAAGCAAATCAGAACCAACTAATTCTTTAAAAAACGGAACTTGAGCTTCAATCACCTTTTGTCCCAGACGCTGCTTTCGAAAAAAATTTGTCATTTGTATTTGTAATTCAGTGTGCTCCGGATCTTTATACCCCAGCGAATGATAATCTTCTAAAGAAACATCTTGCGAAGTCAATACGCCAAGCTGTTTCTGAAGCTCATGCCTTGCCGTAAACACGGGATCATGGTTCAATAAATCTAAAACAACCCAACCATGTTTTTCAAAGTGTTCGAGCATTGTATGCATCGAGATTTTCTCCTGTTACTATTTTTTAGCAATCGGCCCACAGCATACACAAATTAAATAATGAGACATAGGTGCAAATCCTGTATGGACAACTTCATCATTCATACCAAAAGGAAAAACATGGGCAAAATACTTCCCTAATGTTTCCTGCAAGCGTTCCTGACTAAAGAGGTTGACATGCCCCATCTTACTTCCAAGAGATGCATAACAATCAGACGTAATGTTTGGCGTACCTACAACGCAGACCCCATGCGCTGTTAGATTTTTATGCAAAGTATCAAAATACTCATTTTCATGGATGGCCAGAATATGTTCAACCACATCTAGGCTAACAACACCATCAAACTGGCCATACACTTTTCCCATAAAATCATCGGTATGGAATTCATGTTTGGTTTTACCAAAATTGTATCTTGCAGCTTCAATAGCTGGAGCATCAAGATCAATCCCTAAATATTTTTGAGCATTTTCAGCAAGAATTGACGCACCAATACCATCGCTACATCCCATTTCCAAAACACTATTTGCCTTTCCAATCATTTTTGCGGCAAATTTGTAACGCGATAAAACAAAGGCAAGGCGCTTAGGGTCGTTTCTAAAGTTATACGACCAATGCTCTCCAAAATCGTATTTATAGTCTCCAAACATTCCTGCCGTCTCTTGCCAAACTTCTTTTTCAGTTTTGCTCGTCATCATTGCCTCTTTAACCCTGAACCTCTGGACCTACTTGAATCGACAGTCTACTAACTGCTAGCTAATAACTACCTTATTTTGTACTTGTGGTCCATGCAAGGCACGAGCCTACCCAAATCTCTAAATATAATGCAACCAATTTCAAATTTAGCCAGCCAGGTCAAACGCATAAAGAATTTCCTTTACACGGACCAATAATCTTTAGTAGGCAATCCTTTTTTAAACATGCTTTTAAGCGACGTCTTTGAGACTGGCAGGCTCTCTTTATCTTTTCGTAGCATGTTCATGGTAGAGCGGCGTAATACAGATGCATTTTCTGCACCACTAGGGTGTAATTAAAAGTGTAAGGCGGCATCAGAAAACTTGAGGTTATGCACTTCCAATATTTTTTCCAGTCTCTATTAATTCTAACACATCGTAATGCCAGCATGTGCTCAGCTGTCTCTGTTTTCCACCAGGCCCCGGGCATTGTAAGTCTTTTTTGTACAACGCTCCTGTTCCTGCTTTCTATTTCTCCAGACCCAATCGGCAGCTCTGCAAGTAGTGCACCGTGATAGTCAAACTGACCATGTCGATTTTCCGTATAGCGTTGACATCGTCTTACAGGGGCATCCCGATCTTTTACCGCCTCAGGCCCTGTATACTTTAGTAGCTCTTCCAAAACCACATCAAAGTGGTGTTTTTTCATTCGCTCTTGCTGTGTTGTTAACCATTCCTTTGGAGACTCCTTACAACAACTATGCGCAGCTCTAGCCAAGATTCACTGAGGTGAAAAAAATCGATCAGGTAGGACCCCTGCATTCCAAACACTCTATCAACCTGTTCATAAATCCAACGGGCACTATCCCCCAGACAGTGAATCTTGGTGTTTACGTTTCAGCCAAGCCTCTTTATACACCATCTTAAAAGCTCTCCGGCACGCTCTGTTGATCCAAGTACAGCTAAAAACACTTTTGCTAAGGCTCTATGTGCTTTAACGACGCGGCCAAAAAACAAGACTCACATATACACTAAAGTGAAATTTAAAATCGAACTGGCGTTAAGAGGGAGGCTAAAGCCATTGTTCCACCATCGAAAAATGCGGCGATCAAGAATAACGGGCAAGATGGCGTGGAGGATCGAAACGATGCGATCAATGCTATAAAAGAGTATGGTGGAGGAGAAGGGCTGAAACGATAGAAAGAGAAGGTTGGATATCACAGGCGTTCTCTAGTGGAAACCACCATGTTTCGTCTAAAAAAATTAATGGGCGCCCATCTCAGAAGCCGTACATTCAAGAATCAGGCGGCCGAAAGCTGGGTTAGATGTGCAATTTTGAATAAATTAACGAGGTTGGGGGTGCCATCAGGAAGCTAGCAAGAGGCCTAATGCCAGTGGGACTAGAGGGGTTGCCCACTTTAGAGACGGTTAGCGGCATTTATGCAACAAGACCATGTTCACCTACGAACAGTATATCTATAAAAATGCCGAAGTTTTTGTTTAATAGTTTTTCCTGGATCGCGCAAGAGCAAGAATATCCATATAATCCGAGTCATTAAATTAGGAGATGTAAGTTGATGAAAAATTTCATCTACTACTTGATTGGATTGTTCTATATATTGGGCAGATTCAGGTGATAAGTTTTTCGAATCGGATAATATAATCTTGTGCAAAATGAACCGTTGTTGATATTTCAACGTTTCTGTTATAGCCCAATAACTAATTGTATAAGTGGAACAAGGAATGATTTGTCTTTCTTGACCTATAGTAGAAGAACTCATTTCAAAAACGATCAATTGATGTGGTTGGGTTATTATTTGCCAACTTGTCTCGTCGGGAACGGCTTCATGTATGTATCCACCATCAATGGTTGATTGTAATGAGACATGTTTATTTTCAGGCCAAATAAAAATAGGGTGTAGATGAAAAGCATGAATAAGCAAACTTGTATCAGATAATTTCCAATAAATATGAGATGGCCAATCTAGGAATGTTTTTCCATTCCATATGATTTCTTTGCTAATGCGATGTAGGTTTTTTAGCGCAATCGGAAGAAGGTTAGTAGCAAGATACATCTGATCTAAAGGCAGTTGTTGCTTTTGAAGATCATCAAGAAAAGCATTTTTATCCACTCTTGGCGCCCCAATTAACACAACTCGTTTGTTGTTAAAAATTGACTGCGCTAATTCTTCAAAAAAGCCCTCGACTAGAATACAATCTGGAGATAAAAATACTATGCCTGCATCAATTTTATTGGCATCATGTATTGCTAGAGCATGAACATCAGTGATGACCCTATATTTATTTCTATCAAGAAAAGACTGTATGTTTATGAAGTCAACCTGGAAACAACGTTGAATCTCTTGAAGAACATTAGACTGCTCAATGGTGTATTGATCTTTCTCTGTGGTAAATATCCGATACCGGATTTGTATATTGCAAGTGGTTAAAAAGGGAAGGTTTTTAGACGTTAGCTGACTCGGTAAAGAAGCTTGAATAAAGGTCTGTGTATATTCCTCCCCCCAGACTACATTAATAATATGAACTTCTTTAAGAACAGGACAGTGTTTCATTTGCTTTCAGATACGATAATTGATCAGACTTAGCGAGTGTATCTTCTATCGATGCTTTCGTCAAGTAGAAGTTCCTAGAGTGTTAGCGCAATTTAAAAATTTCCTGTTTTATGTGCCATAAGGACGGAAACGATGGAAAGAGAAGGTTGGATATCATAAGCGTTCCCTAGTGGAAACCACCATGTTTCGTCTAAAAAAATTAATGGAAGCCCATCTCAGAAGCCGTATATTCAAGAATCAAGCAGCCGAAAGCTGGGTTAGATGCGCAACTTTGAACAAACTAACGAAGTTGGGATGCCATCGGGACTAGAGGGGTTACCTACTTTAGAGACGGCTAGTGGCATTTATGCAACAAGACCCACCATTACCATGACTTATTGAGAAGTTACCAACATGACCTCTAGTAATTGAAAAGAATTGATTTTAGTGAGCTTTCTAGTTTTTTAAATTTTAAATTAGCATCCTGGCGGATTTTAATAGATTTCATTGTAGTGTTTTTTGGCCTAATAAAATCTTCGTTAAGATCATTTAAGCTAATTCGTTCAACTAACTTAGGGTCTTTTACTAGTAAAATGCAGAGCCGGATTGCTAAATCATACCTACTAATCGACTCTTCTCCACAAAGATTATATAAACCTCTTTTATTGAGTTTTTGAAGAGCTATGACGGCTTGAATTACATCGTCAATATGAATAGGACAAAAAATCTGATCAAAAGCGGCTCTTATACTGTTTCCACACAAAAGGGCAGTTGCCATTTCATCGAGTAACGTGCGATCACCAGGTAATGTCCCGAATACTTTTCCAAGACGCAAAATCAGGATATCATCAGGATATTGTCGCATGAGTTCTGATTCTAATTCAGCTTTTTGCCTTCCATATTCATTTAAGGGGGAAACTAAGGCGTTTTCGTCATATGCTCCATCATACCCATCAAAGACATAGTCACTAGAGAAAACGATTGATATAATATCCTGATCAAGAAGTTCTTTAACGAGATTAATGATACCGTAAACGTTACAAGCTGCTGTTGCGGCAGGATTTTTTTCACAGATGTTTATTTGAGCACATCCAGTTGCAATGAGTGCGTATTGATAATCTTTTAAAGAAATATTGGGGAATTTTTTATTGGGATTCCTTACATCTAACGGAAAATAACCTTCCATTGGTAAATGATGGGTAACTAAAGTCTTTGGATCATAACTTTTGTAATAATTTGCGAATGCACGTCCGATATACCCTCTTCCTGATATTACCAACGTTTTTGGAATTTTCTCTGTGTCTAATAACATATTGATTCGATGTTGTAAATTCAAAAAGTTTTACTTCATTTTTCATACTAATGAAGAGGTATTTTTACGATTTTGTCAAATGTTGTGTTTCACGCGAATGTAATTCGAGGTGTTAGGCGGCATGAGCAAAACTCGAGCTTCCACTCTTCCAGCACCTTCTCCAATCCCCATTGATTCTCATGGAAAGCAAGGCCAATATATGTTCTGCTGTACCTACGCGCGACCATGTCCCTGATATCTTCAGTCGTTTTGTACAACGCTTCTATTGCCACTCTCTATCTCCCCCGATCCTATCGGCAATTCTTCAGCTAATGCTTCCTTGTAGTTAAATTGACTAAGTCTGTTTTCCATGTATCGAAAGTACTTTCTGACTGGCGCATTTTCGTCTTTGAATTCTTCAGGCTCGATAGAGTCTTAAGCTCTTGTAAAACCTCACCAATTTTATTTTCCGCATTTCTTGCTGTTTCTCTCTTAACCAATTTGTCGAAGCATTTTTACAACAAGTAATTAATGCAGCTGCTAAATATTCGATGAGATGAAAAAAGTCGATGAGGTAATTACTTTGAGTACCAAAGACTCTGTCCTCCTGTTCATAAATCCAATGAGCCCCATCGCTAAGACAATGAATTTTAGTTTTGTCTGTCCAACCTAATTGTTTTGCACAGCGTCCCAGCAGATCTCCTGCACGTTCTACTATTTCTAAAGTAGCTTGAAATGCCTTTGTAGTGCTGGCCTTTATTCGAATAACACTAAGTTGTGCCTATTTCCATCCAGTCTTTATCCAGGTTCTGCTGTCAGCACTCTCATTTGGCTCAAACGTTATGATAGGCACCATTGTTCCGTCGATCTCACCAATAAGCCAACGTGCCTCTTGAAGCGCGGATGTGCTAAGTCGTCTTGTAGAATATCATCGGGTGCTTTTGCAGGCTTTTTTGTAATCTTTCGTGTCGCACTGGCGGAGATTGTAATTCCATAATATTCCTGTAGCTTATCCACAGCCTGGCCAAAAGAGACGTCTGCTCCAAAGTCTGTAATTACCCTTTTAAGACTCAAAAAATAGTCTCTACAATACACATCAGCAGAACAAGCAAAAGGCACTACTAATCGCTGTCCATCTAAAAACCGCTGGACACTCAACTCTAGTCGACTAAGCGTGGTCTCCCAATGGACTTTTTTTTCCGTGCTTAGCGGTTTCAGTGTGCTGTTTTTTTCAAAGTTCTGTTGTCATTTTTTCTTCATGACATGCCCGTTCGTGCAGTAGCGCGGCTCCCATTTTCCGCATATGATCTACAACCCTAATTTCGGCATCATCAACTTTTTTTATTGCTCCTGTTGTATTTTCAGCAATATCTAACAACCCTTCTGTGTGCTTTTTCAGTTCTGGATGAGCTTCCAGCCGTTCTAATAACCCTTTGCGCATGATTGACCTCCCATGTCTTGAATATAGGAGCCATTCTCGTCTATTTCTCAATGGGGTTGCGACTAAAAGCTCTTAATCTAACACTTTAAATTACACCCGTTTTAACAAACAACTTGCACAATTTTCGACCAATACCTCGGTAAAGTGTATTCCATAAAAAAATCCAATAAGAAGGACATCTCACCAACCAGAATAATTGCTGACGTACCATTACTCGCATTATGTCAGACTCTATGAAATATTTTTTTATTTTTCTATCAGTAGTTAAATCCTTAAAAATTGCCTGCTGAAATGGGCTATTATTCGCATTTTTACTATAATTTGTAGCACTGGATCTCCAAACAAATAACGGCTCAGGAATGTATAAAATTCCTCTATCCATAGCAATTGTATGAAACATAAGCCAATCAACATATGGACCGTACGATGGATTAAATGCCCCATATTGAAAAAATAAAGATTTTTTTACAGTCACGGTATGCCCAGGCACCCAAAAAACGCCTCTTGATAGCAATTTTCTTGTTTGTTGCGCTGAAAAAAACTGAGGACCGCTAACATCAGGTACTAATTTTGATGTTGTTAACTTAGGTACTAGTAGGGCTTCATCAAGTTGCACAAATTCAGAAGAACAAATATCTACGTTTCCAAACACTTTGATACAATTTTTAACTCTTTGAATCGCCCCGGGCAAACAAATATCATCCACAGCTATCATAAATAAATATTCACCGACGGCATACTTTGCACCTAGTGTAACAGAAAAATGCACCCCTTTATTCATATCATTGTGAATGAGCTTTACACGTGGATCACGTTGAGCAAACTCTTGAGAAAGCTCATAACTGCCATCGGTAGAGCAGTCATCTATAATAACTATTTCATCTTCATCATCAATTTCTTTCAAAATTGATTGTAGGCGTTCATTTAGATAATGAATTTGATTATAACTGGGCATTACCACTGAAAGAAATTTCACACAAACACTCCAAGTTATTTGTTTAGAATACTTAACCGTAATGCCTTCAACTCATGTATGCAATCATGCTTTTGCACTTATATGTAAGTGCATCTTGCTTATTACATTTTGATTAACAAACGTCCCTGTATTCCATTTTCAAGACGTACAACTAAGTCGTTAATCCTATCCAAAACATCTTCACCCGCAATTAAAGAATTTAATTGCATGGTGCCATCGTTATAGTAACGCGTATATCTCGAAATATCTTCATCGATGACACTTGCCCCTCCCCAGGTACCATGTAGTTGCTTTCCAAGGATCAGATCAAAGGGATCAATCGCCAGGAGTTCTCCTTTTGGAGGGTTTCCTGCAACGATGCAAATACCACCTTGTGGACGTACAGAACGAAAGGCGGCCTGCATTGCACGCACTTGCCCTGCGCATTCCAAGGCAAAATCTACGCCTGAAGTCAGTAATGGACACGTGTGAAGATTATCGATATGCACAGCCTCAGTAGCGCCTAATTCTTTTGCAAAAGCAAGTTTATCGCTATTCGCATCAACAATGATAATTGGATGGGCCTGCAGGACTTTAGCGGCGAGGAGTGCACTTGTTCCAACACCGCCAAATCCAAAAATCGCCAGCGATTGATGAGGTTGTATCTTCATTTGGTTAAATACAACACCAGCTCCTGTAGGAATCGCACAGCCAAGTAAGGCTGCTTCACGCAAAGGCATCGATGCTGGAATGGGAATTAATCTATTTTCAGCAATGACAGCATGTTCCATAAAGGTAGCAATTGGACCTGAATTAATCACACGATCGCCACATCGATATAAAGGGCCCTTTGCATCCAGTCCCAAGCCTTTAATCCAACTCAAAACAACGGGATCGCCAGCTTTCACCTTCGTTACACCAGGACCGACTTCAAGCACAATTCCACTACCTTCATGTCCTAGAGTATGTGGAAGATAGCGATCTTCTCCCTTCCGCCCACGAATCTCATTGAGCTGTGAATGGCACACGCCACTATAGTGAATTTCGACGAGAACCTGCCCTTCTTGAAGAGCAGGAATCTCTAATTCGAGAATACTTAATGGCTTGTTAATTGCTTCTAAAACAGCTGCTTTTGTTTTCATGGAATAAACCAGTAGTAATCACCGCGGTAGCCAACTTCTTGAAACAACTGTTTCCATTCGTCAACGTGAAGAATCGTTTTAGCTGTCAGATTCCAATTATACATCGCTTCTTTCTCTTCGTCATTGCGATAGGCATCCACTGTAATGAAGGCATCTTTTCTCGTCACGCGCATAATCTCCTTGAGAGCTTTTTTTAAATCATCCCCCTCAAGATTATGTACCGTATTAATAGAAATGACTAAATCAAAGGAATGATCAGAAAAGGGTAAATTACGCACATCAGCGACCTGTAGTGTATCTTTAATTTCTTCCTTACCATGTTCTATCGCATATTCGGAGACATCAACTCCCTTGAGTTGGATACCAGGAATCGCTTGTGAAAAATCATAGAGCATGAAGCCTTTACCACAACCTACGTCTAGCACTTTGCTCTTATTGGACAACCCGTAATACTGTTGAAATGTAGGGACTACTGGTTGCCAAAAACGAGGTAAATAATTAAAACCACCATAACCATGGCGCCTGTCCCCATCAAAAAATTCTTTCCCGAATTGACGCGCAATCGCGCGATCCTCTTCCGTTTTGTTTTGACCTCTTTCTTTGACATCTCTTTTAACGCGAGGATAATTTACTAACAGATCAATTTCGCGGCCCATAATTCCCTTTTAAGCTTTATGAATGTACTGCAGGGGTTCTTTTAAGATGGCTGCATAATTTTCTTCTACCCATCTTACAACTTGTTCAATACCTGCATCCAAGGTAATTTCAGGAGACCATCCAAATTCCTTGCGGGCTTTTTCAGAACTTATTGTATACGCTTTATCTTGCCCCAAACGCTCTGCAACTTGTTTGGTCACTTGGTTAAAATTGGCACCCATTTTTTGACAGATCGTTTCTACAACTTCTCGAATAGAAACTCCCTGGTTTGGCGAAAAGTGGTAAATTTCTCCGATGCGCCCCTTTTCCATGGCAGCCAATTCACCCTTGGAAATATCACGTATATGGATATATGACTTTACAGCAACTCCTCCGCCATGCAATTCAATGGTGCGACCCGACTTAATATAAATAGCAGTCCTCGGGATGATTTTAAAAAGTTGTTGGTGCGCACCATACACATTGGTAGAACGAATCATCACAAGAGGAAAGGGGAAATTTTTTGCAAAAGTAAACAGGGAAAGATCCCCTGCTGCTTTAGATGCTGCATAAGGTGTTGTAGGATTGAGAGGTGCTTCCTCTGTAATTAATCCATCACATGTGCCATAAGCTTCTGGAGAAGAAATATGCACATAGCGTTTTAACCATTTATACTCTTTTAAAAGATTAGCAAGGCGTGTCAAAGCGACCGTATTTGTTAAAAACCAATGGTCTGGATGTTCCCAACTAGGCGCAACTTCACTTTGAGCAGCAAAATTCACAATATATTCAGGCTCAAAAACCTCTAAGAGCACTTTTAATTTATCTAAATCGTGGTTGATATCAATCTGCTGAAAACGAAAGTGAGGGCTATTGCGTTGCTTATAAGGCAGAAACAAAGGGTTTTTTTCAGGTGATCGACTAATTCCAATCACTTCGTAACGACCAGTTTCTAAAAGCAGATCGATAAAATCACTGCCAGAAAAGGAATTACTTCCAATAACAAGTACTTTTTTCATAAGGTATTATTCATTCCACGTCAAAAGGGTCCAGTAAAAGTCGCATCAGGCACATCAAAGGGTTGTTCTCTTCGCTCTTGGACGGTCTGTGCATGCAGTTGTTGTGCTGCATCCCCATTACCCATCATCATGAGCGCAGCTCTCATTATGTCGCGCTTACAGGGGTAATAAAAATTCGATAATGTCCAGCACGTTGGTGTAATCGCATCAGGATAAGTAATGCGCTCAGGAGGTGCTTCAAGGATATTCCAGCAATTTTCGACAATCTGTGCACTAATTTCAGCGGCAAATCCCGCCATTTTCCAGTCAGCATCTGCGATAATCACTTTTTTGGTTTTAGCCACAGACGCAAAAATTGTTTCCGTGTCCAATGGCTTTAAGGATCTGAGATCGACTACTTCCACTGAAATCCCAAAAGTCTCTTGCAATTGTTTGGCAGCATATAATGCTTCAATAGTCATATGAGAGGAAGCAACTACAGTCAGATCACGCCCCTCTTGTACAACGCGCGCTTTACCAAAGGGAACGCGGTAGTATTCTTGAGGCACGACGCCATGTGTATTATGAAGCCAGCGATGTTCCAAATAGACAACGGGCCGATTCTGTTGACATGCTTCAACAAGGAGTCCTTTAGCATCATAGGGTGTTGCGGGAGCAACAACTACAAGACCAGGAATATGAGCAAAAAGACTGTGCAAACTCTGAGAATGCTGTGGTCCCTGCCCCCACCCTCTACCAATAATCAATCGTACAATTAGCGGAACATGCATCTGTCCGCCAAACATATAACTCCATTTCGCAGCGTTATTAATGAGTTGATCTAGTGCAAGAAGAAAAAAATCAACGCGCTGATGAGTCATGATGGGCCTAAATCCCATAATTGCCGTTCCAATTGCAACACCTGTCATGCCATTTTCAGAGGTAGGCATATCGAGAACGCGCTCTTTTCCATACTTCTCTAATAAACCACTAGTTGTTCCGAAAATCCCTTTAGGATCAGGCACTCCAAGCCCCATGAGATAAACATTGGGATCCAGATCCATAGCCTGGTCAGTCGCTTCTAGAATCGCTTCTGCAAATTTAATCGTGCGCTTGTGTGAGTCCGTTGTCATAAAGGCGCCTATTTATTGGTAATCATGTGGATGATGAGGAAAGGAACTTGCATGCGAAAATGCAAAAGCTTCTTCAATTTCTTGCACAATCAAGGCATGTTGCTTATCGCATTGACAGTCTTGTTTATAACGCATTATGGGGCATTTATTTTCCCACTCTTTGGCTTCTTGTGGACAACGATAACCAATATGATTATCAAAATTTGGACCACAATGCTCTCGATGGCGGTAAGTGGTAAACTCCAAAAATACAGGCCCTAATCCATTTCTTAGGTGATTTACCGCTTTTGTAGTCTTCTGATATACTTCTCTCACATCGTTGCCATCGCCGCAATCAACATAAAGGCCATGTGCTTTTGCAATCGCACCACGATCTCTCGATGCAGCTTGTCTGACGTGCAATGGTGAATAGACTGAAAAGAAATTATTCTCACACAAAAACAATACGGGCAATTTTTTTAAAACAGCAAAATTCAACGACTCAGCCCAGACACCCTCTTCTGTTGCTCCCTCGCCAAAAAAAACCGTCGTGATTTTATTCTCACCTCGCATCAAAGAAGCAAAAGCAATGCCCACACCCACAGGGATACTTCCACCAACAATAGGCGTTGAAGCAATCACGCCGGCTTCCAAATCGGTCAAGTGCATAGAGCCACCATGCCCCTTGCAACAACCAGCTTCTTTGCCATGAATTTCCGCAATCATGCGCTTCAACGAACCACCCTTTGCCAAATAATGCGCATGCGCTCGATGACCGCTAATGACATAATCTTCTTGAGAAAGTGCCTCGCACACACCCACTGCAACAGCTTCTTGTCCTATGCTCAGGTGCACTGGACAACGCATCTGTTGCGTTGCATAACGCTCTGCAATGGCCTCTTCTATTAATCTAATTCTGAGCATTTTGTGAAATAATTTTTTCACTAAATCACTATCATTCACCATTATTTCATCACTCTCTGTAGATACTTACAAATAGCTGCTTTACGCACAGGTTCTTTATTGCCCACAATCTGCACCCCAATCCCGGCCGCTAGCGAACCCAAAAAGGAAGCTTCTTCATGTGAATAACCTTTTGCTAAACAAAGTGCCGCAAGTGAAAAGAAACAATCGCCTGCTCCCACTCTATCCACTGTATGCTGATTAAAGGCCGGTATCTCTATTGAGCGCCCATTATGCGTGTAACAAAATACGCCGTTTACTCCTCGAGTAATTGAGATGTGGGGACAATTCAAACGCCGCGCAACTTTCTCTATGACTTCTTCAAGAGCACTATGCCGGTCATGTGCAGCTAATCGCAATTCTGGCTCATTGAGGGCTATAAAATCAGCGCGACCATAATGTGTAACGACGTTATATCCGCGATTACCGCTATTAGTTTGCGTATTGACAGCCAAAAAAGTTGGCACTTGCGAAAGAGCACGCACAATATTTGGAGTGGTAAAACCGTTGCCAAAATCACATACAAGCACGAGATCGTATTCTGGAGCAATTTTTTCAATCAAAGCAGCGACTTCAGCCGCCTGGTCAGCTTCCAGCATGTGATCTCTGCAAGAGTAAGTTTCAAACAATTTTGACAAATTATGCCCATCTCGTAAAACATAACGCTTTTTAATCAAAGATGTTTGATCTTTGACATTTAGAAACAGTCTTCTAACGCGGGGATTCAAAGTGTCTTCAATAAACTGAAGATGTGGGCAATCATCACCTAGCGCGGTTAATAGTGTAACGGAATCTGCGATCTCAGCAATATGATTGGCAATGATGAGAGAGCCGCCTAAAAACACTTCCTTCTCCATACAGCGCGCCGTCATATGCAACCCTTTGCCCGACTGACCCAAAGGAGCGACATACTGATACTCGTCAATAATTGCATCTCCGACAACCAGGACCTTTAAATCCCTTAAGCTTTCAATCGTATTTAAAAAGTCCTCAGCTGTAAAACGTCCCTTCAAGTGACTGACATAAGCATCAGTTTCAGGAGGTAAAGGATCAAAATGACGATTTAAGAGGGAAGAAGAACTAAAGACAATATCATCAGTGTAATAAACTTGCCCACCATGCCGCTCGACTTCATTGACCTCTTCTGCAATTTTTCCTGTCACATCCTTTTCATGCGACTGGTACTCTAGCCCTTTTGCATAGATATGAGGGCGCACTTTTTCAATTGCATAGACCGCATCTGGTGTGTCATTCAAAACAACATAATCAATATGTTGCAGTGCTGCTAAAGTTTCTAGGCGTAGTTTTTCTGTAAATACAGGACGCCCCGGGCCCTTATTAACAAAGCGGTCGGGAGTAATGGTGACTACGAGGACATCACCCTTTTGCTTAGCCGCTCTAAAATGACGAATGTGCCCTGGGTGAAGGAGATCAAAAACACCATGACACTGCACAATGCGCTTCCCCTCTGCACGTTGCTGATTCAATAATGCCTGTAATTGCTCAAAAGATTTAATTTTTTCTGTCATGATCTGTCTCGAAATGAGGAAAAATAATCAACTAATGTGTGCAGTATCAGAAAATGTGCTCCTTCGACCAATCCATACTCGTGTGATGGAATATAAAAATTCACATCTCCAGTGCTTCTTAGTGGGTTATCTGCTGCAAAACCACTTAAGGTGATGATCGTCATCTGCTGTTTTTTTGCCGCTTGCACCGCATTTAAAATATTGGGAGATTTACCAGAACTACTGATTGCAATAAGCACATCATCCTTATGCCCCATCAATTCAAGAGGCGTACTAAAGACATGTTCATACCCATAATCATTTGCTAAACAGGTGATGAGATTAGAATCATAAAAGGTGTACGCAGGGATCTTAAGTGCTTTGATGAGATCGTTCTGAAAGTGGGATGCCAGTCCTGCGCTCCCTCCATTACCAACTACATAGACAAAGCGTCGCTTTTCCTTCACATTGACCAATGCTTGATGCCATGCACTATATGCCGCTGTCTCTGTAATAGCAGATCCATCTTTCTGTGTGCTTTGCAGCTCTTTATATGCTTTGGCTAACTCGTTAAATCTCTGTGTAAACATTTCAATCGCCTCAATCGCTTAAGATAAATATTTAAACCAATTTTTTGTTGCTTCCTTAATTGATTCAGGATCCCATACAGGGGCATTTCTAAAGTCGTCAAGATGCTCCATCAATTGCTTGACACCCTCTTCAAAACTTACTTTAGGCGTCCACTTCAGTGTTGTTGTGATTTTTTGTGTATCAGCAAATGTACAGTCTGGCTCTCCTGGACGTTTGGGAATAAAAACCTTCTCACCACCCAATAATTCAACAAGATGATTAACTGTGTAATGCCCCCCACTGCCTACATTAAAAATTTCCTGGACACAATCCGATTCAGCAGCAGCAATAAAAGCATTAACCACATCTTTTACAAAGGTAAAATCCCGGCTTTGCGATCCATCACCAACAACTGTTAAAGGCTTATTGTTGAGCTTTTGAGCAATAAATACCCCAAAGACAGCTCCATAAGAACCTGTTGTACGTGCTCTTGGCCCAAAAACATTAAAAAGCCTTAAAGAAACTGCAGGAAGCTTATATACTTGAGCCCAATGCATGACGAGCTCTTCCCCTAGATACTTTGTTAATGCATAAGGATACTGTGGCCTAATCGAAGCATTTTCTGCCGTAGGATACGTATCAGGTATCCCATAGCAGGAAGAAGAGGCTGCATAGAGAAATCTCTTTACCCCTATACTTTTAGCGGCCTCTAAGACGTTAAAGGTCCCATCAACATTCACTTCAAAGTATTCTTTGGGCTGTTCAATAGAGGGGACGATATCAGCCATCGCGGCTAGGTGAAAAACCCAATCAAACCCTTGTTGAACATAGGCATTTAAAGCATCTCTATCGCGAATATCCACTTGCTTAAACTCGAAAAAGGGATTCTCTTTAAAGCTAGAAAGATTCTTAAGGTGCCCACCGCGCAAGTTATCGATGGCATGAACGCGATGCCCCTTCTTAAGTAATTCTTCACACAAGTGACTACCAATAAATCCTGCACCACCCGTTACTAAACACTTCATACTAAATGCACAGCCTTCATTGTCTTAATATTAAAATAGGAGGGATCATCCATCGAATTAGGGAGTTTTTTAGCATTAAATGCATCGACTAATCCTTGAATAGCATCCTCGATAGAATACAGCGGAACAAAACCCAACTCTCTTTGAATTTTTTCAGAAGAAACATGGTATGAACGGTTATCATTAGTAGGTTCAACAATCAATTCCACTGGGCGTTCTGTTCCCACGCACTTAGCCACCATTTTCCCCAACTCCAGGACCGTATGATTGTGATATCCAGCATTGAAAATTTGGGATCTTATTTTATTCTCTGGAGCTGCTAATACATGTAAATAGCAACGCGCCATATCCTCGATATGGATATTTGGACGCATCTGGCCACCACCCATGACTTTAACCTTTCCAGTATGATACGCTAAATTGGTAAGAATGTTCACAACTACGTCCAAGCGTTGTCTGGGCGCATAACCGCATACTGTTGCAGGCCGAATAACTGTGCAGATCATTTTATCAGCGTATTTCAGTAAGATCTTTTCACAATCAGCTTTAAAACGCGAATAATCGGTCAAAGGCTCCAGAGACATTGTTTCAACAACATTCGCTTCCTCTTTTACGCCATAAACAGATGAAGAGGAGGCATAAATGAATCGCTTAACACCAGCATCAATAGCCGCTTGAACAAAGGGCTCAAAACAATCTAAATTAATCGAACGTCCCAGTGACGGATTGAGCTCAAAACTAGGATCATTTGAAATACAAGCCAGGTGAATGACAGCATCGCACCCCTGCAGTGCTTTTTTAACGACAGAGAGATCTCTGATGTCACCTTTGATTTCTGTCAAAGCAGGATGTTTGTGATAATTCCTGAAAATATCCTTTCCATATAGATATAGATCGAGAACTACCACTTCATGTCCTTGATCAAGTAATTTTGGAATCAAACAGGAACCTACATAACCGGCACCACCAGGAACTAGAACTCTCATAATCTTATCTCTCTTATACAATATACACGCGCTGACATGTCCAATTTCATCCAGCTGTCATCTATTAAACTGCTCAACGTATGCACGAGGATTCGATTTTAAGCAATCAAAATCTAACTCCGGCAGCTAAAATTTAGATCACTAAACTCAGCGCACCCTTGGCGAGGGGCCCTCAAGTCATTAATAGCGGTTGAATAATTTTTGCAAACTGTTCAACCGAATGAAACGACTGATAATACTGGCTCATGCTACGCAATTTGGCATGTAAATCTGGTCTCTGAAACAAGTTATATATGTCTTGAGCAAGTGTCTGACTGGTCCAATCTAAAATTAATTCATCCAAGTCATACGCTTTTAATTCTGCTGCTAACCAACTACCGCCTCTAACAAATGGCATTTTTTCAGCACAAATAGCCTCCACAAATATCCCAGATGTGTTTTCGCGATATCCCAAGGGATCGTATGGTAACAAAATACAATCTGAAGAAAATAACTGACATTCGTAAGCATTTCTAGATAGAACAGCAGGAATCGTTTTCAAAGTTATTGAAGATTCGGAGGCGGCGATAAAAGGCGCTAATTCGCTTGCAACTATTTCCATAGCGCAAGCCATGGGGGGGGTACTAAGCAATAATTGCTGTATTTCCATCAGCCCTTTGCCAACTCGTGCTTCACCAGGCCACCAACACTCAAGCTTGTTCCTTATTGGTTTTTTAATCATTTGAGTTGGAATACGGGTGTGAGGAATAGGAAGTAAAGTGATTTTTCTATTATATTTTTCTTGCAGTTCATTTTGAATAATCGTGCTGTCAGTAAATTCAAGAAATTTATCCGCAAACCGAACTCTTAGTAGAAAACACCAGAATCTGATTATTTTTCGATATGTTTCAGATCCTGCAATTGTAAATCGATGAACAATCCAAAAGGAATGTGGTTTTTTTAGAAAGACTATCGCGGCTGTTGCAGCAAGAGACAACTCTAAAGCGTTAAACCACTCTAAAAAAAATGTTCTTGATGCATTTTGTTGATGAAAGAGTTGACAGTAACAACGCAACCTTAAAAGTACATTCCACCACCTAGCCCCCAATCCATAACGTCTTGGAAAGACTTTTTGCCACTTTAACGGCAGATCAGGAACATCACAACTTTGCGATACGAATGCTCTAAAATCACCTTTCAATAATTCAATTGCCTTTTGCACAGCGCGATTATAACTAAAATGATGTCCCTTTTCAGTCATAGGTTGCGGAATGAGAACGCAAAATTCTTTATAATTCATTTATAGCCTAGTGATAATCTCAAGAACATAATTCACACAAAACGTCATGTTTAAATATTCAATACAAAAATGACGTCCATTCTCTGCTACTTTGTGCGCCTCTTTATCATGATCTCTCAACCAAAGAATTAACTTGCTTAACGTACTCCCATTGCCCAATGTGAAATAATAGGCATTTTCTTTATCCTGCAACCCACCATAATACCATTGAATATTATCAGATTGATGCTTCAACAATACTGAATTGGATCGCAAAATCCAATACAACCGAGAATATGTGCAACTATTCCCATCAACATCAATAAGGTATTTATATCGAAAATGATCCTCTAAACACATAGGATCTGCAAAATATTTCTCATCTAGCATGAAATCGTCGGCACACTGTGTGCGTTGCGTAAACCGCGCATCAAAAAGGGTCCCGTTTTGTAATGATTCATTTACTAACTGCATTCTAGGGATCCTATGTGCAGTAGTTGGCGTATACCCTCCTCCAGTAGTTGCCCCTCTCCATATCCCCATGTTCTGCTTGCTTTCCCATGGATATTTAGCAGATGCTATCTCAACTTCTCTATCGATTTTAGTATACCCTTTTAACATCTCGATATCAGGCATTAAAATTGGACCACAGGAACTCTTTTGCTTAGCAAATGTTAATGCAGGCACACCAAGTTCTGCTGGAGTGAACTCAAGACAGTCTCCTTCTACCTGAATTGCAAATTCGCAATTTGGAAGCGTATAATGTGTTACTAGGTATAAAAAAAACCGCTTGATCACTAAAATTCGATATCCATTATTCAAGCTATAAGAGTGATGAAATCGAATCTTCCCGTTTTTAATGCAACAAATCACGAAAGCGAATGGATACTTCACCCCATAACGCACAGTCGATGCTGTAGTTATGTCTTGAGTTATCTGATCCTCCATCCATGCTGGTAACGTGCACTTGGGTGGTTTGGGTAAATTTTTAAAGTAATGGGATAAATCTTGATATTTATACCATTTACGTTTTAATTCAGTAAAATAACTCATATCAAAGTCTTTATATGTCCAAGCGTTTAGTGAAATACTCAATCGTTTTTAACAATCCTTCCTTCAAAGGTACTTTTGGCTGCCAGCCAAATAAAGTCTGTGCTAAGGAAATATCTGGCTGACGTTGTTTAGGATCGTCAGCTGGCAACGATTGAAAAACAATTTTTGAAGAAGAACGCGTTAATGAAATCACTTCTTCTGCCAACTCAAGCATTGAAAACTCAGTAGGATTACCTATATTTACGGGGCCGACCACCTCAGAATCAGTTGCCATTAAGCGGATGATCCCATCAATCAGGTCATCAACATAACAAAAAGAACGCGTTTGCCGGCCATTTCCATAGATAGTAATATTCTCTCCTTTTAACGCTTGAATAATAAAATTGGAAACAACTCGACCGTCATTCACGTTCATGTGTGGGCCATATGTATTGAAAATACGCCCCACTTTGATGGGGATCTGAAATTGACGGCTATAATCAAAAAATAAAGTTTCTGCACAGCGTTTTCCTTCATCATAACAGGAACGTATTCCAATGGGATTCACGTTCCCCCAATAACTTTCTTGCTGAGGATGCTGTAGTGGATCACCATACACTTCACTAGTTGAGGCTTGAAATATCTTAATTTTAAAATGTCGCGCTAGCTCCAGTACATTTGCGGCACCTAAAACATTAGTGCGAACTGTTTCCACCGGAAATCGTTGATAATGAAAAGGCGAGGCAGGGCATGCAAGATTATAAATCTCATCTACTTCCAATTTAATCGGTTCGCAAATGTTATGTCTGATTAATTCAAAAAATGGATTCAGAATTAAGTGCTGGATATTATCCTTTGAGCCAGTAAAAAAGTTATCTAAACATAATACTTCATTTCCTAAAGTCAGTAATCTTTCACAGAGGTGTGAGCCTAAAAAACCCGCACCACCAGTAACCAAAATCCTTTTCCGATTCATATTTTCTCCAGATTTCATACTTTAACGTGAGCTCACGCCTAAAGAAGAGGCGTTGTATCACTAGGACATGTTGTGGTCTAGGATTGGCCTATTATGAGAGTATCCATTCTTTGCTTGTCGCTTCGCTCCATCATAGCCTCGCAGAAAAAAAAGGAGACCACCAAACTTGCACAAGGTAGCCGAATCAAACTCTCTCTTAGCTGCCTCGGAACGCTCCCAGATTGATAGCTAAATTGGATTGCCCCAATTGATTGAAGTGATTTTATTGTTAGCAGTCGGATATGCTACCAGGAAAGGAAAGGACTCGTGTAAACGGTCAAAAATCTCATCACCTATAATTTCTTTTGCATTGTCAACAATTTGCCCTTGTAAGGGAAGTGACCCAGAAGGGCGTTTCCTATCAATTCCATTGTATTTTTTTTCTAAAATTACCCCAATAAAGCCATTATACACTTTAAGAGCTATACCAGAGCAATCAAATCCAGCACATACTAAATGGTAAATTAACATTAAAGGTGAAGTAAGATTAATGTGACCAAAGCATACATTTTTATCAATTTGAAAAGGAACTGTAAGACCTAGGACTCCTCCTTCTTTCAAATCTTCAAAAATCTTATCTAAAAAAATTCCAGGATTTCTCTGATGCTCATAAGTTTGACTACACCAAATAGCATCAAAAGGCTCTTCAAATGTTTGATTTAGATAATCACCATGGTAATCTGCTTCATATCCAGGTGCAATTTCAACTGTAGTTACGTTTTTTCCAATATGCTCAAAAATCCTTGTGCATCGCCTTTCATGACTACCGATGTCCAATACAGTATTAAACGAATAGTGCTTACACATTTTTAAAAGGGTTAAATGAGAATAATAAATAACTTCCGTTAATAGACTTTCTCCATTAAAAACAGAAAATTCGGTAAATTCGGCTGACGTGCCCCCCCTACAACAACACGAGGAGCTTGCTTTTTTTAGTTTAAAATTAGGCAAAACATTATCAGCATCCTTATAATCCCTTCCAATGTCTTGGTTGGCTTCGAATGAACCATTTGATTTATTTAAAGAGTAGCCAAACATCTCAAAAGTTTTCCTAATACATTGCTTCAACATAAGTCCTACTCCTTGCCATTATCATTTCAAAATGTATCACCATTGTGCATCTAATATTTACAGAGGTCACGCGGTGCACTTTAATCGTTATCAAACTAATAGTCAATGGATTATTGCATGAAAAATGACTTGAAAGTCAACTTCACAATACAAACCATCAAAAAACCACCCTTGGGGGTATTATTAGCAATTTTACTGCATTAGACCTCTTGCGTAATTAAACTGAGAGTTCAAAATTGTGGATTCCAGCAATTAGGTTGAAGCGCAACCCAAATCTCTTTCGTCGGTTTCTGTACCTGTCGCTCACTATTTTAATCTCTTTAAGCTTCCAATCACATTCTCATTTGCAATACGCTCCGATGAAATTTTTCTGTTTTGCTCTTTCTCTGCACGTGTTAGTGGCTTCTTCTTACTTGATTTTTTAGGCAGCCTTGAGTTCTTTTGCAACTTATTGATCCCTGTATATTCACTGTCAGTTACTCCGCACGTTTTTTTCGTCCATCGCACTTTACTCTCTTTGAATAACCTAAAGTCATGTTTCTTGCCGTTCCCAAAGGCCGTACATATCACTTCTCTCGTCCTTTTATCAACGACTACTTGGCTCTTCAGTGTATGTCGTTTCTTTTTCCCAGAGTAAAAATGCTTTTGTCTATTATTCCGGTTCTTTATCCTTTTCTTCTCACGGACTTTTTTTTGGGACTTTCTATAGGAGTTTCTTCTGCATCTATAAGTATGACTTCATACTCCACGTCACTTTTTAGGAGGGATTTTCTACCGGGAAGTGAAAATTTACGACTCTTGATCAGGGTATCCTCTACCCATCTGCAAGCTCGATAACAAGCACTCTCACTTAATCCATAGCTGCAACCCAAATGAAAATAAGCACGATATTCCCTCAGATATTCTAAAGCCATTAATAGCTTGTCCTCTATGGTTAATTTTCCTTTTCGACCGGCTTTTCTATATCTGCTATTTTGCACTCTTACTAAGATATCCACCATTTCAGAAAAGGTTTCTGGCTTGACTCCGGTCAATCTTCTAAACTATTCTGGTAATTGCTTCAGCTCTTCGTATTTACTCATGCTCTTGTCCTTGAAAAAACAACAAGGATAGCCAAAAAATTTAATTACTCAAGAGGTCTATTATTCTGCTATGTGATGATGAATCACGGGTACATAAGATGATGGTTATGGTAGACAAGTGTGTGATAAATCCACACGAAGTCTCTTCTGTCAACAAGAAAAAACTTGCTCATCGAGTATTAGACTCTTTTGCAAGGAGTCTATTTACTCTGTAGAGACTCTAAAAGCCCGGTGTGACGCTCTTGGGCGTGGTCGTTATGGATGGCGATATGAATGGCACGTGCCATGCCGACGAGAATGACGAGACGTTTGCCGCGAGTGACAGCGGTGTAGAGGAGATTTTTATGCAAAAGCATATAATGGCTGGTATGCACCGGGATAACAACACAAGGGCATTCACTCCCTTGGTATTTATGAACGGATACAGCATAGGCAAGCACCAGTTCATCAAGTTCTAGAAACTCATAAGGCACATCTTTACCATCAAAAGACACGAGCAGCTCTTGTTCTTCAGGATCGATAGCGATGATACGCCCTACGTCTCCATTGTAGACTTCTTTTGTGTAGTTGTTTCTGATTTGCATGACTTTATCATGTAGGCAAAACTTCTTATGTCCCCACTCCACGGACGGCTGATTGGGGTTTAAAGTTTCTTGTAGCAAAACGTTAAAGCGCTCTGTACCCACTGGCCCTCTTTTCATAGGCACAAGAACTTGGATGTCATCAAATGGATTCAAACGATAGCGCTTTGGCAAACGCTCTTTTACAAGGGATAGCACCTCTTTAACAAGATCTTCGGGCTCATTAGCTTTAATAAAGAAGAAATCACTACCCTTCTTAATCTCAATCTCTGGAAAAAGCCCCTGATGGATACGGTGGGCATTAGTAATAATCATTGATCCTTGCGCTTGGCGAAAGATCTCCACAAGACAAACAACAGGTAGGATTTTGCTCTCAATAATATCTTTAAGTACCGTTCCTGGCCCTACGCTGGGCAGTTGATTGACGTCTCCAATAAGAATAACGCGTGCATGATTCGGAATAGCGCGCAGCAAACTATACATGAGGTATTGATCGATCATGCTTGCTTCATCAATGATGATGAGATCCGCCTCTAAAGGATTCTCGCGATTACGCTTAAATCCTCCGCCCTCAAACGAAAATTCGAGCAGACTGTGGATCGTTTTAGCCTCCATATGCGTCACTTCTGCCATACGTTTTGCCGCTTTACCTGTGGGAGCAGCCAAAATAATTCTCTGCGTTAAACGACGGCTAATGGCGAGGATCACCTTTGTAATTGTACTCTTACCTGTACCTGGACCACCTGTAATCACTTGCAATTTATTCGTCAGCGCTGCTTCTACAGCAAGGCGCTGGTTATCGGCAAGTTCAATTTTTAATTTTTCTTCAGCCCAGCTGATAGCGCGCTCGACCTCAATTGAGCGCAAAAAGCTTACAGATTCTAGCAATCTTTGAAATTGGGTAGCGATGCCCTTTTCACAGATGTGACTGACTTTTAGCCACACCCTAAGACCCTCTTGAATCAGCCTTCCTTCGCCAATTAACCCCCGTACTTGTGCATCAATAAGTTCTAAAGGAACTTGTAGAATTTCATGTACGTGCTTCTGTAATTCGTCCGTTGGATAACACGTGTGTCCATCCCCTGCCAATTCGTGCAAAACGAATTCAATACCTGCCGCAATGCGTTGTGGATGCTCCAAGGTAAAACCCATTTTCTGCGCCATGCGATCTGCACTCTTAAAACCGATCCCATGCACCTCGTGAGCTAATCGGTAAGGATTTTCCTTAACTTTGGCAATGCTATCTTCTTTGTATTTACGGTAGATTTTCTGTGCAAAACTGGGGCTTACTTCAAAGGGTTGCAAAAAGAGCATCACTTCACGAATAGCTTTCTGTTCATCCCATGAACGACGAATCATGGCAAGGCGCTTAGCACCAATCCCATGCACTTCTAAAAGAACATCCGGAGATTTTTCAATGACTTCAAGCGTTTCCTTGCCATACTTTTCTACAATTTTGGTAGCAAGATACGCGCCTATCCCTTTGATGAGACCAGAACCAAGATAGCGTTGGATGCCCTCTTCATTATGAGGTGTATGTCCTACAAAATGACACACATCAAATTGCCAGCCATGATCGGGATGCATCAACCATTTCCCTTTGCAATGCAAATATAAACCCGCATGAATCCCCGGTAAACACCCTACAAGGGTAGTCAAATCCGATTTGCGCGGCTCTTTTAGTTTAGCAACGGTAAATCCAGTTTCGGGATGACTAAAAGTAATTCTCTCGACATATCCAGAAATTTCCTGCTCTTCAGCCATACTCTCTTATCCTGTCACCAGAAGAATAACTGCCGCTACAAGGGGGCGATTATTGGCATCTGTCTTCGCAAAAATTTTCCATAGTAAAGGCAATGCACCAGCTCGCTCTTTTTCAGCGATCGTTAATAGTCCCTCTACAAAAATTCCTTCCAAAGGACTTTGCTCCCCTTCTCCTGAAGTTAATGTCCACAAATCAACACGTTCCTTCTCTGTCAACCATTCCATCACCTCTGTAGTAGATTCGCTACCATAATCTAAACGCAGCAAGGCAATTTGTGCCCTATAACGAATCGCCCTTTCTCCAGGGTAATGCGCTAATTGCCGAATAAAGGCTTTTGCTTCTTCCTTATCGCTATTCTCAAGTAATGTAATGATAGAATTCGCGAGTGATTTATCCTTTGCAATAGCGCGTTTAGCGAAGATAATAAATTCTTTCATTGGTAATTTCGCAGCTGCAGCTACCCAAGGGGCACGCCACTGCCCTGCTATACCTGGCTTAAAAATCTTTAATACTGTTCCTGTTGACTCTTGAGAGACGATGCCAGACGACAAGCAGACTAGTTCAATCAATGGCTCCACCGCCGAGCTATCTTTTCTCTCCAAAAGCGCCCATAAGGCCGTAGCGCGCACTGATAAGTCGGGGTCCTTGACAAATTGCTTTAATGTTTCAACACCTCCACCCTCCACACGTCCAAGCGCACTAATCGCCCATAAATTGCGCTCTTTGGCCATCTTTTCAATCGATGCAGATATGTCGACTCCAAAGCGGTTCAGACCAAGTGCAGCCACCATACGCACAATCGGATCCTTGTCCTCTGCCAAATGTTGCAATAATTCAAGAGAGCTGCTGTCTTCAAAAAGTGCCAAACCATAAATGGCAAGCTCCTTTTCCGCGCTATTGCCTTGAGCCGCAATCGTACGCAACTGAGGTATAAAGGTGTCAAAGTGATATTCGACAATGGCTAACAGGGAAGAAATGCGCACAAGTGGATCGCGGTCTTTTAGTAGCACTCCTATCAATCTTTTACATTCAGGGTGTTCTGATTTGCCAAAAATGGCTGGGAACAAGACGCGCGCAGCAGGAGGGACCTTATACATCAAGGATTCCATAAACATGGGCACTTCAGCATTATTTCTTTCCATCAATGCAATCGCTGCACCCACACATACAGGAGCATACTCTGAATGCATCGCTTCAAGGAGCAAACGATCAGCTAGATCACTTTTCAAACGCTTTAGTCCTTCGACAGCTAGACATTGAGCTTTAGGGTCATTGCTGCGTAAGGATTTCTCAAAAACCCCCAATAAAGGTTCACACGCAACAATCCCACTAGCATGTAAAGCTAAAAGACGTTGTTTATCGTTACTGGAGCGTACTGTTTGTTTAAAGTACTGCTCTACCATGTGCGCGGAAAGGATTCCTGCTTCTTCGGGATGTGCATCGCAATAAAGATCATACAACTCGACAACTTTATGCCACGCCCCTTTTTGTATGTTGTAATGGATAGCAGTTTTTTCTACCTCCGCTGCCGCACAGAGTAGTGTACTTGCAAGCAAAATAGACAATAGACTTTTTTTAGATATCATATGCTTTTTCAATCATTGCTCCGCCCAAACAGATGTCTCCTTGATAAAAGACAACGGATTGACGTGGCGTGATTGCCTTCTGTGGCTTATCAAATACGACCCACAACTTTTCATCACGCCTCTCTACCACGCAAGAATGCTCTTGTTGGCGGTAACGTATTTTTGCTGTGCAGTGCAGAGGAAATTGGGGGGTATCACACACCCAAGAGGCTTCTGTTGCCGTTAGTGCACGGTGATAAAGCAGAGGATGGTCATCGCCTTGCACGACAACCACGACATTGCGCGCCACGTCTTTCGCCACCACAAACCAGGCATCTCCAGCTCCACCAATCTTTAGCCCCTTGCGCTGGCCGATGGTATAATAGGCAATTCCATCATGTTCACCCACACATTTGCCGTCGGGTGTCTCAAAAAACCCGGGTTGTGTGCCCAAATAATGGCTTAGAAATTCTTTGAATGGCCTCTTTCCGATAAAACATATGCCTGTACTATCTTTTTTGTCATGCGTTATAAGACCGGCTTCTGCCGCTAGTTCTCTAACAGCAGGTTTTAAAAGATGACCAATAGGAAAAAGAACCTGCTTAAGATGTTCAGAATGAATCGTATATAAAAAGTAGCTCTGATCCTTATTGGGGTCTTTTCCTTTAAGTAGATGGATATGATCCGTCCGACAATAGTGACCTGTCGCTAAAAAATCAGCGCCGAGTGATCGCGCTGTGTTGAGTAGTACTTTGAATTTGATCTCTCGATTGCACAAAATATCTGGGTTAGGGGTCCATCCCGCTTTATATTCTTCCAAAAAATGAGCGAAGACCTCCTCCCTGTATTCTTTAGCAAAATTCACCGCATAATGAGGGATTTGCAAACGCTCACATACTTTGACGACATCTTGATAATCAAGCGCCGCAGGACAAAGGGCATCCTCCTCCTCTTCTTCCCAATTTTTCATAAAAAGGCCGATGACATTCCAGCCTTCTCTTTTCAATAAATACGCAGTTACAGAGGAATCAACTCCCCCTGACATCGCAACAACAACTGTTTTCACGGAATAAAGTTCCAAAGTTTAATAATAGGATCTGCTTCATGCTCCCAGCCCAAGATCGATAAACTACCCGCATTTAGCCCTAAACAACTACCAACGGCGATAGATTGACCAATCCAACGTGCAGCAAGTGCGCGTAAGATGTGGCCATGTGCATATAAAGCAATATTCCCCTTGATTTCTCGTATTTTAAGAATGAGTTGATCTAAACGACGCGCCACATCAACTGGTGTTTCTCCTTCTGGTGCACCCTCTAAAAATAAATTCCAATGTGGATTTTCTTGATGGATATCAACAGTTTTGACCCCCTCATACCGCCCATAATTCCATTCTGTCAATGCTTCCATCACAGAAACTTGATCCCCTAAACCGCTCAAACGACATGTGTCTAACGCGCGTTTTAAAGGACTTGACCATACATGCGCAAAAGATACATTCGCTAAAAAAGGGGCCAATTTCTTTGCCTGAGCTTCCCCTTCTGGAAGCAAGGGAAGATCCGTCCTGCCTGTATGTTGTCCTGAAAGCGACCACGCAGTTTCTCCATGACGCAGCAGATACACTTTTTGTGGGTTAGTTGACATATTTCCTCCTCCTTAAATTTGACTCACTAATACAAACCTTTTATAATTATAGCCATCAGTTATAAAAGTTCCAAAGAGGCAAAATGCTCTGTGAGCAAAAAGCTGTACGTATTGCCTATCTCAGCAATAGCATCTTGCATGCACCGCTGTGGGCACTGTATACTCTGCTTCCCTTTATCTTTTACAAAGATTTACATGCGGGAGCCTTAGCTCTGACATTGTTAATCAGCGTGCGCCCCGGTGTTTCTTTCTTTTCATTATACTGGAGTTGCTGGATTTCAAGGCGCCCCGAAGCTATTCGAAAACATCTTATCATTACCAGCCTTATTGGCGTAATTCCCTGTTTCCTCTTTCCTTTTGTCAACAACCCCTTCTTCTTCATCTTTGCTTTCGCTGTTTATATGTGTTCTTTTAGGGCGATGATTCCAGCATGGATGGAGATGTTGAAAGCCCATTTACCCTGTCCTTACCGCACGCGCCTATTTTCTCAAAGCTCCTCCATTACCTATCTCATCGGTCTATTTCTCCCTCTATCTCTAGCTCCTTTTCTCGATACGATGCCACAATTATGGCCTTGGTTCTTTTCTATTGCTGCGGCCCTTAGCCTTTTAAGCATATTTTTTCAAATTCGACTACCTGTACTTAAAGCTGCGCTGGCACAACCTCCCCCCATATGCCTACCAGAAATGATTAAAGGTCCATGGAAAGATTTTTGGCAGCTTCTAAAACAACGTCCTGATTTCGCTCATTTTCAAATGGTCTTTATCTTCGGTGGCCTCGGATTAATGGTCCTACAGCCCGCTCTCCCGCGCTTTTTCACAGACACTCTTCACCTCTCTTATACCCATATGGCGCTTGCCCTATCCTTCTGTAAAGGGATTGGCTTTGCCATGACTTCTCCCTTCTGGGCGCGTTGGATGGCAAAAGTTAACCTATATTATTTTTCCTTTGTTGTCGTCCTCTTGGCAGCGGTCTTTACAGCTTGTATTGTTCTAGCACAGATCAATGTCTTTTGGATTTATGGAGGCTATCTTCTCTATGGCATCATGCAAGCTGGTAGTGAATTGAGCTGGAATCTATCGGGCCCCCTCTTTGCCGGAAAAGAAAATAGTTGTCGTTTTACCAATGTCAATTTAGCACTCGTCGCATTAAGAGGCTGCATTGGTCCGGCGCTGGGTTCTTTCATCTGTTTTTATCATAGTCCCATCGCTTGTCTTTTTGTGGCAGGAGCGCTTTGTTTATGTGCTGCGGGCTATGCATTTACCTGTCATAAACGCAACCTTCTGCCCACACCGGTAGACACCCAATAAAGGCATACTATGTATACTGAAGAGCTTTCATACACCATTGATGCAACGACTTTTAAGAGCTATATCATTGCTCCCAAAAAAGAAGGCAAGCAACCTACCGTTCTTGTTTTTCCTGCCGCAGATGGTCGTAATCAGTGGATCTGTGAACAAGCAGAGCGTATTGCAGCTATGGGGTATGTCGCTTGTGCTGTAGACATGTATGGTGACGCTCAAGAGGCTCATAGCCTTGAAGAGTATAAAACATGGTGTGGACCCATGTATGCAGATAGAGCCTTACTCAAAACGCGTATTAGTGCCGCTTATCAGGCAATCCGCGGATATAAACTTACAGACCCAGCTTATATCGCCGCAATGGGCTATTGCTTCGGGGGGATGTGCGCCTTGGACTTAGCGCGTTATGAGCCCTCCTTAAGAGGCGTCGTTTCCCTACATGGCTCACTTTATGCACCAAAAAACCACACACCTCAACCCATCCAAGCCAAAATCCTTGCAGCCTGGGGTTACGATGACCCGCAAATGCCTTCTAGTGACTTACCTCAATTTGCAGATGAAATGAATGCCTCCGAGGCCGATTGGCAAGTGCATTTTTTCGGACACACGCAACACGCCTTTTGCGATCCCAATGCAGCAAAAATTGGAGGGATAAAAGTAGGGCGCGTCTACAATCCTCTGGCTGCAAAACGCTCATGGGATCTCATCGCAAACTTCTTGCCTGAATGCCTTTCTTAAGAACTGTGAAAAAAGCCTAATACAATGCACGATTGGACCACGCCCAAGCCCCTCATCAGCGTTATCACGCCTACCTATAATCGCGCGGTACATCTAAAGAATTTGATTCGGAATTTCCAAGCTCAAACTTATTCCCAGCGCGAATTGCTCATTTATGATGATAGCGAGCAACCTTGCGAATGGTTAAAACAACTGGCAGATCATCACCCTTCTATTCATTATTTCTTCTCATCCACGCGGCTAACTATTGGGGAAAAACGCAATTTCCTTATTCAACAGGCATCTGGAGATGTTATTGCGCACTTTGATGATGATGACTATTACGCTCCAAACTATCTAGAAACACTACATGCTCACCTACAAACAGGTGGGTATGATTTTATTTCTCTCAAAAGTTGGTTCGCCTATTCTATTCTACAAGATAAATTTGCTTATTGGGAAACAGACCGCTTGGCACCTTCACAGTATTGCATTTATAAAAATCACTTCACAAAACATACTCTAGATGAATTCCCCAGTGATTTTATCGAAAAAAATCTCTACGGGTATGGTTTTTCATTCATGTTTCAAAAGCATATCATTAAGGAAATTCACTTTCCTGCTGTAAACCATGGTGAAGACTATCATTTTTGTAAGTTTTTGATTGATCAAGGCTACAAGGCTGGCTTTTTAACAGATTCACAAGGCATCGTACTCCACGTCATGCATGAAGACAATACGTCTAGCATATTCCCGCAACATCTTTTTCCCACAACTCTCATGCATCGAATCTTTTCAGGTTATGCCAACAAATCATCCACCTCTTGTTGAGTCATGCGCAAGACTGTTTGCGCTGTATCAAATGAAAATCCGCCGCGCATCATAATCCCAAAGGCCTTTTGTCTCTCTTTCCAATCTGAAGTCTTTCCAAAACATCCTAATTTTCTTCGGCGCATCAAAAAAATTGCAGCCAAAAGGTCACCTTCTTTTGCACCATCATATTGCTGCAAGGTTTCCGTAATTTGCTCTCGCCCAAATCCTTTTTGCACTAATTTGTAGTGTATCGCTTGCCGAGAGGCTCCTCGACGACGCAACGCTTGCACCAGTCCATTCAAGGCTACCGTTTCATTTAACCAACCCTCTTCTTTCAGACGCCTCACAACGTTGCTCAAAAACACCAAGCACTCTTCTTTTACTAAATCAGGGTGCGCTCTGCAAGCGCGCTCTATTCGGCGCTCCATCACTCGATACAGCTGCGCTTGACTTGCTACATAGCGCTGTAAATAGGCTATACTGCAGTTATATAGATACTTTTCCGTGATTCTTTTTGGAAGTCTCTTTTTATCTGGTAGTTCGTTCATTTCAAACGTTATACCTGGATGGTTCAAAAAAATGAACCATTCAAGTTATTTGAGGCGGGGTTGCAATAGCGATTTTCTAAGTGTGACACCCATCATAAGGGCGAATGTATAGCGGAGAATTTGAATATTGAAAAACGCATCTATAAAGCCTGCAATCATAAAATGTATCGCGACAGCAAGCGCTAGAAACGCAAAAAGACGGGCAGCAGGGTTTACTTTAAGCAGCAAAAAGGCAGTGCGCACACTTCGATAAAAAAGATAAAGCAGCGTTAGAAGCCCCAAAATACCATTTGTAGCCAATGTAAAGAGATACATGTTGTGCGGTTGGTTATATACTCGCAAGAAAGTGGGCAAAAGACCTTCCTGAATATAAAGCATGACCGTTGGCAAATAATTCCCCGTGCCGACACCTAAGAAGGGATTCGCTTGAAACATCATAAGCGCTGCCTTCCACATGATTAACCTAGCACCCAAAGAGGTTTGAGTAAATCCTGTGGAATACTGAGTTAATTCATAAGGAATACGAGCGATGCGCTGATGAAAAATCGGTACCGTATAGTAGAGCGCAACACATGCAACTATGGATCCTAGGATGATACACAAATAGACGCGCTTGCTTTTGACAAAAAAGTACGTAATAAAAATCCCTGTTAGCAAAATACCTACCCACGCTCCACGAGAGAGTGACAGAAAAATTGCACCTAAAGACAAAAGACAGGACAAGGTAAGAAAGGTGCGCGCAAGGCGTGTTTTAGTGCGCTCACATAGAAAGAGCAGAAAAAAAGCACTATAGAGTGCCGCTGCATTGAGATTAGCATACCAAATATGATGCATGCCTAAAGGTCGCAAAGGGAGCACGAATTTGCGGTGCCCTATGCTGCCGAATAAGGCAAAAAGGCCCGTTATATTAAGCAATAACACGCCGGATAAAAAACATAAGAGAACAGCAACAGCATATTGAAAGCGGCGCTTTTCATCCTGAATCGAGTCAATCAGAGTCGCTACAAAAAAATAGATCAATAGCATTTCAAAAAACTTATTGGTAGTCGCCCATCCCGCCCCTAAATTTTTTGGATAAATAACACCTATAGCCGCGATGATAAAGTAAAGAAAGAAAGCGAGCAAAAGCGGCTGTCGAAAATGCGCCCAAAGCGTCTGGCGCCAGGACGAGGATTGAATCACCCCTAAAATCACCAATAAGTAGCTCCCTGCAAAAAGGATATTCGAAAGGCCTTTAGATAAAGGGAGAACAAAGGCAAAGAGCAGTAAGCAAATTGGCAACAAATGATATTTTTGAAAAAAGTGATTGTTCAAAAGCTTATAGGATTGGGTAAATCAATAGTACGGATGATAGTTAATAGCGTTCCTTTAACCCCGATTGAGCAGATTGGGGTTTAACTATCTTCTGCATTATTTTAGGTTCATGGTCAAAAAGAGTACCATCCCTTCCTTTTTTTAACAATCCTCGATATTATTTCGATATTATCCGAACAAGCCAATAAAACGATTCACATTCCATACTTGCTAACTTTTGATGCTATTTTTTACAATTTACAAAAATTTTTGATTCGCTCATACATGTACACAAGTCATGTTAAGGAAATTATAGGACTATTATCACCAACCGTAAACTAACGTGAGTTCGACTACCTACTGTCATCCCATTACTCTTTCATTGAGATGTAAAGTCACTGTCTGAGTTTATAGAATTTAAGAAATGCGCAAAAGGATGGGGGCGGTTGGACTCGAACCAACGGAGTCGTGAGACGAGGGATTTACAGTCCCTTGCAATTGCCGCTATGCGACACCCCCATCGAAACACTAGAGAATTCCCAGCCAGAACCTGAAGGGGCCAAAATATGGTCTGGAAAGAGCCTAGAACAGGAAAGAAACTTTGCTGACAGAAGGAATTGAACCCTCAACCATCCGATTACAAGTCGGGCGCTCTACCAATTGAGCTATGTCAGCATTCGCTAAGGCGATAGTGACTAAAGTTATAGCAAAGCCCCTCCATTATGGTCAAGGCTTTAATGGCACATTAGTAATTTTCTTGCTGCAGAGCCTTTGAAAAGTGGTAGATATATGAATGGGCCATATAACCTCTAACCTCGTCAGAAGTGAGGCTTTGTATAGGCCGATCATCGTTGCACATCCACCAACGACCCACCTTTTTGATACATGCCACATAATGACCCTGATCTAAACTCCCCTCATGATAAATAAATCCGTTGCATCGATATTCTGCAGCCGGTTCATCACTTCTAACATAATGCTGCTGTAACTTAAAAACATTGGGAACTGCAATGGGCGTTGCAATTTTGTAGCGCTCTCCCTCTTGAGCGATCCCAAAACGACATATTTGCAGGGTTAATTCGTCGGGAAAAGTAATAAAACGCGACTGAATTGGCTTTCCTTCTTCCGTTTCGCTATCAAAAAAACGACTTAATAGATCTGAAAATGATTCGCTTTCGTTATTTATATACAACCGCATCAATGTGTCCCGCTGCCATGTCAGCTTATCTTGCTGACACCCCTGCTGCCACTCTAAAAACCGACCAGCAGAAGAGAGAAGATAGTCAAATAAGATCACAGGGTCTTCATGGTGATCACAATCCGATACCACACTCCCGGGCACCTGTGCAGCAAGCCATTCACGGACTTTTTGTGAGTCTAAACGGCTCACGCCGCCTACAACTGTATTATAATCTTGCAAAATGTCACCGAATACAGTGCCTGAAAAGACATCTTCGATCATTTCTCTCCATTTAGGCAGATTTAAAAAAAGTTGCAATGATGCATTGACCCAACAATTGGCAGATCGATTAGCAATTCCTGGGCAAATGAGCAGAAATGATGTATCAATTGTAATGCGCAAATCTCTTGAAGGCGACTGAGGAGTGACGGCAAGTGGGCTTGAAGTGTTTTTATGAGAACACGGCTTTAAACATTTAGCAGCTACAATTGCCACGGCAACACTTCCTGGTATAATTACCCCGAAAGCAATATGAAAACGTGACATGAGATAAACGCTTCCTACAGTGATACCAGCTAGTCCGGCGGTCACTATCGAAATCTTGCAACAAGCATCTTTGATATCCGCTACATGTAATGGTCCCCCATGAGTAATACCTACAAGCGTTCTTAGTGAACTAGCTGAAACCATTAGAAAGCTCGATAAGCAGCTTCAACTTTTTCAAAGACAGCAGCAGCTACTTCGATGCGTGCGGCATGTTTGTCTTCACTATGCGATGCTTTTAATGCGATTTCTGGGCAAAAGTGCAGATGCACGGGAGCTCTTAAAGGCAACAGCGTTTCTTCCAAAGATCCTACAGGAGGAGGTGCTAATAAGGGCATCGTATGAAGCGCAAGAGGGCAAAAATGGGTCGGCGAAGTAGCCCCAGCAGCCATCAAACGCAACATTTCAATACTATCTGGATCAAATGGCGCTAACTTAATCGTACCATTTTCATCCATACGATCTCTGCCTCCACTTGGAGCCACATAAATACAACAGCCACCTTGCGAAAGAAGATGTCGCATTGTTTTCATCGTTCGTTGATTGTGAAGCTGCTTGTCCATACGTGTCGACGGATCTTGATCGATATACTTGCGAGAGAAGATGCAAAGTAAATTACAACCTAAACTAAAAGGCACTGCTAATGGATTGGTCAGCACTTTTTGCCCCGCTACACACACCATTCGCTTGATCATTTCAGGATACTCATCCTGTAACATGAGCATCAGTACCTGAGGATCTAATTCGACTTGATGATTAGCGAGCAAAATGACATTCTCTTTTGCCAACAACCACTTTTCAATTTGCCCTAGTTGCTCCTTCCCCGTACAAGAAGAGTGTGCAAAGTCAATTAAAGGACGTGTAAAATCGCAACCAAACTTTGTATAGTTTTCAGGCTCAGTAATCGCTTGGTGATATAATTCAAAGACATATGGTTGTTCAATTTGGCGTCGCAGCAACTTAAGATATTGTGCAAATATTTCATCTTGCTTTTGCTCTGCAATTACTGATGCTGTGACGGCGCAATAACGCTCATAAAACCCTCTTAAGAGTTCCATAAGAGGAGCATACTTCGTGGATAATTGCCCTTTCAACTGATCTAACTGTTGTAAAAACATCATACCTCGATACGTTTACCATTAATGCCAGAATGAAAAAAAAAGTCATTTAAGTGAAGTGTATCATCCCCTTCAAACTCTAGATCAACACCTGAGTGAAGAGCTAATGAAAGAAGGTGTTGCTTATCTTGTTCTTCCAGATAGGCCAATAATTCGGGATGTAGTCTCACCTGGAGTGCATAATTTTCATACAGCCCCACAGATTTACGGAAAGCGCGTTCCAATTCGATAGCGACTGTCTCATGCGTCTTAATCAACCCACTCCCAATACAATAGGGACAATGCGTAAAGAGCGTTTGAGCGAGTGACTCTCTATTGCGTTGACGCGTCATCTCTACAAGGCCAAATTCACTCATCGCTAAAATCGTGCACTTTGCGGAATCATCTTTCATGCATTCTTTTAGTTTATCTAATACACGTTTTTGATTGCGTTTAGAACGCATATCTATAAAATCACAAATGACAAGTCCACCAATATTCCGAATGCGCAATTGCCGAGCAATTTCTTCAGCCGCCTCTAAATTAATCCTCACCAACGTCTCTTCCACATCTCCCTGTTGAGAACCTGTGACACTACGTCCTGAGTTTACATCAATCGTATACATAGCCTCTGTGCGATCGAAAAAGAGGTACCCACCACTGGATAACCAAATTTTATGGCGCAACGCCTTTTCGATTTCTTTTTCGACATTATAGCGCTCAAATAGAGGAGTCACTTCTTTGTAGTGTTCGATATGTAATTCATGCCCATTAGCATGCTTTTGATAAAGATGCTTGATGATCTGGTACGTTGCCTGATCATCCACTACAATCTTAGCTAATTTTTTATCAATTGCTGTCATCACAGCACGTTTAATCAGATCACTTTCTTCATAGAGACAGGCTGGCTTATGATGCTGGTGAAAACGCTCGACAACACCTTGCCATTGCGCTAATAATTCATGAGCTTCTTCGATAAGAGTCTCAGCCGTTTGATGGCCACTCGCTGTACGACAAATTAGCCCCATGTTTTGCGGCATCTCAAAAGATTGGATCAATTTTTTTAAACGTTCACGCACATGCCGATCCTCAATTTTGCGAGAGACCCCGCGATGAGGTGAGTTCGGCAAAAGCACGAGGTAGCGTCCAGCAATTGATATATTAGATGTTAAACGCGCGCCTTTAGAACCGATTGGTTCCTTTACAACTTGAACTAAGACGTTTTGATCAACTTTTAATAACTGTTCAATATCTTTAGCATCGTCTCTTGCATCTGAGGCATTCTCGAAATCCATGTCAAAAAGCTCTTCAAACTTCTTGCGATTTTCTACAATGTCGGAAATATGAATGAAGCCATTTTCCCCTTCATTGATATCAATAAAAGCGGATTGGATATTATGGAGAATATGTGTGACACGGCCACGATAGATATTACCAGAGAGTTGGCGCGCTTTTTTGCGCTCGACAACTAAATCGTAAAGTTGACCATTTTTCAAATGCGCATAACGCATCTGTTTCGATTCAATGTTGAGAATAATCTCCTGCATGTCGTCACCAGTTTCGGTTACAATAACACCGAACTTCAACGCTTTTCCCTTTCTCTGATACTATCCTTCAAGAGGTTCTATAACAAAAAGGTACTTAACCGCTAAAATCGGCACGAAACGATTCCATCACCTAGTCTAAGGTACATGGAGGGCCGGCAATGAGCATATATGATGCGCCTTGATTCTCTATTTGGCGCTCTAGGGCGTTTTATCAATCAAAACTACTTAAAAGAATATTTCTTTTTCTCCCTATTATAGAGGGATAATTAACGTTTGGCTTTTAAAGCAGTATCAATCCATTTATGGAAAAGAACAAGAAGAAGATTCCTCTTTAAATCCATCCATCTTGTGCGGTACTTTCAACGCAGCATCACTCACGCAAGCCCATCACTTCTACATCTTTTTACAAGACATCATTAAAGTGATCGTATTTACAACTGAACTCACAAATACTCTTAAGATGCACACTCTACCAGTAGTACTTGTGATCACACTTGTCGACACGAAAAACTAAGTACAGTCTAAACTATTGCTTAAGATCTTGACTAGACGATTCTTCTGTTTGCTCACGAAAATCTACTGCTGTTGGACGAAAAGGAGGCGGTACAAAGGCAGTTTTTTCATTGGGTTGAATCCACTTTGCCGTAATTTTCTTACGCACAGCCGACTTACCAAAGCAGCATTTCTTATACTTTAAGCCACTTCCGCAGGGGCATGGGTCGTTTCTACCAATCGCATTTCTTGCATTTTCCATTTCTCTTTCAATGCCTCATCAAAATACGCATCTATACTTGCAATCTCTTGTTTAACTTTTTTATCTACATGCAGACGCTCAACAATTGTTTTTTTCAATGCTGCAAAAGCATCTGGATCAAACAAAGTATACTCGATTTCGGGTTTTGATGCTGGCAGTAAGTTGCAAATCTTCTCAATCAACCTTTGTCGTTTTATCTGTTCTTCGGGCGAAACTTGCAAATAAAACGCATCTTCTTTAGCGAAGGTGCGCTTTTCGAGGACACGACATACCTGGTCTCCAGACCAGCATACAAGCCATGCCAGCCAGCATGCATAACTCACAAATGCAATTTGACCTAATACGGGCACTGCAAAGCTAAATATGACGGCGGCAAGCCCCAAAACGGCTGCGGCAATGTTAAGCCAATGCGCACGCGCTTTATTCCTAAGGGCAGTCTGCACGTAGCGCATTTGACTAATTTCTTCTATGCTAATTGACTCACGAAGAGAAACTTGACTCATTTTGGCAAGAAATTGATAACCATGTGCTCCATATAAGCGCTTAAAATTTGCATCTCGATAATGCTTTTCTAAAAATACGCGCCCCTTTGCTCGCATACCAGCAGGTAATGCGCTCAAAGTCTTTTCAACCATTTCTTGACGCTGTTTGAGTTCCTCACTAAAGGTGTCAATGAGTTGTTTAAGGGCCTCTTTATTCACAATGGGCAAATGTAGGTTCTGATCTAAAGCTGCGCGGCACTCTTGCAGATGCATTTTTGTCTGACGCAGGAGCAAACTCTCCTTAACAATACCCCAAGTCATTACTATGAGACCCAATGCGGAGGAGAAGGGAGCAGCAATACCAGCAGTCGTCGTAACAACTTTTTGAGCCATGAGAAGATAAAATTGTACATTGCTTGTCAAGCAAGCTGCTAACTGGATACATTGCTGAAGCATATCGAGGAGATAGTGTTTGACTGCATAGTAAGCTTTATAGTGCACAGCCGTAGCAGCCGAGTATCCATTTTTGGCAATTTGGTAAAGTGCAACTCCTGAAGAAACAAAAGCAAGCGATGTACCTGCATACATATTCACTTCACCTGGCTGTATCAATGCTTGAAAAAAAGCACTGACGCGCTGTGAAAGTGGATCTTGTGGCGCTACAACAGAAGGAAGAGAAACTGGAGGGAATAATGAAGGACTAGAGGATGCTGCGACCATAGTTAACCAAGAAAATGCTTCTGTCTATTGATCCACTCCGTTTCGTCTGTTAAGGAAGAGACCTGAATAGGTACAACCGTAACATACCCATCTGCCAGCAAAGCAATATCACTATCGGGATCTTCATCAAAATGCGCATGCTCACATCCCAAGCGGTAAAGCGTACGCCCAGAAGGGTCTATGTGAGGCTCTAACACCTCTTTCCAATAGCCCAATCCTTGTTTTGCCAAGCGCACTCCTTTAACCTCAGGAGCGTAACAAGGGAAAGTCACATTCAAGAGTGTTCCAGCCTGTGGGGGATGTTTCAGAATATATTCGACAATTTGAGGGATATGTGCAAGGGCACGCTCATAATTGGGATTTTCCAAACATTGGCAAGAAAAAGCCACACCAGGAATCCCATTTAAAACTGCTTCAATTACACCTGCTACTGTACCACTATAGAGAACATTTCGACCAGCATTCGATCCTCGATTAATCCCCGAAAGAACAAGGTCAGGAGGAGTATCAAAAAGTAAATTGCGCGCCATTTTAACACAATCAGCAGGCGTTCCATTTACATGCCATGCTTGCGGCCACGCCTCTTGTTCTCTCAAATCCAAATGATCGCGAATGGTAATCGATAAGCTTGCTCCAGATCGCTCTTTGGATGGCGCAACAACGGTAACATCCCCAATTGCACGCACCTGTTCCCATAAATGCCGAATACCGGGCGCATTAATTCCGTCATCATTTGTAATTAAAATCTTTTTATTTTTATTCATACTTGAAGTATTGTAATTTAATTTTTCATTCATTGCAATAGAGATTTCCCCGCATCAATCGCACGCAACTTCACAACTCCCAATTTTCCCTTTGCTTGAAGCCAGTAGGGCAGGTAACTTGGCGCTAGCGGAAAGTTGCTGGGTAGGTAGATTTCAATTAATAAGCCGGCTAAAGGCGAACCATCTTTTGGCCATTGCGCCATAAAAGCATCAAATTGTGCATTAGGGATCACAGCTCCTTCAAAATAAAGCTTAGGATTCCATAAAGGACGCTCATTAAGAGGCTGTCCCGGTTCTCCCAAAAGCTTGCGCTGCGCCCTTGGAACAATCTGCCACTCAATGCTTAATAGAGAATGTAATAAACCCTGCACACTTTTAGGATCTAGGAAACACCCTTTTTGACAACACCAGATGGATTTTAGAATCCCTCTTTGCGTGTCAATAGTATAAGAAAGCCATGCTGTAGCACTAGGAGCCCCTTGCGCAATCCAATGCTTCCATCCTGCTCCTTTAGCATCTACTAAGCGATTCTTTAAAGAAATTGGTGCACTAATCTCATTGAGAACAAGCTCATGACCTTCCTGAGATCCAATATAGAAAAAAAGCAACGAACTTTCTTGCTGCCAAACAATATAGTCTCCACTCTGCGCTTCTTTAAAACGATCAACTAACATCAAGGATGAAGGCACGGCCCAAAGGGAAAAAGAGCACATAAGAAAGAAAAGAATAAACTGCAGACCACGTCTCACGGCATCATTCCCGCAAGATTAGCCTCCCATACACGGATATGATCTAACACTTCTTCTGTTGATTTTAAATGACGTAACTTATCGAGCACATGCGTCTGACTGCTTAAGTGAGCAATCTTAGCTAGTAATTGTAAATGTTTCTTGTCTTCACAAGCAAAGAGAAAAAAAAGCGTATCTACTGGGCGTTGATCCAATGCACCATATTCTAAAGGCTTTTTTAAAAACACAAGCGTAACTAAGTCAAAGTGGGTGTTTAAAAGAAAATCACGCGTATGCGGTACGGCTACCCCTTGATTAAGCGCGGTAGGCATCAGTCTCTCGCGATCGAGCAATAATTGACTTACCGCCTCTTTATCCCATGAAAACCGCTCAGAAAGCACCTCTGCCATCTGACGAATGAGCTGTTCCTTATCACATGCCTCTACATCAAAAAAAACTCCGCCGCGATTAACAGCGCGAAAAAGGTTGAAGGCTTGCGAACCTACTACATTTTTACGATTGAAAGAAGCATTTTCAACAACGCCAGCAACTCCGCTGTGGAGCATCCAATCCTCAATTTCACAGCGACTAAAACGCAATTCATTATTGAGGCGATAAAAAGGTATCTTGCCCGTCTTTACCCAGTCCTTCACTTCTAATTCTGTTACATGCAACAGTTCCGTCACATCTTGTAATGAAAGATCCATATGCGCTAATCATACTTGGTTTGAGATAAACAGTTTTACTATCTCCTCTGCCTGAGAAAGGTTCAAGATTTTTTTTCGTCTCTCTTCATCCTTTAAAATCCAAGTCAGCTTCGATAACAACTGCAAATAAAGTGCAGGGCGGTCATCAGGTCCAACAATCAAACATACAATTCGCACAGGGGCGCCATCGAGAGCATCCCAATCTACACCCTGTGGCAAAACACCTATCACAACAAAAAAACGAGGTAATCCCCTCAATTTAGCATGAGGTAAAGCGACCCCGACTCCAATACCGGTAGAGACAATTTGCTCGCGTGCATTCACAGCCGCTACAAGAGAAAGAAAGAGATTTTCATCTAATTGTGCAACTTTCTGCAAACATTGAAACATCTCATGCAATACGCCACCTTTATCATCTTCTGTAGGGCGACAAACTAATGCAGGTTCTAAGATATCAGCAAGGGCAAAGCCAGGCTGAATGGGATCAATGAAGTCCCGAGTGTCCAAAGCCACCTCCAGCACGTTGTGTTTCCGAAAGTTTGTCGACGCGTACAAAGCGCGCGCGGACAACGGGTGCCAAGATTAATTGAGCTATTCTCATTCCAGGTTCAACGGTAAATGGTTGCTGTCCATGGTTGATTAAAAGAACTTGAACATGGCCGCGGTAATCTGCATCGATAGTGCCAGGAGTATTGAGGACAGTGACTTGATTTTTCAGTGCTAATCCACTACGTGGACGTACTTGCAACTCATATCCATCGGGAATCGCCATGTGAATCCCTGTAGGGACCAATGCGCTGCTACCTGCAGGAATAGTGATTGCATGTGTCAACCAAGCTCTAACATCAGCACCTGCAGCAAGTTCAGTGGCATAATGTGGCATTGTCACATCATCAGCTGCTGTAACTTCCACAGTAACGTGCTCTACTTCCTCTTCCACGCCCATCTTCCTTTTATGTTAAAATTTCAAATATTTGAGCCAATCGAGATTTTAATTCCTTGCGCTGTACGATCGCATCAATCATGCCATGTTCTAATAAAAACTCCGACTTCTGCGCTTCAGGAGGAAGTGTATGACCGATTGTCTGTTCAATGACACGCGGACCAGCAAAACAAATCAACGCTTTGGGTTCTGCTAGAATAATATCCCCTAATGTCGCAAAAGAGGCTGTCACACCCCCTGTTGTCGGATTTGTTAACACGGAAACATAAGGCAATTTTGCTTCACTTAATTTTGCCAATGCAGCAGAGGTCTTTGCCATCTGCATCAACGAGAGCACAGATTCTTGCATGCGCGCACCGCCCGATGAAGAGACAATGACAAGTGGTAGCTTTTCGCGCAAGGCCAATTCAATAATTAAAGCAAGCCTTTCGCCAACGACAGAGCCCATAGACCCACCCATAAAAGCAAAATCCATCACAGCCAATGCTATGCGTTTATTGTGCACGCGACACACCCCGACCGATACAGCTTCTGAAGATTGTGATTTTTTCTTCGCTTCTTCCAGACGTTTTGTGTAGGGTTCAACATCGACAAACTCAAGCGCATCAACGGGATGATAATTACCAAAATGCTCTTCAAAGGTTCCTTCATCCGCCAACATCGCAATACGTTCTTTAGCACTCATGCGGTAGTGGTGATCACACTTTGGGCAGCAGTGTAGATTTTTTTCAAGCTCATTGGTGTGAATCAATTCATGACAGTCAGTGCACTTCAACCAGCCACTAAAACCATCTTTTTTCGTCGATTGCACCTTGATCTTAGGCTTTTCGCGTCCAAAAAATCTCATTTTCATCCTCTTAAAACAGAATCCGATAAGAAAAAGTATATGCCATTCGCTCTTTCACTCCAACCATGTGCTTAATTTAATTGCCATCCCTTAAAAAAATATGGAATACTTGCATCTGTGAAACATCCCATTTTATTCCTCGACAACCATCTTGTTGTCATTAATAAACTCGCTGGTCAGACGACTGAAGAGGCCACTTATAACGCACGCGACACTCTCAAGATCTTGCTAAATAAACCTGGCAATGTCTTTTTAGAAGCGGCTCATCAAATCGACAAACCTGTCAGCGGGATTCTTCTTTGTGCCAAAACGAGCAAAGCCCTTGCGCGTCTGCATGCCGCACTCAAAGAGCGCACTTGTTCAAAGACCTATCTGGCTTTCGTTCATCCCTCCCCCTCTTGCCCCACTGGCACCTGCGAACATTGGCTAACACATGGTGATCATAAAGCACACATCGTACCACCTGGCACACCTGGTGCCAAACTTGCTCAATTAAACTATACTACTCTATTGAAAAAAGGAACTGGTTCCTTGCTGCAAGTAGAACTTATCTCTGGACGCTATCATCAAATTCGCATCCAACTAGCTGCTTTAGGTTCACCTATTTTAGGCGATATAAAATATGGTGGCATGCCTTGGCCTCAAAAACATGCCATCGCTCTACATCACCATAAAATGCGGCTACACCATCCAATACAGAGAGAAGAAATAGAATTCACAGCCCCTCTACCCGAGTATTTTCCATGCGACACCCATTCCACCTGAAGAATTGGATTTTAAACCGAGAGAAAGTCCCGGGCTCGAGTCAAGAAAAAAGCCCTTATCTTGCCATTTTATGGACTGTTTGCGGATTTGTATTGCTTGCACTGGGGCAGTCGGGCCTCTTATTTCCCTATTTTGACCTCCTAGCATTTTTTTCAGGTGCTTTTGGACTAGCGTTACTCTGGAAAGGCCTCTGGCTCTTGCCGCCGCGCAAGCAATTACCTGCTGCATTTTTTCTTTTCATGAGCATATGGGGTATTTGGATCTCATGGATGAGTGCGATCACATTGACAGGCCCCCTTTTTCTGCTTCTTTGGCTCTTTGTCGCTTCTGCATGTAGCATACAAATGACTCTACTCACGGCTATCGCCTTTCAACTCAAAAGACAAGAGCGCTCCAACATCTATTTAGTCTGTGCGCTTGCAGCGTTTGGAACAATCATGGAGCTTTTACGCCTCGAATTTATGTCGGGTTTTTCGTGGAATCCATGGGGGATGTTATGGAGCCATAATCTTCCACTTTTACAACTCAGCAGTATTCTTGGGATTTTTGGCCTTTCCTTTGCGCTCTTTTTTCTCAATGGCTGCGCCTTCCTAACACGCCCTAAAGTCTACTGTGCCACACTGATCGGCCTCTTTAGCCTAGGCAGTGTGCTGATGCTTTCAAATGAGTACAATAAGACGCCCTTAGGTAACTTTAATATCCTTTTAGTGCAACCAGGGCAAATGGCCTCTTTTAATGAGCATCCATTTTTTCGCTTAGAAAATCTTGAAAAACTCATGCTCCCTTATGCAAAAGACTCCATTGATCTTATTCTCATGCCAGAAAATGCTATTGCTTTTGAAGCACATGAACGCTTCCCCATCAAGTGGCAGGATCAGATCATTTGGCAATCCACTTTTGAGGGCCTACAAAACCTAGCGCGTCGCTGGCATGCAGATGTGGTGGTCGGATTAGAAGAGCGAGACAACCTCCCACAAACTTACCAGTCCGCCCTCTTCATCCCCCATGACAGAAAAGAACATTATAGTTATGCAAAACAAATTCTTGTCCCCATTGGTGAATATATCCCCTATGCCTGGTGCCGTAGCTTAGCAGAGCGTTTTGATATCTACGATTCTTTTGCTCCAGGTCAAAGCCCTGTGCTGTTTTATAGTAGCCACGCTTTTGCTCCTTCAATCTGTTATGAAGAAACATTTGGACGCACAATGTGTCTTTTTCGGCAATTGGGGGCGCAGTGTTTTCTAAATCTAACTAATGATGGATGGTATCCCCATTCAACTCTACCCTACCAACACTTTTTGCATGCTCGCGTGCGCGCGGCAGAAAATGGAATCCCCCTTCTTAGAAGCTGTACCACAGGAATTTCTGGTGTCATCGACCATCAAGGCCGTATTTTATACCTCACATCGATCGATCAAACAATCGCACATCGAGAAACAGTTCATCTCATCAATCATCCAACCCTATATCCTCATCTTGGAGACTGGGGAATTATCTGCTGTTCGACTTTGTGTTTATTAGTAGCAATTTTCAAAAGAAAAACATATAAATAGAACTATGTGTTGTCGCCGCATTCTCAACTCTATCTTCCTATTAAGTTCGACTTCTATCAGCCTTCATGCAGCGACGCCAACCGACCAATGCCTTCCTCCTGATTATACACCTAATTATATTGGAACATTGCTGCAAATCCCAGCCCACAATCAACCACCAGGCTCTCTGTTGTTTGAAGGCTATTTGAGCCCTTATACTGTCTATGGCACATACGACAATGATTTTAACCTTCAACGTCAGCCATGCACCTACTTCATTGGACCTACCGTATATTTAGAAACAGGCATCACCGATTGGCTTGATATTGTTCTCTTATTGGATGGTTCTTATATTATACAGGGCAACCATCACAAATGGCGCATGGGAGATGCTCTCGTCGGCCTTGGAGTCCAACTGCTCAGCGACCAGAAAGGTACAGCCATCCCAGATTTGCGTTTATACATACAACAAAACGTACCTCTTGGACAATTTGATCATCTGGCCCCCTCTACAAACATTCCAGCTACTACAGGTTCAGGTTCGTGGCAAACGGGGGCTTTCCTCGCGATTCAAAAAATTTTCTACCTCATTCCTTACCATCCCTTTGAATTGAATTTGAATCTCGGATATACTTATTCTCCTGCGACTTATATTCATGGCTATAGCGCCTATGGCTTTGGTGAAGGTGCTTTAGGGCAACTGAAACCTGGGAATATTTTTCTTCTTAATTTTTCAGGCGAGTATAGTTTTACCCCTAAGATGGCTTTTGCTATGGATATGACCTATGCCTATACGAGCGAAGCACACTTTATGGGCAACCCAGGTTCACCGGATTCTGATTTTAGTAAAATCACGCTCCCATCAACTGTAACCTTTAACTTGACACCCATGTTTGAATATATCATTGATGACACCTCAGGGATACTTATCGGTGCTAGCTTCTCTGTATGGGGACGGAATGTCAACGCCTATTTTTCACCAACCATTTACTATTCCAAAATTTTCTAAACTCTTATGACGTCACCCATCCACAGCTCTTCTCCACATCCACCGTCCCCCTCTCTTGCTGCACCTTTTGGCCCCCCACATCTTACTTCAGGCTCTTCTTCCTCTTCCCTGTCGCCCTGCCCTCCACTCGTTCCCTTATTTCCTGCAGCACTTTTTTGTGAACCCGTCAAAAGTGACCCATGGACTACTCTTTCTCGTCTAGCCATTGAACAAAAAAATCAGCACATTATTGGAATATTAGAAAAATATCGCTCTTATGCTAGTCCTCTTATCGCTGCCTACAAATGTCACGACGCAGAAAGCTGGAGTTCTCTTTGCCATTTCGCACATCTGCAACAACTCACTCTTAGCAGTCGATCTAATCCACGCTATGTAGGTGAACTACAAGAGCGCTGGATGTGGTATTCCGATCATCTTCCCGTTGGATATCAAATCAACAATCATCGTTTCGCCTCTTTTAATAGCCTCAACAAATGCTTTTTTTCTTGGGTACACAACAATTCACAAGGTATCAGCAGATCATCCGTTGCCGCTAAACACTCGGATAGCGCTGGCGTAACGCAGCGGGAAAGATATCTAGCCAAACACGTGGTCGATATGTTTAAACACCCCACACATCCTAAAAAATTTATGACCCTCCAGGAATGTCACCCGGATTTTATTCGAGAGCTAGCGCAAATATTACCTGAGGGCTATTCTATGACCACCACGGAGGATGAAGGGCTCAATAAAGAAAACCATCATGCGATCATTTGGGATGATGCAACCTTTACTATAGAAGAGTATGATCAGTCATTTCGATTTGGCAAAGATTGCGCACGTCCCTATCAAAGCTTTATATTGAAAGATATGGGCACGCAAGAATTCTGGCGCGTGTTTAACCTTCATCTTCCAGTCGACGCATCCATGAGTGCGATTTCCGAACTCGTTGCGCATCTTATTAATCAATATGGCATACCTGATTTCCCGTATTTATTTTTTGGTGATCTAAACTGCCCTCCAAAACAATTCGAAGAACTCTTTTTTAATGCACTTTCTAATAGACTAAATATCCCCCAACACAAATTTAAGACGCATTTTTCAGTCTACCTCCCACCATATCAAACCAATATTGCCCCGAACACGACTTCAACACCTCTATGCTCTACTACAACGGATTATTTAGCTGTATGGAGTCCTTATCCGCTTGCAGTGATGCCACTTCATGCTGAAGATGTTCTTAGTGGTTTAAGCCAAGTAGCAAATTTATTGTGAAACGCTAGACTTCTTTCATCTTCCCTCATAGTTTTGTTTTGCCCCAAAAGCAGATGACCCGGTAAAATCCTCTTATTATGTTTGAAACCTCCTCTCTTTATCGCCGTCAAAAAACTTTACGCGCATCTGCTTCTTTTTCAGGAGTCGGCCTACATACAGGCCACGAGGTTACTATGACCTTTTTTCCTGCCGAAGAGGATACGGGGATTATTTTTGAACGGTGCGACCTGCCAGGACGTCCCACTGTACCCGCCTTCATCGAGCATGTGCAAGACACCTCTCGCAGTACTACACTAGGCATTGGACAAGTTCGCTTACACACAGTTGAACATGTTCTTGCTGCCTTACACGCTTACCAGATCGACAATGTGCGCATTGAGATCTCCGCGCCAGAACCACCGATTGGTGATGGAAGTAGTTTGCCATTCATGGAAATGATTGAAGCAGCGGGCGTCGTACAACAGGAAAAAACACGGCCGATTCTTCAACTCAAAGAGCCCGTTTATTATTCTCATGGCGACATTCACCTTGTCGCACTCCCCTCTAATGAATACAGAATCAGCTACACACTTCATTATCCCAATATCAGCGCCATTCGTTCGCAATATCTTTCCCTACCGATCACTTTAGAAAATTTTAGAACGCAACTTGCCAATTGCCGCACTTTTTCCCTTTATGATGAGGTTTCGATGCTTATCGAGCTTGGTCTTATCAAAGGTGGTAGCTTAGAAAATGCGGTCGTCATTAAAGACGACGTGATCTTCAGTAAAGATGGATTAAAATTTCCTGATGAGATGGTACGCCATAAGATCCTGGACCTTGTTGGCGATTTAGCACTTGTAGGTGCCCCCTTCCACGCTCACATTATAGCTATTCGTTCAGGACATGCGGCAAATACAGCATTCTGTCGCAAACTTCTTCATGCATTAAATGAGAGGCCTTTATGACGGCACATCCCGATTTTTCTCATTATTCTCCCATTATGGAGAATCGTGAAATTCAAGATATTCTTCCCCATCGCTATCCCTTCCTTTTGGTCGATAAAGTCTTACACATTGATCTTGAAGAAAACATGATCGTTGCCCAAAAGAATGTGACGATCAATGAACCCTTCTTCCAAGGACACTTTCCATCAGCTCCTATTATGCCCGGTGTGTTACTTGTCGAGGCATTAGCTCAGGCAGGAGGAATTCTGATCCACCAAAAAGGATTTGTAGGAAAAATTGCCGTGCTATTAAATGTCAGCCATGCGAAGTTCCGCAACCCTGTCAAGCCAGGTGACACTCTTTACCTAAAAGTGGAAGGCCTACACTTTAGCAACAAGGGTGGCCGGATTAAAGGAACGGCATTTGTAAATAAGAAAATTGCGCTTGAAGGGGAAATTTCTTTTGCCCTTGTGAATAAGGAACAGATCTAAGGGATCGCCACTATGACAAAAACCACTATCCACCCTTTAGCAATTATCGAAGAAGGGGCAAAAATTGGCAGTGGGGTGACGATTGAGCCCTTTGCTGTCATTAAGTCCACTGTTTCTATTGGCGATAATGTTACCATTAAATCGCATGCCTATATCGACGGTCATACAACAATCGGCGAAGGCACCACCATTTGGCCTTTTGCCAGCATCGGCACACAATGCCAAGATTTGAAATTTAAAGGCGAAACAACATATGTTTCGATTGGCAAGCACTGCCAAATCAGGGAATGTGTCACGATTAATTCTTCTACACAAGAAGGCACTTCCGTTATTGTCGGGGACCACTGTCTCATTATGGCCTATTGCCACGTCGCCCACAACTGCCACCTTGGACATCATGTAATTATGAGTAATAGTGCGACGCTTGCAGGGCATGTGGAAGTAGGTGATTATGCTATTATTGGTGGTTTAACACCTGTGCATCAATTCTCTCGGATTGGAAGTCATTCGATGGTAGGCGGCATGAGCCGTGTTACTCATGACGTTCCTCCTTTTACAATTGGTGGGGGTATCCCTTACCGCCTCGGCGGTTTAAATTTAATCGGACTTAAACGTCGCGGTATCACTTTAGAAACACGTCAATATCTGAGTCGCGCCTTTAAAATCGTATATCGCTCTGGTTTGCCTTTAGAAAAAGCACTCGATAAAGTAGAAAAAGAACTTTCTCATGTTCCTGAAGTCAAGACATGGTTAGAGTTCTGTAAAAACTCAAAACGCGGCCTGATTGGCTTTGAGATCCCTATTAAGGGAGAAGGTAACGACGAGTTGGAGGGATAATGAAGGTTGTCTTCTTTGGCACACCGGATTTTGCCGCCAAAATCCTCGAGGACTTAATTGGTGATCCCTTTTTCGAAGTGGTTGGCATCGTAACGCAACCCGATAAAGCACAAGGGCGCTCCAAACAACTTCTTGCTCCTCCTGTCAAAGAGGTTGCTGCCAAACTTTTACCTCACGTACCCTGTTTTCAACCACTTAAAGCCTCTAGCGCTGAAAGTGTCTCTCAACTTGCCGCATTAAATCCTGAGCTGTTTATTGTCGTTGCCTATGGACAACTCCTTAAGCAAAATTTGTTAGATGTCCCAAAACATGGTGTCATCAACGTTCATGGCAGCATTTTACCGACTTTAAGAGGGGCGGCACCCATCCAGTATGCACTTATCAATGGTGAAACATCGACTGGCGTGACGATCATGAAAATGGCTCTGGAAATGGACGCGGGACCAATTTTAGCAACCGCTTCCATTGAAATCCCTCCTGATATGACTTATGGCGAATTGCGCGATCAGCTATGTCATTTAAGCCAGCCTCTGCTACGCGATACGGTGCGTGGATGGCTTGCGGGTAAAATTATTCCCCAGGAGCAAGATCCACGTATGGTAACTTTTGCTCATAAAATTACACTCGATGACACCTATATTGACTGGAATCGATCTGCAGCTGAAATACACAACCTCGTGCGCGGGACCAATCCTGAGCCGGGTGCATGGTGTAAAATCCGCCTGAGAGGAAAAGAAGAAAAACTACGTATTCTCAAAACGCGCCTGTATGATGAATCCAATCATACACCGGGACAAATCTTACAATGGGGAAAATCGGGTATCATTATTGCATGCAAGAAGGGCTCTCTTGAACTTTTAGAAGTCCAGATACCAGGTAAAAGTATTGTAACAGCTAAAGCATTCGCTTGCGGGTACCCTGTGCAAGCCGTTAATACCCATTCCACCTGAAGAATTGGATTTTAGGTAGAATGGGTACATGTTCTCCGCAGCGTCACCATCAAAATAGAGAGATCTGCAGGAGAAATCCCACTGATGCGCGAAGCTTGACCTAAAGTCCTAGGGCGAATGCGGGAGAGTTTTTCACGTGCCTCTCGACACAGCGCCTTAATGCTCGCATAACTAAAGTCTTCAGGGATTTCGATTGTATCAATTTGTTCGAGTTTCTGAATCTCAATTTCCTGCCGTTTGATATACCCTGCGTAGCGTAAATTCCACTCAATATGTTGAGTTACATCTTGAGGCAGAGGATCAAGTTTTTCTGGGTATTGCGCTTGCAATTCAGCATAGGAGCTTTCAGGACGCGCCAGCAACTGAGCCAAAGAATATCCCTTTCCATTGATCTGAACAAAAACTTTTTGCAGACGTTGGCATTCATGCTCAATACATGCTTGTTTTTTTACCAATGCTTCATAGGGCTGCTGATCAATTAGCCCAAGTTCATACCCATATTTGCGTAGTCTTAAATCCGCATTCCCTTGTAGCAGCATTAAGCGATTTTCAGCACGGCTAGTAAACATGCGGTAAGGCTCTTGGCAACCAAACTCCTCTCCCAACCCTTTATTAATGAGATCATCAATCATGACTCCAATATAGGACTCATTGCGACTTAAAATGAATGCAGACTGATTAAAAGCGCGGTTGACAGCATTAATTCCTGCAATAAGCCCTTGACCTGCTGCTTCTTCATAACCCGTTGTTCCATTAATTTGCCCAGCAAAAAAGAGCCCCTTAACCGTGCGACTCTCTAAAGTATAGTCGACTTGTCCGCTGATGAGATAATCATATTCGATAGCATAGGCCAGACGCATAATTTGTGCATTCTCAAGCCCAACAATAGAGCGGATCAAGTCATGTTGGACATCAACAGGCAGTGATGTAGAGATCCCATTGACGTAAACTTCTTGCGTATTGAGACCTTCAGGCTCTAAAAAGACTTGGTGACGCTCTTTATCAGCGAAGCGTACAAATTTATCTTCGATAGAGGGACAATAACGAGGCCCCACGCCCCGAATTGCACCAGAATACATAGCTGAGCGATGGAGATTCTTATTTACAATCTCTTTTGTCTGAGCAGTAGTGTAAGTGATATGACAAGGAACCTGCGGTAAACGTGGTTCAGGTGCATCAAATGAAAAACAAACCCCATCTTCTCCGGGCTGCAGTTCACAAGAGCTATAATCAATGGATGAACTATGTATGCGCGGGGGGGTCCCCGTCTTTAAACGTCCTAAACGGAATCCAAGGGCTTCTAAATCTGCAGATAGACCTACCGATGGCTTATCACCCGCACGTCCACCACTATATTGTGTCTGTCCTAAATGCAATAACCCTCGCATAAAGGTACCTGCGGAAAGAACAACCGTTTTTCCTTGATAGGTAATCCCCTCTAGAGTGTGAACGCCGCAAATGCGATCATCTTCAATCCACAGACCTTCGGTGGTTCCCTGCTTGATTTCTAAATTAGGAAGTAATTCAAGAACACGCTTCATTTCTAATTGATACGCAGCCTTATCCGCTTGAGCACGTGGTGCCCAAACAGCTGGACCGCGAGAAGCGTTTAGCATACGGAACTGAATCGCTGTGCGATCCGTTATCTTGCCCATAATGCCACCAAGCGCATCGATCTCACGAACGATATGCCCTTTCCCTACTCCTCCAATTGCCGGATTACAACTCATCTTGGCAATGGTATCGAGGTTCATTGTAAGCATGAGGGTTCGGGCACCGCGTCGTGCAGCGACATACGCCGCTTCACACCCCGCATGCCCCGCCCCTACTACAATGACATCATAGATGACAGGAAAACGCCACATAGTTAACGTGTCTTATGTCTATCTCTTCTGCTGCGTTTTTTGCGTTTATGCTTCGCAATCTTGTATTTGCGTTTTTTCTTTACAGACGCCATGTTATCTTCTCCAAAAGATTGCAGTATGATATAAAACGATGAGTTTAGCTACACATAAATGCGGCCCTCTCGTTATAGAGCTACTGCCTACTCGAAACGTAATAGAAAGTTATACCCTGAAATGATAGAAAAAGACAAGCTTTTGATACTATCCGACAATGAAGATCTCATTCATCGCTGCAAATATGCATTTAAAAAGAAGAGTATTTCTACTACCACCCATCCAAGCGATTTACTCACCACACCTGCCAAAGCAGTCATTGTGGATGAATCTATCGCAGGACTAACTTGGTATGCCTTTCGACAACCAAACACTCTCTATCTTTTCTTCGTTCACTCTCCCTCTTCACTACAGATTCCTGAAGCGATTGACAGAGGCATTCAACATATTTTTCTCTGGCCACTCAACACTAAGCGCTTACAATTTTCTCTACAAGTCGCTTTACAGCAGAATGAAACACGTAAATTGCAGACTCAACGCTATCGCCACCTTAAAAAAATGGTTGAAAAAGATGCATTAACAAAAGTGTGCAGCAGGAGTTTGCTCTTTGAACATGCAGAAAGAGAGTTCCATAATGCAAAAAAAATGCGCCTGCCCTTTTCACTCATGATCGCAGACATCGATCACTTTAAAGAAATCAATGATATTTGGGGCCATCTAGCGGGAGACAGGGTGCTCAAGGACTTCGCCGCGCTCTTATACAATCATTTACGCACAAGTGATTTTATTGGACGATTCGGCGGTGAGGAGTTTATGGTTATTTTGCCCCATACGACAGGGATCCAAGCGCTAAGTGTTGCTAAAAAACTTGTACGCCTTACAGAAGCTTACACTTTTCCTATCAATTCACATACGACATCTATTACAATATCTATTGGAGTTGCGACACTCAATAGCCGTATTGATTCTCTAGAACAGCTCTTTCAAAAGGCTGACAAAGCACTTTATGACGCAAAACATCATGGACGCAACCAAGCCGTCCTCTTATAACACACTTTATTGGCTTGATCTCTCGTCACTATTTATTTTGGATCAACTGTGGATTGAAGAAGCTCTTGTGCGTCATGGCTTTGGCAATTGGTGCATTATCAACAGTGGATCCCCTCCTGCAATCGTCATGGGAATTTCAGGGAAATCAGAACAATGGGTTCATCTGAACACACTGCAAGATACTCCCCTAATTCAACGCTATAGCGGAGGAGGCACCGTTGCTGTCGACGAAAACACGCTCTTCATCTCCCTAATTTTTGACAAAACTCACCTTTCAACACCTGCATTTCCCGAAGAGATTATGCGATGGAGTGCGCAGTGGTATACACCTGTCATTGATCATCCAGATTTTGCTTTAAGGGAGAATGACTACGTCATTGGAGGCAAAAAATGTGGCGGCAACGCTCAATATATTACGAAACATCGTTTCGTTCACCATACAAGTTGGCTATGGGACTATAACCCCCTCCACATGAATCGTTTAAAGCATCCTCCAAAAGAACCCAACTATCGTTCGAATCGCTCTCACGAAGAGTTCCTCTGCACGCTTCAACCTCATTTTCCTTCCAAAGAAGCTTTCTTTACCGCCTTCAAGAATCACATGGCCACGCAATTCACCATTGAAAACACCCCTCAGCTACCACTACCCACGCGTCTTTCCAGTCGCCGTATTCTTTAGACTTCTTTAAAAGTCGAATGTGTAACGGTTACACATGATCTTTTTGGTTTTTTTGAGATAAGTGATAGCAAGCAGATCCACGTAATGTTATCCCAGGATACTCCACATCATTGGGCCACATATGCCATTGGTAATGATCCTGTACCTTCTCATCTACAGAAAATTGATATATAGAGGGAAGATGCAGAGGTTTTTGCAGCCAGAGAAAATGTCGCATAGCAAGCGCAGCTGGGCGTTCAATAGAAAAATGCAGACCATCTTCTTGCTGGTCGAAATGCATGACGACATCCAGATCTAGCAAATGTCCCAGCTGCTCTACCAATTCGATGCGATGATGTAAGTGTGTAATAAGACGTTCCTCTTGCCACTGCCGCCACAATTTCCATGCACGCGGCAAGGTTATACTAAATAAAAGACCTACTAAAATCACAACAAGCATCATTTCAAGTAGGGTGAAAAAGGATCGCTTACTGTGGATGCGCGACATACCAAGCATCGAGAGCTGATGAATGCACAATGACCTGTCCATCATCGAGAACATCTACTGTATAGGGTTGATTCCAGCCATCTTGTAATAGATCTTTTGCCTGGCCACCTAAGGGGGACAAAGGAACAATGCTTTCCCAATTCTCACGTATATCGTCAAGTGACTTTCCATTAGCAATTTCCCACGTCAAGAGATTTTCAAGACGCTGAATTCCTTCCTTTGTCTTAAAGACCTTGCCTTGATCAAGACTGCCGCGGAAATTATAGGCTAAAACTCCTGCAATCAAGCCAATCAATAAAATCACCACCATCATTTCGATAAGGGTGACAGCATTTTTCTTCTTTTTCATGTTCCCACTACCAATGCAGAACTCTGCGTTAAAGGAATTAATACAGCAAGTAATACGGCGGCCACAATCATTGCTAGGAAAAGCAACATAAGTGGCTGTGCTAATTGAGTCCACTTTGTTAACTCTGTTCTTGTTTGTTCTTCATAAAAACTTGCTAGCTGACCCATACATGCTGCCAGGTCTCCACTTTGTTCGCCAATGCGTAATAATTGTACCATTCCACGAGGCACCTCTGGCTCTTTTTCGAGCAATACACTCAAAGATTTTCCCTGTAAAAGCTGTGTTTCCATCATACGAAATGCGCGTTCCAGATGAGGATGTCCCAGGATTTTGCGAGCAATGGAAAATGCCTCCATAAAAGGCACTTGTGCTTTTTGCAAATGGCTCATTGTGTCAAAAAATCGCACCAAAGCAAGACGCTGCCACAAAGATCCCGCAATGGGAGCTTTCATCAATAGCAATGAGATCCATAGGCGCGCTGTATTTCTAAAAAGGACAAAACCGCCAACACAAACACCAAGCAACCCCACCACCGCCCATAATCCCCAACTTTGGGCAATATGACTAATCTCCATAATAACGGCTGTCATTCCTGTAGGGGCAGAAGAAAAAAGAGGTTCAAGTGCAGGGATGACAAAAAGCAACAAGACGGCTACCACCACGCATGCTACCCCCATTAGTAGGAGCGGGTATGTCATGACTCCTTGTAGGTGTTTAATAAACTTCCAACGTTTATCAAGCATCACTGTAATCTGTTCTACAGTGGTTGTTAAAGAACCGGTCGCTTGTGCTGCTGCAATCATAGCAATCACCTGGGGGTCGAAAAGAGAAGAAAACCGCTGCATCCCTGCTGCTAAACTCCCTCCAGTTCTTAAGTAATTACCTAGCCACATACTCACCCCTTTCATCACCTGGTGAGTTGCTTCTTTTTGCAGTACATTGAGACAGTCCCATAATGCAAGGCCGGAATGCAATAATTGCCCCATTTGCATCCACCAGGAAATTTTTGCTCCTGTAGGTGCTTTCAATGTCTGCAATTGGTACGGTGTTGCTACAAGCAATAAGATCTTTTGCCCGTGTAGCTGCTGCCGCAATTGTGTTAAATTTAAAGCGCAACAGACCCCACGCAAGTTTTTTCCAAGACGGTCTTTGGCTTTATAAGAATATAGTTGCACGACGAAGCTTGTAGTTTTAGAGGTTGTCCAACTATACTCGTCTTTGAATAAGATCTCTACTATCTATGGTCCTTAATAATACTCTTTCTTCTACCCCCTTTGGAAAATCTCTTGAGCAACCATTAAGGAATGCCCGTGATCCTCTGATTGCTTTGAGGGAACAAGCATGGCAACAACTACTCCAATGCGATCTTCCCCAAAAAAACACTTCACCAAATGTTCCTTTAGGTCGCATTTACCAGCAGGCTTTTTCATATACTCCATCCTCTAAACATCTCTCCAAAGAACAAGTCCAAGCCTTCTTTGAAAAGGGTTGTGAAGAGAGCACTCTCGTTTTTATTGATGGCCATTTCCAGCCCGAGTTAAGTGCTCAAGGAGCCCTCGAAGAAATAGAAGTGTGCGATTTACAACACGCCCATCCCTTCCAACTTTTTGTCGAGACACTTTTAAAAAAATCCTTAACGACTGAGCGGTCTTTTTTTCGCCTACTTGCGCTTAGCGCTTGGCAAGGAGGTTTATTCCTATATATCCCTCCAGAGTTAGAATTAAAACACCCCATCGCCATCCTCAACCTAATCACCAGTCGAACACCAGCACTCGTCTGCCCTCTCTTAATCACCTCATTGGCAAAACGGTCTGTCGTATCGTTTAAATGGCGCACCATCGACCTTTCCGATGCATCCTGTCTCTTCCTACCTATTTTCGACATTCACTTAGAAGAAGAAAGTCGCGCTGAATGCCATTGGTGGCATGAACATGTCGACCGTCTTTTTTCATGGGAACATATTTGTGCACAACAGAAGAGAAATAGCAGCTGGAAATATGTATCTTTATCGACTGGTTCATTACTCCATCGCCAAGAAATCACTTCTCAGCTAATGCAAGAAGGTGCTGATACACAACTTTTTGGTCTTGCACGACTCAAAAACAAAGAACAAACCCACTTTAGTGTTAAAGTCGACCATCTCCACCCTGGATGCACTTCACGTCAACTTTTTAAATGTGCCCTTTATGACACTACGCGCAGTAGTTTCTCTGGGAAAATCTTTGTTGACCCTATTGCTCAAAAGACCAATGCCTACCAACTCAACCAAAATCTCCTCTTATCTCCCTATGCAATTGCTTACAGCCAACCTGAACTACAAATTTTTGCAGACGACGTAAAAGCCTCGCATGGTTGTACTGTTGGACAACTTGACGAAGAACAACTCTTTTATCTTAAAAGTCGCGGTTTAAGTGCAGAAACGGCAGCTCAATTACTAGCCGATGCATTTTACCAAGACATTCTTGAGCAACTTTGATGCAGCCTTTTAACCCACATATCGCTCGCAAAGATTTTCCCGCCCTTGCCGAAATCATCAACGACCACCCTCTTATCTATCTCGATTCAGCCGCTACTACCTTAAAGCCTCTGTCTGTACTTTCAGCAATGGACCATTTTTACCGTCACGAATACGGCGCAGTACATCGAGCTCTACATTCATTATCAGCGCGTGCCACCGCCCGTTATCATGCTGCAAGGGATGCCGTTAAAGAATTCATCCATGCGGCTCATGCAGAGGAAATTATATTCACAAAAGGAACAACCGAAAGTATCAATCTTGTTGCTGCTTCTTTTGGTGACTATTTTATCAATAAAGGCGATTGCATCCTCCTCTCCGACATTGAACATCACTCTAACATTGTGCCATGGCAATGGCTCTCTGCGCGCAAGGGCGCTACCATCCAATGGATCCGCACTCACGGCGGCATTATTGATTTAGATCACTTAAAAGAGCTTTTAAATGATTCCGTTAAACTCGTCTCTCTCGCCCATATCTCTAATACCTTTGGTGGAATCCAACCGATTAGAGAAATCGCAGATTTAGTCCATGCTCAAGGGGGAAAACTTCTTGTAGACGGCGCACAAAGCGCACCTCACATTCCTGTAGATGTGCAAGCGCTTGATGTGGATTTTTTTGCATTTTCAGGCCACAAACTCTATGGACCTTCCGGTATCGGAGTACTTTATGGCAAGAAAGATCTCCTCGAAGTGATGCCGCCTTACCAAGGCGGTGGTGATATGATTGATCTGGTAGGTAAAGAAAGTAGCACCTATAACAAACTTCCCTATAAGTTTGAAGCAGGTACTCCTAATAGTGCAGGTGCCGTTGGACTTCACGCAGCGATCGATTATCTCCAGCAATGGGGTTTATCTGCTATCTCTGATTATGAAGACACTCTTTTAAGGCGCTTAGTGGATCATCTCACCAAAATTCCGCGCGTACATTTTGCTGCTCTCCCACACTCTCATACAGGACTTGTTAGCCTCTGGTTTGAGGGTGCTCATCCGATGGATGTTGCCTGTTTGTTAGATCTCAAAGGCATTGCTGTTCGCAGCGGTCATCTGTGCTCGCAACACGCTATGAAGCGTGTAACACAACACTCTCTTCTCAGGGTTTCTCTCGGTCTTTATAACACCCTTCAAGAGGTTGACGCTTTTAGCGACGCCCTTGAAAACACCTTAAAACGGTTATAAACATCCATGAACCCTCTTCACCACACAGCCCCACCAGAGCTTAAAAAGGCATCTTCATTGCCAAACGAGCCCACAAGCACCTCCATAATGACATCTTCAGTGGCTTTGCGCGCTTTAAAGACACTTACTGCACCAATACGTCTTTTGATCAACTTATCCACAAAAATCATCTGTTTACTGAGCTGCCATACCACAACTAACCCTTTCTCTCCCAAGCTAAAAGAAGCAAAAATAACTCTTTATCAGGAAAAATTTGCAGCTCTTAAAGCAGTTTCTGACGATTATAATGATCTTTCGGAACAAGCTACTAGCCTTAAAACCCTCTTAAATGCTCCCCTCAAAGAAACTTACAAAGAACTCCACCAGCAATATTCTGCCATCATTACATTGCTGAGACAAATTCTAAGCACTCGCCTTACAGGAAATGATCAACGCTTTACTCAAGATCTATGTGCGGCAATCTACTTGAATGGCACGACAAAGGGGTATGATGCACTGGGAGAAACATTAAATACTGTATTACCGGACCATTTAAAAACCCAAACTAACGACCCTCAGAAAGACACACGTCGTCTATTTAAGGCTTGCTATAAAGAGACCGCCTTCTATTACCATGCTAAAAAATGGGCCCTATTTATTCTCCACCCCAAACGTGAACTTCAAAGCTTAAGTTCCCTTGGGAAAATGCGCCAAAATGTAGCGTCCTTATTTCTTGGGAAAAAAACCTCATACGACTCACATCTTCTCGTAGCAAATATCCCCTGTGTCAATACACAAAAACAGCTCTCTTACCCTAATGAAGGAACACATACTGTTACATCTCTTTTCTGTGGCACACCTACAATTGGACAAGAAATCTCTCCTGAATTCGTTGGCTTTTTGGAGGCCTTACGCCGCAATAATGAGGAAGGAAATCCTAAAAAATGGCCTCAACACTTCTTGTACACCAACTATCAGAACATAGCTAAAAGCGCCTCAGAAGAAAGCACACGCAGTCTTGCCATCATGGAACTATCCCAAAAATATTCCGATGTCTTCCTTGGAATCACTCACTCAAAAGATAGTTCTTTCTATCAACAAAATGAAGGCTGGAACATCCTTTCCCCTGATCTATTTACAGGGATGATTGGCGGACGTATCAAAGCTCAATTTAAAAATGGCATACAATCGTTCGACGATCTGAAAAAAAAACCTCAACCAATTGGCCTCTACTATCCTATTACAGAGACTCTATCACGTACATTTTGGGAAACACTTATTGACAAAGCAACGGATGCCGTCAGTGCGAGCATGAAAGAAGCCCCCACAACCTCTTTGGGGTGTTTGCATTACAAACAGGCCTTCATTGAAGGCGTCTACTCATTCATACAAAAATCACTTGAAGCCCACTTCGCCAAAAGTGGTGACATCCTTACTGCCAACATCTGCAAAGAAGCGATCGATCGTGCTGCTTGTACCACCATCAAAGATGCCCTTCTCGATAATGTACCACAAAACCGCTTGACTGGTTTATTTATCGGTCGCGCCCTCATGCTTTCCAAACGCCTAGTTATGAAGTCCCGCGCACGCAGCATTCTCTATAACACTCTTAAATACCTTGATTTTACAAAATTCAACTCTCACCTCAACACCCATCTAAATACCGCCTATAAGGCAACGCCATCGCGCCTAGAGCCTCCATCCTCTTAAATGTGCATAAAATAAGTTAACATCGTATAATGAAAACTATAACGTTAAAAAACGGGAGGTATCATGAGCGTATTACTTATTGTCGGTGTCATCATCGTCCTAATTCTCCTATGGCTATGGGGAACTTATAACCGCTTAATTACGCTGCGCAATCAAGTGCAAAATAGTTGGAGCCAAATCGACGTACAATTGCAACGTCGCTATGATCTGATCCCTAATTTAGTCGAATCGGTAAAAGGCTATATGCAATATGAGCGCGGCACATTGGAAGCCGTTATTCAGGCGCGCAATCAAGCGAGTGCAGCCTTAAGTGCACTAAAGTCACAAGGTGGCCCTACAGAAAGCTCTATTAAAGAACTTGTCGCTGCAGAAGGCGCGCTAAAAGGTGGCCTAGGGCAGATTTTTGCATTAGCCGAAAATTATCCTGACCTAAAAGCCAGCCAAAACATGCAGCAATTGCAGGAAGAATTAACATCTACAGAAAACAAAGTTTCATTTGCAAGACAGGCCTATAATGACAGTGTTTTGCTCTACAACACAAGTCAACAGCAATTTCCCACTAACTTAGTCGCTACAACATTCGGACACAAAGCTTCAGAACTCTTTGAAGTCAAAGAAGCAGCGGCAAAAGATGCTGTCAAGGTGAAATTCTAATCTATGGCAGTCAATCACTGGGAAGCACAGCGCACAGCGCGGCAACGCACGGCGTTTTTTCTAGTCCTCTTTGTTGCGATGACTCTATGCATTGCTGCTGGGGCGGAATGGGCGCTGCGCTACTTCGCTGGCGCCAACTACAACCCACCCTATCCTTACTTTGGGCTTGCTTTCCTTGGTATCACATTTCTGACGACAGGTTATCAGTACTTCTCCTATTCTCTCTATGGAGGCAGTGCTGTTGCACAAGCGGTGGGTGGGCGTCCTGTACGCGCCAACACCACCAATTTTCAGGAAAAACAACTACTAAACATTGTCGAGGAACTCTGTATTGCCTCTCAAATCCCTCAACCTGCCATTTTTATCATCCCCTGCAAACAGATCAATGCCTTTGCAGCGGGCCTTACTCGCGATAAGGCGGCCGTTGCCATAACACAAGGAGCCCTTGAACGTCTCAATCGCGATGAAATTCAAGGAGTTCTCGCCCATGAACTGGGCCATATCTCTAATAATGATATGCGCGTTGGCACAAGTTTGGCTGCCATGGTCATGGGTTTTTTTATTATTCTTTATATCGGCCTACGCCTTTTGGAAGGTTCTTTTTGGGCAGGCGCAGGATCTCGCTCAAGCGGCAATAGCAACAGCGGTGGCGGCCAAAACAGCGGCCAACTAATAGCTCTTATGGGGCTCATCTTTATCGTTGCCGGTAGTATCACCTGGATCGCGGGTTCTATCCTCAAAAGCATGATCAGCAAGGAACGTGAATATCTTGCCGATGCTAGCGCCGTACAATTTACACGCAACCCTGCAGGCCTTATCGGTGCACTACACAAAATTGCTGCCGCTACCGACAAAGATCTCCCCCGCTCTAGCTTTGCCTATGCTCACCTCTATTTCGATGATCGCACCTTCATCGACTCCCTTTTCGGCACTCACCCCCCTCTTGAAAAACGCATCGCCGTTCTTGAGGGCTCAATTAAAAGGTAATTATGTCAAATATTCCTCCTGTAAATCGATCAAGCAATAAGCCACCTGAGCATGTTAAAAGCGTCGTTGCACAAATGGCTAATAGCATTAAACAGGCCTTTATCTCATTGGCAAAAGCTTTTAATCATCTCTTTTCTTTCCTTGTTTCAGGCATAAGAAGCTGTTTTTTTAAAGCCGCAGTTATCCACCCTATAATGGACGCTACGCCCACAGAGAATGCTGCTCAAAAAGAGTTCGAGAAAACCGTTGAAGAGTTAATTGCAACAGCTCAAGAAGCTTGGAAAGAACCTCAACTAAAGCAGCCCACTATTTGCAGTAAAACACCAGAATACTTTCGAGATTCTTTCTTGCAGTATCCTGGATGTGACGATGTGTACGGATGGGCCTATCCTACTGCAGAAACAGATGTGGATATTCCGCGCACAGCATTTAAGATTACAAATAAACTAGGTTTTTCCCGTTCCTTGCCCCAACCAATCTCCGAACTGGATAAAAAAAATCATGCTAGAGAAGTTGATGGAAATTTAGCTTTCTATCTTGGTGAAGACTCTAGGTATTTTCTACGTGGCTGGCTCTCTCAAGCTGGAATAGCTGACTTCACAGTACCTATCCAGCAGGACGCATTGCTAAACAAAAATCTTAGGCTTGCCGACATGCCTATAAAATCACCAATTGAGATTAAATTTTCTTCTGACTCCCTCTCTGTCATACATAAGCGGTATTTTGCATGCAATAGCCAGGATATCGATGCAGAGGTAACTCCAATCCCAATATGTATTACCGGTGAACTAACATTCAAATATGACAAGGCGAAAAAAACCATTCTTTTTTCGAATGGTGAACCATTAGAGAGCGGAGTTATGCCTGAATCAAATGATAATATTGGCACAATTGACCCCACGGTTCAAATGAAAGTGACCATTGAGCGCTTTAAAGACACGGTAGAAAAAACTCAAGATGTAGCAAACGAGGCATTTTAATTCTTTTCTTCTGCTACAGCGGGGAAATATCGTCGGTAATACCACCTGAGAAGAAAAGGTGGTAATACCGTCGTTAAGGCGACCACCAAAAGTAGAGCGGCATACCACGTTTTATTAAGCAGTGCATTGCTAAAGCCGAGTTTTGCAAAGATCAACCCTACTTCCCCGCGCGGAATCATCGATAGACCAATCGCCATCTGTTTAGCTGAAGGTTCTTTGATACAAAAGCCTGATACTGCTTTGCCCGCCATAGCGATAATAAAAAGCATGGTAAAGGCTAACCAAATGGTCGCATGCCCCCATTCCACTTCTCGCAGATTGAGTGAAACTCCTACCATCACGAAAAAAAGTGGTGTAAAAGTGCGAATCAACGGACGCATCTGTTCTTCCGTCCGATGAGCCAAATCAGGCGCTTCTCTCATCAGGCTATTCAACATACCCGTAAAGGGCAATCGCAGGTCTTTAGATATCCTAACACGAAAACGATGACCAAGAGCAATACCTGCTGCGAATCCCCCCATAATTTCAGGGGCCCCTACGATGTGCGCAAGATAGCTAAAGAGAAAAATCAAACTTAAAATCATCGTTAACAAAAGACCTGGAGAGGTGCTTTTTTGATCAAATCGATCGATAATCGTGGCTACGCATTTGCCCACAAGAGGTGCAAGTGCCATAAAAAGAACGATATATAGCGTGACACTTAAAAGAGAAATAACTGAGATATTCCCCTGTACTGAAAATTGATAGAGAAAAGCAAGCGCTAAAACCCCTAAAATATCATCTAGAACAGCCGCCCCAATGACAATCTGTGCTTCATCCGAGCTGCGTCGTCTTAAATCAGTCAATACGCGTACAGTAATCCCAATGCTTGTTGCAGTTAAGGTGCCTCCAATGAATAAACTCGTCAACAAGGGAGCATCAAAACCCCAATAAGCGACTCCAAACCCCAAAATCAAGGGGACAAAAAAGCCCACAAGTGCCACGACAACCGGCTTGGAGCCAGCTTTTGCAAGGCGATAAATATCAGTGTCCATCCCTACTTCAAAGAGAAGTAGAATAATCCCAATCTGTGCCAAAAGTTGCAGCGTTTGATCTGGGGAAACAAGATTTAATAATGACGGACCCAAAATAAACCCTGCTGCCAACTCCCCGATAACCGAAGGTATATTAAAGCGGTTAGCGATTTCTGAACAAATACGTGCAGAGATGAACAGTAGTGCTAGATAGAGAAAGAGATCGTGGACTTCCATAGGTGGGGACAATAGAATACTTTAAATTGATTGTCAACGGCGAAAAGAGGTTTTTTTATTAGACTCTAGACAACATCTAACATTTTTAGAGCGACCGCTCCAGGGTGGATTTGAGGTAGGGTGTCATCAAACATAGCCCCAGCTATTCGAGATGATGCGCCACCTTAAAGGCGCTCTAGAGCTATCTTAGTAAAAATGTTAGATTTTGTCTAAAGTCCACATGGGATTTGAAAAGATTGCTTTTTTAAGGCACAATAATAGTATTCACGAAAAAACAATCGAGGAGAAGATATGGCTGCTTTTGAATTACCAGCTTTGCCTTATGCATATGAGGCACTTGAACCTGTTATCAGCGCAGAAATCATGCGTTTGCACCACACAAAACACCATCAAGCCTATGTCAATAATTTGAATGCGGCACTTGAAAAGTTTGCATTAGCTGAAAAAAATCAAGACCTCCCGACAATGCTTGCTCTAGAAGGAGCCATTCGCTTCAACGGTGGTGGACATATCAACCACTCTATTTTTTGGACTAACTTAGCCCCAAAAGACCAAGGCGGTGGTACACCTCCATCTGGTTACCTTATGGATGCCATTGAAATGGATTTTGGCAGCATGGATAGCTTGATTGAAAAAATGAGCGCATTAGCAATTTCTGTTCAGGGATCTGGATGGGTGTGGCTAGGATGGAATAAAGCACAACGTCAATTGAATCTCATCACATGTCCTAACCAAGATGCATTAATCACACAAGGCATCCATCCTCTCCTTGGCATCGATGTATGGGAACACGCCTACTATCCTCAATACAAAAACGCACGTGCTGATTATGTGAAAGCGATCTGGCAAGTGATTAACTGGAAAAATGTGGAAGAGCGTTTCGTAAGCGTGGCTTCTCAATGCTGCACGAGCTGTCACTGCCGATGAGAAAGCCTGTTTTAGATTTTTTAAACCAAGAGTTGACGAAGTTAAAAAGTGAGGGGCTTTTCAAAGAAGAGCGCATCATCACTTCGCCTCAATCCGCTAGAATCACACTCGAGGACGGACGTGAAGTACTTAACTTTTGCGCCAATAACTACCTTGGACTAGCTAATCATCCTGAAATTGTAGCTACAGCGAAGGCTGCGCTCGATCACTGGGGTTTTGGCATGGCTTCTGTGCGCTTTATTTGCGGCACTCAGGATATCCATCGCGATTTAGAAAAGAAATTATCTGAATTTCTGGGTACTGAAGATACCATCCTATACTCCTCCTGTTTTGACGCAAATGGAGGCCTTTTTGAAGCAATTTTAGGAGAATCAGACGCCATTATTAGTGACAGCCTGAACCATGCTAGCATCATTGATGGCATTCGCCTCTGTAAAGCTAAGCGTTTACGCTATGCTAACAATGATATGGCTGATCTGGAAGCTCGTTTAAAAGAAGCTCATGACGCGCGTTTTCGTCTTATTGCGACTGACGGCGTCTTTTCAATGGATGGCATTATTGCAAATCTCAAAAGTGTCTGTGATCTAGCTGAACGCTATGATGCCAGTGTGATGGTTGACGATTGCCATGCGACAGGCTTTTTAGGTAAAAAAGGGCGTGGCTCCATTGAGTACTGTGATGTCTTAGGTCGCGTGGATATCTTAACAGGCACGTTAGGAAAAACACTTGGAGGTGCATCAGGGGGGTATATCAGTGGCAAAAAAGAGGTCGTAGCATGGTTGCGGCAAAAATCGCGCCCTTATCTCTTTTCCAACACACTGTGTCCAAGCCTTGCAGCGGCAGGATTAAAAGCCCTTGAACTTGTAGATAAAGGTGATGCATTGCGCGAGCAGTTGCAAAAAAATGCCTTGCTCTTTAGAAAACGTATGACAGCATTAGGCTTTACTTTAGTTCCAGGTGAACATCCTATTATTCCTGTGATGCTTTTTGATGCAGATCTTGCGCAACGCTTTGCAACGCGCATGCTTCAAGAAGGTGTCTATGTAGTCGGCTTCTTTTATCCAGTGGTTCCACAAGGTAAAGCACGTATTCGCACGCAAATGTCCGCAGCGCATTCAACACAAGATGTTGAAACTGCGGTGGCAGCCTTTGAAAAAGTGGGTCGCGAGTTAGGAGTCATATGACAGCCTCTTTTGAAGCTGGCGAATATAAGTGGGGGTTTGTCACCCCCATTGAATCGGAACAACTCCCTAAAGGTCTCAATGAAGGGATCATTCGCGCTATTTCCCAAAAAAAGAATGAACCTGCCTTTATGCTCGAATTTCGCTTAAAGGCGTATCATAGACTTTTGACATCCATCGAGCCTAGTTGGGCGAATCTTAAAATCGCTCCTATCGATTATCAGCAAATCTGTTACTACTCAGCTCCTAAGACAAAACCGCAACTCAACAGTTTACAAGATGCTGACCCCATTTTATTAGAAACTTTTGCCAAATTGGGCATTCCAATCGACGAGCAGAAGATGCTTGCAAATGTTGCCGTCGACGTGGTGTTTGATTCTGTATCTTTAGGCACTACTTTTAGAGAGAAACTCAAAGAAGCTGGTGTCGTGCTATGCTCGATGAGTGAAGCTGTTAGAGACTATCCAGAACTCATAGAAAAATATTTGGGCACCGTAGTGCCTCCTGGAGATAATTTTTTCGCGACCCTGAATTCTGCAGTTTTTTCCGATGGATCTTTTGTTTTTGTGCCCAAAGGGGTGCAGTGCCCTATGGAACTTTCTACGTATTTTCGTATTAATGACAAGGAATCGGGACAATTCGAACGCACGCTCATTATTGCAGAAGAAGGCGCTAGCGTCAGCTATCTTGAGGGATGCACAGCCCCGGCATTTGATACAAATCAACTACACGCAGCCGTTGTCGAATTAATTGCCCTTGATGATGCAACTATTAAATACTCAACTGTCCAAAACTGGTATGCTGGTGACCCAAAAACAGGAAAGGGGGGTATTTATAACTTTGTAACAAAACGCGGCAAATGTCAGGGAAAAAACTCTAAAATCTCCTGGACACAGGTCGAAGCGGGTGCTGCTATTACATGGAAATACCCCAGCTGTCTTCTCCTTGGCGACAATTCGATGGGTGAATTCTACTCGGTGGCACTGACAAATGGATGGATGCAGGCAGATACGGGAACGAAAATGATCCACGTAGGCAAGAATACTCGCTCGACAATCATATCGAAAGGGATCTCAGCAGACACCTCACATAACACGTATAGAGGGCTTGTGAAAATTGCACCAGGTGCTACTGGGGCGCGTAATTATACGCAATGCGATTCGATGCTGGTGGGAAATCGCTGCTCTGCCAATACTTTTCCTGTCATTGAAGTCGCAAATGGATTCTCCCAATTGGAACATGAAGCATCGACCTCTAAAATCAGCGAGGAGCAGCTCTTTTATTTGCAATCGAGAGGACTCAGCAAAGAAGAAGCGATCAACATGCTTGTACGTGGCTTTTGCGAATCGGTGATTAAGGAACTCCCCTTAGAATTTGCTGCTGAAGCACAAAAACTTTTAGCTCTTAAATTAGAAAACTCGGTGGGATAACCATGCAACCTCTTTTGACTATCGATAACCTCCATGCCTCTATTGAAGACAAACCGATCCTTAAAGGCCTTTCATTAACTCTTTATGCGGGACATGTCCATGCAATTATGGGTCCAAATGGAGCAGGAAAATCTACTCTAGCAAAAGTCTTGGCTGGCCATCCAGCATATACTATCACCGAAGGGAGCATCTTATTAGGAGATAAGAACCTACTTGAGATGGAGATCGAAGAGCGCGCTGCGAGCGGACTTTTTGTTGGCTTTCAATACCCTCCCGAGGTGCCTGGTGTAAATAACCGCCTCTTCTTACAACAAGCACTTAATGCACAACGCAAGGCACAAGCCAAAGAAGCATTAAGCGATGAAGAATTTGAGACGCTCTTGCAAGAAAAACGGCAATGGGTTGAAATTCCCGAAGAATTCGCGGCACGCGGCGTCAACGAAGGTTTTTCAGGCGGAGAAAAAAAACGCAACGAGATCCTCCAAATGGCACTTTTTGATCCGATTGCTGCTGTACTCGATGAAACAGACTCAGGCCTCGATATTGATGCTATGCGCGTCGTTTCTCATGGGATTCACCGCTGGATGCGCCCTGATAAAACACTTTTACTGATCACGCATTACCAACGCCTTTTGGATTATGTGGCTCCACACTCTGTCCATGTGATGGTAGATGGTAAAATTGTGCGCTCAGGAGAGGCAAGTCTCGCCAAGGAACTCGAGGCCCAAGGATACCGATGAAAATGAATGCCTTTGAAGCGGCGTGCGCCCTCATACGTACCTTACGCAACAAAGGGTTTATTGGACTATTCGCGGGTGGTTGGGTGCGTGATTTCATCATGGAACGCGCCTCTTCGGATATCGATATCGTTACAGATGCGAACCCAGAACAACTTCAGGCAATTTTTCCCCATACATTACCCATCGGTATCGCTTTTGGAATCATCATGGTTAAATTGCATGGTCATACTTTCGAAGTCGCTACTTTTCGCAAAGATCGGGAATATGTCGATGGAAGGCGTCCGATAGGCATCGATAAAGCCGATGCTTATGAAGATGCACAACGCCGCGATTTCACAATCAATGGACTCTATTACGATCCTATAGAAGAGCGCATCATCGATTATGTTGATGGACAAAAAGACTTATTTGCACGCGTTGTCAAGGCAATTGGCGACCCTAATCAACGGTTTTTTGAAGATCGTCTACGCATGATTCGCGCTGTACGATTTGCCTGCCGTTTTGATTTTGCTATTGAGGAAACGACTTTTTGTGCAATCCAACGACATGCCCATAGTTTATTCCCTGCAGTTGCTATCGAACGTGTGTGGCATGAAATAGAAAAAATGGCTGAAGATGGAAGCTTATTCAAAGCATTTTCTCTTATGCACACTCTAGGTATTCTTGAAGTGATTTTTCCTGGAATTCTACACGAAAATCTCGCTACTCTCGGCCCACGGCTTGAAACACTATGTCAAATTGTGCCATGCGCTGCGCTACTTGTGCCTTTTTTCCCTGGATATGATGCAACTGCATGGCGCCATTTTGCTGAAAAATGGAAACGCCCTAATAAAGAAAAAAAACTCATAGAACTCACAGCAAAAATGTTGGAGCCTCGTACTAAAAGCCGCTTTGAGTGGGTTCAATTTTTTGCAGCAGAAGAAGCTCCGTTGATCGAACCCCTACTCCTTGTCATGAACCCTCAAGAGGGCCTCTTAAAGATAAAGAAAGAACTTACAGCGCACATCCAAAGATATGCGCAAAAAGCACATTTAGTCGTCGCAGCGGATATTATTGATCGCTTCCCTCAGAATCAACTGGGCAAGTGGTTGATGCTAGCGCAGCAAATTAGCATAGAAAAAAACCTGCATACCAAAGAAGAAGTACTTAGCGTACTTTATAGCCTCTGATTACCCAAGAAAGCTATATTTTGATCTAGCGCTCGCTGCTCATGCTTGCGCTCCATAAACGCTAAAACTCCAAAGACAGCAAATGCCACTGCCGTGATAATTAGCGCTGCAGGAGGAAATACGAGCGTTGTTCCAAGTGCCAAGCCTGCAATTGTTAAACATGTGGCCATAGAAAGCCCAGCCAGTGCTGCAAAAGCAACGCGTGAGATGCGCGCTTCTTTATAGGCACTATTTACACGGGCTTCAACAGTCGATGGTGTAATAGTAGAAAGTGGTGGAATTTTCGTCATGTGATCCTCATTCTTTCGTCGCTTCCATTATCATTCAATTTCGATTAAAATTTAAATGTTTTAAAATTGGAATGGTAATTATTGCGCCAAACAAAAGTGTAACTATTCCAATCATGGTAAAGCCTCGAGCTGGGGATAAATTCCATATCTCACCAAATAAATAGATCATTCCCGATGCAATTAAGACTCCAACAAAGGCTGTAAAATTATTAATGGCCACATTCTCTCCACGATCTTCTGCGGGGCTTGCAACCTGGATATATGAATCTTGTGGCACGAGATAAATTCCTCCGAAGCCACCCACTGAAAAAAGTGCAATCACTAGGATGGTAAATGAAGGACACATGCCAATAACCAATAAACTGATACTCATTCCTAACGCACCTATAGGGACAAGACCCAGATGTACACTGCCTTTTGAAAGACGTCCTGCTATTAAAGATCCACATCCAATACCCAAAGCGGTAATAAGAAAGAGATAACTTCCCTGTACATCACTCAACCCCATGCAATGCACAGCAAATGGTAAGACATTCAATTGGGCAAATCCTCCAACAAAGAGAAAAAATGCAGATCCCATCATTGAAGAAAAAAGACATGGCACTCTTTGTGCCCTTTTAATGCCGCTCCAAATTGTACCTAGGAAAAATACTTGCATCATTTTTTCGGTGCCCACAGGACGGGTATGTGGAATACGCCAGCTACAGATAAACCCGATAAACGCAATTAAGACACAGGCACTTCCTGCAATCACAAAGTCAAAATCCACCAATTGCACTAAAGGACCTGCCATAGACGTTCCAACGATGATAGCCAAGAACGTCCCTGAACTCAAGTAGCCATTAGCGCGTGAAATTAGCGATCGAGAAACCAGCTCTGGCACGATTCCATATTTAGATGGCCCCAAAATTGCACTTTCGGTGGCTAGTAGAAAAAGAGCCGCATAAAGAGCCATAGGCGAAACGAAAATAAATCCTATCAGACCTAATATAGCAGTTGCCAATTCTACACATTTCGTTAAGATAATAATGGTCCGCTTACTCATGCGATCTGCTAATACACCAGAAGGCATGGAAAAAAGAAGGAATGGAATAACAAAAATCGCGCCCGCTAGCGATAAAATCAAGGGGGAAGCATCCTGTCCCTCTAAACGAACAAGGAAAAAAATCAGTAACAACTTGAATAGATTATCATTCACCACTCCCAAAAACTGGGTGATATTGAGCCAGTGAAAACCCCACCACCCCTTATCTACCACTTTATCCGTTTTTGTCTGATCCATGCGCTGCCCTACTTTTTGAATTGTAACTATATATACCCATCCCACCTGAAGAATTGGATTTGAGACAGAAGAGAAAGCCCCGGGCTCGAGTCAGAAAAAAAGTCCTCATATTAGTAATATGGGGACTTTTTTTCTGGCGCGATCGCGGAAGCTTTTTCTTCGGCCTAAAACCAATTCTTCAGGTGGGATGGGTATTAGCATACCAGATAGAGGATTTTGACCAATGTGTAACGGTTACACATTATGAAACGTAAGTTCGACTTTAAAATTCCTATTCATTTGACCTTGAGTCAAAGTCTTAGGCTTGAGATTATTTAAAAGCGATCGTATTGAGAAAAGATGCTTTTTTCTCTAAAAACTGGACTTACGTTGACTAGAGATTTTTCAAAAGGCTCGTTAGTCTATAAACCTGCATCATGGCGCTTATGAGTCATCCATTAATTCACTACAGCAATCGATTAGAATGCCTGCTTCAAGCTTTAGTGGAGCAACTCTTGCAGCACCCCTACTCAAGTGTTGTGCCCACTTGGATTGTCGTTTCGTGCGAAGCGATGGGAAAATGGCTACTGTATTCTCTACAACAGAAAGGTCTAAAAACTCTTGGCATTCGCATTTTATTACCACATGAAGTTTTTGGTCAGTGGGTACCTCGCTTTTTTAAGCGCTCATTCCCTTTATTTCCATCGCAGATGGAATTAGCTCTACTCCTTGAGAATTTATTACCTCACCTGCCAGGTCCAGCAAAAAATTACCTACAAGCAATGAGCCAAGGGGATGCTTCTCTCAACTTGGGTTTGCATTTAGCCTCCTTATTTCAAGAATGGTCATCGGAAGGTATTACAGAAGGATGGCCTTTAGAAATCTGGCATCATTTGTGTCGTGAGCATGGCATCAAACCTTGTTTGGAAACAATCAATTCGCTTGAGACACTACCAGCAGAACATTCCACTGAGACTCTTCACTTTTTTGCCCCCTCTTCTTTTACACGTGCTTTATGGCATTTATTGCGAAAAATGGATGAAGCTCTGCCAATTTTTTTCTATCTTCACTGTCCATCAGCGTTGTTTTTCTCAGATCTGCGCACCGAACGCGAAAGACAGCACCTACAGCTCTTTTGGGAATCACGCGGTGTTAGATTAGGGGAAAGATTAGCTCTTGAGAATTTTTTTGAGACAAGCAATTGGTTTTTAGCGAATTGGGGCAAGCAAGATCGACTACTTTTAGAAGCTTTTGAAGCGACAAATTGGCCAAGTGTCTCTCACTACACATTACCTGAGAGTATCAACGAGCACCCTCTTCGCGAAACACTCATGCCAGATCTTTATTTCCATAAAAGTGGTCCTATGACAGCGTTGCTCGAGCTGCAAAGCGAAATCGCTCTCCTACAACCTGTACAGAAAAAAACAGTCGATCAATCCATACAAATCCATCAGTTCACTACACTTCATCAGCAGTATAGCACGTTAAAAGTAGAAATTTTCAGGCTTCTTGAAAATGGCCTTGCTCCACATGAAATTCTCATCCTAACACCTCTCATTTCAAGTGATGCGCCATTCCTTTATGAAGAACTCAAAGGGCTGCCCTTATGCATCGAAGATCTCAAGCTTAAAGAACAAAGCCCCTTACTTGAAGCGGTTCTATGGCTGGTACACCGAATTACCGAACCTCTTTGCGAAAAAGGAAAAAGAGCAGACTGGCTATTTTTTCTTCACCATAAAGTTTTTAATCAACGCGCACAATTTCTTGCTGTTAAAGAATTGCACCAACTCTCACAAGAACAGAACACTATTTTTCAGGAGGTACGCTCAAGCCTTATAACACCTCATTATCAAACAGCGGAAGATTGGGTGAAATTCTTTACGGAGCTCTTTTTAAAATGGCTATCTTTTGATGGGGATCCTGCAGCTGAATACCTCTTAGAACAATTAACGCATTTCCAGGAAAGTGCTCTGCGTTGGCAGCGCGTGCCGCTTTCTAAACAAGTCGCTGGCCATTTTTTAGAGACATTATTAAACCAAGAAGAAGCAACTTTAGCCACTCAATCGATAGGTGGCATACGTATCGCCTCACTCCTCCCAGGTAGGTTACGCCCTGCGCGCGCTCTTTTTCTCCTGAATATGAATGCCGATGCATTCCCGCGCAGCAATAGTCAACCACATTTTGTTGAACGTACAAGCGCTTCTCCTTTGCATATTGAAATGAGCCTTTTCCTCCACGCATTACTTCTTGCACAAGACCAATTGTGGATTAGCTACTGTGTGAGTGGCCCTCAACAAGAAGCAAGCTATCTCGTAAAAGAACTTTATGAAACGCTAGGTATAATTCCTTTAATTCACTCATTACCACATCCCACTTTACTATCCCATACAACATTTGCATCCCCTATCGAGATAAGTTGTCCTATCAAAGACCTCTCTCTTTTTGAATTGCGCCAAGCCTTTAAACACCCTCTAAAATACTATTTAGAACAAGTCCTGCAAATTGAGATGCCCCGCTCCCTCCAGGAAGCAGATTCTATTGACTCACTCGACTGCTATCTAGCCAAAATAGCCCTGCTAGAAAATACTGTACATAACGTTGACAAGGGATCTTCTTCTCTCCTAAAAAAATGCGGGCAATTGCGCATCGAACGCGAATGCATAAAATTAAAAGAGCAATTACAACATTTCGGCATTCGCCTTGAAGACCTCCATATCACTCCAAAGGAATCTCTTCAGATTCCATTTCAAAATCAGACACTCACCATTTATGGACAATTACCTTTTTTAGGGCCTCAAGGAGTATTATCCCTCACTGAAAAAAGTAAGGAGCAAATCCTACAACAATGGCCATCCATGCTATTTTATCAAATGCAACAACAAACAAAATCACCCAAGGAATGGATCTTTTTACCCTCCCAAGAAAAACTTCTTCTGAATTGGGAACAAGGAGCCTGGAACAAACTACTTCAAGTATTCTTTGCAATACGAAAAAAACCCTGTCCATTACACCCTGATTGGGTGCATGCTGTTGCTGAAAAAAATGAAGAACTTTTAACCAGAAAAATTAAAGAAAAAATCGCACCATTTGAAAGAGCTCCAGATGGCGCCTATCTTTGGTCACAATTACCTATGAAGGCGGATCAAATTATTGAGGAGTGGCACCCTGTTGCAAAATTATGGATAGAAGGAGTCAATGATGGCATTTGATGTCTTAAGCCTTGATCTCAATTTGTCTCATTCTTACTTTCTCGAAGCATCAGCCGGCACGGGGAAAACATTTGCCATCGAGAATATCGTTGCCCGTCTTTTACTATTTGAAAAAGAACTCTCTCTTGAAGAAATCCTCGTTGTCACCTTTACACAAGCGGCCACTGCCGATTTAAGGGATCGCATTCGCAAACAGTTGATAAAACTGATTGAATGCCTAGAAACAAGTGTCGCCGGACCTTTTTCTTATTTACAGCCCCTTATTGAAAGCTCCGATTTAGAACGTACACATGCCATTTTGCAACTACGCCGTGCTCTGATTCATTTTTCTGAAAGCTTTATCTGCACCATTCATGGTTTTTGTGCAAGAATGCTAAACGAACATGCCTTCCTTGCTAAAATCCCTTTGAAAAACCTACGCAATGACACTCTCCTTTCGCAACGTGAGTACATAAAAAATCTCCTTTTACATCTTGATGAAACGGTACTCACTCCCGCACAAATGGCTCGACTTTTGGGCTCCCGTCCTCTTGAATCCCTTGTCGATGACCTGCTGCCTCTCATCTCATCTCGCCTTCCCATTATCGGGCCCCAAAATTGTGAAGAACATTTTTTAGCATTTTCGCAACAATTTCAAAAGCTACCTAAAGAGATCCTTGTCGATTCCCTTCTAAAGCACGCACCCTATTTCCAAAGCACGACATCTCGTAATGGGGAATTAAAGTCTCACTGGCAAAAACAGATCGCCCATTTAGAAAGCCTATTATCTCTGGACTCACTCAACCGCGATAATTTCGAACAACTCCTTTATCAGGAACCTTGTTTTCTTGAATTTCTAAAAGCGCCTCTTAAGAAAAAAGCTCCCCTCCTGCCCTCTCCTATTTTACAACTAACAAATGCACTAGATAGTGTTTGGCAGGCTGGTGACCGCACTTTGCTCCTCATCCAACTTGCTTCCTACTGTGCTAAAAAGCGCCGCGAAGCAGAACTCGATAAAGATCCCGACGTTTTGCTATGGAGAATGGAGCAAGCTCTTGCAATCCCGGAATTTGTTCAAGCTATTCAAGAGAGATTTTCTGTCATTATTGTCGATGAGTTTCAAGATACCGATCCCATTCAATGGCAGATCTTCTGGAAATGTTTTGAGAAAAAGCGCCTCTTCCTTGTTGGAGATCCAAAACAATCGATTTATGCATTCCGACAAGCAGATCTTTATACATATTTACGTGCAAAGACACACTTTTCTGACGATTCCTTTGCTGTACTTGATACAAATTTTCGCTCTCAACCTGCGCTCATTTCTGCCTTAAATGCACTCTTTGCCACCGATTGGATGGATTTGCCGAAATGGCGTCGTTTTTTACCTGTACATCCTGTAAAAACGCCTCCCGAACGAATTGCTCGTTGGCCTCAAGAAACTCCATGTGTCTGGATGGTAGCAGAAGCAATGCTTGGTAGATCCGAACGCTGGCCCACTGTAGAGATGGAAGAACAATTATTTTTTCCCTATATAACTCAAGAGATCTTGCGTTTAAAAACTCAAGGTGCCTTATGGCTTGATTTCGCCTGTCTTGTACGGGATCGTTTCCAAAAAGAACGCCTGGCAAGTTTTTTTGAAACACACGGCATTCCCTATCAAACTACGAGAGAAAATTCCATCACTGATACAGGCGCATTTGCAACGCTTGAAGCCTTTCTTCTTGCGGCCTTCCATAAGGAGGAACGTTTTGACCGCTTGGCACTTAGCGCCCCCCTCCTTCACCTGCCTATTCATGACATTTATGCATTAGCGCCCACTATTAAGGCGCCTCTTTATGAAGCTTATGCATGTATTGAAAACAATGAGGGATTGGCCGCGTTTGGCTCTACTGTTGTCAAGCTTGCCGGATTTTCAAAGGATCCAGCCCTCTTGGACCAGTTCTGGCAATGCATTCGCTTGCTTATACAAACAGTATCTAATGAGAAGTTCTCAAGCCCATTTCTCCTCTGGAAACATCTACAAAATTTACGTCGGAAATCTACTCATCAACATTCTGAGCTACTACTTCCCCAAGAAGAACAGCGTGATGCTGTCAAAATTCTTACTTTACACAGCAGCAAAGGACTAGAATTCCCCATAGTTTTTGCACTTGCACTCGCAAGTCGTACTCCACAAGAAGAACTCCTGATTCCTTGCAATAACCATTCAGCACTTGTTCAATGGAAGGCAGACAGCGAAGAAGGTCAAGCCTTTATTGCAGAAAAAAACGCCGAAAAAATGCGGCAACTATATGTTGCATGCACGCGCGCAAAAGAAAAATTATACATTGCTTATGCAGAAGATACTTCATATGCAGAAGTAGCTGCAGGTCATGAAAGTCCAAGTGAACTGTTTCTTGCTAAACACCAACAGACGAGAGCAGATTTTTGGAAAACACTTCCTGAAGGATGTACAATTGAACGCTTGGTCCCCCAATCTATAGAAATAGTACCGCGCCCACTTGAAGACAACACGCTTCCAGTGACAATCCCTTCTCCCCTCTCACTCGTTCCCATAGCATCTTATACTTTGAAACGCTCTCTTCAACAATTAACTCTTTTACGTTGGATGAAGATCCTTTCCTTAAATAAAATTCAAAAAGTTTCCACCCCCGAACAACTAAAAGAGCTACTTAAGACAGATTGTCAACTATTATGGACACTATTTTTTGAATATACTATCGATGGCCATCTTTTAAGCGGCCTACCATCCACTATAATTACCTGTGACTGGCCACATATCTATCTAAGGGATGAAGAAATTTTACAAGGGCCTATCGATCTTACTGTCGAAGATGCTGAAAAGACGTTGCATGTCATTTTCTTAGGAGAATACTGGACAAAACACTGGAAACAGCTTTATGAAGATTTTGCTGCCAAAAATACAAGTGGCACATGGAAAGTTCATGCACCACTCCTTAAAAGCAGTTTATTAACGTGAGTTCGACTTTAAATCGACTTTTGATCCTTGTTTCAAAGGATAGCTGGTGATAAACGCCTTGAAGGTCATGGCCAATGTGCCATGTCCAAGAGGAGTTTATAAGCAGATACCTCTGAAACAACGATCAAAAGTCGATTTAAAGTCGAACTCACGTTTTATTAGACAGAACACCCAATCTCTTGTAGTACGGAGCACACTATATCCATTGTCGGACGTGCTTGAGGATCTAAAGCGAGCATTTTTCTTATCAAGTCAGAAAAATCATCTTGGAGTGGACTCAAACAACTTTCTAAGCAACCATCCCATTGCTCTTGCTTTTGCAAAGTCATGGGATAAAAATCCTCTAGCAATGCTGTACTATATAATTCTCGGGCTTCCCCATAAGGAATTACCTTTTCACAAAGCCGCACACGCTCCAACACATGCAAGAAAAATTTAAAATGATTGTATTTTGGGAGAAATGAAGAGGTGCAAATGGTCTTTCGCAACATAAATTCAAGCATCGTAACCCCCAATGACCACACGTCCCATTTGGAGCGATCTAATTCAAGAGCGGGATCCAAGGCAGCTGCTAATACTTCCGGAGGCCACATCACTTTGTATCCTTGAGGAAATTGTTCGTCGTAAGGCGCATGAATTGGTGCCGTGCTCTCCTCATCGATAATCGCACCTTTAACGGTTGCAGCCGCAGCATCATCCCATAGCCAAGTGATGTTATCTGTCTTGATATCACAATTCGCCAGCCCATGCTGATGCAATGCGCGCACTTGTAAAGCCACTTGATATAAAAATGCAGCAGACAGTCTTTGCCGTTCAGAATCCATTTTAAAGCCTTGCAAAGGTTCGCGCTGCATCGATTCAATCCAAGGAACCTCATAATAACGCGTGTCTGCCCCCACATAACTCTGAAAAAACACATTCTTAGCGGCTGAAAAAGTTGTCTTTGTTCCTAAATTATTTTCCTGTAGTTTTTCTATGATAGCAATAAGTCGCTGCCAGCGCATTTCCGAAAATGGCTCTCCACTAACGATTTTTTCCCTTACAATCAGGAATTTAGGATGAATCATTGTTTTTTCTGTTGTCTGCCTCTTTTCAAAATCCGGGATTTTCAATGCTAACTGTACTTTTTGCAAAGGATTTGTAGGATTTAGATGCGCAAGCATAAGAAGCGTAAGAGGGCGATGGCCTTCTCTAGGGCAGTACCTAACGGTAAATTGTCCATACGTCATTTCTCGTTCTATAGTGCTTTCCCACTCTCTACGATCGTTGCACACTTCTTGAAAAAGTTGCTGAATATCATCTATTTTTAAGCTTTTGATTGCCTTCTGACAACCGGGGTAGAGAGACTTTAATTCTACCCAATACTGATTTACGTCCCATACCCGATAAGTGCTATTATTAACTCCTGACATACTGTTGCCTTATTTTTCCCATCAGCGTAACCAATTGTTTGCAAAAGCTCAACTACTAAACATAAAAGCAACTTTTAACCGTTTTAACGTGAGCCCGATTTAGAGCCCCCTAACAGACTTCTTTCAAACGGATCTAAGCTTCAATCAGATTTACATCTCATTAAAAAAAAGATTATGCTAAGTTTTTTCTAACTGGACTTACTTGCTGCAGGGCCATTTATGACAAATCATCATGAACCTTCTACGTTACAAGCAAAAATTGCATATGACTCATTAGAGCGCTATAGCGGCAGTCGTGTAGAAGATTTTTGCCCTTATATCCTTCTCACTAACTTTCCTGCCTATGTCACTTATTTTGCAAAAATACGCAATCTTGAAGTCTTTGAAGGCTCAGCATTCAAAGTTGCCCATAGCCCAAAAGAGGGGATTTCTATCCTAGATTTTCATATCGGAGCTGCTTCTGCCGCGCTTGTCACTGATTTACTGTCTTTCTTGCCTGCTAAGGGAATTTTAATGTTGGGAATGTGTGGAGGTCTGCGTTCAAAATATACTGTAGGAGAATACCTGGTACCTGTTGCCAGTGTTAGAGGAGAAGGCGCCTCCGATTTCTACTTTCCTAAAGAGGTCCCGGCTATGGCTAATTTTCTAATTCAGCGCGCCGTCACTCATGTATTAGAAAAAAAGAAATTCTCCTACCACGTTGGTCTAACCTATTCAACCAACATTCGCTTTTGGGAATTTAACGAGGAATTCAAGTCTTTCTTACAAAAATGCCGCGTCCAAGCCATTGAGATGGAGTGTGCTACCCTTTTTGCCGCAGCATATCGCCGAGGCTTGCCTCTTGGAGCGCTGCTGCTTATTTCGGATTTGCCACTCGATACAGAAGGAATTAAAACAAAAGAAAGTGCTACAAAGATTTTTAAAGCACATACCGAACAGCATGTAGAAACAGGCGTTGCAATTCTCCAACGGCTTGTAAAGCTACAGAAAAAGCATGCCAAAGGGACATTTAGAAAAATATTAGAGGAATGATAACAGGAAAGATCCGAAAGAGGGGAAGCTCACTAATGCAAACAACCTTTAAAATAAGGTCGGTTCGCTTACCATAACGGCCACGCATGGCCGTTATTCAGTGATCCGCTAATGGGAAAATTACGTTGATCGCATCTATCTAGCGAGCAAGTGTCCCTCTTTCTAAAAGATCTGCCTTGAGTATAACGCATTACCAGTGATCGCTTCTAGATATTTTCGATAGCCTGTTGTAATTCCTCTTCGAGAACCTTTACATCGACAACAAGCGACTCTATCTGACCAGCTCCACGCGTAAACACCATACGAATGCCCTCGCCTTCATGTTTTTTATCATGTCGCATGGCGTTTAATATGAGTTCACAAGAGGGGCGCTGTATGCCTTGATATAACGCTCGGAAAGGTTGCGCCCATGTATCAGCGCATTGAATGGGCAATAGTGCTCTCAATGATGAAAAATGCAGAGCTGCCACACACCCCATTGCCACGGCGATACCATGCGGAATGCACCATTGTGATGCACTTTCTATGGCATGAGCAAAAGTATGACCAAAGTTTAGCTGCCAGCGAATGCCTTCCGTGTCAAAGGGATCTAACGCCACAAGACCTTCCTTAAATGCAATGGCCGCCTCTATAAGTGGTCGCAAGTCTTTTTTGGCAATTCGTTTTTGACAAAGATCAAAAGCCTGTGCACCTTCTAAAAAAGCCATCTTTAAGCATTCAGCAAAACCACAAGCCCATTGTATGGATGACAAAGTACTTAAAAATCTAGGGTAGAGCCATGTGCGTGCAGGCATATAAACAGTTCCTAATTGATTTTTATATCCGTTGATATTCACTCCGTTCTTCCCACCCACAGCACTATCAACCATGGCCAGTAGCGTTGTTGGCACAAATTCTACACGCACTCCGCGATAGAGCAAAGCGGCCACTAATCCTCCCACATCTGTCGCCGTACCACCTCCAGCAACGAATAATCGATCCTTTCTCTTCATCCCCATCTCTAAAAATGCGATGGCAAGCTTTTCTACAACGCCAAGGGTTTTATTAGACTCACCAAAGTTTTGCACGATAGATTTTAAGGGCAATGGATCAAAATAACCCACTAAGGAGGAATCAATAATCCAAAAGGCATCCTGTTCCCAGTTTATGGGGAAGTCATCATTCCATACATACTCTGTCATTTTTCTATCTCATTCTTAAGTGGACTTTAGAGCTTTTGTAAAATTATCCGCAATCTAGAGCTTAAGGTGGCGCGCCAGCAGGCACAGCCTTAAAGGGGACCTAGAGCTATCTCTGTAAGAATGCTAGATTTTGTCCAAAGTCCAGTTCTAAAGCTCTTTTAATATTAAAGAGAACTGCAGTAAAATGCAGCTTATGTCACTGCCTATTTCTGTCACTATACTCACAAAGAATTGTTACCCCCTTCTCACACGTCTTTTACCCGCGCTAAAAGATTTTTCTGAAGTACTCCTACTCGACTCAGGTTCAACAGACGACATTGAGCAGCTTACGCTACAGTTTCCCAACGTACGGCTTGAAAAGTCGCCTTGGATGGGTTTTGGAAAGATGCATCAAAAAGCAGTGGCGCTTGCTCGCCACGAATGGATTTTTTCCCTCGATAGCGATGAAATTCCCGATCAAACCCTGATCGAACAACTCGCGACCACTGTACTTGTGCCCCACCATGTTTATCGTATAGAACGCCATAATTATTATCGTACACAACGCATTAAGGGATGTGGATGGAAAGCAGAAAAGATTGTACGCATCTTTCATCGGAAACATGCTAATTTTTCTGATGACGCCGTGCATGAAAAAGTCATCCACCCTGACCTTGAGATTTGTACCCTACAAGGGGCAATTGCTCATTATTCTTATCGCTCTGTGAGTGATTTTATCCAAAAAATGCAACTGTATTCTGATCTTTTTGTCACACAACACCCAGACAAAAAAGTGCACAGCGCATGGAGCGGAGTCATTCGTGCATTATTTGCTTTTTTCAAAAATTATTTTTTGAGAAAAGGCTTTTTGGATGGCTATGCGGGGTTTTTAATCTGTTTTAGCCAAAGCTGCACAACGATGTATAAATATTTTAAGCTTTATGAGAAATCATGAAATTGCAAACAAGATTTTCCATAGAGTTTGATCCCACAACAAGCCTAAAAAACCTACAATTCCTTCTTAAACACTCATTTAAGCATCTTTTTGCCGAAAAATCTGGGAAAGTTTTTTATTCATCTTCTACTCTACGGAATCTGTTTCGATTAAGAGCAAAAAAAAGACTCTATCAGAGTATTGAACACTCCTTATGGTTCTTTTGTCATGAGATTAAAAATCCCCCTAATCTCTCTCTACTAAAACCACTTTCTCATCATACGTGCGCTCTGGCTGAAAAAATCATTCAAAAGCTAGAGAATGAAAATATCCCTTCGCCTTACATCAAAAAACTCTCAACCATTCTTAAAAATTATCAACGACGCAGTCTGTGGCAAGTGCATCTACTAAAAACCCTTAAAAGATGCGTGGATAAAGATCGCTTCCATCCTCTTGTTTTAGCATGCCAATCGTCATTAATGCAGGGAACAATTCCACAAAAACCTAAATCAGGATGTTCCGGCTCTTATTTTATTACATCCCCACAGGGCCGTACACTCGCAATTTTTAAACCTTGCGATGAAGAAATTGGGGCATGCCACAATCCCGACAATAGAATGCATAAAAATGCATTTGGCACATATATGGGAACAGCATTTTCTGGAACAGGAATTCACAGAGAGGTCGCTGCTTGGAGGGTGGATGATTTTATGCAGCTGGGGATTGTCCCCGTAACAACCTATGCACAATTGCATCATGATCTTTTTTATGAACCCTTGGAAGGTGGTTTTCTACCAAACCCAAAAACAAAAATTGGTTCTTTGCAAACTTTTTGCCCCTCATTGAAACATATCCTTGAAATTACCCCTCAAGGACTCCTTGGAATAAATCTAATAGACATCCAAAAGTTGATTATTCTCGACATGATCATCGGCAATTGTGATCGCAATGCCGCAAATCTTCTTACAGATGGTAAAAAATTGGTGGCTATTGATCACGGGTTATGTTTTAGCCTTATTCATCGCAAATATTCTTTCTCTCATTTTAATTCATGGTCTCAACTCCATGCGCCTTTTGAAAGTTCCTTGAGGTGTCTTATAGAGGCATTACCGACAGAAAGCCTCATTCATGAATTAAAAAAATTTTGTCGTTTAGAAATAGCAGCCCTTGATCGCATGCAAGAGCGTATTGCATTCCTCAAAAATGCGGTTAAAATGGATTTAACTGTTTTTGATACGATGTGTTTAATGCATCCAAGATGGTTGAGTGAAGTCATTGGGCGCAAGTTGACACTCATGTCCGCAGCAGAAGACATTGTGAAAAAATATATTGCTATGCCCATGCATCCTGAAAAGCGTACCACACAAGAAATTGCCGCCCTAAAGAGAATCAACAAGGAATTCAAAAAAAATGCTAATGCGTAAGGAAGCTTGGTGCTGGGGAATCGGTATCTTGTGCGCTACCAGCGTATTCTCTCTTGCAATTCTTGGCATCCGATGGCAGTGGTCAAGCCCTATTCCTATTACGCATATTGTACAAACAACATCAAGCCCAGAAGAGCTTCCGAATTCACTACTGGCATCTTTACTCAATTTGAAAGCGACAACGTGGGATGCATTCGATACGCGGCAAGCAGAGCTTACCCTTGCAAAACTCCCTTGGATTGAAGATGTCCACGTTGCAAAAGGGCGCGTTGGTCATATTGAGGTGGACTATGTGATGCGACAACCTGAAGCTCTGCTTTATGAATCTCCCGACTTTGCCATTGACCAACATGGGGTTCCTTTTCCATTATTTCCTTTTTATACTCCCAAACGTTTATCCTTTGTACACCTGGGTTATGCTTTAGAAAGTGATCAGGAAATACTTCTCGAACGCTGGAAAATTGCGGATGACCTTTTAAAAATGGAGAGCCCCTGGGCTAAAATCATCTTTATCGATGTCGCTGACAGTGATAACCCTCGCTTTGGTAAAAGGGGCATTGTTGTACTTGTCCAAGATCGTCAGCATGCTATCCAATGGTTATTGCGTCTCAAGACAGAAGGATGGTTAGAACAATGGCAAAAATTTGAAACAATCCGCTTGCGCCTTGCAAATCCGAAATCTTTTCAAACACTTGACTTACGTATGAACCAATTTGCCATTTATGGGGAATAGTATGAGAAGTCTATTATTTTCTATTCCGCTCTGCACTCTACTATGTGGGTGTTCTTCAATGGAGGAAAGTGAGCAGCTTGCATGGAAAGAGCAACATGCCAAAATTGATGAGATTGAGAACTTACCCGAGCATCAAACACCAGAATGCACTTTAACAGTGAAACGCTATCCCATTTACCCCTGGAATGATGCCAAATGGTCAAAAAATTAATTCATCTTATGTGCAATGCCACTCCTTATACCAATTGACAAAACGTGTCAAGCCCTCTTTTAAGGCTATTTTTGGGGTAAATCCTAAATACTTATGCGCAGATTCGATCTCTGCCCATGTGCGCACCATTTCAGCTCTATCGAGAGGGTGATGCACGATATGAGCTTTTTTTCCTGTTGCCTCTTCAAGTATACCGAGAAAATCTCGCACAGTAGTCGTGACATGCCCACCCAAGTTAAATAATGCAAAAGGCAAGGGAAAGGCAAGTGCGCCAACAATCCCTGCAACGATATCGTCGATATACGTAAAGTCGCGCTCCATTAAACCACTATTGTACAGAGTGATAGGAGAGCCTTCATAAAGCGCCTTAGTAAAAGTATAATATGCCATATCTGGACGTCCCCATGGACCATAAACGGTAAAAAATCTCAAGCCAATACACTCCATATGCCATGCATGATGATAGGCATATGCAATAGTCTCATTGGCTTTTTTCGTTGCTCCATAAAGATTCAAAGGACGGTCCGTCGAGGCATTTTCACGGAACGGGACCTCCTGATTGCCATACACAGAAGATGACGAAGCATAGATCAGCCTTGAGATTCCAACCGTACGCATTGCCTCGAGTAGATTAACAAACCCACGAAGGTTGGAATCAACATAGGCATCGGGATGTGTCATGCAATATCTGACACCTGCTTGCGCGGCCAAATTAATAACAATATCTGGCCGATGCGCTTTAAGAAAATCTTCTAAAGCATCTTTGTCGATTAAATCTATCTTTTCGACCTGAATGTCAAGCTGTTCGCAACGTGCTTTTTTTAAAAGGGGATCATAATAGTCATTAAAATTGTCAAAAGCGACAACATCATAGTTGAGTGCTCTTAATGCCTTTACTAAATGAAAGCCAATAAATCCCGCAGCTCCCGTTATGGCGATTTTTTTCATGACAAACCTTGCAGTGACAGTAAATCTCCGTGTATAATACCAAATTCAGCATAATTTTGAGTATTCTATGAGCAGTCTTTCTTGTGGCATTGTTGGCCTTCCTAACGTCGGTAAATCTACACTTTTTAATGCATTAACGGGCAATGAGGTGGATGCTGCAAACTATCCATTTTGTACCATCGATCCAAATCATGGAGTTGTTCCTGTTCCTGATCCACGCCTGAAGCAGTTAGTTGTTCTTGCAAAAAGTGAACGCGAGGTGCCGGCCCTCACTACATTTGTTGATATTGCTGGCATCGTGAAGGGGGCCTCGCTAGGAGAAGGCCTTGGCAATCAATTCTTATCGCATATCCGTCAAACTAACGCCATTTTACAAGTTGTACGCTGTTTCGAAGAAGAAAATGTTGTGCACGTGCATGGTAAAGTTGACCCTGTAGGCGATGCAGAGGTAATCAATACTGAGCTCATTCTAGCGGACATGCAATCGTTGGAAAATAGCTTGAAAAAAGTTGAAAAGCAAGCGCGTAGCAATCCCGAGAGTGCAACAATTTGCCAACTTCTTAAGCGAGCAGAAGCACATTTGAACAACAACCAACCTCTGAGAACCCTTGATGTTTCAAAAGAAGAAGAGAGGCTTATTGAGCCCTATCAATTTTTAACAAAGAAAAAGGTCCTGTATGTTGCTAACGTCCTGGAAGATGAACTCACAGCAACCACTCCTTCTCCTCATGTTAAAGCATTACAAGACTATGCCAAGATGCAAGGTGCAGAGGTCATCATTATTTGCAGTAAATTAGAAGCAGAACTCGCTCAGCTTCCCAATGAAGAGCGCAAAGAGTGGTTAGAATCTCTTGGCATGAAGGAATGCGGATTGGATCGCTTAATTCGGGCATCATATGATATGTTAGGCCTCATTACCTTCCTAACTGCGGGTCCACAAGAAGCAAGAGCATGGACTATTCAACGTGGTCAAACTGCCAGCCAAGCTGCAGGCAAAATTCACAGCGATATGGAAAAAGGATTCATTCGCGCTGAAGTCATTTCTTTTGAGGATATGGTCAAATATGGAGGCAAAGCTGGCGCAAAAGAGGCGGGTCGCGTACGCTTTGAGGGAAGAGACTATATTGTCCAAGATGGCGATGTAATGCTCTTCTTTCACAACTAAAGAGGTTATTCATGAATGGTTCTCAGGCCCTTATTCATTCCTATCTTCAATCTGACGGAGCAGGGAAAGCAATATTTTTAAGCCTTTTGTTCCTTTCATGCATAAGTTGGATTGTTCTTACATACAAATGGTTGCAATTGCGACGCGTACGCAAGGCGGCACACCATTTTCAAAATGAGGTGGAAAAACATCATGCCCACCTCCTTAAACTGAACATACAGGCAACCTCAACTGACCACCCCTTCCTCAAGCTTTATCACGTCCTTAAACACCATACACAAATCCTTCTCAATAAAAATCAAGAAATGGCCGGCTTACAGGGGAGTGATCTTGATCTCATCGGCACTTATCTAGAAATTTGCACTTCTCAAACCATTAAATATTTAGAACGCCACCTCTTTTTATTATCCACCATTACCACATTGGGACCATTTTTAGGCTTATTGGGCACTGTATGGGGAATCCTGACTACGTTTGCTCAGATGAGTAACAAAACTGCAGGAGTTTCCAATGATGCCATCTTAGCTGGACTAGCTATGGCACTTGGTACCACAATTTTAGGGCTACTTGTCGCTATTCCCGCGTTAATCGGTTACAATCTGCTCAAGAATGGCAACAGAGAAATGCATACTGAGATGCAAGAGTTCTCTTCATTCCTCTTAGCTACCGTTCAAATGCAGTATGGTACCACACAAAAGGGGTAAGGATGACGCGTCGAATCCGTTCATTGACAGACACGGAAGAGCCTCCTATCAATCTAACGCCATTAATTGATGTGGTTTTTGTGATTCTCATCATGTTTATTGTCGTAGCGCCTCTTCTAGAACTTGATCATGTCTCTTTAGCGAATGCTGCACCCTCATCGGAAGAAATTGCTATGGCAGACATGGAAAATAATCCCTGTTGCATCTATGTCCGAAAAGACAACACTATCTGGATTGATAAGCAACCAATACCATTGACAAAACTCACAGAGCGCCTGCGAATCCTTCACTCTGTCCATCCCAACACTAAACCCATGTTATTTCACGACAAAGAGGCACATTTTGGAACATATCAGGAGATCAAACGCTGCTGCGAAGAAGCTGGGTTTGATCAAATGCACGTTTTACTTGCACCTGCTTCTTAAGGGGTAGAATGGTCTCTCTTACACGTAAGATTATTGTTACAGTCGTTAGCATCCATCTTGGTGTGATTGTTTATTTAATTATGGAACCTGCGCTCCCTTTACCACCCAAACATCACGCTCTTGCCATCCAAACCATTCAACTTAATCCAATTACCCATGCGCCTGTTTTACAAGAACCCACTGAGGTTATTGAACAAATGGAAGAGTCAACCTCACCACTTCTTATCGCACCAGATCCCGAGCCATTAGAGGAGCCCAAGGAGGAATCTCTAAAGATTCCTCCAAAAAAGGAGTCCGCCCCATCTAAGTCGAAGTCGGAAGAGAAAAAGCCTATTAAAAAGCCCGTTGAGAAGAAGCCAGAAAAAGTATCTGAAAAAAAAACCACTGTTGAAAAGCCGAAAAAATCTGAACCTTCCAAAAAAGATCAGGCTCTGCAAGCCAGAAAAAAAGCCGCAGCAGCACTTTTGTCTGGAATGGATAAACATGAGACAACGAAAGGAAAGGCCCCCATCGCGGCAAAAAACACAGGCACTACAATTGCACAAGCAGAGCAGGATTACACGGAGAGTTTGGTTGCCTATCTTCAAGCCATTCTTGTCCTTCCAGAATATGGTGATGTACGTGTCAGCATCACGATTTTAGAAAACGGCACTGTAAAATCTATAAAAATTATCGACTCAAAAAGCAAAAAAAATCGCTCTTATATCGAAGAAAAACTGCCAAAGATGCAGCTGCCTCCCCTTGTGCGCCCTTTTTCTCAAGAACACACGTTCACAATCAGCATCACGAACGATTAGAGATTTCACATTTTTTTAAACAGTTTCAATGCTGATTATAGGTATTGCGTAAGATCCTGATATTAGTTATTTTTAGGATTACACAGAAAAGGAGATAAAACAATGCCTAAGATTAGTGAATCAGATTTGCGCGCAGTAGAGAAGTTTTATCTCTCACCCACTGCAGAGCCTAAGGTCAAAAACTTGATCACAGTTTTTCTCTCAAATGTCTTTCCCCAAAGCGCTGTGCAAGGAACTATTAGGGCCACACCCAACTTAGAACCAGACACGGCCACAGCTCTTTTCCAACAGTTACATAATCGAGAGCTGTCACCGGAGGAATACACAGAATTTCAGCATCTCATGGAAAAGACCCCCTTTCCTCCTGAGCAAGGCGTCCTTCTTACGGTCTTTATCTCCAATCTACAAGAGGCCTTGCACAAGAATATTGATATAAAGCTTGAAGATTACATTCCAGAAGGATCATCAGAAAACATCCAAACTAAAATGCGGGTGATTGGAAAGGCTCTGGTGAGCCATGCACTGACTGTGCCTTTTCAAAGGGAACATGTTGAATGCCTTGAGCCACTTCTGGATCAACGGTTAGAGCAAGCGGGGCTTACAGAAAGTGCTACAGTTCTAAAAGAGAATTTACAAGAGTGCGGGGTGTTATCAAAGAAAAAAGGAAAGAAGGACAACTACCGAATAGTGAATCTGCCAAAGTTAGAAAGTTACATTGCAGGGCTTTCGGATGATTCCCAAAGAATGGCGTTACGCCTTGTTTTTAATGCTTTTCTCTTTGATCTTGACCCTGAAACGAGTGAGGCGATTGCATGGCAGAAGGCGGGACATAGCGATCTTGGAATGCGCGATCATGCGATCATTGCTATACATTCTGACGCTGCCGTAGGGCGCAGCCACTGGTGGGCAGAGGAAGGAGCTGTGGAAGAGGCCTTTAAGACGCGCTATGGTCAAACGACCGGTGGTCTTCGTCGCATGCCCTACACAGTTTTCCGCAACGTCGCTTTTGCGGCAAAAGATCTCTTAAACTTCCTGATCTTGTCACCCAAGCGATTAGATGCCTTTAAAAACTATATCGACAATCCAACTCCAGATCATTTGGAAAAGATGTTTAAATCGGGTTGCACGACGGCGTTTTTTACAGCAGCATTAGATACAGCTTGTCGTTTATTTGTCTTTAATCCTAATGCTGTTCAGGAGATTAAAACACTCTGCACACACCAAACAAAAGATAACTTGGTCGAATTGCTGAAAAAGTGGCCCGGTCTTTTGACAACGTCGCTTGTTTTATTGACTTGGTGTGTTGTTGAAGGAACACGCTTTGTGATTTTTAACCCCTCTTGTAGAAGGGAGTACGAGGCACTTTTCAACGATCCCTCTTTTAAGAACCTGCAAGCCTTTTGGAATAGTAACCCCGGCATTTTGGGAGGGTTGTTGATGAGCGGTCAAGCAGGTGCAAGACAACTTTTCCGCTTTCTTATCTTTAATCCTACAGCTGATCTTTCCAAGCTTAACCCGGCAACAAGCGCAGAGGACAACATTTCAAGGACCTTTGAGGTATTTCAAGAAAACCCCGGGCTCCTATTTGCCTCCGTTATGATTGCTGAGAAGTATTTTCTCTTCAACCCCTCGGCAAGTAAAGAATATCATCAGCTGCTCAATGATCGTTCACCAGCCAATTTCAAGGCCTTTTGGAAAGCGAATCCTGGGTTGGTTGGTGGTGCTCTGATGACCCTTGAGTTTGCTTTGGAATTGGGATTGCGCACCTTGATTTGGAATCCAGCAGCCAAAGTTACAAAACACCTGGCTCCACAGACAAGTCAAGAAGACAGCATTTCGAATACCCTGGCCGTATTCAAAGAGAATCCAGGACTCTTGTTTGCCGTCGTTGCCATTGCCGGCAAGTACTTTGGGTTTAACCCTGCCGCCAGCAAAGAGTATCGTGATCTGCGTGAAGAGCACTCCTTGGAGAATCTTAAAGCCTTCTGGCAGGCAAACCCCGGGTTGGTTGGTGGTGCTCTGATGACCCTTGAGTTTGCTTTGGAATTGGGATTGCGCACCTTGATCTGGAACCCAGCAGCCGAGGTTAAGAAATATCTAGCTCCACAGACAAGTCAAGAAGACAGCATTGTGAATACCTTGGCTGTATT
>CAZQVA010000001.1:0-185725 GCA_964596685.1 uncultured bacterium | reverse complement strand
TTGTCAAACGATATTCGTCGGGGCAGAAATTGTGTATTTCTACTCCATGTACATTGTTGGTCAATTCCCTCAAGGACGTGTCATCACGGTTAATTCGCAAAAAAGGCTATCTGAGTGTGCAAAAAGCCTTATGGGGGCAACATTTAGGTCTCCTAGTCACTTTGCGGGCAGTTGCGGTGGTGTCCTGCTAGATACCTTAAAGGACTACATCGAGAACCAGGGTAAACGAAAAGAGTAAAGCCACCAATCACTGCGTGAAAGATGGCTTTAGCACCTTTACATCCCAGCCGTGAACGGATGGGTTTTTCAGGTGCAGGGGATAAAAACGCTTGATAGTCATGGGAAAATCCTAAAGTCCACTTTAGATTTTTCCAGGATTTTTCTAAAGTAGCCTTCGCTAGCTGAAAGGGTGTTTCTTTAAAGAGTTCGTGTTCTGAATGGGTGCTGAGAGGTGTATAGGTGGAGAAAATGAAGTGCAATTGTGGGCGTTTCAGCGATCAATGTCATGAGGTGCGATTTCAGAAGAACGAGCAGAGTGGTATCAGTTTCCGCAATAGCCCAATAACCTCGATTGGTGTCACTAAAGAGAGATTCCTCTCCAAAGCACTCTCCTGCATAAAGTAGGCCGAGTAGTTGATGGTCGCGGTCTTCAACGCGCACGCCGCCCTCGAGGATAAAATACATCTTGTGAGCCTCTTGGTCGGGTTGAAAGAGGACATCGCCTTCTTTGATTTCCAAGGAATGAGCTTTTTCTGCGATAGCTAACAAAAGGTCCAATGACAGATCAGCAAGGAGCGTTTGTCTTTTTAAAAAAAGAGCGGTGTCGAGCGTATTTTTTATGGACATGATAAGACCTCATTATCTGTAAGAGGGTTGTTATTCTCCTGTAGAGTTGTATAAAGGGTGCATTCTTCGTGCAGACGCATACATATTGCTTGTACGCTGGGAGCGGCACATTTTTGCATTCTTTCTAATAAAAGTTTAAGAGGGAGTAACGGTTGTCGTTGTGCGCAGAAATTCATTTTTTCAGCAAAGGGTCTTTCATCAATAAGAGGCCGCAAGGAGCGCATCTGGTGCGCATCGCTCGTTTTTTCAATCATTTCTAATGCGTCTGCGCGGATTTTATTATTTTTACTATGTAATGCGTGACTTAACCAAGGACTTTCTTCAATGTGGGCTTTAATGGCTTGTAATTGTACAACAAGATCGATTCGCTCATCAAAAGCGGCCTGTAGAGCTTCTTTTAATAATACACTGTGTTCAGGTTCGACAAAACACTCTGAAGTAGTGTGACGATAGTAGCAAATAGCATCTTGCAACAATTCCGGCACTAATTTTGATAAGACAAATTGTAAATTTTTACCGCGAATGTTTTTCAAGGCCCTTGCTGCTGACAAACGTACTTTAGAGGGGTGATCGTGATTCGTAAGAATCGCCACCAAGGGTTCTACAGCTTGTTGTCCCCAGGATGCGATCATCGACTCCATGTAGAGGCGTTCATTTGGCCTTAAGTGGAGCCCAGAACGGAAAAGAGCGTCAATGGTTTCGTGGCCACGAATTTGATCAAGCGCATGAAGGCATTGCATACGGATTTCGTGAAAATTGGTCTCTCTCAATAGATCGCAGATAGGGAGAATCCAGTGACGTGTGTGAGGACGCAAGACGCAAGCAGCACTTTTCAATGTTTGGATAACGATTTTTGGGTGTGCATGCTCTAAAAATGGCAGCAGTTGAAGAAGAGCCTCTTTTGTTGGTCGCACTTGCGAGAGTGCGGCAATTTTCAGACATTGCTCCTCAAGAAAAGAGATTTGTGTACCTTCTGACAATGGCAAAGGTTTTTTGCCCAATCTCACAAAATATCTTTCAATAGACTGCTTGAGTCCGCCAGGTGGCAGTTGTGTGCGCCACCTTTGGAGGTGTTCCATTGTTTGTGGATGCGCGCTAAAAATACTTTTTTCCAGCAGATCAAAAACAATACGCTTACTTTTCAGACTTAAGGTGTGCGTGTGGCGCAAAATGGCGAAGAGCAAGCTTTTGTCATTGAATGCAAGAAGCATTTCTATAGCGAATAAGTGAGAGGGTTCGTCCTGTCGTAGCATGGATAGCAAAGTCATTTGGACGCCTTTAAGCTCTTTTTTAGAGAGGGTAGCCAAGCGTCTGCCTACGGGAATATTGGAGAGAGTATTCTCCATTAAATTATGCAATACTGCCCTGCGGTAGCGTTGTCGCAATTGCCATACGACCCATAAACTGACAAGGGTTAAGAAAAGGCCAAAAATTTTTGTGTCGAAAAGAAGAAATCCGACGACTCCCAATAACATCCCAAGTGGTTCAAAAAGGGAGTCAATCATCAGTCTAGTGCGGCGTTTCAGTTGAGGGGGGACTGCATTCAGCAATAGGTGTGAAGTGTTTTCATCGATAAGGTATGAGATCCCTTCTACGACAACGATCCCCAAAACAGCAAAGATCAGTGAGTTGGAAAAATTCCATCCAAAAAATGTTGCAAAAAAGAACAAAGGAGAGATCAGCACCATGTTATTGATGCCAATACGCCACACTAACCTGCTGTAAAAAAAGCACCCAAAAATCACGTTAGCGAGGGAAACAAATGTCGTACATGTACTCAAAAAGATGGTGAGTTCATTGGAATCGCTATTGCCGAAGAGCTCGCCAAAATTCTCCATGTAAGTATATTCGCACGTTACATTCATCAACTGAATGAGCAGGTAACTCGTCATCAATAAGAGGGCAAAGGGAGAGGTGAGAAATTTTTTTACTGATTGGACAAGGGATAATCTAGGACCTTGTTCTTCATCGGGGCTCTCTTCTGCCGTTAGAGTAGGGCGCATTTTTCTCGATACATGCCACATCCAGAAGGTGGCTGTAATGAGCAAGGCGATCACAATAGCCAATAATCCTGTGGCGCCTAATGGGGAGAGTCCTACCACAATCAGTAAAGATCCGCACATGTTCCCTAAGAAGAATGCGGCATTAAAAAGGGCATAGAGGCGTTTGGCGTGTTGCAGGTGAAAGTATTGATCTAGAAAGGCCCAAAATCCACTCGTGAGTAGAATGAGAAATAAGTTACAAAAGACTTTAAAGGCACCCCAGAAAAGTGGAGAGGTTTCAAAAAAGGGATAGAGTGCAAAAAAGGTGCCATAGCCGATGATGGCCATTGTCAGGATCAGCGTATAGGTCGTGCGTACGGAGAAGAGGTGGAAGGTTTTAAGGGAGATGAAGGCAAAGACAAAGAGGCCGATCGATGTGCAAAGAAAGGTATAGGGGAGATATTCGACGCTAACATGCTGAAGAAAAAAACCATCTGATAGCGTGACGCCGCAATAGGCTGCCACTGCCCAGATGAAGGCAAGGCAGCAGAAAAGAGAGACAGTCCTGGCTTCTCCTGGATACAGATTGAAGATCCGATAAATCAGCGACTTTATCACTGCTTTGCACCCTCTTCTTTGTCTTGAAATTCGTACATCAATTATACTCTGCAAAAGAATTATCTCGCATCTTTAAAGGACCCTATGACAACCCATCACAGACTTATTATCATTGGTTCAGGCCCGGCTGGGTATACTGCAGCAATTTATGCGGCACGTGCCAATTTAGCTCCCTTGCTTTTTGAAGGATTTTTTTCTGGAACTGCAGGCGGACAGCTGATGACAACAACTGAAGTGGAAAATTACCCCGGGTTTCCAAAAGGAATTACGGGTCCAGACTTAATGCAGGAGATGAAAACGCAGGCAGAACGCTTTGGTACACAAATATTACCTCTAGATGTGGAAAGTGTTGATTTCTCCAATCGACCCTTCACTGTACGCAATAAAGATAAGGTATGGACGGCTGATGCGGTAATTATTGCTACAGGCGCCACTGCAAAGCGACTAAATGTTCCAGGTGCGGATGAAAGTGGTTTTTGGCAACGAGGTGTCACTGCATGTGCGGTGTGTGATGGAGCTGCGCCCATCTTTCGCAACAAAGAATTATTTGTGTTTGGTGGAGGCGATACTGCAGTTGAAGAAGCGATTTTTCTAACACGCTATGCGAGTACGGTTTACATGGTTCATCGCCGCGATGAGCTGCGCGCTTCAAAAATCATGGCAAAGCGCGCTATGGAACATCCCAAAATTAAAATTTTATGGAATCGCGAGCTTCATGCTGTTGAAGGTGATAAAGTGGTCACGCATGTGCAATTGAAGGATACAACCAATGGAGCTATCGAAAAACTCAGTGCTGGCGGTGTTTTCTTTGCCATTGGACACAGTCCTAATACAGCATTTTTGGGGGGACAAGTAGAATGTCATCCAAATGGCTATATCAAAGTCGTATCCGGCACTTCTACAACTAATGTAGAAGGGGTTTTTGCGGCGGGTGATGTGCAGGATCACGTGTACAGACAAGCGGTAACAGCTGCAGGAAGTGGTTGTATGGCAGCACTTGAGGCAGAGCGTTACCTGTCCGCGCGCGAATGAAAAAATTTCTTGCATTTGCTCTTTTTCTTCCCGTTCTGGTGAGTGCTTTCGAGCGTGATCCATGGTTGCATGAGCCCTATGAGTTTTATTGGAATAACCGTATCGCTGCAGATGCTTTTCATCGCATTGATACAGCGACAGGTCCTACTCTATACTCAACAACGAATGAATCTTTGCAGAGTACCTTAGGATTTGTATTTCTCACGCCTATCGATGTGCAAGTTCAATTGCGCGGCGTGCACACGAAGGAGCAGCATGCCAATCTTGAAGAGGGTGCTATACAGGTTCGTTATCAAATTCTCGATGATATCGGTGAAGATCTTTTGTCATTGACATGCGGTGCTGAAGTCGCTTTTCCCTTAAGACAATCACTTGCTGATATCAATCTTGTACACCATGCGCCGATTGAAGCGATGATTCATCTAGCTGCAGGAAAAGAATGGGCGTGTGGTCCTCATTGGGTGTGGCGCGCATGGGCTTTAGCCGCTTTAGGCGCAGGTACGCAGCGCTCAGGCTTCGGTTATACCAAAATACAGTTTGAGTGGGCTAGATGCCACCACCAGTGGTTTTGTGGTGTCGAAGGAAGAATGGGATTTGGCGGGCAGGACTTGGTAATAGATGATTTTTTTACCTATGGATCAATTGCTTATCGCTGGGTAGATGTCATTGCAGGATATCGGTATGAATGGTTTCCTTGGGGGATATGGAGTGTGGAAATCAAACATCGCTTTGTTTCTGACAACGTACCAATCGAAGTCACTTCCTGTTCGATAGGATTTGAATTACCTTTTGGTGTTTAGAGTTCTCCTATGCGACTTGATCAACTTCTTGTGCAACAGGCATTTTTTGAATCGCGGCAAAAAGCTCAAGAAGCTGTTTTACAGGGGGCTGTTCAAGTTAATGGCGTCACAATTCAAAAAGTTTCCTATCTCTGCCACCCTTCAGATAAGCTCAATTTACTGTTTAATCCATGGAAGTATGTCTCACGGGGTGGTTTTAAGTTAGAACTTGCTCTAAAAACATTCTTGATCGACTGCCATGGAAAAAGAGCTCTTGATATCGGCGCTTCAACGGGGGGATTCACTGATTGCCTCCTGCAACATGGAGCATCGCAAGTGTATGCGATCGATGTAGGGCAGGGGCAGTTACACGCCACATTAAAGAGTGATCCACGCGTGCACTTTCAAGAAAAGTGTTCCTTTCAAGAGCTTCCCTTTAGTTTTCTCGATCACCAAAAAGTTGATCTTGTTGTTGCAGATCTCTCTTTTACGAGTGCTATCCCTCTTTTTGACTCGCTAGATAAGTGGTTAAAAGAGAGCGGAGACTTTATTTTATTGATCAAACCCCAGTTTGAGATGGAGAGCAGGCGATTTCATAAAGGGGGGATCATTAAGGATCCAAAAGTTCACCAACAAGCCATTGAAAAAATACAATGCGCTGCCGCTCAATCTGCATGGAAGATGAGAGGTATAGTACCTACCGCAAATGGGCAAGAGCGCAATCAAGAATTTCTCACTCACTGGGTGTAATTCAAAGTGTTAGGAAGGATGAAAAAACTAGGGACTCATGTTCTTCTAATACCCACTCCGGTCTCCATTAATTCTCATTCAAGATAAGGTGTAACAGCTTATGCACCCTCTGTGTGCTCTGTGGGCTCTGTGGTTAAAAAAAATTAACATAAGTTTTAAATAAAAAAATTCACCACAGAGCCCACAGAGCACACCGAGGGGGAAAATAAGGATTTTTTGGCAGAAGGTTGTCTGGTGAATCCTTAAGAAAAGCTTCCATTTTAGCTCTAAATAGTTAACTAACACTTTTAATTACACCCTCACTCACTGGCGACGTTGACAATAAAACTACACGTTTAAAAATGTAATTTTGTTTAAGCTGGACTTTAGACAAACTACGTGAATAAGAGAGGTAGGAATGGTGAAGAGAGATCTATTTGCCACGATTAATAAGTTGACGCAAGTTGGGATTTCTTTGTCGACACAGAAAGATCACAGCCGATTGATGGAAGATATCCTAGATGGCGCAAAGGAGCTGACATATGCCGATGGAGGGACCTTATATTTGGTTACTCCCCAGCACACTTTGCGATTTGCGATCATTCAGACTGATTCACTCAATATTCACTATACTTATCACATTGGTAAAGAATCGCCTTTCCCTGAAATTACCCTTTTTCATGAGAATGGAGAGCCTAATGAGCATATGGTTGCTTCCTATGTCTTCCATCATGGTACCACGGTAAATATTGTTGATGTCTACGAAGAGACTGGATTTGACTTTTCCGGTACGCATTCCTTCGATGAAAGAAATAATTACCGCTCGCGCGCCATGTTGACGATCCCTTTAAAAAATCACGAAGGAGAGGTCATTGGGATTATTCAACTTTTAAATCCGCGCAAGACACCTGCAGACCATGCTTATTTTACCTTTGAAGAACAGACCCTTGTTGAATCGCTTGCTTCTCAAGCCGCTGTGGCAATGACAAATTATCGTTTGATTGAAGAGTTGCGCTCGATGTTTGAAGCATTAACGCGCGTCATTTGTGAAGCGATCGACGAAAAATCTCCTGTAACCGGAAAGCACTGTAAACGCGTTCCTATTATTACCGAAATGATTGCGGCGGCTGTCAATGTGAATACTAAAGGACCGCTTGCCGGTTTGCGCTTCACACAAGATGAACTCTATGAGCTTAATATCGCCGCTCTGTTGCATGACTGCGGGAAAGTGACGACCCCTGTTTATGTTGTAGAAAAGGGAAAAAAATTACAGACGATTATAGACCGCATGGATCTGATTGATGTGCGCTTAGCTGTACTCAGAGCTGAGGCGCATATTGCAGTATTGGAGAAAAAGCTTCAAGGAGTCACTCCCCAGGAAAATTGGAAGCAGCTCGAAGCAGAAGAGATAGCTGCACAGAAAAAGATCGAAGAGATGCGCGAGTTGATCTATAGAAGCAATCAGGGTTCAGAGATGATGAGTCCAGAAGATCAACAGCAGGTGCACAGTTTTGCAAAATTGCAGTGGCAGGACTGGCAAGGCAAAGAAGAGCCTTTTCTTACGACGGATGAAGAGGAAAACCTTACCATTGTGAAAGGTACTCTGACGGAAAGAGAGCGGCAAATTATCCAAAATCACGTCGTCATGACCATCAAGATGCTCGATAAAATTCCCTATCCGAAATACCTCAAAGAGGTACCAGAGATCGCGGGTAAACATCATGAGCGTTTAGATGGTAAGGGCTATCCCAATGGCCTAAAAGCAGATCAATTATCGCTGAGAGCGCGTATGTTAGCAATTGCGGATATTTTTGAGGCATTGACGGCGCCTGATCGCCCTTATAAACAGCCCATGAAGTTGTCAGAGGCATTGCGTATCATGCAAAAGATGAGTGAAGAGGGGCATATCGATAAAGATATCTGGCAAATCTTCATGAATGAGAAAGTTTATCTGCGTTATGGAAAACAATACTTAACGCCTGAGCAAATTGATGTCCAATGATCCTTCTCCATGTGTGCTATGTGGTCAATTAGCGCTGCGTCCTATAGTAGCAGAAGAAAAGATCTTCTGCTGCCCAGGCTGCCGAGTTGTTTATGAAGTACTCGCTGTCAGAAGCAAAACGGCTCAGGCAAAAGAGACACCTCTCTTTCAAGAAGCGGTGCGCTCTGGGCTAATTTCTAATCCACAGCTCTTGGCAAACCTTCAAGAAGAAGAGAGAAGTGCAGAAGAAAAAGTTCGCTTCTATTTTCAAATCCCTGACCTTTGGTGTCCTTCTTGTGCACAATTGATTACATGGATACTGCTACAGAAGACGGGGATTTTATCCTGTCGCATTGATTATGCGACCGATTTTGCCGTCATCGATTATAATCCACGCAATATATCCCAAGAGGGGATTTTAAATTTGATACAGCATCTTGGATACCATCCCACAACACTGGAAGAGGAGGCTTCTGTATCTTTACAAAGGCGCCTAGCGGTGCGTTTAGGGTTGTCCGCTTTTTGTACGTTGAATGTCATGATGCTCTCGTATCCGATTTATAGTAGTTTGATCAGTGGAACGAAGGAGGAAGGGTTATTTTCATGGCTCTCTTTCATTATGACCTTACCGGTTGTGACTTATTGTGCCTGGCCATTCTTTAGGCGTTTTTTTGGTGCTTTAAGACAAAAAGCTTGGAGTGTAGAAAGTCTCGTGGTGATTGCCGTATGTACAGGAATGGCCCTATCTATCGATTCAATGTTACGAGGCGTGCAGTATGTTTATTTTGATACAGTGACTGCAATTGTGACATTTGTGCTTTGGGGAAAGTGGTTGCAGAGTCGCGCAAAGATCTCTCTGAAAAAGACGCTGTATGCTTTAGGGTGTGTGTTACCCAAACGCGCCCGCAAAATCACCTCTGAGAAAGGAGCTCATTTTGTGCCCATTAAAGAGGTGCATAAAGGGGATCAAGTTGTTGTGTACTGCGGTGAGAAAATTGTGGTTGACGGACGTATTGCAGAAGGGCTTGGGAGTGTCGATGAATCGATTATTACGGGGGAAGCAGTACCTATTCCGAAAGTATGTGGAGATAAAGTTACAGCGGGTTCCTTGTTAATTGCAGGAACGCTTGTGGTCGATGTCATACAGCCTCCCGAGAGATCTTTCATTCATGAAATGGTGGCATTAGTGCAACAAGATATGCCCCACAAAAGGATGCAACCACATTCACTAGATCAATTGTTACAATATTTTATTCCAGCCATTCTCTTCATTGCCTTTGTGGCGTTTTTAGTGCTTGGAAGCACTGTATCTTGGTATGAGGGGATGACTAGGGCTATTGCCCTTCTTGTGGCTGCTTGTCCGTGTGCAGTAGGGATCGCAGTGCCATTAGCGGAGGCACTTACACTCAGTCGTCTGAGTGAAGAGGGGGTCTTAGTGCGCAATCGCGCTATCCTACCTCTTTTGGCTAAAGTGAGCCATTGGGTTTTTGATAAAACGGGCACTCTGACTGACGGACAATTAAAAATTGAGCATGTACTGATATGGCAGCAAGGGGCATGGGAAAAAGAAGCGCAGTGGCAGCACATCCTTTCTCTCGATCAGATGGCACTATTGCAGAGTTGTACAGCCGTTTCAATTCATCCGATTTCCTTGGCCATTCAACGTACGCTGCCTTCCGAAGGTGTTTTTAATATTCTTTCTGTCCGTGAGCATGCAGGACAAGGGGTGGAGATTCCAGATGTAGCGGCAATTGGCTCGCGCGCTTTTGTCACTTCACTGGGGTATTCTTGTCCAGAGCCTCATGAGCTGGCCTCTGCATGCACTTTTTTTACAACTAAGGACCTGACCTTGTGTTTTGTCTTTACCGATTCGATACGTCCAGAAACTAAAGAGACGCTGGAGGCCCTGGGTCCTGAACGCTGTCATTTATTGTCTGGAGATCATGCAAGAAGCGTTAAGCGGGTTGCGCATGCACTGGGCATCGCTGCGCGGAGCGAACAATCGCCTGTCCAGAAACACGCTTTTATCCATAATGAACAGCAAAAGGGTGTGGTTGTCATGGTAGGGGATGGCATGAATGATGCACCAGCTCTAGCTGCAGCCGATGTAGGCATTTCACTTTTGGAGGCGACAGACCTTTCCCTCCAGGTCAGTGATGTGATCCTCACGCGTTCAAATTTGAGCACGTTGCCCATGCTAGAGCGTCACGCCAAAAAAATGGCGCGCATCATTCGACAAAACATCTTCTGGGCCTTCTTTTACAACATCTTGGCGTTGCTATGTGCACTTATTGGATGGACAACGCCACTCATTGCCGCTGCAGCAATGACTTTGAGCAGTTTACTAGTCATCATCAATGCGCAGCGTATGAATCGTCTATGATGGGGGGTGAATGTCAATTTAGATAAAGTATGAGGCTACTTTACTCAAGCACCAAAACCAGTGCCGGAGTAACCAGGCTCGGTTTCATCTGATGAAACATAACCGCCTTTAACTTTCTTTTTGAGAGTGGTTTTTGGAAGCGTGGTCTTTTTAGTGGAGTCTAAAGGCTTTTTTGTGTTGGTTTTTTGAGTCATCATTTTCTCTTTGGTAAACTCCTCTTGCTCTTATGAATAAAAATAATTTAAACTTGAGAAAATAGGAAGGATTATGTCGGGGATTAATTCGCCAAAGATTTGCAATACAGTTGCAGCGATCGTTTTTATTGTAGGTATTGGTGTGTTGTCATACATGGGTGTTTATGACTGGATGCCTGCTTTAGCGCTAGTAACGGGGATTGCCTTGCTGGTGCGTCAGGCGCTAAATATGCATCACCTCGATGTGATTGTAACGGTGCTTGTTTTTGGGGCGCTTTTCTTTTCCTCTTTTATGCAATTTTTTGCTCGTGTATTTTTTCCTACATTTCTTATGATAGGTGCCGTATACTATATTCTAAGGCAGTTTTTTGAGTTTAAAAGTAAGGGGGATGCTCCTCCTGCAGATCCACCTGCGGCGGCGGAATAATCAAGTCACTCGGAGTTAAAATGACAAAACCCTTTGTAAGCCTACCTAAAGCGAATCGCTTCGGTGCTGGTATTTTTTTGCTGTCCCTTGCCGCGCTTGCCGGATTTGATTTTTGGTGGCCAGGGATCATGTTGGCAATAGGTCTTGCGCTCGTCGTTCGTCAAGCGCTTTTAAATCAATGGTATGATGCCTTTTTATCACTTGTCATCTTTGGGGGTGTATTTGTCACAGTATGGTACAAGCTCTCCTGGACACCCGTACTATTTGTGCTCGGCGGACTTTATCTGCTCTTTAAAGCTTTTCTCCATGAAGAGCCTCCTGAGATAGAGGAAGAAGAAGAAATTCAAAAGGAATTGGAAGAGCATGAAGATGGGAAAGATTGATGACACATGCGATAGAGAGTGCAGGGCATTTTGATCCTGCATGTTTTCAACGCATTTTTAAAATACTTCAGCAGCGTTCGTTGACATTTCGAGCTATCTATCCTGTTCATGTGACTGATGAGCGCATCAATACGGTCTTTCAGAATTTTTTAGTCGAGGTGGAATTCTTAAGCCTTGGCTTGCCGCTCCATTTGCACTCCCCTTATGCTATGCTGCTTCTTGATCGTATTGTGGCTGCCAAAAATACTTTAGTGTGGCTGGATCAAAATATCCCTCTCCAGCGCAAAAGCATTGACTTTCGTGCGAAACAGCTCTTAATTTCTGATTTGGAAGGGGTTTTAAAATCAACACATCCTTTGGAAGACGTCGATGCCATAGTGCACCAGCATATTGAAGAGTTAGCGCGGTGTGTTCCTTGGAGTAAATTAGTGATCCTTTTTCACACTGCCAAAGAGAGGGCACAAATCATTACGCGGTTCCCTCCGCGAGCGGCTTTTGAGCGGTGTCGCAAGTTGTTAATCCAAGGGAATTCTTGCTATCCGGAAGAATATATGGCGTTGCAAGGCTTTTCTTGTTTGACCGAATTAAAATTAACTTTGCTCGATATAACACCCTATGATTGTGTGCTGACGGCGCTGCGCTCATTAACATGTTTGGAGATGGAGCAAGTTAGCTGTACATCAGAGGCTTCGGTGGCTCTTCCTGTGGCAGTGAAGTCATGGACTCTCCAAAATAGTGACTCATCTCTTTTGCAAAAGGTTCGTGATGTAGCTTGGGGGACCCTAATGGCGCTTGTGCTAGAGGGATTAAACCTTACACTAATCCCTAATGAGATCTCCTATGCCTCAGCATTAAAAATTTTAAGCTTGTCGCATAACTTTTTCCAAGACATCCCTAACAGCGTTTTGAGTGTGGAAGCATTAAAGGAGTTAAACTTTAGCAAAAATATGCACTGTGATTTGAGCCTACGCACAATCGAAAGACGACAAGTGACCTTAACGCAATTAGATCTTACTGATACTCCTGTTTTTTCCTTTGAAGCTCTGTGTTTCATGTTTCCACGTTTAGAAGTTTTGGAGGTCACGGCTAGACATTGTAGGTCGTTGCCCCCGTTATCACTTGAAAGCTGTCGTTTACGGATTAAAGAGATGCCGAAAGAAGGGGAGTTGCAGAGGGAATTGCAAAAGCGCAATTGGCAAATCGATGCTGATGGTTGGGTGCGTCCCTGTACATCGTGGTACACTGCATTAGCGCGTTTTAGCCTTGGTTCCACACCTTAAGGCTGATGTCAAACTTTTTGTGCGATATTATGTCTATTATGGTTGTGGGATATCAGAAATCCACAGGGGTGTTTTATCGTGAGGATTCCCTGAATTGTAATTCACAAGAATTTCCTGATCTTTGCCAATATCCTGTAGAGCTTGATAGATGAGCTTTTTTGCTCTGTATTTTTTTATATAGGTGGCATTAGCGTTTTCGTATGAATGGTTGTACAGAGAGGAGCATCCTAGGCCAACAGCGATCGTTTTACGATTTTTATTCCATGTAAAAATATAGTTGTTAAGGAGTGTTTGTTTAATATGGTGAAAATCTAGCCAGGAAAGTTCGATAACGGGACATACTTCAATAATTTCCCCTTTTTTTATGTGTTCGGATGCAAATATGCCCCTTCCTGCGTGAGGAATAGTGGAAGAAGATACATATATTTTAAAAGAAGGGAAAATACTTTTCATTGAGGCCTCCTTGATGCTTATCATAAAGGAAGATAGCGTGAGTTCGATTTTAAATCGAACTTACATCAATAAAAAAGGCAACTCCTAAGGAAGGGAAGGAGTTGCCAAAAGGAGGTTTCATGAAAAAATGTAAACTAAGCAGCTTACGATTTTAATTATATTATTTTATTAATTAAAAAGGGAATTAATTTTTAATAAATTCAGTTATTATTGAATTAATTTTATTCTCAGCATCTTCTGGAGTGCGCAAAGGATGAGTGAGCCAAGAGCGTGATTGTAGGCCTTGCGGAGCTGTACGTTCGACAAGGATACTGTTTTTTTGTAGACGAATGAGTTGAATGTGTTCTTTTGCGGCTTGCAAGCGCAAACGCGCTAGTGCAAAGAGCCACTTAGCAGCTTGAGGGAGTTTACCAAATCGATCAATAACTTCTGTGGCGATCTTTGTAATTTCATCTGTACTTTGTGCCTCTCCAATGCGTTGATAGAGGTCCAAGCGCAAACTGCCAGACGCTATATATTGGCTATCAAACTTGGCATCCACCCCAAGATCAATTTTTGTGTCGGTAAGGAGGAGAGAAGGTTTGCCATTTAATTGGTCAATAGCGCCTTTAAGCAGTTTGCAGTATAGATGAAAGCCCACAGTTTCTACTTGTCCCGACTGCTCAGTACCGAGAAGGTTGCCAGCCCCACGAATCTCAAGATCACGCATAGCGATCTTCAGTCCGCCTCCATAACCGGAATGTGTTTGAAGAGCTTCTAGGCGTTTTTTTGCCACCTCGCTTAAAGAAGTAAAATTCGGTACGAGCAGGTAGCAGTAAGCGTTTCTAAAAGAGCGTCCAACGCGTCCACGTAGCTGGTAGAGGTCGGCCATGCCAAATTGGTCAGCGCGATCAATAAAAATGGTATTTGCGTTGGGGATATCAATTCCACTTTCTAGGATCGTTGTAGCGATTAGAATGTCAACTCGGCGATTGCGAAAGGCAAGGATCACAGCTTCAATAGCGTGAGGGTCCATTTGACCGTGGGCTACACAGATGCGTGCAGAAGGTACGAGTTTCTCGAGCCTTTCTTGCAACTGGTAAATTGTTTCAATGCGATTATGGATGACAAAGGCTTGACCGCCGCGCGCAAGTTCTCGCATCAATCCTTGCTGAAAAACTGTATCGCTATTCGTTGTTAAAATAGTTTTAACAGGTAGACGATTCGCCGGGGGCGTATTGATAGGAGAAAGGTCTTTTAGAGAGATGAGTGACATGTACAGGGTGCGCGGGATAGGGGTTGCGGAGAGCGTCAAGCAGTCGACAGTGGCAACCAACCGCTTTAATGCCTCTTTATGACGCACGCCAAAGCGCTGTTCCTCATCAATAATAACAAGCCCTAAGTTATGAAATTGAATGTCTGCGCTGAGGAGGCGATGCGTGCCGATAATAATATTTACGGCTCCATCGCGAAGCCCTTGTAAAATGGTCTTTGCTTCTTTTGTGCTCGTTAAGCGACTTAAAGTAGCAACTTGAATGCCGTGTGCTTGCATGCGTTCAGCGAATTTTTCTCCATGCTGTTGTGCCAGTAAAGTTGTGGGGACAAGGACAGCAACTTGCTTTTTTCCATCCATCACCGCTTTAAATGCAGCTCGCATGGCAACTTCTGTTTTTCCATAACCTACATCGCCGCAAATTAATCGATCCATGCACTTTTTGGAATGCATTTCATTTTTGACAGTGGCAATTGCAGCCGCTTGGTCTTTTGTTTCTTGCCAAGGAAACTCCATTTCAAAATTCAGTAAATTAGGACTATCTTCCCCAAAGTCGAACCCTTCTTGCACACTGCGCATAGCATGTGTTCTCAAAAGATCGCGCGCATAGCCAGCAATTGCAATTTCTGCTTTTTGTCGCATGGCTTTCCAGCGTTGACTATTGAGAGCATGGATCGAATGTGTAACGGTTTCACATGCACCAATGTACTTACTGACTAGATGCATTTGTTCCATGGGCACTAAAAGGCGGGCTCCATTCTGATATTCAATGACTAGAAATTCACTCTCAATCCCCAGATAATTCTTTTGAACTTCTGTGCCTAGGTATTTGCCAATACCGTGTTGATAATGGACTACAAGATCTTGAGGGGAAAGATTGAAACCATCGGCAGGAGCAGCATCATAGGAAAGGCGCAATACATCTTCCTGCTCTATTTTTGCGCGTTGCAAGTGGCAAAGAATGCGTAAATCGGGTTCCTGTAAGAAAAAACCTGAGCTAAGTCCATTGAGATAATGTATCGGACCTTGTGAATCATTGAGGCAAAGACAAGGGTTAATGGGACGCTCTACAGTGAATAAGTGCTGCATCCATTCAAAAGATAGCTTGGTCTTTTTTCTTTCTACCGGGCTCAGCTCTTCAAGGGTGTGGTGCGTTAAAAAACATAAAGGATGAGATTGCAATAATTCAATGGCCGTATCAAAAGAAATCATTGTCGGGCAAATAGCCCCAGGAATTTTTATTAAGCGGATATAGCGCTCTTCTAATGACTCAATATCATCAAATATGATCCAGGAGTTTTTCGGAAAATAATCAAGCAAGGTAGCAGATGGATGGTCTTGAATCCATTTTCTTTCTAACACACCCATAAGCGTCACAGAAGTCACTTTTTCAATTGAACGCTGGCTAAAAGGGTCATAACGGCGTAGAGAAGAAAGGGTTTCTCCAAAGAATTCTAATCGGTAAGGGGCAGGGGCATTAGGAGGAAAAATATCTAAAAGCCCCGCGCGTAAAGCGTATTCTCCCTTATCTTGTGCAATATCGGTTCGACGGTATCCTAGTTGACCTAAGCGTGCAATGATATCGTCGAGGATATAATTTTCACCTTCTTTTAGCAGATATTGAGCGGTTGATAGAGATTGCTGTGGAATAACGCGTTGTAAAAATGCTTGTACACCTACAAAAATGCCGCGTAAATTCCCACATGTAAGGTCTTGAAGTATATTTAGACGTTGTCCAACGATGTCTGCGCTTGGGTCAATCTCCTCAGCGGGCAGTACTTCCCAGGCGACAAACTCTTTTAAAAAGGGAACGCCATAGGCTTGAAGATCGTTTTGAAGAGATTTAGGGTCTTCAGAAAGGATGAGAATAGGATCTTTAGTTACTTGGAGGAGTTGCGCAATAAAAAACGCCTTAACACTGCTGCGTTGATCCGCAATAGCACATGAGGTTCCCTCTTTAAATAAATTTCTGAAAACATTTAAAGAGGGGTGAGAAAAGATGTCATTCATGAGCACAGTTGTTTTTTTGCGATATGGAGCAGATGGTCGATCTGTTCGCAACGAGGGGCACTGCCCTGGGCACAGTCTTTACGCCCGCCACCTTTTCCTTGAATCTCTTTCAAAAGAGATTGCAAGATGACATTTGCATCTAGAGTTGTGTCTTGGCACCCTTGAACAAGGATATTGCAGCGTTCATCATTTTGAATCAGAATGGCCATGCCCTTCATTTTCCCTTTTAACACTCCGCCGAGTAAACGTAAATCGATGCCTGCCTCAACAGAAGCTACCACACCATTCGCAGATTGCTGCTCTACGATTTTCTCAGCAACTTGTTGCAGGTGTTTCTGTTGCCATTGCTGTAATTGCTCTTGTTGTTGACGAATTGTTTCGTTGAGTTGATGACAGCGGGGTATGATATTGTTGAGGGGCGTTTTTAACACATCAGCTAGTTGTAACAAGGTCTCTTCTTGTGAGCGCGCCATCTTTTCAGCGATATCACCTGTGACTGCTTCGATACGGCGTACACCTGCTGCCACACTTGCTTCACTCACAATGCGGAAATAACCAATATTGCCAGTATGGTCTGTATGAGTTCCACCGCACAACTCTTTGGAGTCTACAATGTCGACAACGCGCACAATAGAGCCGTACTTATCGCCAAAAAATTGCTTGATTTGTCCATCTTGCTGAACGTCAGCATAAGATTTTTCATAGCACATCACGCAGAGATTAGCGCGAATTTTTGCATTTACAAGATCTTCAATTTGCCAGCACTCTTCTTTAGAAAGGGCTTTATGGTGGTTAAAGTCGAAGCGCAGACGCTCACTGTCGACAAGGGAACCTGCTTGACGAACATGGGGTCCAACGACCTGTTGAATTGCCCAGTGCATTAAGTGAGTGGCTGTATGGTTGTTAGCAATTTTAAGTCTTTGCTCTTTATTGATGGTCGCATGGAGAGTTTGCCCCGTTTGTAGGGATCCTCTCGTCAACAGGCCTTTATGAAGAATCGTGCGATCTTTATGCCATTGCGCATCTTCAACAGTGAATTCAGCTGAATCTGTGCTCAACAGGCCCGTATCACCAACTTGTCCACCTTTTTCGGCATAAAAAGGACTCTTATCCAGTACAATAACTGCTTCTTGTCCAGCCTGAAGAGAGGAGATCTCTTGACCATCTTGGAGGATGTGGAGAATGCGGGCTTCAACAGGATCAACGGCATCGCGGACAAAGGTAGAAGAGGAGAGGTCATGCTCCCTCTGTAATGTATCGACGCCACTTTCTTTACGCTCTTTGCGGGAGCGTTCCTTTGCCTCTTTTTCTAGTTGCGCATAGCGCTCTAAATCGATAGCGACATGGTGATCTTTGGCAACGAGGGTGATCTCTTCTAAAGGAAGACCGTAAGTGTCTTTCAGCTTAAAAGCATCTTCTCCACTCATGGATTTTTGCGCTTTAGAGCGCTCTAAAACGTCATTAAGGAGATGGCTGCCACGGCGCAAAGTGGCAAAGAAAGCATGTTCTTCTGTCTCTAAAATTTCAGCAATGCGCGACTGGCTTTCTTTGAGTTCATGGAAATCATCGCCCATAGTTTCGATAAGACGAGGAAGTACGCGTCCTAAGAAGGGTTTGTCAAACCCGAGGGTACGACCATAGCGGACTGCTCTACGCACCAGTTTTCTTAAGATATATCCACGATCTGTATTGCTGGGTTGTACTCCATCGGCAATAGCAAAGGACAGAGAGCGCAGGTGATCAGCAATCACGTGAAATGCTGCTGCGTGGGGATCACTGGCACCGGGATAAGCCTTACAAGAGAGTTGTTCAACCTGTGCAATGATGCTGCGTAAGATATCTGTTTCGAAAACACTTTGCTTGCCCATTTTTAAGCTGACAACGCGCTCGAGACCAGCACCTGTGTCGATAGAGGGTTTTGGTAGAAGGATTTGTTGACCATTATTTAGGCGATCGAATTGCATGAAGACAAGATTCCAGAACTCTAAGAAACGCTCACCAGATGGGTCTTGAGATGGGTGTGTGAAATTTCCCCATTCAGCGCCTCTGTCATACAGCAATTCAGAGCATGGTCCACAAGGACCTGTATCACCCATCATCCAGAAATTATCTTTTTCATCAAAGCGGCAGATGCGTGTTTTTGGGACAAAGCGTGTCCATAATTCTTCTGCCTCATCATCTTCGCGGAAAACAGTTACCCAAATGCGTTCTGGATCAAATCCAAAAACCGCTGTAGAGACCTCCCACGCAAATTCGATGGCTTCTTTTTTGAAGTAATCGCCAAAGGAAAAATTTCCTAGCATTTCAAAAAAGGTCAGATGGCGGGAGGTATGCCCGACGTTCTCTAAGTCATTATGTTTGCCACCAACGCGAATACATTTTTGACTGCTTGTTGCGCGTTTATAGTCGCGTGTACTTTTTCCCAAAAAGAGATCCTTAAATTGATTCATCCCCGCATTGATGAATAAAAGCGTGGGGTCATCGGCAGGGGCAACGCTAGAAGAAGGGACGATCGTATGTCCTTTCTTTTTGTAGTAGGCGAGAAAATTGCGACGAATTTCTTGGGATAGCATAGGGGTTAACTCGTAGTAAAATAAGGGTCAAATTGGAAGCCTAAGGAAGATGCATGAGAGGGGGTAATCAAATCGGGGCGTTCTTCGCGTGTGTGATCAAAGGCTCTTTTGGGGTTCATAAAGTGATTTAAAACGGTTGCATCAACTTGCGCGCGCGCCTTCTGATGGGCTTCCACAACTTCCCAGACGACTTCGATCATACGTTTTTTTACTTCAGAAGTCATCATAGTACCCGCCCGATACTCCCGCGCTATCTTCTCTAGTTCTACATCATCATTGAGGAAATAAAGCAAGTAATGGTAGGGGACATCGATATGGAGATTGGCACCATTTTTTATATGTTCTTCCTTCGTCGCTCCACCACCTGAAAAGGCTTTTTGTCGCACTTTTTTATCTATTGCCTTCAGAGTGTCATTCATAAAGATTACTTCTTTGGTGCCCGTTGAACTCGCTTTGTCGTGACATTGCTCTAGGCTTGGCAAAAAACGCGATTGAATGGTAGCGGGCTTTTTTAGCTTGAGTTTTTCAGCCAATTCGCGTGCCATACGGAAGTAGGGATATTGGTCGATGGCCATTGGAACAAGACAGAATACCTCTTTTTTGCCAAAAATCTCTTCGAAAGCGCAGCTAAAAGCAGGCGCGGCTTGGAAGCAAGGCCAGCTAAATTCGCCGACATTATTGTTGTAATCAAGGCCATAGATGCCGTGGATCATATTGCCTGTTGTGTGGCGCATGATACGGACAGTGGTGCGGTATAGGGATCCCCCCACAGTTTCTAAGTTAGAAAAAATCCATGTTTTGTCGGGGTTAAAACCACAGGCGATGATATCTTTTGCATTTTCACGCGTGAGACGATTAGCTTCTTCTAAAGATAGATTGTCTTTAAAGTAGTATTTTTCATCATCAGTCATCTGGATGACAACGATGGCGTTTAGTGCCTGTTGTAGATAGCGCGTAAACATGAAAGGAACCATATGTCCGAGATGTAAAGACTCGGAGCTAGGGCCTCTTCCTGTGTAGAGATAAATTTCTTGGCCTCTTTCATATGCATCTAAAATAGTATTGAGATCTTTATGTGAAAAGAAAATGCCGCGGCGCAGCCATGGGTGAGCAGCCATTTTGGTCGCTTTTTCAAATCGCTGTACCAATGCGGTATCGATAGGTTGACAACCGAACTGATCGATCAGTTTGCGGTAGTCAATTCCACTAGAAGTTGTGACTTCCCACGGAGTAATATGTTGGTCTGATTCCATATGGCTTTTAATTTAAATGCAAGAGGTGTGTAACGGACTTTGTCTAAAGTTCAGTTGCAAAGGATAGCACTTTTTTCCAAGACAATCAAGTTCCGGAGTTTAGACTGGCCTTTAGACAAAATCTAGTATTTTTACAGGGATAGCTCTAGAGCATCTTTAATGTGGTGCATCATCGCGAATAGCTAAAGCTATGCACGATGATACCCCGCCTCAAATCTACCCTGGATCTACCGCTTTAAAAATATTAGATTTTGTCTAAAGGCCAGTTTAGACGGGTGTAATTCAAAGTGTTTAAGCGGCATGAGAAAACTAGGGACTCCCATTCTTCTAATACCCACTCCAGTCCCCATTAATTCTCATGTAGGGCAATGTGTAACAGCTTATATGCGCTCTGTGGTCAAAAAAATTAACACAAGTTTAAATAAAAATATTTACCACAGAGCTCACAGAGCGCACAGAGGGAGAAATAAGGATTTTTTGGTACAGGGCATCTGATGAATCCTGAGATGAGATTCCCTTTTTAAGGCATTTGACTTTTTTTGGCGGCTTCAAGGGCATAAAAGGCAGTTAAAGGGATGCGTATGGGCTTAAAGAGGGCATTGGTAAAGCAGTGTGAGGTTTTTCCTGTGGCAATCAGCTGTTCTTCGCGCAAAATGCGGTAAGAAAGTGTAAAACGCACCTTTGTCATCGATTCGACAGAGACTTCTACCTTAATCTCTTCTTGTGAATAGAGCGGTTTAAGGTACTCCAGAGTGATGCTCGCTACGGGACAAAAGATCTTCTCTTTTTCAAGCGCATTGATATCACAGCCTCGGTCCTTTAAAAAGGCGATGCGGGCAACCTCCAAGTAGACGACATAGGAGGAGTGGTGGACGATAATGTCTTGTGCAGTCTCATTATACCGCGTTTCAATTTTTTTGAAAAAAGTCACTTGGAGGCCTTCTGTCTAAAATCCAATTCTTCAGGTGGGATGGGTATAGAATATTTCATGACATTTTGCCAAGCGCCTTTTGTAAAACTGCAACATAATTGAGGATAGTCTAGTAATATCGATTGCAAAAAACGCTTTGAGCCATTAATTTGTTCTTATAACATCATTTTTTTTTGTCATATGCATCTTATTTTTTCTAAAGCGGATTTAGTAGCACTTATCAACAAGCTACAGAACATTGTTCCAGCAAAACCTCTTTTGCCAATACTCTCCCATGTGCTTGTGGAAACGCTTCCTGAAGGTGGGGCGATTTTTACAGCGACAGATCTGACTGTGAGTATCCAGGTGAGGATCAATGCTGAGGTGGTGAGTGAGGGGTCAGCCGTACTGCCAGCGCGTGCGTTTTTCTCCCTAGTCAAAGAATTGCCTCCTTTGCCTTTAGAGCTCTCTTTACAGGCGCAGGGAGTGCAAATTGTATGTGGGGCCTCACGTTTTAAATTGCATGCAATGAAAAAAGAGGAATTTCCACCCTTTGCAAAGATGCCTGAAGGGTCTTTGGAGTGGAATTTACTCCAGAAAGACTTGAAGGAAGCTTTTTTTCAGACAAGTTTTGCTGTTGCTAGAGAAGAGTCGCGCCAAGTGATCACAGGACTGGATCTCTTTATCGAAAAGGGTGTTGCTACTTTTACGGGCACCGATGGCAAAAAATTAGCGCGTAAACAGTTACAAGTGTCCGATGCCGCAGGTGTATGGCGTGGTATTTTACCTATTAAAGCTGTTGATGAACTATATAAACTAATGCAGAGTGATGATGCGCCTCTCCAGATCCTTTTAGCAGGCGATAAAATCGCAGCTAAGAGCGAAGGAGAAGTGCTTGTTACCAAGTTAATGCCAGGAGAATACCCTGATTTAAACAGCGTAATTCCTGCTAATTCTCCCTACCAGGCGCTACTGGATCGTGAAGAATTGATGAGTTTGTTGCGTCAAATCTCTCTCTTTATGACAGACCAATACCCTTCGGCGCGCTTTGCTTTTGAAGCGGGGCAATTAGCTCTCTCTTCAAATCAAACAGATGTTGGCGAAGCACAAGTTGTGATGCCAGTAGAAGGGATTGAGGGGGCAATACAGATCGCTTTTAATCCACATGCTCTTCTTGATATTCTGAAGCATACAAAAGGCGAGAAAATAGCTCTTGGATTGAGTGATCCTTATAATCCTGGGGTTATTCGTGAGAGCGATGCCACACTGTTTGTCCTTATGCCCATGAGACTTGCATCGTGATTGGTTTTTTAACGTCTCAAGAACTACAGATATGGCGTTTAGGCAAGCTCCCCTTGCAGATTGTCGATGTCAGGGAGGTGGATGAGTATGAACAAGGACATATTGAAGGGGCTGTGTTAATCCCAAAAGAGCAGCTATTGCAGCGTCTTTTCGAGCTGAATCCACAAATACCTGTTTTGTGTTACTGTCGCAGTGGTAAACGGAGCCAAATGGCCGCTGAATCACTGGATGCCCTCGGTTGGAAAACGTACTCCTTGACAGGCGGCTTTTTGGCTTATAGTGCTGATTGAGGAGCTCTCTTATCTCGTGAGGCTGCAACAGCCCTTCGCGCTTCTGCACGCTGATTTTGCGCTAATTTTAGCAATTGATCGGTTTCTGCGTGCATGGACTGTCCTGCTTGTAAAAGCTCCTGAGCAGCCTCATGTGCCTTTGATGCAGCTTGATGAGCCGTATCCTCCAATTGCTTCCAACGCTCAAAATCATCTTTAAGACTGAGTAGTGCTGCTTTAAGCTCGGGGCGAGGATTTTGCAGTGCAGCGGTAAATTTTTCGAGGAATCCCCCCATGTGCTCCTGGTCTACAGCATGTTGAGCGTCAAGAATTTTTGTCTGCATCTCAGCGATGGCGCGAGATGCTTCTGGGGTACGGGGAGTGACTGTGCCGAGCTCTTGATGGACTTGTGATAAAATTTCCTGTAATTTAGATCGTTCGGTGATAAGTTGCTGGATGGCTACTTGCGCCATGTTCACGACGTTTCTTTGCTTCTCCATAAGATTTTGAAAGCGGTCTAAGAGTGATGCGCTGGCTGCTTCGTGTTCCGCATGTCCACTGTTGATGATGGAAGTAAAGTCACCTAGCAGTTTCTCAAATTGCTCGCGTTCTTGGTGGAGTTCCTTCAGTTGCTCTTCTTTTTCTTCATTTGTGATTTCTAATGCATGCGTTGCTGTTGAGAGTTTTTTTACGTCTGCTTCAAGAGATTGGTTTTTTTCACTTAAGGTGCGCACGAGGCTAGTAGCACTGTCTGTGGGTTTGTCAAAAGCAGCCAATTGCGCTTCAAGAGATTGAGTAAGAAGATCTCTCTCTTTAAGGGAGGTTTTTAAAGTGTTGACTTGTTGCTCGAGAGTCGCAATGATCTGGTTTTCCTCGACTTCTTGCGCTTTTAGCCCATCTAGTACGACCTCCTGCCGATCAGCAATGTGACTAACTGCGTGCGCATCCTGGTGCAAGGCACCTTCAATCTGTCGCAGTTCGTCAGCGCTCTCCTGTAGATCTTTAGCTTGGAAAAATTCTTTAATATAGTAGGCCCCAATAAATAAACCGATCGCGCTTGCCAAAAGGGCTACAGCCATACCTGTGGCAGCGATAGGGAGTATTGGACTAAGGGCACCTACAGTAAGGATGACAATTCCCACTGCGAGGGCACCTAGGGCAAGGACGCCAATGGTAGTTAAGAGTGGCGATGACCAATGAGATAAGGGGCGTGCGGATCTTCCTCTTAGATTTCCTAATGTGCTGCCGACCTGTGATAGGGCGGCACTTCCAAGGCCCCCTCCAAGTGCACTTGTAATTCCTGGTAGCATTTACATAGCTCCTGTAAGATTAGAATGTTGCTGTGCACCCATTGGTATTGCATGAGGCGTAGAAGGAAGGCGCGCTGAATGGATCGGTGATAAGCCTGCGCTTATTATGAGTCGGTTTTCTTCTTGAATAAGCATTTCCAAATCACTCACAAGTGCACCTTTTTCTTCCTGTAAGCGTTTAATGTCTTCGTGCAACGCCTCAGACATGCTTTTAAGCGCTTCTAGTGGGATTTTCGCTGCTTCTTCACGTGCATCTAATGCTGTCAGCGTATTTTGTAATTTCAAATTTTGATCCATCGCTTCTTGCCGCTCCTGAATCAACTCTTGCATGCGCGTGGTGACGAGCAGGCGCAATTCTTCAAAACGCGCATGTAAATCTTCCGTTGCAGGAATTGATCCTGAAGTAATTTCATCGGCGATGAATTCCTTGCGCAGCTCAGTTGCAAATCCCTGACAAATTTTTAAAGCGGCCTGTAAATCGGCTTTTTCTTGTTCAAGATGGCGAATATTTGCTTCACAACGTCTTACATAATCTTTGAGACTTTCGACTGAATTACCCACTTGCTGTGCAGCCGTATCGAAAGCATTTGTATGTGTGGCAAGAGTGTTTGCCTGGTTATCTAGCGCATGGTTGGCATCGTACCATATTGCAGGTGCGTTTTTTAGTGCAGTAAGTTCTTGCGTTAAAGCCTCTTTAATGGCAGAAAGTTGCGCGATGTGATTTTTTAACAGGTTCACTTCATTTTGACTTGAAGTTAAATTTATGTTTGAGGCTCCCAAAAGTGCTTGTAGTTGTTGTAAATTTGATTGGAGAGCCTGATTGGTAGCGCTGAGGGTCGCATTTTGCGTGATAAAATTTTCTGCAAGCGCTTTAAATGTAGCGATTTTTTGCTCGAGTGATTGATTTCCGGCAATGACATTTTGATTGCCAACAAGCATGTCTTTCAGTACCTGGTCAAGAGCTTTATTGACTGCTTTTCTTTCTGCAAGCTGCTTTTCAAGATGTGTAGTTGCTTGATCTTGCTGGACCACAACATCATGAAGGCGGTTTCCAGCTGCAGCAGCAGTATCAAGTCCATTATGTAAATCATCGAGTGTCTCTTCAACTGAACGCCATGGCAAAAGGCGTTGAAGGCAGTGAAAGCTTATACAAGCGCTAAGGCCGCCTATTGCAGATACACCTAATAAGACTCTTGTGAAGTCGATATTAGTGAAGAAGGAGGAATCGGGACGCCCATAACTCGCACCAAATGCAGCGCATCCAAATAAGCCTACTATGGCATAAGCGATTTTTGCGCTATTAATAGGGCAGTCCAAATGACGTGCAGCAGGTTGATGCACCTGGCGTCCTTGTAGATTTCCTGTCTGAGGGTGAGCAGGCGCTGGCGCTACATGACGTATAGGGGGTCTTGGAGTTTCTGGAGGAAGAGGGGGGAGGTTCAGCGCAAGAGACATGATGGATTACTCCGTTAAAACATATTCTCTTGAGAAATTAATCAAATCTTCAAATTTGCACAACAAAAATTTTATTTTTGTAACCTCAAAATAGAGATTTCCGCTTTTTGATAGAGAAGGCCGTAGACCAGAAAAAAGTCGGTTTTAGATGTGTCTTTAACGTAAGATTTTGTCCAAAGAAAGTGCAGGGAAAAGTAACACAAGTTTATAGATCAAATCTAGAGTGGGATTGCATCTTTTCTCAAGTCTTTGATAACTATAAATGGCTTTCATGTTCAAATGATTAGCAGCTTCTCTCTGTGTTAACCCTTGTTTTATTCTTTGATATCGAATAGAAAAAGCAAGGGCTACGGAAGGATCAACAGGAACTTCAATAACATTACGCTTTTCTTTGATGGATACTTTAGGCATGGGCGCTAAATATTCATAATCCTCAACCTCCTCTAAATAGAGATTAAGAGCTTCCTGCATATTTATTTTTAAGTCTTCCTTTGTATCGGCTTGGGTAACACATCCTGGAAGCTCGATACATTCAGCCCAAAAGCCTTCTTTCTCTTTATGAACTTTAAAATGATATCGCATTACTCATTCCCCTCAAGTTGTTTCCTCAAAGCCATTTCTAAACCTTTCTTTAGCTCTTTATGGCCAGGAATGATCACCGTTTTATTGCCTTTTCTTAATTTCATATGGGAGCCCTTTCCTCCTCCCTTAACTTCCTCATATCCCTGTTTCTTGAACAGTTTAGCAAGTTCTTTTCCACTAATCGGCATGATCGCTCTCTATACCCTTTATTGTACCAAATATATTTGGTAAGTCAAAGTTTTTTCTCTCATTCCTCAGAAAGGAGATATGGCACAAAGTGGAAATTTCGAAAGAAGTCTAATGTAAAAATTTTACTTTTGAAGACAAGGCTCCCATCCACCGCCGAGTGAAAGATAGAGTTGTATGAGATGGAGTCGAGAGTCGATTTGCGCGTCGATGAGATTGTCTTCAACTTTTGTCAGTTGATGTTCCTTGTCAAGTGGTTGTAGGGCATCTACTAAACCCGTGGTATACTTGCTTTTTGTTACGTTGACAAGCGCGGCAATATGGTGATGCTCCTCATGCAGGAGACGGACTTGCTCTTTGGAGTTGATATAGGCAACAATTGCCGAAGAAGACTCTTGTAGTGCAGTAAGGACCGCCTTGTGGTAGGCATGTGCTGCCTCTGCTGCGGAACTTTCTGCAAAATGGAGCTGCCCTTTCAATGCTCCACCTTCAAAGATAGGTAGAGAGACTCCAGCCCCTGCCATCCAGCTAAGACCACTAAGTTTTAAAATATTGACCACGTCGATAAGCTGCCATCCACCGCCAGCAGTTAAATCAATTGAAGGATAAAATGACGCCACAGCAACACCGACTTTTGCAGTTGCCTCCGCCATCTGACGTTCGGCCGCGCGTACATCTGGGCGTCGTCGTAGAAGGTCAGAGCGCATACCTACAGCAACAGGATCATCTTGAATCGGCTCTAAGGAGCGATGTGGAAGTATTTCATGGACGAGGCATTCGGGAGGTCTGCCTGTCATGACGGAGAGGATATAAATTTGACGGAAGAGTTCTGCCTGCAGAGGAGGTAATTGCGCAGCGGCTTTTGCACGATCACCTGCAACTTGTTCAAGCGGTTCGATATTTTTTAGCCCTTTTTCATACTGCTCTTGAATGATAGAGAGCTTCTTTGTAAAGAGTGCGACTTGCTCTTCTGCGACGCGTGCTTTTTCTTGGGCTCTTCTAGCAAGGATATAACTCTTCGCTGTTTCTGCCATCACGTGTAGGCGTGTATTATGAGCTTCTTCTATGGTATAGCAGATATGTGCATTGGCAGCTTCGATGCGGCGGCGCGTCTTTCCAAAGAGATCGATATTCCAATTCGCTTGTAAGAGGGCATCTTCCGTATTGACGGTGATGCGTGGCAAAATTGGAATGGGGAGAGGGCGGTCAAGGGCGCGCGTCTGTAGATAAATGGTATCTGTTTCTGCATTGAAACCAACCCCCAAGTGTGGATAAAGGTCAGCTGCATCGATTTGACGCATGCTTGTAGCTTGGCAAATATGATCTTTAGCAATGAGTACATCTAAGTTATAACGAGCAGCCTCCTGTATGTAACGAGAGAGTAGGGGATCTTGAAATACCTCCCACCATCTGACTAGAGGAGCATTCATGTCGATGTGCTCTAGTGTGTGTTGAGGCACACCTTGCCATGTTGTACTGACGCAGTTTTTGGGGGGGTGATAATTCGGTCCTACAGGGCGTGTACATCCCGTATGAACTATACAAAGGATGAAAATAAAAAAAAGAGGTTGTTTTTTTGACATGAATGCAGCATATCAAATCACGTCTTAATTTTAACTGGACTTTAGACAAAATCTAGTATTTTTACAGGGATAGCTCTAGAGCATCTTTAAGGTGGTGCATCATCGCGAATAGCTAAAGCTATGCACGATGACACCCCGCCTAAAATCTACTCTGGATCTACCGCTTTAAAAATATTAGATTTTGTCTAAAGTCCAGTTTTAATACACGTGAGTTCGACTTTAGAGTCTTTTGCAACAGTCTCTCTTGCTAAAGGGAAGACACCATTTGGTGTGTCATATGATTGGCAAACAAGGTAAGATCTTCAGAAGAAAATCTTGTACTGGAACACAGTTGATTTCGTCCTGCATCAAGCATCTCTGACCTCGATAGAGAAGAAAAAGTTTCGCTTCAGGGTAGTCCTCTTTAAAAGATTTCAATCCAGATAGATCATTTCTAGATACTGCATCACCATTTTTCACTTCGACAGCAATAAAACAATCTTTTCCGTAGAGCACGAAATCGACTTCTGACCCTCCGCGTGTGCGCCAGAAGAATAATTCATACTCTTCTTGTTGATCATCTATCCAAGCCTTCAAATGTTGGGCTACCAATCCTTCCAAAGCAGCTCCATGAATCTCTTCAGGCCTGTCTAACGGGCCTCTTGGACGAAGTGCCTGGAATACTCCTGCATCGAAAAGATAGAATTTTGGATGAGAGGTCAAAGCTCGTTTCGCTCTTTTTGTGAAAACATTCAATGTATAACCAAGAAGCATATCTTCTAAAATTTGTAAATAGTTAGACACTGTCGATCGACTAACATTGCACTCAGAGGAAATATTATTCAAATTGAGTAAAGAGCCATGAGAAAAGCTCATGACTTCCAAAAATCTAGCGAAATCTCCTGCATTTCTTACCAATCCCTCAGCTTGGATTTCCTCTTTTAGATACAATGCTGTGTAGGTGGTTAAGACTGCTTTAGGGGAAGTGTTATCCCAGGTCAATGGAAGCATTCCAATTTCCAAAGCTTTTTCTAATGAAAATGATGATTGCATTTCAGTAGCAACGAAAGGATTCATAAATTTAAGAAGAGCCCTACCCGCCAATAAATCAACACCAGATCGCTTGAGTTTTCTTGCAGATGAACCCGTCAGAATGAATTGATAGCCTTTCTTTTGCTCTATAAGATAATGCACAACAGAAAGTAGGGCTGGAATTTTTTGAATTTCATCGATAACAATGGTTGCGTTATCTCCTGCTCCTTCTGCCGTGCTAATAAGACGTTCTGGCTTGGCTCCATAAAAGCTAACTTCATGAGGTAAAAGGAGATCAATCCAAACCGCATTTATATAGTGATCTTTTATCCACGTAGTTTTCCCAGTACCTCGAGGCCCTAAAAGAAAGAAGCTTTGAGTGGGTGCTTTTAACAAGCGCTTTAGGTGTCGCATTCTTACAACTCAATTGTAATTCTGAGTCTCATTCTTACATTTTCGTTGTAAAATTGCAACATCACAATGTGTAAAAAAGGCTCTAAACTTTAGTCGAGTCTTTTGCGGAAGAAGAGACCGGCTCCGAGTAGTGTTCCAGAGGCGATGAGAGCCATCGGCCATAATTGCCATATCACATGTATAGGAGGCATGGCTTTGAAAAAAGAACCTTTGGAGATAATCAACATATAGCGTAAAGGGACGAAGTAAGTGACTGGCTGTAGCCAAGAAGGCATATTTTCAATAGGAGTAGCATATCCCGCTAAAATAACGGAGGGTGAGATAAAGAGAAAGGAGCCGAGAATTGCTTGTTGCTGGGTTGCGCAAAGAGTAGAAATGAAGAGGCCAATCCCACTAATGGCACTGACAAAGACAAAGAGGCTGCAAAAAAAGGAAAGAAAGGACCCTGTAAAGGGAACTTGAAAGAGGAGAATGCCTACAAAGAGAATAAGCGCCCCTTCTAGCATGCCAACAATAATACCCGGAATAATTTTTCCTAAAAGCACTTCGAAAGGGGTGAGAGGTGAAACAAGTAATTGAGAAAATGTCCCCATCTCCTTTTCTCTTGCAATGGAGATGGAGGTGACGATGAGACAGGTTAACATTGCTAACACACATGTCAAAGAGGCAACATTGTACCAGTGATACCATAAGTTAGGATTGTACCAATAACGCGGGGCAATGGTGATCTTTTCCGTAGCTCCCAAAGAGCGTGCAAAAGAGGTTATAATATCTTGAGAGTACCCTAAAACAATTTGGGAGGCGTTTGATTTTCTGCCATCGAGAAGGATTTGTAGAGGAGCGCTTTCCTTATTCATCAGTTTTTTTGAGAACTCTTGGGGGATATAAAGAACGAGCAACCCCTCTTGTTGATCGATAAAGTTACTGATTTGCTGCTGTGACTGCAGATGAACAATCTTAGTGAAAAGAATACTGTCTTGAAAGTACTCTGTCATACGGTATCCTTCATTCCCACGATCCTCATTCAGGATCCCTAAAGTCACATTTTTAACATCTAAGGTCGCTGCAAATACGAAAATGACAAGCTGGATAATAGGGGGGATCAGCAAAGCATAGCGCGTTCTTGGATTGCTCCAGATGATGATCATCTCTTTTACAATCAATGTGTACAGCCGCGATAGCATCGCTACTCCAAAAGTTTTTTAGTTTTTCTAACAGAAATTACAAAAAATAGTAATCCCACGATGAGCAGGGGAATAAGGTTAATTATCAAGAGTTTCCATACATTGCCAACAAGAAAGAGGGTTTTCAATGACTCACAGAAGTATCTCGCTGGTAAAATAGCGCTGATAGCTCGTATGGGTGCTGGCATGCTAGAAATCTCAAAAATAAATCCTGATAACATATAAGCCGGTAAAAAACCCGTGACCATTGTTAATTGGTAAGAGAGCATTTGTGTTTTTGCAATAGTGGAGATAAAAAGGCCGATACTCATTGCGGAAAAAAGAAAGCAAGAAGAGATGGTGGCAAACACCCAGAATGACCCTCTAAAAGGGATTTCATAGCCGAAAATAGCGACAAAAAGACAAATGAGAGTAGAGCCCCATCCTAGGGCAAAGTAGGCTATGAGTTTGCTAAAGATAAATTCTAAAGCTGTCATCGGGGTTGCAATAAGAGCTTCCATAGTCCCACGTTCCCATTCACGGGATACGACAAGAGCCGTAAGGAGTGATCCTGTTAAAGTAAGAATGATGCCTAGCGATCCTGGAATAAGTGCCTCTGGGCTATTCATGTTGGGATTATACCAAAAATGTGGTTCAGTCGAGATAAGAGGATGCATAGGAAGTGCAATTTCAAAGGCACTTTGCGTCATCCATACGTTAAGAGCAGCTTGAAGGTAATTCTGTAAAAGTTTTGCTGTGTTTGGTTCACTGCCGTCAGTGACCACTTGAATAGGGGCAATATCGTTGGGTGTTTTTAAACGCGTTGTAAAATAAGAAGGAATGACGACAAAACCACGAATTTCGCTGGCAGAAAGCGCATCGACAAGTTCTTGGCGGTTTTTTGCAATCGTCACTTCAAAATTGGGTGAACCAGTGAGACTAAGGGCAAAACTGACTGCCTCGGTTGAATGATCCTCTTGGAGAAGACCAATTTTCAGATGGTTGAGATCAAGCGAGGTGCCAAAGCCATAGAGAAAGAGAAGGATGAAGGGCAGAACAACACTGATCAAGATGCTGCTAGGATCTTTGATGATCTGTATGAATTCTTTTTTAATGAGAGCTTTAAGGCGCCTTCTATTGAGCACGCTGTTTCTCCTCGATCATGGTAATGAAAACATCTTGGAGAGTTGGCTCCGGATTTGACGGAGAGATAAAATGTGCTTTGGCTCTTTGTGGTGTATCAACCAGCATAAGATCGCCATAGTAGATGAACGCAATGCGGTCGCAGTATTCAGCTTCATCGAGGAAGTGTGTTGATACGAGAACAGTTGTTCCTAGTTGGACGAGTGCATAAATGTGGTACCAAAATTCACGCCGCGTCACGGGGTCTACCCCTGAGGTGGGTTCATCTAAAAAGAGGATGGAAGGGGTGTGCATGGTGCAGCAGGCCAAGGCAAGACGTTGACTAATGCCGAGGGGAAGATCGCTGACGCAAGAGTTTAGATAGCTTTCAAGTTGAAAAACGGCAACCATATGTGCGGTCATCTTTTTTAAAACAGGGCCCTTTAATCCATAAATCCCAGCGAAAAAAGACATATTTTGTGCGACCGTGAGATCACTGTAGAGGCTGAGTTTTTGTGCCATATAACCGATCTTCCCACGCGCCTTGGAAGGCTCTTTGGCTAGATTAACGCCATCGATATGGATGGACCCACTCGTGGGATGAATCAATCCACACAGCATCTTAAAGATAGTTGATTTTCCCGATCCATTAGGGCCTAAGAGACCGAAAATTTCACCGCGATGGATAGAGAAAGAAGTATCTCGTACAGCAGTAAAAGAACCAAATTTCTTGCAGAGATGATCAGCCTGGATCATGGCTTCGCCATTTTTTTCTATGATTGGCTTCATGATTGACGTGATGGATGTTTGGGGGCGCCAACCTCCTAGTACATCAATGAAAGCATCTTCAAAGCGCGGCTCAATCGCTTTTTTGGCAAATTTCAACGAAGGAGAGTCATGGCGTAGTACAAGGCGCAATTGCTCCTTGTGAATGACGCCATCGAGAATCGCACTCTGACTAAAGAGATGCATCAGCTCTTTGCGCGGCTCTTTTACATCACTTGTCTCAAAAACACGTCCCGCAACGCGCCCCGAAAAAGCTTGTGGGGGGCCTTGATAAAGAAGATGTCCCCTATTGAGTAAAAGGACGCTGGAACATTCTTGAGCCTCATCCAGTGAAGCTGTGCTCCACAGCACAGTGACTTTATCTTTGACGAGACGCTGAATCATTTGCCATAGTTCGCGGCGAGCTACTGGATCTAACCCCACTGTAGGCTCATCGAGGAGGAGTAGATCGGGGCGTTTAATGAGAACACAGGCCAGTCCCAGTTTTTGCTTCATTCCTCCGGAGAGATTGCCACTGAGGCGATCTTTAAAAGGCGCCAAAGCAGTGAAATGGAGCAACTCCTCTATTTTTTCCGTTAGTTTTTTAGGATCTACACCTTTGAGGTCGGCATAGAGTTGCAAATTTTGCAATACTGTCAGATCTTCATAAAGTCCAAAGCGTTGTGGCATATAGCCAATGGAATATTTGGGGTCAATATGAATCAAGCCGCTTGTAGGGATGAGTAAGCCTGCAACAAGTCGAAGCAGTGTTGTCTTGCCCGCGCCATCGGGACCGACCAGTCCAAACACTTGTTCCTTATGGATCTCTGCAGACAATTCACATAGCGCCTCGCGCTTGACCTTAACAAAAGTTTTCGACAACTTCTGAATTGAAATCAGGGGTGTGCTCATGATGAAGTCTGGATTTGTACCGTGACCGGCATCCCTTGTTTAAGCCCTTGATCTTGATTATCGACGCGAATCCGTACGCGATAGACGAGATCGGGTCTTAGATCGGTTGTCTGAACCATTTTTGGTGTGAATTCAGCTACAGGGGAGATGAATCCAATAACCCCTTCGTAAACCGGCGCTGAAGGAGTATCTGTAGTGATTTTTGCCTTCATACCATAGCGAATTCTGCCTAAATCTGGTTCAGGCACAAAAGCTTGAACCCACACGGGGGAAACAAGTGTCAGAGTATAGACAGGTTCTCCTGCATTCACTACAGAGCCTGGTTCGCGGATACGGGTGATAATCATTCCATCGTGGGGAGCATAGACATGTGTGTAACTGAGATTATCTTGCATCACGCGTAGAGAAGCATTTGTTGCTTGACTTTCAGCCACCAGCATCGCATAACGCGCTGTGGCATCGTCAAGATCCTCTTGAGAGACCCCGCCAATACCGATGAGTTCTTTTCGCCTTGCAAGAAGGAGATTGGCATTTTCTACGCCAGTCAGAGTGACTGCCAATTGTGCTTCAGCTTCTGCCATTTGATCCTGGTAGGGCTGTACATCTAATTCGGCGAGTAAATCCCCTGCATGAACCCAATCGCCCTCTTCGACAAGCATTTTTTCGAGATAGCCAGCTACGCGGAAAGCGATATTGACTTGTCTGACATCGACATTGCCATAGGCAGTGACGTGGTCCTTGTTAGCACGCTCCTGCTGTAGCTTGCGATAGTGGTAAATTCCAAAGATGATTCCTGCAATAATAAGCAGAAGAAGGAGAATAATGACGCGCTTTTTCATATCCACCAATCTACAGACCGGTGGATATGAAATCAAAAAATTTCTACAGCCAGAAGGAGTAGAACCACAAGATACCAGCAACACTCACGAGATGGTATCCGATATTGATGAGGTAAGCCTTAAAGGGATATTTTCCCCAAATCACGCCGCCCGCTTGTGAAGTCACAATTAAACCAAGCCATAAACAGAAGCCTACGCGAATAGCTTCCCAATGGTGGGCGAGATCAAAGCGTTCTGAAATGCCAAAAAGTACAGAGGCGAGAATGATAGAAGAGAGCAGCGAAGCAACATAGCGCTTCCACCCACCCTTCATCTTTGCCAATTTAAAACCATTTGCCTTGGCCCATGCACTGCCAAATAGGAATGGAGCATACCAAAGGGCTCCTAAAACAAAATTACCAATTACCGCAAGGGCAATGAGATGCCATGAAGATTCAAAGGACATAAAAACTACTTCTCCTTAAAAAGTGTTGTTACACATTTCCGAATCAAAGCACATTTGAAAGGAGTTTGTCAAATAAATTAAATACCTGTCATCGGCAGGCCATCGCAGTAGGTGATACGGCGTAAGAAGCGTCCTTTGCCGTCGAAGAGCGTTGCAGTTCCACGGCCATTTTCGATGAATGAAACGGGGATTTGACTGTTGATGTTGTAATAGTGGCCTTCAATCAGTTTGTCGGTTTCATATTCCTCGATAAACATGGTAGTGCCATTTTCGTACCAAGCGCGAAAGGGGCCGTTTTTCTGGTTTTGATGCATATAGCGCTCACTTTCCAAAAGGCCGCATGGATACCAACTTTTGCTCACACCTTGAATGAACCCCATATGCCAGGTAATGAGAAGGAGTGCAGATCCGTCTTCATTAAAGAACCACTCTGGTCCGTCGATAATTGTGTTGTGAATATTCCAGGTGTGGATGACAACCCCATTGAGGTATTCCTTGATAGTACCTTCGGCAGTCCCTCCTTGAATCTCTTCCATGTAATGGAGGGTGCCCTCTTGATAGCAGGGGCGCCAGCCTTTTTTATGGCATACTTCAGCAATGATTTTTCCAGAAGGATCCCAATAGGTGGCATTCTCTAGCAATCCTTTATGGTATTCCTCGTGACTTTTTTGCACAGAAGGGTCCCAAAAAGTTTTTGTAGAACCTTCTTTGATGCCATTGCAATAATGTTCTTCAGCTAGGCAGGTGCCATCGGGAGCATATTCATAGCAAATCCCATGCATTTTTCCATGGAGAAAGGGTGTGGTAGTGTGCAGGGTGCCACAGTCGTAATAGTGATAGGAAACCCCTTCTAAAACACCCTTGGAGTATGGTATGCGCGCAATGCAAATGCCCTCTTCGTTATAGGCACAAGTTTCCCCATCAAAGACCCAACTGCCTTCAGAGCCAAATGTCAGATCGGCATGACCGGAAAGTACGTGGGCGGCAATGCGCAATTGGCCGTTGCTATGCCATTCGTAATAGCTGCCGCAAGCACGCAGATTAGCAGCTTCGAGATATTGCTTGAGTTGGCCATTTTTATGGTAACTGGTGAGTATAGATTTACTGCATCCCGAAGCATCTTTAGAATAGGTTCTTAGCACTTTTTGATAGGGCTGAGGAGAAAAGTAATTCACGCGCGCCATTCCCTCCAGGCGCTCTTTGGAATTAATTACCTCGCTGAAACCATTTTGATCCACAATTTGCATGTTAATAAGAGTAGGACTAGCGGATCTATTGCATCCTGCAAGTAGTAAGAGAGCAAAAAGGAGGATAGCATTTTTCATGGCGCTGCCGTAAATTCTCGTTTAATAATGCGTAATAGAGTGACCTGGTAAGGGTCTAAATTGCTCTTACGTTCACATTCAAAGGCTGTAATGACAATTTGAGGTTCTTCTTTTTCAGTCTTTTCAAGGGCAGATAACAGCATTTCTAGTTCATTGCTATCTACTACAAGAGGCTCTTGCAGCAAATACTGTCCCTCTTTGTAAAGAGCAAGCGCATGTTCTGTTCTCATTCTCCAAGAGAGAGGAGAGGGCCATTTGCCATTTAAATCGCGCAAAAACCCTGCGCGTGTTTTACCATGACGTGTATGAATCGCTGCATTTTTGCCATGTTTTTTTTGCCACTGATGGAGCGCCTGTTGATGGAGGGTAAGTTGAAAAAGAGCTGAATCGATGCGCTGTGATTGATTTGAATAAAATAAGAATACGGCAAAGAGTGGCATAAAGGTGCAAGTCAAAACAATCAAAGTCCACTTCTTGAAAGTCATTGCTTCACCTCAAATTTGATGCAGTAGCGGCGCGCTTTTTCATCGGAGTCAAGCGATGGAGAGGTCCCTTTAAATGTCTTTTCTATATTCTTACAGAAGGTTTCCGCATCTATTAGGGTGTCGGCTTCAATATGAAGGGTATAGGTGCCTTCAAATTTTTGCGTTGGATGTTCTTTACAGGGGAATTTGTGGGCATTCCAGTGGCATTTCATTAAGATCACTCCCTCAGGGGCGGCACTTCCCAAGAGGTTTAAGGTCGTGAGCATCGACATAGATGGGGCTAAGGGATAGCCATAGTTTTTTTGGGGCACAGGAGGGGCCGCTTTGAGAGCTTGTTCAATCATTAGCATCTCTGAAGTGGCAGAATGATTGAGATAAATGCTCAGTGCAAGACAGCAAGACAGCGAAACTACAACCCCTTTCCAGGCGATGCTTTGGAAATAGGGGATCCATTGCGTTGCGCGATAAGGTTCTTGAAGAAAGTTTTCACGCCAGCGATGCTTCTCGTAGCGCATGACGAGGCCGATAGGCAGGGCAAAGCGCGCCTCTTTCGACAAGCCCTCAAATTCACCTGTCAAGAGTAAAGGGTAGGCACTTTCATCATCGGCAGGTAGGAGTTGGGGGAGTTTTTCCCACTGATCCTCGGCAAAAAGATTGAGGGGATAAAAAGCGCTTTTAACGAGTTGGCCATTTTTAATGAGGACCTGGTCAATACCTGTAAGGCTTTTATGGATGATGCGCACATTGGGTTGTTTCAGATAAGCGGCGTAGCCTAAAAGCGCGAGAGCCGTACTACTGACATGATGTACAGGTATTTTATAACGAGAAAAGAGAGATTGTTGTGCATGGAGGGCCTCTTTGGTCAGGAGCAAAACACACTCTTTCATCTTAATAGGAATTAAGTCATCTACAGGGAATGCCAGTTCAGTTTCTAGAGCAAAGAGGAGATGATGGCGGCTTTTTTTCCATAAAGGATCTTGTGGTTGCTTGCAGATTACGCTTGCAGCGGGTGCTATAGTAGCAATCCATTCCGTTGCTGGTAAATTGATGAGGCAAGGGTCTTCTTCCGTCAGAATAAAAGAGTTTTTGCTTTTCTTAGCAATTTTCCACAACAGGCCGCTTTCAATTCCAATCATAGCACCTCTAGATCTGCTAGAATACGTCGATGGCCCGATGAAAAGGGTAAATCGAGTAATTTTTCACGAGTCACCCATTGATACCCAGGGATAAGAGGTGTACTATTGCAAATCAGTAGAGTGGGCTTGAGTGTCACGCGGAAGCGGGTAAAACTATGTTCTTGTTCACGCAGTTGGCGAGAGGAAAGAGCGGTCAATGTGTCTTCAAATAAAAGAGGAGCCTGCTCATTCCAAGGAAACTCCCATAAGTCTTTCATAACACCATCTTTTACATATTTAAGAAGCCACATTTCGTTGGCACATACGCAGGTTACAAAGCGGAAAAGGCGTTCATAGTTTACTTTATTTCCTCGATAGGGGAGTTCAGTGGCGCGTCCTTCTTTATAGGCTTGACAAGAGCTCTTCAGTGGACAAGAGCTGCATTGAGGTCGTTTCATGCACAGGGTAGCTCCCAATTCAATCAGCGCCTCATTGTGTATCCAGGGTGTCTCAAAGGGTAATATTTGTTCAGCGATATCCCAGATTTTCTTTTGATCAGAGGTTTTGGTGGTATCGATTTCAAGGGCGAAATAGCGCGCTAGCACGCGCATTACGTTACCGTCGACTGCTGCAGCGCGTTTTTTGAAGGCGAAGCTTTGAATGGCGCCACATGTATAAGGACCGATACCGCGAAGGGAAGATAAGCGAGAGGTGTCTTCTGGGAGCTCTCCGCAATAGTTTGTAACAATTTGCTGAGCAGCCATATGTAAAGAGCGTGCTCGAGAGTAATATCCTAAACCTTCCCAGGTTTTTAGGACTGTTTCTAAATCTGATTCTGCGAGGGCTTGGATGGTAGGAAAGCGCTCCATCCAGCGCGTAAAGTAGGGAATGACGACTGCCACTTGGGTTTGTTGGAGCATGACTTCAGAGATCCAGACGCGATAAGGCGAAGGATCTTCTCTCCAGGGTAGTGGACGTTTATGAGCGCAAAACCAGTTTTGCAAAGCTGTTGAATCGAAATGCACGAGAAATTTCTAGACAGTAACATGATGACGGTGTGTGAGTATACACCGGACTTTAGACAAAATCTAATATTTTCACAGGGATGGGTGTATGAATTAAAAATGGGCTAACACTCGAATACTCGCTGCCCAAGTAGGAGGCAGATCTGGTTGTGCTCCAGGCTGAGGGATATAACTTAGAACAGGCTCAAGATAGAATGATTTAAAAAGATAACATTGATAGTAGCTTTGAAACATCCATTCAGACGAATTAGGTACAACGCTTTTATTTAATCCCGCAAGACTTAAACCAATACCAAAAGAGTCTTTGATCCTACGTGGAACTAGACCATAAAAAGAGAAGCCTACTCCTAAAAACTGATTTACAGATAAAGTTTTGCTATTATTGAGTCCCAGTTGCCAGTAGGTGACAATACCGCTATTCATACACTTTCTATTTTTCCACAAAAGGCGCTGTGAACCATAGAGGTAGAGACCATAAACGCCATTTTGAGAAATAACATTGTCACCACTTTCGAAAGTGAACTTTCCAGTTTGCTTCCATGCTCCAACTGCAATCCGCCCAGGGAACGTAGCATTTGCCCAAGAATAACCTGACTCACTGATTAAGAAATAGTAACCGTTGAAACGTGGACTTTCAAGTCCTGTTTGCTCACCACGCGCCTTATTGCCATCGTATCCACCTACTGCAACATAAAAATCTTTGACAGGGAAATAGAAAGCACTTACTCCAAAAGCAGAGTTATAGTAACTCGGTAAAAAATTTGCCATTGCTGCTTGATTGAAAATTGTACCATAGATAACGCTGCTTGCAGCAGGTGAGGTTCGCTTATCATTCATGGGAAACAATCGATTTACTGCATTAAAATCACAATTTGGTGTTGACTTTCCAATGCGTGTGATCAATTGGCCATTGAGCCATTCTTGTCGATACCACCAAGCACATAGACATCTTCGACGTAGAGGAGGCGTTTGGATCAGTCCTTCAAATCCTTGCACAAGCCCTGCATTTCCATTGGTTTGGGCTCCATCTAGTTGTAAATATTCAACAGAAAAGAGAGCATTCTTCCAGTGACTTATCTTGCCTGGATCAAAGAGAAGTTCAAGTTGGAATAAATTATTGACTGTACCCTTGGATGTATTGGGTATCCCTCCTGAAATAAGCTGGTTGCCGTCTAGAATCCACAAGCCCTCTAAAGTAAATCCCGTATTGTTTTTCTTTCCAGTCATCCACTCGTACAGCTGATTAGCAGCATACCCTGTTCCGATATGATCTGTGGGGCTTGGGTTACTTGAAACTCCTACTCCTTCGTCAAGAGGGCATTTTGGTGAGTGGTCAGCAAGGAGGCTACATTTTAGTGCAAGCAAGGCGACGGAAAAGATGATAAAACGCTGAAAAGACATTTTTTACTTTTTAAATGATTATAGACACCACAAGCTATCATAGACTGGACTTTAGACAAAACTAGTATTTTTATAGGGATATCTCTAAAGCATCTTCAAAGCGGTGCATCATCGCGAATAGCTAAAGCTATGCACGACGGTACTCCGCCTTAAATCTACCCTGGAGCTACCGCTTTAAAAATACTAGATTTTGTCTAAAGTCCAGTCATAGGGACGAAAAAGCAACAACAACTCAATTAGCGATTTATCAAAATTTCGAAAGAAGTCTAATTCTTAACTAGGCTCTGAAGGCCGATTTAAAGTCGAATTCACGTTGACAAACGTTAGATTTTGAGAACGGCAGCGCCATTAAGGCGACTGAAACGCAGGTCGTCAAGGGCTTGGTTAGCAGCATGGAGTGGGTATTCTGTAATTGTGGCATGAATTTTTGTGGAGGCAGCTTCCAAAAAGAAGAGGGAGACATCTTGGCGCGTTAAATTAGCGACTGAGGTGAGTGTGCGCTCTTGCCAAAGAATTTTATAAGGAAAGGAAGGGATGTCTGACATGTGTATTCCAGCGCAGACGACGCGGCCTCCCTTATTAACCGCCTCTAGTGCTTTGGGAACGAGCCAGCCGGCAGATGCAAAAACAATAGCTGCGTCAAGAAGTTCAGGGGCTGGTTTATCGCTAGGACCGGCCCAATCTGCACCTAATTGTTTAGCGAAATGCTCTCCATCCGTATCACCGGGTCGATGAAAGACAAAACAGCGCACACCTTTTGCCTTGGCAATTTGTAATAACTGATGGGCAGAGGCTCCAAAGCCAAAAAATCCTAGAGACTTGCAACTTCCTGCAAGGCGGAAGGCGCGCAAGCCAATTGTGCCGGCACACATGTGAGGAGCCACTTCTATGTCGCTTAGTTCTTCAGGTAGGGAAAAAATGAAGTCTTCATGTGCTTTGCAATATTCAGCATAACCGCCATCGACATGCCATCCTGTATTTTGCATGTGATCACACAGATTTTCTCTCCCAGAGAGGCAGAAAGGACATTTTTGACACACCCATGCTAGCCATGAAACACCGACTCGGGTGTTCTTTTTCCAGCGTTTGTTTTCTGAGACAATATGACCGATAATCTGATGACCAGGAATGCGAGGGAGTCCACGCTCTGGGAGTTCCCCGTCGATAATATGCTGATCTGTGCGACAAACGCCACAGGTGCTTACTTTAATAAGCACCTCATTGGCGTTAGGGACTGGAATAGGAAGGTCTCTTTCGACGAGAGGCTCGCCAATTTTTTCTAAGACCATCCCTTTCATTGTATTATTTTTTTGGCGTAGTCGTTGTTGTTGTCGATGTGTCTTTTTGAAAGAGCAACTTCACAGTTAATGCAGCTGCAAATCCTAAGACAAACCAGAAAGTGTGGATCAATAAGTAAAGAAACGCGATGCCGAGCATCAAAGAAGCAAAACGGCCATTTCTACGATAGAAGTCTTTGACATATTGCACAGCATGTTTAATGGTCCATGGTACATAAAGCGCTGCGCAGATGCCCACCACTAATGATCCCGCCCACGTGAAGGAAAAAATCAAACCCAATGCCATCAATGTCACAAGGACGGCTTCCTTTGGATTTTTTTTCGCAACAGAAGACACTTCTTGAACGACTTCATTCTTTTGAACTTGTTCCAAAACTTCACTGCCTTTGTTTTTCAAATTTTCCCAATGATCTTTGCTCACTATTTCCTCCTAAAACTACTTGTAAGGCCTAAAAAAGGGTTGATACAAGGTTTTCTTGGTTTGTTTAAATACATGTTTATATTTTTAATTTATTGTGGAGGGTAAAAAAATGCAAGGGGCAAAAGATCTCAATGGATGGTATTTATCGCGAAAAAAGTTTTGACTGCATCCTGTGAGCTTTATTCATCAAAATCTTTATATAAAAGAGAGCGGTTGAAGAATAGGGTTGCAATATGAGATAATTGAGGCATTAATTAACCAGATTGGTTGCATGTCCTGGATAAAAAATACTATATTCCGCTTTTTGGGTGTTCAAAGAGCTCATTCACTCGTTTTCTTTGCAGCATTTTGCATCGTTTCATTGATCAACGTCAATTACTGTATTCTGCGCAGTGTACGCAATACACTTGCAGTTTCTCTGAGTACTGTAGGGGCTGAATTGATTCCTGCGATTCAATTTTGGTTGCTGATGCCTTTAACTTTGTTAATGGTCTGGGGAATTGGTGCATTGATGCGGCGCCACCGCCTCTCTTCTGTGTTTTCCATCGCAACGCTCTTTTTTGTTAGCTTTTTCTTGATCTATGCAACCCTTGTCTTCCCTTATCGCGCAACACTACACGACTTGCTGACATTTGCATGGCTAAAAGAAACAATCCCTTCACTCGCCCATCTGACAGAAAATTGGACTCTGGCATTGTACTATGTAATGGCTGAGCTGTGGAAAGTGGCTGTTTTAAGCGTGCTATTTTTTGGCTTCCTCAACAGAAGACTGTCTTTAGAGACAGCTAAGGGATTGTATTCTCCTATTTTGCTCGGCGGCAGTCTTGGGGGATTGATGGCGGGGCCTGTGACAGTGTTTTGTTCTGATATGGGTTCTTGGCTCTCTACAAGTTTTGGTTTTGATAAATGGCAAAGCTCATTTGTCATGTTGAGTGTTGCTGTGGCACTTGTAGGAGGATTGATCGTTCTTGCTTTTGAGTGGCTAAAACGGCGCTTAAAGTCTCCAGAGCTCGATAATATTGAAGTGGAGAAAAAACGCGATAAACCATTAACAATTACCTTGTTTGAGTCTTTTAAGACAATCTTAAGGTCGCGTTATCTTTTGAGCTTGTGTTTGATGGTGATTTTTGAATATGTCGCTTACTATCTCTATGAAATCTTCTTCCTCGATCTTCTTAAGCGTGTTTGCCCCGACCCCAATAGCTATTGTAGCTATAATGGACAGCTTGTTTTTTGGTCCTCTTTGCTAACAATCTTCAGCGCTATGTTTGTCACCCCTTTCTTGGTCAAGCGTTGTTCATGGAAAGTTCCTGCCTTAATCAGTCCAGCTATTGTATTAATTTTGTCGATGGCTTTTTTTGGAACAGCGATTTTTCACGATTCCGCATTTATCGGCAATTTAGCAGTCTCTTTTGGTCTCGTGCCGATGCAACTGGCTTTAATGATTGGAGCTGTTTTCTTCTGCGTGGCGCGTGCGGCAAAAAATACTGTGTTTGATGTCAGCAAGGAGCTGGCCTTTATTCCATTAACGGCAGAAATGCAGTCTAAAGGGAAGCTCGTGGTGGATGGTTTGGCTAGTCGCACGGGATGTTGTATGGCAGCAGCGATCAATCAGGTGCTCTTTTCCACCTTTAGTACAATTGAAGCGGGGATGCCTTCGGCTGCGATGCTTTCTTTAGGAGCTGTCATTGTCTGGATTCGTGGTGTCATGAATATTGAAAAGACTCTGCGTAAAAAAGACAGTGGTGTAGCACTCTCTGAAATGGCTTAAAGGAAATACGAGGCATCAGTGCGCATTCTGGGAATAGAAACAAGTTGTGATGAAACTGCTGCAGCCGTTGTAGAGGATGGAAAAAGAATTCTCTCAAATGTTGTTCATTCCCAAATAGCTATGCACCAACAATACGGTGGTGTGTTTCCTGAAATGGCGTGCCGTAGTCATATTGAAAAATTGACACCCATTGTTCATGCAGCTCTGGATCAAAGTGGATTCTCATTAGAAGAGATGGATGCTTTAGCTGTTACACAAGGGCCAGGTCTGATTGGAGCCTTGCTTATTGGTGTGAATTTCGCAAGTTCTTTAAGTTTTGCTTCAAAACTTCCTCTTATTCCTGTAAATCATGTCGAAGCTCACTTATATGCAGCATTTATGGAACTGCAGGACCCTGTTACTTTTCCCGTTTTGGGTTTAGTTGTCTCTGGGGGACATACCTTTATGGCTGTTATGGAGAGCTTTACATCTTATCGGATCGTTGGAAGAACAGTCGATGATGCCGTGGGCGAAGCTTTTGATAAAACAGCTCGCCTTTTAGGACTTCCCTATCCAGGAGGCCCGCAGATTCAGGCATTAGCCCTTCAAGGAGATCCCAAGCGCTTTTCTCTTAAGGCGCCACAAGTCAAAGGGCAACCATTAAATTTTTCTTTAAGCGGTTTAAAGACCAGTGTTCTTTACGCTGTTAAGGGCCAGGATGCCTTGTCGTTAAAGGAGAGCCTTTCTAGTCAGGATAAAGCTGATTTAGCAGCCTCTTTTCAACATGTCGTTGTCGAAGATCTTTTTGCCAAGGCAACAAGGGCTGCTCAGCAATTTTCCTGCCATGCGATTGCTGTTGGAGGAGGGGTTTCAGCTAATCAGGCGCTGCGCGCTCGTTTTGCATGCAGCTCTTTGCCAGCTTTCTTTAGCTCTCTACCCCTAGCTGTTGATAATGCAGCCATGGTCGCAGGTCTTGCTTATCATTTACAGGACCGCGCGTGCAGGGAAGCGATATTCCTTGAACCTTTTGCAAGTCTCCCCATGGTGTCTCCTTAAAGTCAAGCTCACGTATACCCTCATAGCAACCAAAAAGGTGGAATGTGGTAGCCAGTATTTCGAATCGAGTCCCTACAGATCCTGTGCTTTTTAATGTCGCTCGTGCATGGATGGAAGAATGCACGCATTTGCAGAATGTGTTGCACAGGACAGGACTTATAGATGCAGAGGGTAGTGTAACATCTGCAGATGAGTTGACTCGTCGTGTGAGTCATGTGAGAGCTCGTGGAGAGAAAATTTTTAAAGTGATTACCCTGCCAAGCATCGTTATGGGAGTGGGTAGTTTGATAGTGGCCTCTTTCAATACCCAGGGTGCCTCTTCAAAGCTTTTTATTCCAAATGTCGCTATTTTTACCGCTTCGCTAGTGGCATTTTTCCTGTCAGCTCCCTGTGTATATAAGTGTGAAAGGCTGACTGTTTTTGATCGGCATTATGATGCATTGAAAGCTCTATTTGGCTGTTTTGAAGGGTTAAAAGAGATGTATAGCATGGTAAATATGGGGTTTGATGGGTTATCAGCTGTAGAGAAAGAGAGCGTCGTGCAGTTGCATCAACTTTTGTGCAACTACCTTATCAGTGATAATCCACATGCTCAAGTCCCCTCTTTTTCTTTTGAAATTGATAGCGAGAGAGCCGTGGGAATTGGTGTTGCTATAGGTAGCTCTGAGCAAATATCTGCATCATGTGTCGAGGAGTGGAGACGTGGTTTAGAACAATGTATAGAAAAGGCGCGTCAATTAAAAATGGTTGATGCTACAGGGCGAGTGGTTCCTCAGGCGGCTTTGCGTAAATTTATTGTGATCAAAAGGGGAGTTGAGCGCCTTGAAGTGCTTCTACGTCATAGTACAATGATTGGATTGATGATTTTTGCTATAGGTTTTTTTGGACAAATGGCAAATAACAGAACTTTCAGTCAGGGATGCATGATGAGTGGGGTGCTTCTTGTATTAAGCAGTGCACTTGGCAGCCTCACCGCGCTATGGAGTGGGGTAAAAAAGACTGATCTACTCGTGAGATGTGCGCATCTTGCCATGCAATTCAACCAAATGAACCCTTTTACTGCTGATTTTGCGCTACAACAGGATCAAAGCCGCTTTCAAACGATTTTAGAGCTTTTACTGAGATTGAATATCGCTCAAAGAAAGCCAAATCCAGATTATCTCAAGCTGGTAGTTGTGCGCTATCAATCCTGATGGCATAAATGAACCGTATTTTTTTCTTGACATTTGCCTTTTTGTGCTCTCATAGTGAATGAAATCACGAAAAGGAGAATTTCCTTATGTTTGGTAAAAAGAAGATAAAAGAAGACACTGCGAGTGATAGTTGTGAGTGTTCAGTAGCTGTAAAAGAAGAACCTGTAGCTGCAGTTAAGAGTGCTCCAGCAGCAAAAGCAGCTAAGGCAGCAAAAGCAGCCCCTCAATCCGTATGTGATGATGTACAGTGTGCAGTTGTCAAGCCTACGATTACGCGTATTGTGGTGCATTATGATGTAGGATTTGGAAATTCACTTTATTTGAGAGGCCAGGGAGCGAATTTACACTGGGACAAAGGTGTTCAGTTAAAGAACACATCACCTAGTGAGTGGGTATGGGAAACGAATCTCTCATTTACTCTCGCTGAATTTAAAGTACTAGTGAATGATAAAGTATATGAGCTGGGACCTAATCATACGCTAAAGTGTGGTGCCGTAGCGCAATATACTCCTCGGTTCTAAAGTGAAGGCACTGATTGGCTTTGATGGCTTTATCGACGAACTCTATTCCGTTGTTCAGTCGCGAGAAGGTCCGTCCCATTTCAATCCTTTTCTACAGATCGCTGATTTTGGGCAGGCGCTTGTCCGCTGTGCCGCTGTCAGCGGTTATTTCGAGCTAGTTCCTAAGCAGCGCAAGCTTGGTGGCAATGGTCCCATATTTGCTGAAGCACTACTGAATGTGGGTGCTGATGTTTCTTTTATCGGAGCTTTGGGTTTACCCACCATTGATCCACTCTTTCAAAACTTTGCCAAAAAATGCCGTCATGTCTATTCCGTTGCGGAAAGTGGTCATACAAATGCATTGGAGTTTTCTGATGGCAAAATAATGCTCAGCCAATGCGCTACGTTAAATGTGATTACCCCTGAAAACCTTTTAAAAGTTGTCCCAAAAGCGCAGTGGAGTCAGTTGTTGGAAGAGGTCGAGCTGTTTGGTTCTGTTAATTGGACGGCAATTTATGGCATGAATGACCTGTGGAAATGGTTGTTGAAAGAGGTTGTCCCTGGACTGTCTAAAAAGCGCCGCTTTCTGTTTGTCGATATTGCTAACCCGCAGAAGAGAGAGCCCTCTGAATTACAGGAAGCTTTTCAATTATTAAAAGAATGGCAGCGTACTTTTGATGTTGTACTTGGACTCAATGAAGCAGAAGGTTCGATTGTGGCAGAGACACTGGGAATTTCTTTTTCACGAGATCACCTTCAAAAAGATCCCGCTTCTTTGCAACTTTTAAGAGAAAAATTGGGGATTGCCCAATTGTTAATTCATACCAAAGTAGTTGTCTTTGCAGCGGACGCTACAGGTGTATACGTACAGCCAGTGGAGCTTATTTCTGAACCGCTCGTTACTACGGGTGTAGGGGATCATTTTAATGCAGGCTATTGCTATGGCTTGCTTTCTGGATACCCAGTTGAAAGATGCCTCAAGGCTGCGCGCATTTATGCGCGTCATTATGCTCAATATGGTGATGCAGCCATTGATGCTGCAATGCTGTAATCCATGCGAGTTCGACTTTAGAGCCTTTTGCAAAAGGCTCTTTAAATCAGAAAATCTCTCTACTGAACCCCGTTGAAATTCATGCAAAATCGACATTCGATGCGCTAGGATGCAGGTATAGAGTGATTGTTTTGGCTGTTGCCGCTTCAGGGTGTAGTGTGCGGTTAAACAGCGAGAGAAGATCTTGTGTCTTACCTGAATCATTATTTGTCAGATTAATGGCTTCAAATAAAACGCAATAGTCTTGTTCATGGACCAACTGATTAAAGCGTGAAAAAAAATTGTGTAAGGCTTTTTCCTCGGTAATTGGTGCTGGGTCGCCTTGATCGCCTTGGAGGACTCCGCTTCTAAAAGGTCCCGAAAAATAGGTAATCTTAAATTGCCAGCCTTTTGACGTCTTTAGTTGGCTCGTATCCACCGCAAAATGGGGGACATTTGGAGCTTGATAAAAAAATGGGGCATTGGCCTCTGTAATTGCTATTTGATGAGTTGTCATGATCTCTCCTTGTAATCAAAACTTTAGATCCTTTTGCAAAAGAATCTTTAATTAAAGTTATAGGAGACTTGAAGAATATTTTACAATGTCTTTATAAACAAAGTGTCAAGGAACCTCATCAACGCCTCCAGGATGCCATGGATGACATTTGATCAGGCGCTTGACAAGGAGCCAGCTGCCTTTAAAGACCCCATATTTTTGGAAACTTTCGATGCCATATGTGGAACAGGAAGGCCAAAAGCGGCAGCAATTTCCCATAAATGGGGAAAGAGTGAGTTGGTAGAGACGGATGAGAAAGATACAGAGGTGTCTCATCCGAAATGTTGAACAACCGTCATCGCGACTTCAAAAAGAATAAGAAAGATAATGATCCACTCTAGGCGAGAGGAATGTTGATGGTCTAGTTGATTACTTAAAATCTCTAAGAGCTCTTTAACAATATCTAGGCGCTTGTTAAGCACTTCTACGCGAGGTCTAACATCGAGATACTGGACCATTGATCGATAAAAAGGTTCCAGTTCTGGAGTATCCCAAAAAAATTCAGGCGTATCAAGAATATCGGTGTGCAAGTTGACGGAATTGCGCTCAATAAAGAGCTCGCCTACTGTTTGTGACATTTCTCTGCGTGAAAGGGGGATTTTACCCTTAATCGCGAGTGTTTCTGGCAAAACACGTGTTTTGGCAATGGTCGTTTGGATGCGATTCTCAAAGCCGAACAGTTTGACAGATTGAGCAAGGCCATAAGAAACGGCAATTTTAGCTTCAATCTGCTCGGTAGGTAGGATAATTTCATCTTGATGAATACGGAAAGAAGGTCCCCATGAGAATGTGAACTCATCATGTTCGATGGTTTTTAGGTGGCCAATTTCAAAGGGGCGAATTTTCTCCAGCCACTCCAATTCCTCATGATCGACGAGGCCCCAGAAAATTACTACACCATAAGAAAAAAAGAAGAGGTCCCCACTTGCAGTTGCAAGATGGGCCAGGTCGCGATAGAGAACAGGCTGGAGGCCCTCTTCCTTGAGAAAGTTGACGAGTTTTCCTAAAGTATATTCTGAAGCTGTACAGTAAGCTGTGATTTGTTGGCTGGGTTTCATATTACCAAGTAAAGTTTGGAAAACGCGGAGCTAGCGAGCGGCGTCCAATTCCATGTTTGAGCTTGTGCTTAGCCAATTCAACAGCTGTTGCTGCAGTGGATTGGTCGTGTGCTTCAGCGCGTTTAAATATTTCTTTTAATGTGTCATAAATGCGTGAGACGTTTTCTTGTGCGTCGTGAGGGTGATATCCCTTATGGGACAATTCATAAGAGACATTGATAATCCCTCCCGCATTGATCACAAAGTCGGGAGCATATAGAATTTTCTTGTTCTTTAACTCCTCTCCAATGCCATCATGGAGTAGTTGATTATTCGCAGCTCCTGCAATTGCTTGGCATTTGAGTTGATCGAGCACACTTTCAGTAAGGATGCCGCCCATTGCACAGGGTACCAAAATATCACATTCTACTGAAAGGATTTCTGATGGTTGAGTAGCGCGCGCCCAGTAACGATCTGCCAGATGTTGCGCCTTTTTTTGGTCGATATCAGCTAAAATAAGGTGGGCACCTTCCCAGAAGAGGTGTTCTGCCAATTTTTCACCAACAGCGCCTAGTCCTTGAATTGCCACTGTCTTACCGCGTAGGGAATCAACGCCCCACAGATGGTGAGCTACCGCGCGAATCCCTGCCAGGACTCCCCATGCGGTAAAGCGACTGGGATCACCGCTGCTATTTGTATGAGGTAAGCCTACGACGTAGGGGGTGATTTGGCGAATAAGCTTCATATCTTCAGTTGAGCTGCCTACATCCTCTGCACAGATATAGTCTCCGTTAAGGTCGTGGACACCTGCAGCAAATGCTTGAAGTAATTCAGGAGTCTTTTGTGTGCGTGGATCCGCAATAATTACGCTTTTACCACCTCCAAAACCAGTTTCAGCCAACGCAGATTTATATGTCATGCCTCTTGCAAGACGCATTACATCGCGTTTTGCATCATCGACATTTGCATAAGGGAAAATACGTGTGCCACCAAGTGCGGGGCCCATTGTCAGATCATCTAATGCGATAATCGCATGTAAACCGCATTCTGGGCGTTTAATTTCAATAATTTTGCAATTGGACGGGGCTTCTTTTGTACTCACTGGATAAAGGCTCCTATTTGTCAGGCTTTTGTTAAAACGTTTTTAATATTATACAAAACAAAATTATACTGATCAATAGGCAAAAACTCCAGTAAATAGACAAGCCCTCTGTAGATACCCGATACTAGATTTTGCAAGAGGCTTGTAAATCCTTTTCATGAAGAGGCAGGGTGACAAGTTCATAAAGCTCTTCATCTGTCACGTGACCACTAAAGTTATAATGATTTTTAAAATGCTCCCAGAGAGGATCTTCAGTGTTGACAAACATTTTTAAGCTCTGGAGGCCTTCTTTGATGGCAATCGTTTGAGCATGGTTGAGAAGTTGCTGAATGAAGGTAAATGTTTCTACGGAACTAAAGAGCCAAAAAAATGCATCCTTAGTGCCATAGAGACGTTCGATGGAGAAAAGGGCAATTGGTGCAGCATGCATGGGATCTTCTGCAATAAACGTTAAAGAATAATCATCATTGCATGCACATAACCATTCAGCCTCAGGGATTTGGGAACTCCATGTGTTGTGATGGCTTAGAAAATCTTTAATAGAGTCGATATCACCCATTTGAATGGGTCTGATGGTGCAGTTCAGATAGACTTGTTTGTATTCTTCAGGATAAGGGCGAATGACGAGTTGACAGCGATTTTGTTCAGAAGGTGCCAGTAAGACACGGGCATCAAGTACAAGGAGTCCATTTGCAGTTGCTAGCAGGGGGTTGATATCACATTCTTTGATAAGAGGTTGTTCAGCAATTAATTCAGAGAACTTGACTAGAGTAGAGATAAGCTCTTCTTCTTTAATAGCAGGGCGGCCGCGTATACCATGGAAGGCTTTGGAGATGCGCGTTTTTTCGAGTAGCTCTTGAGCTGAGCGACTATTAAGAGGGGGTAGAGCAATGGCGGTATCTTCTAAAATTTCTACTAATTGTCCCCCCATACCAAATAACATGACAGGACCAAACTCACGGTCTAGAGAGCTTCCTAAAATCAGTTCATAGCCATCTTTTTCAATCATTGGTTGAACGCTCACACCTTGGAACTCCTCCTTGGTAAAGCGGCTTTTGATTTCATTCCACGCTTCTTCCACATCTTTAGGCGTTTTAATATCGAGAATCACCCCTCCCTGATCACTTTTATGCGCAATCAGTCGGGAATTTAGTTTGAGAACGACGGGGTAGCCAATTTTTGCCGCTAATTGAATGGCTTCTTCAGGGTGCGAGGCGATTTCCGTGCGCACAACGGGGAGGTTATACAAAGAAAAGAGATGCTTAGACTCTTGTTCTGTCAGTAATGTGCGTCCCTGTTCTAAAATCGAGGCTAAAAACGTATGCGCCGCTAAAGCTGTTTGCTTTTTCTGTAGATGAACCTCTTCGTGCAGGGGAGTATAAAAATTTTCCCTAAGTGCTTCTAAGCCAGCTTTTTGGCGCCACATCTTAGCAAAGAGGCGTGCTGCATTGTCAGGAAAAGCAAAGGTGGGAATTTGGTGAGTTTGGAGAATATGAATGGCCTCTTCCACATTTTTTCCTCCCATCCAGCTTGCAAAGATGGGTTTGTGATAATTTTGGGAGAATTCAACGAGAATTTCAGCGATTTTCTTGGGTTTGGTGACACTTTGCAAGGTTAGTATAACAAGAAGTGCATCTGTGGCATTGTCATGTGCGATAATTTTTAATGCTTCTAAAAATCTCTCGGGTGGTGCATCGCCCACAAGATCAATGGGATTGCTATGGCTCCATGATTGTGGAAGAAATTGACTGAGTTGTTGCGTGACTTCCTTAGAAAGTTGCGTCATTTTTGCGCCACATAGAACAGCTGCATCTGTAGCAAGGACACCAGGTCCACCAGCATTCGTAATAATTGTGAGACAAGGGCCTTGTGGAGCTGGTTGCTTAGCCAGTACAAGTGCCATATCGAACAGCTCTCCAATACTCTCGACGCGTAAAATTCCGACTCTACGCATAGCGATATCAAAGACGCGATCATTGCCAGTTAACGCCCCTGTATGTGAGGCGGCAGCTTCTGCGGCAGAGTCACTTTTACCAGCTTTGATCAGGATGATGGGTTTGCGTTGTGCCACACGTTTGGCGATAGCAAGAAAATCCCTGGCATTTCCAATGCTTTCCATATAAATCAGGATGCTGTGTGTTGACGGATCCTTGCCAAAATAATCGAGTAGATCAGCCCAGTTAATATCGATCATTGCACCAATGGAAACAAAGCCACTGAACCCAAATTGTTTCTTGAGGCTCCAATCAAGTACCGCTGTGCACATAGCTCCTGACTGACTAATGAAAGCGATATGGCCATCCTTTGCTATTTGAGGAGCAAATGTAGCATTTAGTGAAGCTAAAGGGCACATAACTCCAAGGCAATTGGGCCCTAAAATCCGCATATCACTATCTTGGCGAGCCTTCTGTACGGCAGTGATTAATTCATCCTCTATCTTTGACTCTTTAATGCCAGCTGTTAGAATGATCAGCGTTTTGACATTGGCTGCTGCGCACTCTGCAACCAATTGAGGAACAGTTGCAGGAGGTGTTGCAATGATGGCAAGGTCGACTGGATGACCAACAGCTGCGATATTAGGCAAACAAGGAAGGCCTAGTACGTAGTCATGTTGAGGATTGATGAGATAAATTTTTCGTGAGAGACCGGGTTGAAGAAGGTTAGCAATCAGAGTTCTTCCAACGCTATCAATCTCTTCTTTGGCTCCAATGATAGCTACGCTGGAAGGGTGAAATAATGCTTCCAGCGGATGTATAGCCGGGTGTGGGCAGAAGAGCGTCATGCTGAAGGAGGAATCACTGTAGATTGCTCTTGAAGAGTGCGGAAAATTGTAGCTTGTGCGCTGAGGGTCCATGGCCAAGTTACAAAGATCCCCACAATGGATAATGCACCAAGGAAGTTAAGTAGGCCAGCTAGAATAAAGAAGCCGAGCAACTTCCACTTCGCTCCATATGTCAATGCTCCACTATCTTTAAGGGCTTGAATAGGGCGTACATGTTTATCTACGATAAAATAGGGGAAATAAGCGTAGCGTAGACCCCAAATGAACATGGGAAATACGAGCAAAATTAAGCCACCAAGCAAAATGAGTAAATAGAGGATTTGCCCAAAGAAATAGCGTCCGATATAGGGGAAGCAGCTAAAGAGGTCTTTAAGCGTGGCTTCTTTTCTATCAACTAGACGCAGCATAATTTGAATGGCCCCTAACCCCATTGTTAGTGATGCGGCAAGATAGATGACATAAAAAACAATCCCCCATAGGGATTCATGCATATTATAGTAGTCAGCAATAGCTAAAGGAATGCCCTGCACAACTAAGAAAGTAATCAGCACAAGCGCTAAAAAACCAAAATGGGATTTAGTGATCTGCCATCCCTCTTTAAAGGCTTCCTTGATAAGAAAATGTTTTTCCGTTGTCACGGGTACCCCCAAAAATTCAAATAATATTTGTCTATTGATATCACTCTACTATGACCGGCAAATATACTCAATCACATTAGGGGCTGAGAAACAATAAAGTGCCCGATTTAAAAGAACTCCTTTCCTGTTATTTGTGAGATAGACTTTTTCTTCAAGTTAATTTCCGTATCCACTTTGCACTGCGACCTTTACCTTGAGAAATAATAACGTCCTCATCTCTGAGTTGCCTTAAAACGAGTCGAATAGTGTCCCTGCTAATGGTTGGACAAGCACATTCAATATCAGAAATAGAAAAAGGAATGGATTTTAGAGCCGTAAAGGTTAGCTAATACGGGTAATTTAATGTGTGTTTTACCCGATTTTAGAATTTTTTACCCTATTTTGAAAGGAAATACGTGAATTCTTCAAAACTTAACTATTACAAAGATGTTGCAACAATACTCTAGCAAAACGAATGGATTTTTTCTTCAAAAGCACGCGCTGCTTGGGTAATAGAGTGCTGTGCAGCTGCTGTGCTTGAGATGTCCTTAAGGGAATCTTTGTGCGCAAGTGCCCACTCTAAGCGGTCAGCCCACTCTTGAGGTGGAGCAAAGGGTGAAAGAATGGTGGAGAAGGGGATGATTTCTTTGGCGCCATTCGTGGTAGTTGTTACGACAGGCAGTCCACAGGCAAGTGCTTCAAGAGTTGCGTTGCTGAATGGGTCGTAAAGCGTGGGCAGGACAAATAGATCACATTGACGATACCACTCTTCAATGTGGGTAGTTGTGCCAATAAAGTGAATGCGTTTCTGTAGGTTGTGATGGGCGATAAGTTGTTGGTAGGGCTTTGAATCTCCTTTGCCAATCACAAAGAGCTGGCATGTGGGATGTTTCATTGCAGCAAGTGCTTTGATTGCAGTGGCCAGTCCTTTTCTTTCAAATCCAGAGCCGACAAATAATAATTTAGGATGCGTGTTGTGCAGTGGTGGACCCGGAGAAAAACGTGTAAGGTCGACACCATTGTGGAGTACGGATACGTTTGCTTGAGGGGCAATAGTCAAGATCTCTTCTTTGACCATGGCAGAATTGGCGATAATTAGAGGTGTTAAAGCAAAAATACGCTTTTCGAGATCAAGTAGATAGCGATGAAGGGGATTGAAGAGAAAAGAGAGGCGTTTTATCCACGAGGCATATTCTTGGCGCAGTTGTAGCCAGCGATAGTGACAACCATCACTTGCGCGATAAATGTCGGCGCCCATGAGGCGTTCAAGAGAAATAGTTACATTAAAAGAAGAGCGGTCAAAACGATTAAAAGCTTGTTGAAATGAATAGATTTTGCTGAGAGTGCCTAGAGAAAGAACAGTGGCTTTATGGTGAATGAGGTGGGTGGTGTCTTGCCAACGCTCTGCAAAAATATGTAGCTCGTGATGCCTGCCAAGAGAGTGCAATAAGCTCTTTAAATAGAGCTCTGCACCCCCTTGTGCGGAGAATTTCCGTTTGACGAAGAGAAGTTTATTCGTCTTGGGCATCGACAGGTGCTGCTATGGCTCGGCCAAGCGGGTGTTGATCTGCTTTGGCCATAATCAAGCGTTCGATTTCTTCTGTCAGAGCAGGATTTTTCTTCAATTCATCGCGCGCAACTTCGCGACCTTGTCCGAGGCGTTGTCCATTATAGCTCAACCATGCCCCTTTTTTCTCAATCACCCCTAAATCCACTCCCAAATCGAGAAGAGAACCCTCTTTTGAGATTCCTTCGTTGAAGAGAATATCAAACTCGGCGATGCGGAAGGGAGGCGCCATTTTATTTTTTACTACTTTGACGCGCACGCGGTTGCCCATTTCATGTTCACCCACTTTAATTCCACTAATGCGTCGGATGTCTAGGCGTACAGAGGCGTAAAATTTAAGGGCGCGACCACCAGTTGTTGTCTCATTGCTGCCAAACATAACGCCGACTTTTTCACGAATCTGGTTGATAAAGATAGCTGTTGTATTGGTTTTAGCAAGTGTTGCTGTCAGTTTGCGCAAAGCCTGTGACATCATGCGGGCTTGAAGACCGACGTGCTGATCGCCAATTTCGCCTTCGAGTTCATGTTTTGGGACGAGGGCAGCAACGGAGTCAATGACGATCACATCCACGGCACCAGAGCGCGCTAGCATCTCAGCAATATTTAGAGCATCCTCCCCACAATCTGGTTGGGAGATGAGGAGATCTTCGACATCGGCACCGATACGCGCGGCATAACCAGGATCAAGAGCATGTTCCGCGTCGATATATGCAGCCACGCCTCCTGCCTTTTGCACATTCGCAACGATGTGCGTTGCTAAGGTGGATTTTCCTGAAGATTCAGGACCATAAATTTCAACAATACGTCCCTTAGGCACACCACCGATTCCCAGGGCAAGATCTAGAGAAATGGCACCAGTTTTAATAGCTCCTACTTCACGTGTCGAGGAGAATTTGCCGAGACTCATGATGGAGCCTTCACCAAATTGCTTTTCAATATGTGCTAGTGCTGCTTCTAGCGATTTCTTTTTACCTTCATCGTGCTGACTCATTGGCTTCTCCTAGTAACTGTCAAACGCTCTTGTCCTCCTAAATACTTTTGCAAGACTTTAGGAATGATAACAGAGCCATCGGCTTGTTGGTTGTTTTCTAAAATGGCGACCATGAGGCGTGATGTAGCTAGTCCAGAACCATTTAAGGTGTGAACAAACTCAAGAGCCCCTTCCTTATTTCGTTTAAATCGTGTTTGTGAGCGACGCGCTTGGAAGTCTGTGCAATTGCTTACAGAAGAAACTTCATAGTAGCGATTTTGTCCAGGTAACCACACTTCGATATCTACTGTTTTTGCAGCGGCATATGACATATCTCCTGTCACGAGTAACATATTTCTGTAATGGAGCTCAAGACCTTGAAGAACCTCTTCAGCGCTTTTCATCATCTCATCAAACATTTGTGCACTTTGTTCGGGGGTAGAGAAGACAAACATCTCTACTTTATTGAATTGGTGCATGCGGATGAGTCCACGCTCTTGAGACCCAGCGGCTCCCGCTTCACGTCTAAAACAGGGGGTATAAGCGATATATTTTGCAGGTAAGAGCGACTCATCAAGAATTTCATCATAGTAGAGCGCATTGAGAGCGACTTCAGCCGTGGGAATAAGATAGAGAGGAAATTCAGGGTCATTCAGTTTAAAAAGTTGCTCTTCAAATTTTGGTAATTGTCCCGAACCATACATCATCTGTTGACGCACGAGAAGAGGGGGAATGAATTGTTCAAAACCATTTTTGATGTGAATCTCAATCATATATTGAATGAGTGCCCACTCTAAGCGTGCGCCCCATCCTCTATAGATAGGCCATCCACTACCAGTAATCTTTGCGGCACGTTTGAAGTCAAATAGATGCAATTCTTCATTCAACTCGACGTGGTTTTTGAAAGCGAAATCAAAATGGGGCTTATTGCCGACTTCCTTGATGCAGCGATTTTCTTTGGGATCAAGGCTGATTGGGCTGTCTTCTTGCGGCAAATTAGGTAAACGCGAGAATTGATCTTGAAATTGCGCCTGAACGCTTTGTAGTTCGCTTTCTAATCCAGCAAGGGTGCTCTTAATAGACTCAACTTGTTCCATAATTGCAGTGCAATCTTGGCCAGTGCGCTTTAATTCACCGATTTGTTTTGATAGAGAGTTGCGTTCCGCTAAGAGAGACTCGCTTTGGGTTTTTAATTCGCGTAAACGCTGATCCAGAGCCACCACAGGTGCAATATCAATCTGTGGATCTTTTGTGCGAAGGCGTTCTTGGATATTATTGGGAGTTTGGCGTAAAAGTCGTATATCCAGCATAAGAAAGTGGGGGTTAATGTAGAACTGCTGCCGAGTATAACATGACCTTTTTATGCCGCCTAAGAATTTTGCAGCATCAGAAAAAAAATCATCAGGAATAGGGTGTAGAAGATAGGCGTGGGATTAATTCCACGCCTATAGGCGATTAGTTGTTGTTAATCTTCTGGGGAAGATCTTCTTTTTTCATTTTACCTTTTAACTCAAAACGTACAGGGACGCCCGTTAGATCGAAGTCTGTGCGCAGCTGGTTAATGAGGTATTTCTTATAACTCGCTTGCATTAACTCGGGATAGTTGACGAAGAGAGTAAAGGCAGGTGGTGTATGAGCGGTTTGTACCATGTAGTAAACACGCAAACGCTTGCCTTGAATCATTGCGGGATGTGTCTTTTGTAGAGCTCGCTCAATACACTTGTTCAGTTTTCCCGTTGTGATTTTCTGTGTCAATGCTTTGTAGACGTGATCAACCTGATCTAGAATTTCATCAACATTGCGACCTGTTAGTGCGGAGCCAAAAATTTTGGGACAATGTTTTACAAAGGGGTTGCTCTCTTCAAGATCTTTAAGGCAGTGTTCCATGCGGAAGCCGTGGACAAGATCCCATTTGTTGAAAAAGAAGACGCAGCCCTTGCCAGCTTCTTCGATCTGATTGATGATCGCTTTTTCTTGCGTGGTGATCCCCTGCTGTGCATCAAACATAACGACACATACGTCGGCCCTTTCAATGGCGCGCTCTGTGCGAATTGAAGCAAATTTTTCAATCACGTCGGTTTCTTTCTGCTTGCGGCGAATCCCAGCAGTATCGATGAGAGTGTACTCGCGATCTTGCCAGGTAAATGGCAGGTCAATGCTATCTCTTGTAGTTCCTGCAATAGGGCTGACGATGCAGCGAGGTTCTTGTAGGAAGTAATTCACGAGTGTGGACTTGCCTGTGTTGGGACGTCCAATGATGGCAACTTTAGTCGCGCGATCTTTGGGGAGTGTGCGCGGAAAGTCTTTGGCGCGAAAAGGAGCCAAAGCTGCTTCGAGAAGTTCAGCTATGTGGGTACCCTGTATGGCAGATACAGGAACCACCTTTTCAATACCAAGCCCAAGGAAATTTCCAAGTAACCATTCATGCGAAGGGGCATCTAACTTATTAACGGCAACGCATACCGGTTTACCTGATTGCAAAAGGATCTTTGCCACTTCCAGATCGAGAAGGGTCATTCCGACATGCCCGTCGACAACGAGAATCAAAGAATCGGCTTCGTCAATTGCCAGCAGCGCCTGTTCGCGCACTTCTTCATTGAATGTGGCTTTAGAGCGTGGGTCAATTCCCCCCGTGTCGATGATCGTGAAGGGCTTTCCGAAATAATCTGCATGAGAATAAAGGCGGTCGCGAGTTACGCCTTCAGCTTCATCCACGATGGAGATCTTGCGCTCCGCGATTCGGTTAAATAGGGCAGACTTCCCAACATTGGGACGTCCGACAATGGCAACTTTAAGTAATGTACGCATAAGGTGAGAGATTATACAGCTTAAGGTTATTACATAGCAATCAAGTTATGACTTGACATGAAGGAAAATAAGGTTCAATACTAAATTTAACTTATTTCTTTCAAGAAAGGTGCTTATGTTAAAAAAATGGCTTTTTAGTGCCATCTGCATCATTGGTAGTGCGTTTTCAGCAACGCTGAGTGCAGATGACATACCTCAATATCGCATTCACGAAGCATACATGACATTGGAAGCGGATGTTCCTTTGTTGACAAAGGTGGCTTCTCCTCCTCCTGCTGTTGTGAATGAAACAGTTCCACCAAAATCAGATGCGGATGCTATTTGGATCCCAGGATATTGGGAATATAGCAAAACTGAAAACGACTTTGTGTGGTACTGCGGAACTTGGCGACGCCCACCAGTAGGATTTGTGTGGATTGCAAGTTACTGGAAACAGCTTAATGATGGCTGGGTACGTATTAGAGGATTTTGGAGCCAGACACCTCAAGAAAAACTGACTTATATAGCAAAAGCACCTCCTTCACGCATCAATGAAAACCCAACCAATAAGCCTTCTGACGAATACTTTTGGATGGCAGGATATTGGGGGTATCGCCAAGAAGGCAATACTTACGCTTGGTATACAGGACAGTGGCAGAAATGGGATTCGAATTGGGTCTATGTTCCTGCACGCTATGTATGGCGTCCTGAAGGATATGTCTTTTTACCGGCATTCTGGGATTGGCCAGTAGATAAACGAGGTGCAACTTTCACATGTACAGGGGAGTCTGAAGCTTCATCTGTGACTGGAACTTCATCTGTGACTGGAACTCCTTCGGCTGCGGTCACTCAGATTGCAGTTTTAGATGTTGTTCAGAGCAACTTTTTATACTATCCCGATTACTATTATTTCTATGCGCATCATTATCATTTCAACATCGCTTGGTGGTGGGATTTCCAATGGATACCGCCATGGTGGGTATGGAATTGGTGGTGGTTCTCATGGGTTGATCAATGGGCTCTTTGGTGGTGGTGGTTGGATGTAGGATTCCCTGCTCCAGATTGGTTGCCACGCGATGTGGTGGTTGTACTTCCACCTCCTCTTGAAGGATTGCTCTGGCTTGCTGATCTGCTAGATCTTCCTATTATTATTGGGCCATGGGGTATCATTCCTCCATTTGCGCTGTTAGATTCGCTGGATATATTGGAAGGACCTCATGTAGGACCTGTATTCCCTGAAGATGTCACCGATATATGGGATCATTCGCATGATGCAAGCGAAGGTGGGGATACAACACGACCACAAGGTCAACCACAGACACCAGAGGATCTTTCTGGGCATCCACAGCCTACACCGCCGATGGATACGGATCGCACTCCTCCTTCGCCCACTTATCCTGGGCAGCAGCCAACTCCACCTCGTGTACCACCCCAAGTGACGCCACCCCAAGTGACACCACCTCAAGTGACGCCACCTGTGACTGTGCCTCCATTAGTGGTCGTTCCACCACCAAAACCACAGGTGCCTGTGACACCTCCAACCTATAATCCTCCAGTAACTCCGCCGACATATACACCACCGACATATAATCCACCGACATATAACCCACCATCTACACCACCGACATATAATCCACCACCTCAAGTGGTGACTCCACCGACATATACCCCTCCTACTTATGTGCCACCACGCCCAACTCCGCCGACTTATAATCCTCCACCCCAAGTGACGCCACCACGGTATAATCCGCCGTCTAATGTCACCCCACCGCGGTATAACCCACCGTCTAACGTGACACCTCCAAGGTATAACCCACCTTCGAATGTGACCCCACCTAGATATAATCCGCCGTCCAATGTGACGCCGCCTAGGTACAATCCACCTTCGAATGTGACCCCACCTAGGGTGACACCGCCATCAAATGTGACCCCACCGCGCACTAATAATTCCAATCCAAAAGGAGGAAGTAGCGGAGGACGAAGTTACAATTCTAATCAGTATTGATAACTTGAACATTTGAGCTTCATATTGATGAAGAGCCCCACTTTCTTCTTAGAGAAGAAAGTGGGTTTTTTTTTGTGGTTCAACGTGAGTTCAAGTAAGGGAAAGTGTTTTGGCGCCGTGGATTTTTGAGCCAAGATCGACTACTCTGTAAGCCGCATGATAGATAGATGTGATATAAAAAAAGCTGGATTTGACGTAAGAAGTGAATTCTTGACGCATCTTTGTGTCTTCTTCTTTTGTAAAGAGAGGAGAACAGCAGCAAAGTGACTGGGCAACGATACAGATAAGAGCATTTGCCACAGAGCCTGCAATCATTCCAGCTGCCACGCCCATTGCTGCGCCCCCGATTGTACCAAGTCCAGGCATGAGTATGGTTCCGAAACATCCTCCTACAATAGCTCCTGCGATCGGCAAGGTGCTTGCTCCGAGAGCGGTGCTTCGACGCAAAATTTGACCCAACATCCAAGCGACTCCACTAAGGGTAGCCAATAAGTTGATAGCAGCTTGAGAGAGCGGTGGAATGGCTTTATCTTCGCCAAAGTGCTTTTTATAAGATTCCTGGTAGGCTGTTCGTGCTGCGATAAGACCTTTGATAGCCTCTTGGGCACCCCATTTGGGAGTTCTCCATAAAGCCTCTATGAGTAAATTATTGACAACATATTTACCTGCAAGCCACAACCATGATTCAGGGCGCCCATCCTGAATTGCTTCTTGAGCATTTGTTGCCATATCCGCTGTAGATGTTGCATTCCCAGCTTCTGAAGGAACGAGTGGACGCGTAAATGAAGTGATGAGTTCATCGACTGATGGGGGTCCACCCACCGTGCGAAGAGTAATCGGAGCGATAGGGTCTGTCATAAAAGTGTTATCTTCCTAAAGTTTATGCTCGATATATGTAAGACGCTCTAAAAGGCGGGTATAACGCTCATATTGCCCATGCAGGTGCTTAAGGTAGTCGTGAGCTCTGCCTAGCGCATCACGCGCGTTATCGCGATCGTTGAGTTGGATGTAGCATGCTGCGGATTCTATGTGATTTTCTATAGCGTCTGGATTGGCAATCAAACTCATGTTATATGACCAAAGAGCAGCTTGGAACTGTGAAACAGCTTGTTGGCAACTTCCTAAAAGTGACCACACATTAGAATATCCAGGATTTAAATTGAGAAGAAAACGCAGTACGCATATCGCTTCTTGGTAACGCTCTTTTTGAAAATCTTGAAGGGCAAGTAAATAACACTCATTAATTTGGCTGTCTTGAATAGAGAAAACCTCTTGCATCGTTGTGTGATTTTCGTTCAATAAAGCCCCATCGGTTGTTTTTTCCGAAATTTTTTGCAAGTCGGCGAAAGTTTTTGACATCTCTTCAATTTGCCAAGGGGTAATGAGTTGGATGCCATGTTCCAAAAGATACAGAATGGCATTTTGAAAATCTTCTCGGTAGGCAGTAGCATTCCAGTGTTCTTGTATCGTATCAATTGAGAATTGGTCGTTTGATGGGTGAAGGGTTCTGATGCTTTCTAATTCGGCATGGAAAAGCTCATCATTGAGATGTGCCAGTTCATCTTCTAGGGGATTCAAAGGGGTGGGAAGGGGTAACACTCGAGTCCTCGCATTATAAAACTAGCTCATGTGGACTATCCAAAGTCCAGCCATGGAGTTAGATATAGCAAATGTCAACTAAAAGCGCAATTTTTCCACCGAGGAAAGTCTATTGAAAAACGTGAGGCCCACGATTGTTTGATCAGAGGAGCTTTTGCATGGCTCCACAGTCCATTAAATGCTGGGCAGTCAGCAAAAAGCGTTCGAAGCGGCGTTTACGTATAGGACGTTTTTTGACAAGAAGAGCTGGAGCAAAGAGGATTGCCTCAATAGTTTCCCATTCCTCAAATGTCAGAGTGTTTGTTTTTAAAAGACGCCATAGATAAAAAAGTGCATTCGTCATACCAGCTCGATCGATTCCGTCGCGACAAGTGATATTAAGCGAGTCAACATCTAATTCCAGGATGAGATAATCAATGATTTCCAAGTAGAAAATTTCGATAAAAATACGCCTTTCAGATTTATTTAAAAGGGGCTTGTTGTTGAAAAATGTTATGTGAGTAGCATCGATCAATGCCTTCCTTTGTTCTAGAGGAAAGGGCATGGAAAAGAAAAATGTATCCCCCATGCTTTCTTGAAGAAGTTCCTCTTTAAAGTCAGAGGCCCTTATATCTCCGCTTATGCTTTGAGCGTAAAAGGCCGAATTGCGCGGCAAGGAAATGATCGAAAATGTTGCAGGGTATTTTTTAGCTAAAGATTCAATCACGCGATTTCTAAAGCGCTCTTCCTTAAAGAGTGTGCCTTTATGACGCTGTTGTAAATTGATATATAAGTGCTTTTGCCCTTTTTTTTCCATGCCCTCAATAAGAGCAAGAAATTCGGGGATGATTTTAACTTTTTTAGTTAACGTTGCAAAATAGCCTTCTTTAGTTGGAGTCCCCAGGCGAAGCAATTGTCTTATTTTATTGTCATATTGCAGAGAAGCAAGAAGGTAAGGGGTATTGTCTTGAAGCAGGGGATCAAAATTACAATTGAGTTGCGACTGTAGAATCTGGATCCAACGTGCAAGGGGAGGTTGCTTGAATGCTTGTGGGCATTGAAAAAGCGCTTGATAGGTAAGAGGAAACAGTTCGAGGTGACTGAATGCCCGCAAGGGAGAGCCGTGTTCTTTAAGAAGTTTAAGGATTTTTTGACAAAGAGGCGTGAGATCTAAAGTATAAAGAGCTGCGCAAATTGTGCGGAGCCAATCTTTAGCAGGTGGTTGGGTGTGAATTAGGGCCTTTCTTAATGCACGTATAAACCGAATATAGTCATGACGCGTTGAGGATTTTGTGAGGAGCTCATAGAGTTTAATACAGGAGGAGGGGAAATGGGGGTCTGGAGAAGAAATTCTCTCCATAAGTTGAGTGAAAATGATGTGGTAGCGTTCTTGCTGCCAGGAGGGATGCTTCCAGAAATGAGTTAATCTTCCTCGCATAATTTTCCTGTTTTTAAAATCAGTGTGCGTTGACACAGATGTGCTAATTGTGGATCATGTGTCACAACTAATAAGGTTTTGCCTTCTTTTAATACAAGATCTAGTAACAATTGATGCACGAATTGAGCGTTTTCTGCATCAAGGTTGCCTGAGGGTTCGTCTGCTAAAATAAGCATAGGGTCATTGCACAAGGCGCGCGCAAGAGCCACTCGCTGTTTTTCACCCCCAGAGAGATGCTTGGCCAAAAATTTTGCTCTATGTTGCATATGCACACGTTCAAGGAGTTCAAAGGCTCGCTTATAGGGCACTGATCCAGCATGTGTGGCAAATCCTGCAATTTGTGCAGGCATCAAAACATTGTCTAGAACAGTGTATTCTTCCATAAGATGGTATGATTGAAATACAAAGCCTATAGACCGATTTCTTAAGCGAGGGCTATGAGATGGCGTTACACGCTGGCCTTGAATCCATAATTCTCCACTGCAATGAGGTTCGAGTGTTCCGAGGATTTGTAGAAGTGTGCTTTTGCCTTCCCCAGAAGCTCCCATGATTGCGGTACTACTGCCAGGAGATAATTCAAGATTTAATTCGTTGAAAAGGAGTACGGGTGCTGGCTGAAAGAATTGCTTCGTGATATTTTTGGCTTGCAGAACGGGAGTCATTGAGCCCTCAAAATTTCAGCAGGTTTTAGTGAAGCTGCTTTCCAAGCGGGAATAAGACCAGCAATAATAGACAGCAGAATGGTGGAAGACCAGACTAGCGCTAGGGCGCGCAAACTGAGAGCACTCGGAAGTTGTTCGCCAAAGAACATGGTATTGAACGCCGCATGTCCTTCTAAATGACTTAAAAATGCGACGATGAGATCTAAATTTTCTAGGGTAATCCACGCCGCGAGAGTTCCAACAGTTGCGCTAACAAATCCTAGAATTGCACCACAGCTACAGAAAATAATCAAAATCTGTTTCCATGAGGCGCCAAGAGCTTGCAGTACGCCAATTTCGTGTTTTTTGTCGTTTACGAGTAGAATTAACATCGAAATAATATTTGAGCAAGCGACTAAGAGGATAAGAATAGCGATGAGGGAGAACAAGGTCTTGTCGCCGTGAAGCTGTTGCAAAAGATCGCGTGCATAGTCATATTCCCAAAAAGTTTCAACCTTCCAAAAAGGTGAGAGTCCACTTTTTTTAAGTGCACTGACAATGAGTTCTTTTTCTTTTTTTGCATCGTCATAGTTGTTACACCATATGGAAATCCCTGTAGTTGCTCCATCCTGATGTAACTGTGTTGAGGTGCGAATTTGACTTACAATATCGTGAGAGGTGAGTAACAGTTTGCCCGCAACGGGAATAAGGCCTGGATCATAATATCCAACTACTTTGATTGGTAAGCGTTGTTCCTGGGCTGTTGAAAGGCTAGCGCCAAAGTAAGAGAGGTATCCTTGATCACCTGGAAAAATACCATTTTCCTTGAAGTGCTTCGGGACAAGAACGCCGTCATCGCCGAGACTTTCAAGTAATTCAGGATCAAGGTGCAAAGCATCTAGGGAGTGGGCGCTGTTAGTGGTATCTGTTAAATAACACATCCCACTGACGTAGCGATCACCTTCTTCGCTAAGTTTAATACAAAATTGCGCCAAACCTAACTCAAACACGGAAGTCGATGTGGAAGGGAGCACTTGCTGGACAGTTTGAATCGTTGCTTTTGCCAAATCGATGCACTTACCTGTGGAATCACAAAAAGGAGAGGGGAAACCTTCGGGCAGTGGTTGATCTTCGTTTTTATCAAATGGGTCACTCCAAGGAGCATCCAGTTTTTCTTTCAAGCTCTGGTGGCGGAAGTCAGTTTTTTGGCTGTAGCCATCTATTTGAAAATAATAGGAATCGAAGTAACTCTCAGTGGGTTGTAAACGGATAGGGCCGCTGAGTGCGATGAGTTTTTCGATCCACGTTTTTTCAAGTCCATCAGTGACGGAAGTGAAAACAATCACAAGCCAGACAACAAGCGAGATGACAACAAGGGATAGAAGGGAGATCAGAGCAGCAGAAAGCTGTTTGATTTTGGGGAGGATATAACGTTTTGCAATGAAAAGTTCAAAGCGTGCTGTGCTCATAATTGTGCCAAAAAAGGACTACCCTCTGGTGTGTTACCTTGTTCACCTGGTATAGTTATTATTGGCATAATGATAAGCACAGCACGGGTATTTTTCGCTATTAGACTTCTTGCGAAACTCCATTTCGCTATTAAAAACACGCCTAAAGCACAGTAGTGCTACTTTGCCTCTTTAAAAATCACGTGGCGTTGTAGTGATTTGTCGTATTTTTTTAGCTCTAGTCGTCCAGTTTTATTCTTTGGATTCTTTGTCGTCGAGTAAATTTCAGTACTCTCGGAGCTTTTCATTTTAATAATCTCGCGCTTTTTAGCCATAAAAAAGGTCCTTTTTCATTGATCAATGGTGAAATTTATACCTGAAGAGGACGAAAATCCTCAAGTTATTTGTTGAGGATCGCTCTGAGAGAGCGCTTTTTTATTTCCTGATAGAGGGCATTTAATCCATTGGCACGCCCAGGTGAAAGGAGCGTATCTAAATGTAATTCCTTCATGAATTGCGCATCTGATTGTAGAATTTCTTGCGGCGTGTGACCTGAATAAAGGTCGATTAACATTTGAGCCAACCCGGCAGAAATCAGAGCCTCTGAAAATGCTTTAAAATGAATGTTCCCATCCACAATCGTGTCTGAAAGATACATGAGGGACTGACAGCCTAAAACGCGATTGACATCTGTTTTACAATCTTCTGGAAAAAGAGGAGCGTGCTTGCCAGATTCAAGCAAAAAATTGTAACTCTCCTCTTTAGACAGAGTGGCAAAATGAGAACTGAGGGCTTTTTGTTTTTCAATAATTGTGGGCATAATCAAGAAAATAGATTTTGGAAAAAGGATTTGACGAAAACTCGCACAAAGGACTTTAATATATTGATATTCCTATTTTCCCTTGGTTTTTGATTATATGTCAAAAGAAGATACACTGCGCCTTGACGGCGTAGTCAAAGAGTTGCTGCCCAATATGACTTTTCTGGTTCAATTACAGAATGGCATGGAAGTTCTTGCTCATTTATGCGGTAAGATGCGCATGCGTAATATTCGCGTTTCAGCTGGTGATGCTGTAACAGTAGAGATGTCTCCCTATGATTTAACAAAGGCACGCATTGTTTACCGCAAGGGTTAGGAGAGGTAAGGCTTCTAACTGGAGTTGAGGCTTCTAACTGGAGTTGAGGCTTCTAACTGGAGTTGAGGCTTCTAACTAGAGTTTAGACAGAACAATCAACTTGTCGTTGCAATTATATCTTGCTGCCGGTTAGACTTGCTCAGGTCTATAGTCGCTATTCCTGGTGAATCTGCAAATCAGGTCAGCTAGCGGCTAGGAGATGAAATGCGGGTACCCGAAATGAGGGTGCTAAAGATAGTTCGCTCATGTGATGTGCTTGTAGAGTACGCCAAAGTGCTATGAATGGATTTTGTAATGAAGTCCTTAAAGAAGCATGATGAGCCCATGATTGAGCCCAGGATAAGCCCAGATAGCTCAGTGGTAGAGCATTTGCATGGTAAGCAAAAGGCCGTAGGTTCAATTCCTATTCTGGGCATTTGCAAAATAAATTAAAAAGATCCCGATGGAGGATAGACTAAAATGGCAAAAGAAACCTTTCAGCGGTCTAAACCCCACGTCAACATTGGTACGATTGGACACGTTGACCACGGCAAAACGACCCTAACAGCTGCGATCACAAAGATTCTGGCAGAGCAAGGCAAAGCAAAGTATAGAGACTATGCTTCGATTGACAATACCCCAGAAGAGAAAGCACGCGGTATTACAATTAATACTGCGCACGTTGAGTATGAGACAGCCAACCGCCACTACGCACACGTAGATTGCCCCGGCCACGCTGACTATGTTAAGAACATGATTACAGGTGCTGCTCAGATGGACGGCGCAATCTTGGTTGTTGCGGCAACTGATGGTGCGATGCCCCAAACAAAAGAGCACATCCTCTTGGCTCGCCAAGTTGGTGTTCCTGCGATTGTTGTTTTCTTGAACAAAGTGGATATGATTGGCGAATCTGATCAAGAATTGATCGACCTTGTTGAGATGGAATTGACAGAATTGCTCGAATCGAAAGGTTACAAAGATGTACCAATCATCCGTGGTTCAGCTCTTAAAGCTCTTGAAGGCGATGCAAAGTATGTCGAGGCAATTAATGAGTTAATGCGTATTGTGGATGAAAAGATCCCAACTCCAACTCGTGAAGTTGACAAGCCATTCTTGATGCCAGTTGAAGACGTATTCTCTATTTCCGGTCGTGGTACAGTTGCTACTGGTCGTGCAGAGCGCGGTCGCGTTCATGTAAACGACAAATTGCAGCTCGTTGGACTCCGTCCTACAAAAGAAACTGTTGCAACTGGTCTTGAGATGTTCAACAAATTGTTGGATGAAGCTTGCGCTGGTGATAACGTGGGTATTCTTCTCCGCGGTGTCGATAAAAAAGACATCGAGCGTGGAATGGTTCTTGCTGCGCCAGGTACTTGCACACCTCATACAAAGTTCAAAGCAACTGTGTACGTGTTGACACAACAAGAAGGTGGCCGTCATAAGCCTTTCTTCAGTGGCTACCGTCCTCAGTTCTACTTCCGTACAACAGACGTTACAGGTATCGTAACTCTTCCTGAAGGTGTTGAGATGGTGATGCCAGGCGATAACGTTGAATTGGCAGTTGAACTGATTGCTCCGATTGCGATGGAAGAAGGTATGCGCTTTGCGATCCGCGAAGGTGGACGTACAATTGGTGCGGGTACTGTTTCTAAAATCATCGAATAGTCGCGAATTAGTGATGTGATTGATCACTGGGTATGAGATACCCAGTGACAGATGGCTCATCCCGCCCTTTTTTGAGTGGGATGAGTTTTTAAGGGTGTATAGCTCAGCTGGTAGAGCAGCGATCTCCAAAGTCGCCGGTCGGAGGTTCGAATCCTTCTGCACTCGTTAATTGCGTTTAAGATAACGTGGGTTCGACTTTAAATCGACTTTTGATCGTTGTTTTAGAGGATAGCTGGTGATAAACGCCTTGAAGGCCATGGCCAACGTGCCATGTCCAAGAGGAGTTTATAAGCAGATGCCTCTGAAACAACGATCAAAAGTCGATTTAAAGTCGAACTCACGTTAAGATAGTCAAATAAGGTAGCGTTTTCGTGGAAACCACTAAAAAAGACGTAAGTTCGACATCTCAAGCTGTAAAACCGACACTAGCAAAAACTGATATTATCGAGTTTTTCGGTGGCATTAAGCATGAGTTTAAAAACATCGCTTGGACATCAAAGAAAGAGCTAGCACTCTTGACGAAAGTGGTGGTTTCAGCAACCTTTTTATTTGGCTTTTTTATTTACGCTGTTGATCTTGTCATACAAGGCGTCTTGAAGACCCTGGCTTGGCTGGTTTCCCTATTCTGAAGCCTGTATTTTATTACGCAAGAGTTGTTTCACATGAATAAATGGTATGTCGTTCAAGTCTTCTCCAGTCAGGAAAAGAAGGTAAAAAAAGCAATCGAGGATAGCCTCCAAGCCCAAGGCATGGATGGATTGATCGAACGCGTCTTAGTGCCGACAGAAAATGTTTCTGAGGTGAAGCAGGGTGAACAAAAAATTAGCGAAAAGCGTATTTGGCCTGGATATATTCTAGTAAAAATGCACTTGAACGATGATTCTTGGATGTACATCAAACAGACACCCGGTGTTATCGATTTCCTGGGATCTAGCAAGCCACATCAGTTGGCTGATGAGGAAGTGGAAGCGCTTCTCAGAGATCTTGATGATAAGCAGACAAAAGTAACACAAAAACATCAATTTGAAGTTGGTGATCGCGTTAAGATTGTCGACGGCGTATTTGTGAATTTCATCGGAACAATCACAGATGTATTCCACGATAAGGGTCGTTTAAGTGTACTGGTCTCAATCTTTGGAAGGGACACGCGCGTTGACGATTTGGAATTCTGGCAAGTAGAAGGGATTAATGATTCTTACGAGAATCAATAATCAATCTTCTTTTTAGTATTAAATGGGCACGCTCTTTTGCCTAATGCCTCTTTATGGTGCTAGGGCGTTATTTTAAATGACTTTCTAAGGAAAGAGGACATGGCAAAAAAACTCGTTAAAATCATTAAATTGCAGATCCCAGCGGGAAAAGCAAACCCAGCTCCACCAATTGGTCCTGCCTTGGGTGCTGCGGGTGTCAATATTATGGGATTCTGTAAAGAATTCAATGCTAAGACACAGGCACAAGCTGGCGATGTTCTGCCTACAGAGATTTCGGTCTTTTCCGATAAATCCTTTACCTTTATCACAAAAAAACCTCCAATGACTGGTCTTATTAAGAAAGCATCGGGAGTTACGAGTGGTTCAAAGGTTCCCCACAGAGATAAAGTGGGAAAACTCACGATGGCACAAGTGCGTAAAATTGCAGAAGAAAAATGTTGCGATATGAATGCTGCTTCCGTAGAAGCTGCAATGCGTACCGTGATGGGTTCTGCGCGCTCTATGGGCATTGATATCGTTGATTAACATTGTTAGAAGAAAATAAGTAGAGTATGGGTCGAAAAAGCAAACGTATTCGGCAGATTGCCTCACAAGTTGATGTCTATCAGACATATGCGCTTGATCAGGCAATCGAACACCTCAAGGCTTGCCCTCCAGTCAAATTTGATCAGACTGTTGAGCTTTCCTTGAAAATGGGCGTCGATCCTCGTAAATCAGATCAGCAGGTGCGCGGCACAGTATCCTTACCGAAGGGTACCGGAAAGTCCCTGAGCGTGCTAGTTTTTGCACGCGGCGATAAGGTGCAAGAAGCCTTAGCCGCTGGAGCTGAGTTTGCAGGAAGTGACGAGTTACTGAAACAGGTCGCAGAAGGATGGACAGGCTTTGATGCTGTCGTTGCGACTCCAGAAATGATGCGCGAAGTGGGTAAACTCGGTAAGGTTTTAGGACCACGCGGGTTAATGCCTACACCGAAAGCTGGAAACGTAACAAACGATGTTGGCGCTGCTGTGAAAGAGATTAAAGCAGGTAAGGTTGAATTTAAAGTCGACCGCTCCGGCGTGATCAATTCTGGCGTAGGTAAGTTATCCTTCGATGTTGAAAGTTTGAAAGTGAACATTCAAGCCTACATCGGAGCTGTTCTTAAGGCGAAGCCTGCGGCGGCAAAGGGTCATTACTTGCAATCGATCGTCCTCTCTTCGACGATGGGGCCTGGCCTCAAATTGAATGTGGGCGAATTTACGGCAACTTAAAAGGGGTAGAGTGATGAGAAAAGAAAAGACTCTCTTACTTGAAGAGATCAAGGACAAGATTCGTCAACGCCCCTCTTTTGTCTTGGTAGAATACAAAGGTCTAGCGGCTAATGTTGCAACGGCTTTTCGTAACGACCTACGTCAAAAGAGTGCCGACTACGAAGTGGTACGTAAAAAAGTTTTTCTAAAGGCTGCTAGTGATCTCAATGTTGATATAACTTTGGGAAAATTTGCAGGACACTTAGGCGTTGTGTTTGCAGCAGAAGATGCTGTTGATGCAGCAAAAACAGTGTTCACCTTTGCAAAAGCAAATGATAACGTTGTTTCTGTAGTAGGTGCTTGCATCGATGGAAAAGCATATGGACAAAAAGATGTCGAGTTGCTTTCCAAACTGCCAGGCAAAGACGAAATGCGCGCACAATTGCTCGGTCTCTTTGAGGCTCCAATGTCACAAACATTGGCGGTTATGGAAGCCTTGGTGGCCAGCGTACTGTATTGCCTAGATAATAAGGCAAAGAAAGATTCTGAAAATTAATTTTTATATTCTATATTAGAGGTATACCGTGGATAAACAAGCTCTTATCGATGCGCTGAGCAACCTCACAGTTCTTGAAATGGCAGAATTAAAGACTGCTTTGGAAGAAAAGTGGGGCGTTAAAGCTGCTGCTGCTGCTGTTGCAGTTGCTGCACCTGTAGCCGCTGCTGCTGAAGCTGCTGCTGAATCAACAGAATTTGAAGTGATTCTGGAAGAAGTTCCAGCTGATAAGAAAATTGCAGCAATTAAAACTGTTCGTGAAATTACAGGACTCGGCTTAAAAGAAGCAAAAGACCTAGTTGATGGTGCTCCAAAGCAACTGAAAACAGGCGTTGCAAAAGCTGAAGCTCAAGATATTGCGAAAAAACTTCAAGAAGCTGGCTGCAAAGTTGCTGTAAAAGGTCTGTAGTCCTTTTGCGTGCTTAAGCATCGCTGACAAGGCGGTTTTTGGTAAGGCTAGTAAGCGTAAATTTACTAGTCCCTAAAGGCCGCCTTTTGTTGCCTTCACATTAGATGGCAAAAATGGTATACTCGTTGCAACATCTCTTTTCTTTGTTATGGGAATTTTTTTGCTTCTGACGAAAAATCTCCATATCAGAAAAATGAGCATGTTTTTTAGTCTTAAAACAGACTATACGATGTGTTCGACAAGGTGACATTCAAACCGCTAGGGGCCTCTGCTGTATGCTTAAAAGACCACCTCAACGTGTCGGCTTCATCGAAAAAGAGGAGATCATTGATCTTCCCAATCTCATTGAAGTCCAAATTAAATCTTATCAACACTTTTTGCAAGCAGATAAACTTCCTGAAGAAAGGGAGAATATCGGGTTACAAGAAGTTTTTAGTGAGATTTTTCCCATTAAATCTTATGACGAAAAGACCGTCTTAGAGTTCGTTTCTTATACGCTTGGTGTGCCAAAATATACGCCTGAAGAGGCAACACGCCGTGGTACAAGCTATCAGGTAACACTCAAGGTGAAGTTCCGCCTGACCGATGAAACAGGGATCAAGGAAGAAGAAGTGTATATGGGCACGATTCCTTTGATGACTGATAAAGGTACCTTTATTATCAACGGCGCGGAGCGAGTTATTGTATCGCAGCTCCACCGTTCTCCTGGGCTTGCTTTTGAACAAGAGCGCCATGTTAAGGGAATCACGCTATATTCATTCCGACTCATTCCTTATCGTGGTAGCTGGCTTGAGGCCTCTTTCGACCTCAATGATTTAATTTACGTCTACATCGATAGAAAGAAGCGTCGCCGTAAGATTCTTGCAACCACCTTTGTGCGCACGTTGGGATATTCCACTGATGCAGATATCATCGAAGAATTTTTTAAAACGGAAGATCTAACATTCCGCTCAGAAAAAGCCTTTGAAAAGCTAGTCGGTAAAGTTTTAGCAGCTCCTGTGATAGATGAAGAAACACAGGTTGTTTTTGGAAAAGCCGGTGAAAAGCTGACGACAGCAATGCTTAAACGCATGCTTGATGCAGGTATTTCTCGCGTCAAAATCGCTCATGACGCTGATGAAAATCACCCTATCTTAAAAATGCTTGCCAAAGACACAACTGATTCTTATGAGTCAGCTTTGAAAGATTTCTACCGCAAATTGCGTCCAGGTGAGCCTGCAACGATTGCTAACGCTCGTTCAGCGATGATGCGCCTCTTTTTTGATCCTAAACGCTATAATTTAGGTAAAGTAGGCCGCTACAAGTTGAATAAAAAACTGGATCTTCCCGTTAACGAAGAGGAATTGCGTAAAGTCACTCTTCGCAAAGAAGATGTGATCGAAGCTCTCAAATACCTGATTCGCTTAAAACAAGGGGATCAAAAGGCGCTTGTTGATGACATTGATCATTTGGGCAATCGTCGTGTACGTTCTGTAGGTGAATTGATTCAGAATCAATGCCGTGTGGGCCTTGCTCGCATGGAACGTATCATTAAAGAGCGTATGAATCTATTTGACTTCTCCTCCGACACCTTAACACCAGCTAAAGTAGTAAGTGCTAAAGGTTTGTCAGGTGTACTAAAAGATTTCTACGGTCGTTCGCAGCTTTCACAGTTCATGGAACAAACTAACCCAATGGCTGAATTGACGCATAAGCGTCGCCTTTCTTCCTTAGGGCCAGGCGGCTTAAATCGCGAAAGAGCGGGCTTTGAAGTGCGCGACGTGCATACTAGTCACTATGGACGTATTTGTCCGATTGAAACGCCTGAAGGTCCAAACATTGGTCTTATCACATCGCTCTCTGCATTTGCAAAGATCAATGAGTTTGGTTTTATTGAGACTCCTTACCGCATTGTGAAAGATGGCGTTGTCACAGATGAAATCGAGTATATGACAGCAGATGGTGAAGAAGGGTGCATTATTGCCCAAGCTTCCACAGAGCTCGATGATTATTCAATGTTCACTAATGAAATTGTCCTTGCACACCACAATGGGGAATTTGTCGAAGTAGAGGCTCCTCGTGTTACACATATGGACGTTTCGCCTAAGCAGCTTGTGTCGATCGTTACAGGATTGATTCCATTCCTCGAGCACGACGATGCGAACCGCGCATTGATGGGCTCGAACATGCAACGTCAAGCTTTACCTCTTTTAAGGCCCGCTGCACCTATTGTAGGTACCGGTCTTGAGGCTCGCGCTGCACGTGATTCTGGTGCAGTGATCATTGCTGAACATGATGGCGTTGTTGAATATGTGGATGCTTACAAGATTGTTGTTGCAGCCAAAGAGAACCCTCTCTTAAAGCACACTTACGCTTTAAAGAAATTCTTGCGCTCTAATTCGGGCTCTTGCATTAACCAGGCTCCTCTTTGCAACGTCGGCGATGAATTAAAAGCCGGTGATGTCTTAGCAGATGGTCCAGCGACTGATCGCGGTGAAGTAGCTTTAGGGCAAAACGTCTTAGTAGCCTTCATGCCCTGGTGCGGATATAACTTTGAAGATGCGATTATTATCTCTGAAAAGTTGTTGAGAGAAGATTATTACACCTCGATTTATATTGAAGAGTTTGAGTTGATCGCTCGCGATACTAAGTTGGGTAAAGAAGAAATCACGCGTGATATCCCTAACGTCCCAGAAGAAGCTCTCGCGAATTTAGGCGAGGACGGTATTATCCGCGTTGCTTCTGAAGTAAAACCTGGTGATATCCTTGTTGGTAAAATTACACCTAAATCAGAAACTGAACTTGCTCCTGAAGAGCGCCTATTGCGCGCAATTTTCGGCGAAAAAGCAGCAGATGTAAAAGATGCCTCGCTAACTGTGCCCCCAGGTACAGAGGGTGTCGTTATGGATGTAAAAATCTTTAGTCGAAGAGATCGTCTATCTAAGAGTGACGATGAATTAGTTGAAGAAGCAAGTCGTTTAAAAGACATCCAAAAGGAATATCGCACAGCTGTCACTGAGATTCAAATGCGTCGCTTTGAACAGTTAGGTGCTTTCCTTCTTGGCGAAAAAGCTCCAGGCGCAATTTTACATCGCAAAACTGCTGACCTCCTTATTGATAATGGTCAATTGATCACAGAAGAGACACTGCGTAGCTTAGAACAATACAAAGTTGCTGATCTACTCTTGCCTCATAATGATCTATTTGATGAGTTAAAGAAGGTTCTGTTAGAGGCTGAACGTGCTTTTGTGGAATTGGAAGAACGCTATAAGAAGGATCTTGAATTCCTCCGTAAAGGGGATACAGATCTCGATGCAGGCGTGATTCATCAAGTAAAAGTCTATATTGCAACGAAGCGCAAGCTACAAGTTGGCGATAAAATGGCGGGTCGTCACGGTAACAAAGGGGTTGTCTCTAAAATTGTTCCGGAAGCCGATATGCCATTCTTGCCAAATGGTCAATCAATTGAAATCATTTTGAACCCATTAGGCGTACCTTCCCGTATGAACATGGGGCAATTGCTTGAAACACACTTGGGATGGGCTGCAAAGCTTGCTGGAATGCATGTGAAGAGCCCTGTCTTTGAAGGATTCCCTGAGGGTGAAATTTGGCGCATGATGAAGGAACAAGGTCTGCCTGGCGATGGTAAGACTTGGCTCTTCGATGGACGTACAGGTGAGCGCTTTGATGGACGTGTAGTGGTTGGTTACATCTACATGCTGAAATTGAATCACTTGGTTGCTGATAAGATCCACGCCCGTTCGATTGGTCCTTACTCGCTCGTGACACAACAGCCTCTTGGCGGTAAAGCCCAGATGGGTGGTCAACGTTTCGGGGAGATGGAAGTGTGGGCTTTAGAAGCTTATGGATCTGCACACCTCTTACAGGAGATGTTGACAGTGAAATCAGATGATGTTAGTGGCCGTACTGAAATTTATGCCTCAATTGTACGTGGAGATAATACTCTGCGCGCAGGAACACCTGCTTCGTTTAACGTATTGGTTAAAGAGATGCAGGCTCTTGGATTGGATGTGCGCTTGAAAAAAGTAGCACATGAAGCAGAAAACGCAAAATAATTGGAGAGGGTGAATGCATTCAGAAAATACTTTTGAGGAAGCACACGACTCTGAATTTGATGTGCTATCGATTTCGATTGCCTCCGATGAGATTGTCCGTGATGAATGGTCTTATGGCGAAATTAAAAAGCCAGAGACGATCAATTATCGCACATTTAAACCTGAAAAAGGTGGCTTATTCTGCGAGAAAATTTTTGGTCCTACAAAGGATTGGGAATGTGCATGCGGTAAATACAAGAAGATTAAGCATAAAGGCATTGTGTGCGATCGCTGTGGAGTGGAAGTAACTCTTTCAAGAGTACGCCGCGAACGTATGGCACACATTGAACTTGCTGTACCTGTGGTGCACATTTGGTTCTTTAAGAGCATGCCTTCCCGTATCGGCAATTTACTTGGAATATCTTCTTCCGATCTTGAGCGCGTGATTTATTACGAAGAATTTATTGTCACGGATCCTAAGAACACCGATTTAGCTCTTAAGCAAATGTTGACCGAGCAGGAGTGCCGAGAAGCACAAGAGCGCTATGGCAAGGATGCTTTCGACGCAAAAATGGGTGCTGAAGCCATTGCAGATCTTCTCAAAAAAGAACCATTGGAAGAGCTGCTTGTTGAGCTTAAAGACAAGTTAAAAAAGACCAAGTCAATGCAAGCGCGCATGAAGCTGGCAAAACGCTTAAAGATCGTAGAAGCTTTTGTATCATCCGCAAATAAGCCTGAATGGATGGTCATGTCTTCTGTTCCGGTCATTCCTCCTGATCTTCGCCCCCTTGTGCCTTTAGACGGTGGTCGTTTTGCAACCTCAGATCTTAACGATCTTTACAGACGAGTTATTAATCGTAACAATCGTCTTAAAGCAATTCTTAAGCTGAAGACGCCAGATGTGATCATTCGCAACGAGCAACGTATGTTGCAAGAGGCAGTAGATGCTCTTTTTGATAATGGTCGTCATGGTCATCCAGTGATGGGAGCGGGCAATCGTCCATTGAAATCTCTTTCCGAGATGTTGAAAGGTAAACAAGGTCGATTCCGTCAAAACCTACTGGGTAAACGTGTTGACTATTCAGGGCGTTCCGTGATTATCGTGGGACCAGAACTGCGCTTTAATCAGTGTGGTCTACCTAAAGAAATGGCCTTAGAGCTTTTTGAACCTTTTATTGTAAAGCGTTTGAAAGATTTAGGGTATGTCTACACGATTCGCTCCGCTAAGAAAATGATTCAGCGTCGAGCTAACGAAGTATGGGATGTTCTTGAAGAAGTGATTAAAGGGCATCCAGTGCTCTTAAACCGCGCACCGACACTCCACCGCTTAGGTATTCAAGCATTTGAACCTATTTTGATTGAAGGTAAAGCGATCCGTGTTCATCCGCTCGTTTGCGCAGCATTCAATGCTGACTTTGACGGTGACCAGATGGCTGTGCACGTGCCCTTGTCGGTCGAAGCACAATTAGAAGCAAAACTCTTGATGATGGCTCCAGATAACATCTTCTTGCCCTCTTCAGGGAAACCTTCTGCAGTGCCATCTAAAGATATGACTTTGGGTCTTTATTATCTCATGTGTGATCCGCTTTATATTCCTGAGGATCACGGTAAGAAAACGCGCGTTTTCAGAGATACTGAAGAAGTGTTGCTTGCTTTGGGTGCAGGTTCAATCGAAACTACACTGAAAGAAGTGGCTGGTGGTAAGCGTTGGGAAAGTTCAGGTCGAGGTATCCATATTCATGAGCGCATCAAATTGCGTTTGAAAGATGGCATTATCGAAACGACCCCAGGGCGCGTTCTCTTTAATACTTTAGTGCCAAAAGAGCTGGGCTTTCAGAACTATAGCCTTCCTGCTAAGCGCATGAATCAGTTGATTTTAGAGTGCTATAAGAAAGTTGGATTAGAAGCAACTGTTCAGTTTCTTGATAAAGTCAAAAATATGGGCTTTGCAGAAGCAACTAAGGCTGCTATTTCAATGGGAATATGCGATGTTCGTGTCCCTGAGAATAAAACGCAAGTTATCACCGATGCCTACGATAAAGTCACTGTTGTGAAAAAACAGTATCACGAGGGTGTGATTACCGAAGGGGAGCGCAAATCCAAAACAATTGGTATTTGGACTGAAGTTTCAGAACGTTTGGCTGATGATCTTTTAGCATTGATCAAGCAACCTGAAAATTCCACATTGAATCCTTTGTACATGATGATGGATTCCGGTGCGCGTACAAACCGTTCCCAAATGAAGCAGTTGGGTGCTTTGCGCGGTTTGATGGCTAAACCATCGGGTGAGATTATCGAATCGCCGATTACATCGAACTTCCGAGAAGGTTTAACGGTTCTTGAATACTTCGTTTCTTCCCACGGTGCCCGTAAAGGTCTTGCTGATACTGCCTTAAAAACTGCAGACTCCGGTTATTTGACTCGCCGTTTGGTGGACGTTGCACAAGATGTGATTGTCATGGAACATGACTGCCAGACGCTGAATGGCATCGATGTAGCTCCTATTAAGCAGGGCCAAGAAGAAATTCTGCCTCTCAAAGATCGTATTTTCGGTCGTACTGTATGCGAAGATATTTATCAACCAGGAGATAAGAGCAAGCTTTTAGCTCGAGCTGGAGATATTATCAATGCAATACAGGCTGAAAAAATTGATGATGCAGGCATTGAAAGCGTTCGTATTCGTTCAGCACTTACTTGTGAAAGTAAGCGTGGCGTTTGTGCTCATTGCTATGGCATGAACCTTGCTACTGGACGTATCGTTGCATTGGGTGAAGCTGTTGGTATTATCGGTGCTCAGTCGATTGGTGAACCTGGAACACAGTTGACAATGCGTACCTTCCACGTGGGTGGTATTGCTTCTGCTGGAACTGCTCCGGAATTGTTGGTTGCTCAAGATGGTATCTTGGTATATGCCGACCTACGCATCGTGCGCAATGATGAAGGACATTACCTTGTTCTCAACAAGAACGGTCTACTTCATATTGTACGCAATGAAGGGCGTACTTTAGACGAGTACAAACGTCTATTGGCAACAAAATCAATTGAGCCTCTACAGAGCTTCTCTGTTGAGCTTGGCACAAAGATCCTAATTGCAGATGGTGAACTCGTCAAAGCTGGGCAAAAAATTGCAGAGTGCGAGCAGCACAACATTCCAATTATTTGTGATCAACCAGGCTATGCTTCGTATGAAGACCTTGTAGAAGGTATCTCTACTGAAAAGCAGTTGAACAAACAAACGGGACAAACTGAATTAATCGTTAAGCAACATCGCGGCGAATTACACCCTCAGATTGTGATCTATGCTGATCGCGACCAAAAAGAAGTAGTAGGCAGTTATGCAATTCCTTCTGGGGCAATTCTTTCCGTGCACGAAGGGCAGTATGTCAGCGCTGGACATCTTTTAGCTCGCCTTCCTAAAGGTGCTATCCGAACAAAGGATATTACTGGGGGGCTTCCTCGCGTCGCTGAATTGTGCGAAGCGCGTAAGCCAAAAGAAGCTGCTGAGATCGCTAAAATTGATGGTACCGTCCACATGCGCGGCGTACAGAAAAATAAGCGTCTTGTTGCTGTCATTGATGAAGTGTCAGGTATGGAAGAGCAGCATCTCATCCCGCTCAACAAGCACTTGATTGTTCAGCAAGGTGATTTGGTTATCAAAGGTCAGCAATTAACTGACGGTTTGGTAGTCCCTCATGAAATCTTGGAGATTTGTGGAGTGCGTGAGCTTCAGAAGTACCTAGTTAATCAGGTGCAGGAAGTTTATCGTCTGCAGGGTGTAGATATTAACGACCGCCACATTGAGATCATCGTACGCCAGATGCTACAAAAAGTACGTGTTCTTGATCCAGGTGATACGACATTGCTCTTTGGTGAAGAGATCACTAAAAAAGAATTCTATGAAGAAAATCGTAAGACACTTGAAGATGGCGGTAAGCCAGCGCAAGCAGCTCCACTTCTTCAGGGGATTACCAAAGCGTCTTTGGCTACCGATTCCTTCATGTCAGCTGCATCTTTCCAAGATACAACACGTGTCTTAACAGAGGCTGCATGTGCTGGCAAGCAAGATATGCGTCGTGGACATAAGGAGAGTATCATCATGGGACAACTAATCCCAAGTGGTACAGGATTTGAGCATTCATTAGCGATTCGTCGACTGGTGGAAAGAGAGCTCGATGAGCCTTTGGTCTTTGACTTTACTTCTGCCAACTAAGCAAATGCAATCTAAGCAAAATGCATAAGCAAAAAACCCCCAAGGAGGTAAAAGCCTTCTTGGGGGTTTTTTTTTGTCCGGTAAATTTGGACTCACGTTTATCCCCAATAGACTTCTTTCGAAAGAAGTCTAATATGCTCAATCAGGGATTTAAGCAGCAACGCGCTTCTTAAGAAAGAAACGCGCGCTAAGATTACAATAGGGAAAAAACAAAAGAATTCGAGCTAGAATTATGCAGTGTGGTGGTGGTGGTGTTCTGCAGAAGTCTCTTTCTCATCGCCACCATGCGCCAGATTGTAGGCCTTGACTTGGTGTGCATCTAGGGATGCTCCAGCACGGATGCTGCGCATAAGATCGCGGCGCAATTGAGCGGGAGTGCGGCTCTTGGCAGTTAGCTTGGCAGCCATTTCTGCATCTCCACTGCGGTTAGCAAGAATACACAATTTTTGGATGTCGAACTGAGAGAGGCGAATATCATGATTGCCTTTGCGAGATCCTCGTGGGTTTCTTGTATTGGCTGGCAGTGGTTGAGGGCTTACTGGGTTCAATACATGCTCTTCGATGAGGGCTTTTAGTGCCTGTGGATCTCTATTTTTGAGTTTACGAAAGCTAAAGTGGTGAATATATCCACCCTTATTAGAGGGCAAATAGCGGCAAAGCTCATTTTCATCTTCAGTTTTAATTTTTTTGAGTGCCTTATGAATGATTGTGTCGATCGACAAATTTGTTGACATATACTTCCTGTAAATTACTAGTCGTGCAAAACCTACTTAAAGGATTTACATTATTTGGGTTTTATCAATCAATCTTTTTATTGAAACCCAGCATCATTTCCTTAAGAGCCTTTTACAAAAGGCTCTTAAAACTTTTAGTTTTTGCTAATAGTGAGTATCTCTTTTTTGCTCCACCAAAAATTCTCTTTGGAAACTGATTGATCCTGATTATTATCAAAAACGAACAAATAGATTTTGCGTCAATTTATCTATCCATCGATATTTTTGCAATGCATTTTGATTGTGTTTGCATATTATAGATGCTATAATCACTATAATTTCCCGTAAAAAAGCCTCAAGGCTATTTTTGGAGGCCATTTTGTCTCGATCAAAAAAAATCACAATTTTCTTCTTTATATGCCTTCTTGCCTTTGCCTGCCGCTCTTGCCCTGATGCACAAAATGCTAATAAATGGATGGAACCCTCTTCAGTACCACACATTCTAACCACGACGCGCATGATTGCTGCGTTGGTACAGCAAGTTGGTAAGGAATTTATTGCTGTCCATTGTTTAATCGATAATCAATTAGATCCGCACAGTTACGAATTAGTGAAGGGTGATGGAGAAAAATTAGCGCGAGCAGATGTGATTTTTTATAATGGCGCTGGTTTGGAGCATGGGGCATCCCTGTTGCAGTATTTTAAATCGCACACTAAGGCTATTTCTATCGCAGATAAAATCCTTGAGCAAAAACCCGATATGCTGATTATACAAGATGGCCAACGTGATCCTCATCTGTGGATGGATTTAGAGCTATGGGCATTGGCAATTCCTTCGATTGTAGAACAGTGTGCTCTTTTAGACCCTTTGCATGCTGAGGAATTTGAGAAAAATGGAAATTTGTTATCCAAACAATTATTAGCAGCTCATCATGAGTTGCTGGCAGAAATGTCAACGATCCAGCCCGCCAAACGTTACCTTGTGACAAGTCATGATGCTTTTCGTTATTTTACCCGCGCCTATTTGGCAACACCTGAAGAACGTATTTCAGGTCAATGGGAAGAGCGTTGTATGGCACCAGAGGGGTTGGCGCCTGAAAGTCAAATTAGTGTGCAACAAATAGCGCTTCTTATAGAGCAGTTGCAACAGCATGACGTACATGTGCTCTTTTTTGAGTCTAATGTGAGCCGTGCATCATTAAATAAAATTTTAGACACCGCTTCTAAAAAGGGATTGGAATTGACTATAGCTGACAAGCCCCTTTATGGGGATGCGATGGGGCCTATCTGTGAATTAAGCGGTGAGTATCCTGGAATGGTTCTCTACGATGGACAGTTAATGCACTCTTATTGGAGTCAAGATGTCAAATAATGTACTAACTGTTGAGCAGTTGACTGTCAATCGCGATAAAACCTCGGTCATCTGGGATCTAAATTTCACCATTCCTACTGGCCAAATTGTTGGAATTATTGGCCCCAACGGCGCGGGAAAAAGTACTTTATTGAAAACATTGATGGGATTGCTTGAACCAATTTCAGGTCGCATTCTTTTCTGGGGACAGCCCATTGATAAGATACGAAAGAAAATCGCCTATGTACCGCAAAGAGATTCTGTAGATTGGGATTTTCCCATGACAGTATGGCAGTTAGTAACCATGGGGGCGTATCATCGCCATGCGTGGTGGCGTTGGACAAGCAAAGAAGAAAAGGCTGAAGCCCTATGTGCGTTAGAGCAATTAGAGCTTGATACCGTGAAAGATCGCCAAATTAATGAGCTTTCTGGGGGGCAAAAACAACGCCTCTTTTTAGCACGCGCCTTAATGCAACGCGCGGAGTTATATCTCCTTGATGAACCAATGGCAGGGGTAGATGCGGCCTCCGAAAGAGTGATCATTGCACGTTTAAAGCAATTAAAAGAGGAAAAAAAGAGCATTTTTCTTGTACACCACGATCTCAATACCGTACGCGATTATTTTGATTGGCTCATCCTTCTCAATATTCGCTTAGTTGCTGCGGGACCCTGCAGTGAGGTTTTTACTCCTCAAATGTTACAAAAGACTTATGGGTGTCATCCTTCGATTCTTGATGAAGTCACTAAATTAGCGCAAAAAGTAGAAACGGGACATATTGAGGGATGATTTTACTTTTTGATCCATTATGGCGAGGCCCCTTTTGGGGCACATTGCTCATGTCGATTGTGACGGCATTAGTGGGGGTGTTAGTTTTTGTAAAAAAACGTTCCTTAATTGGAGAGACACTTTCTCATGCTTGTTATCCCGGTGTGATGTTGGCAGTTGCTTTTGTAGGCGCTCTTGCTTTGGAAGGAGAAGAAAATTGGTTGCTGGCTGTTTTTGCGGGGGCTCTTATCGCTTCATTGCTCGCATTAGCCCTGATGCGATGGTTGCAAGAGCGCTTTAAAATCTCTTCCGATGTCACCCTTTGTTTGATTCTTTCCAGTTTTTTTGGAGTTGGCGTACTTTTAGCGAGCATCATTCAAGGTTCTTTTGCATTGCATTACCAACAAATGCAGTTATACCTTTTTGGTCAGTCGGCAACGATGACAGATCTGCATATCTGGATTTATTTAGGGCTAACAGTCTTCGTAATTATAATTGTGGGTCTTTTTTTCAAACCCTTGGAGCTTTTTTTGTTTGATAAAGACTATGCAGCTAGTCTTGGTCTTCCTGTAAAGATATTAGGTTGGATCATCGATGTTGTTTTAGTAGCCGCCATTGTGATTGGAATGCGGTGTGCTGGGTTAGTGCTCGTCTCTGCTATGTTGATTGCTCCTGCATTAAGTGCGCGCCAGTGGACACACTCTCTTCTCAAGTTGTTTATTTTTGCGACGCTTTTTGGACTAATTGCTGGAGGCATAGGGAACCTTTTTTCATTACACTTAGCTGAAGCGCTTTCCTTGCAATTACCTACAGGTCCTACGATTGTAATTGTGGCAGGTCTCTTAGCGTTGTTAAGTCTTTTTTTTGCGCCACAACAGGGGATTGTTATGCGCTGGTGGCGCATACACCTCTTTCGAAGACGTTGTTTAGAGGAAAATCTTTTAAAGGCCTTATGGAAATCCCCCACTCCATTAAGTATGCGTCATCTTTACTCCCTGCATGCGATGAATCGATTGCAGCTGCGAGAATTATTGAGAAGAATGTGTCGCAAGGGGTACGTGACATGCCTTGGCCAAGGTCTTTTTTCTCTTACTCTCCAGGGGACTAAGGAAGCGAAAAGGATTGTGCGTTTGCATAGGCTTTGGGAAATGTATCTTGTGCAGGATCTTGGCGTTCATAAGGAACGTGTGCATGTAAGTGCAGAAGAGGTGGAGCACCTTTTAACGCCTGAATTAGAAAAAGAAATCGATCGCCTTCTCGACTATCCTCTAAATGACCCCCACAGACAACCGATTCCCAAAAGGGAGGCATAATGAGTCCCTATTCAGGAGCTGATTTTTTTGAAGCATTAGGGCTTCTCATCAAAAACATGGTCCTCCTTCTTTTGCAAGTAGTTTCCTTAGATCAATTGTGGTCAGATGATTGGCAAGCATTGGCTTTAATTGGATTGAGTATTTCTAGTGGAGTAGTTGGTTCATTTTTAGTTTTGCGACGCATGACCATGGTAGCTAATGCCTTATCTCACACGCTTCTTTTGGGTGTTATTATTGCTTTTTTACTTCCCTCATGGTTAAAAATTTCAACAGAAGCGACAGGGGAGTGGTTGTTTTTAGGCGCACTTGTAAGTGCTCTTTTAACAATTGGATCTATTCATCTTCTCAATCGAGTATTAAAAGTACAGGAAGATGCCGCGATTGGTCTTTTGTTTACGCTCTTTTTTGCAGCAGGCATTATTTTGACCTCTACCTTTACACGTAATGCACATATTGGCATTGAATCAGTCATGGGGCACATTGATGTCATTTCGACGCGTGATGTCCAGCACATCGGTTGGTTGGCTGCAGGAAATTTAATCATTGTGTGGTTATGTTTTCAGCCCTATCGCATCATGACATTTGATGCAACTTTTGCAACTGGTCTAGGTGTTCCTGTCGGTTGGTTCCACTTGCTTTTGATGCTGCAAGTCACCTTTACATGCTTGGTAGGTTTTTCTTCATTAGGCATTTTAATGGTGCTAGCATTTCTAGTTATTCCACCAGCAATTGCAAAATTATTAACACATTCCTTATTTCGCATGATTGGATTAGCCGTTATGATTGCGATTCTAGCCAGTATCTTTGCCGTTGCTCTAACGCGTCATTTGTTGAGTTACTACGCTTTGCCTATTTCGACAGCTGGTATGGCTGTTTCAATCCTGCTTGCAGCATTATTAATAACGCTTGTGTGTAAAACATGGCTCCAAAAGAGTGTGAAAACACAGCTACTTTCATCTTAGGATAAGAGTTCTTATTTTACTGGAATACCAAGACTCTGCTTGCCCCTTTTTGTTAATTGGGGGCATAATGAGAGCGATTTTACAAGGCGCGCCATCTTATGGAAACTATAGTACAGATATTTTTTGCAATCATTGGCATCGGGGTATTGATTTTCATCCATGAGTGGGGGCACTATTGGATGGCGCGCCGCGTAGGAATGAAAGTAGATACTTTTAGTATCGGTTTTGGAAGACCTATCTATTCCTGGGAATTTCAAGGGGTTAAGTGGCAATTGGGATGGTTCCTTTTTGGAGGATATGTCAAAATTGCAGCCATGGATCCTTCTCAATATGATCCAAATGGGTTTTATGCGAAACGTCCATGGGATCGCATTAAAGTGGCATTCGCGGGTCCGCTCTTTAACCTGTTGTTGGCTCTGGTGTTTTTTGCCGCTCTGTGGTTTTCTGGTGGCCGTTTAAAGCCTTTTTCTGAATACACCCAACGCCTTGGCTATCTCGATCCCAATTCTACATTATGGAAAGATGGTGTACGTCCAGGTGATTTGCTCCAACAATATAATGGCCATACATATCATGGATTTAAGGAATTGGTGTATACGGCCTTACTAGATGGGGAACCTCTACGCCTGCAAGGAATTAAGTTAAACAATTACACACATACTGCAACTCCTTTTAGTTTGACAGCTAATCCATACCCACTGGCAAATGGTGTCGAGGGGATGCAAACGTATGGGATATTAAATCCCGCCAGTTACCTATTTTTTGCTGGCATGACAAACGGTTCTCCGTTAAAGGATGCGGGTTTTAAACCGCTTGACCGCCTGCTTTGGGCTGATGGTCACCTGCTTTTTTCCCAAGAGCAATTAAGTCAATTGGTGAATGCACCAGTTGCTCTTATTCGGGTACAAAGAGGAAGTGAAAGTTTTCTTCACCTTTCTTTAAAGTGCCGTACAGTAGACTTAAAGTTGACGCCTCAAGTAAAGGGAGAGATGAGTGATTGGTATTTCGACACAAAGATGGAGATGCCATTTTCAGAGGCCTATGTCTTACCTTATAATTTATCTGCTAACAACGAAGTAGAAGAGGTGCTTTCACTTCTAGACCCAGAAGAGAACGAACGGTGGAAATCATTGGTTATTCCGTTTGTTGGTGCGCCTTTGCAAGTGGGTGACCGCATTAAAGCGATCTATGATACGCCGATGAGCTCTCCTAGTGATATGATGAAATTACTGCAAACGAGGAAAGTTGTTGTGATTGTAGAGCATAACCATGCACTCCCTCCGCTTGTCTCATGGCACGATGCAGATACGCAGTATGACGCCTTATTGGAGGGTGGCAAGGTTGCACAACTCATGCGTCAAATAGGAATCACCGATGGCTTGAAAACACTAAATAATTTAAGCGTGTTAGCTCCAATTGAACCAAGACTGGCTAAAGATTTTTCCTTTACAAAAGAACAGAGGGAACTTTTTGATCAGCAAATGCGAACACAATTAGAGAGGATCGCACAAGAGAATGACCCAGCAAAAAGAGCTTACGAGTTGAAAATATATGAGCAAGCACAGAATCGTTTATTGCTCGGAGTGTTTTTAGAAGATCAGCGCGTTGAATATAATCCCAACCCTTTTGTTCTTTTTGGCAATGTATGCGAGGAAATTTGGCATACATTAGGGGCGCTTTTCTCTGGAAATCTAAATCCTAAATGGCTTTCTGGTCCTATCGGGGTCGTTCAAGTGATTCAGCAAGGTTGGTCTGTCGGTATTAAAGAAGCGGTATTTTGGATGGGAGCCATTAGCATCAACTTAGGTCTAATGAATTTATTGCCTATTCCTGTTCTAGATGGAGGATACATCGTCCTTGGGTTAATTGAAGTGATCACCAAAAAGCGCATTAATCCAAAATTGCTTGAACGTTTAATTTTCCCCTTTGTCATCTTTATCATTGGGTTCTTTTTGTTTGTTACCTATTACGATATTTTGAGGTTATTCTAATTGGAAGATAGGCCTTCGTCTGATCTCATTTTTATGCATGAAGCTTTGGAGGAGGCTAAAAAAGCTTTTGCCGAGAAGGAAGTGCCTATAGGTGCTGTGATCGTCCATGACGCGAAAATTATCGCGCGTGGATATAATCGAGTCGAAAAAGACAAGTCAGTGCTGGGACATGCCGAGCTGGTGTGTTTGCAAGAGGCAGCGCGTATTTTAGGGGATTGGCGACTTCCAGAAACCACCTTATATACCACTTTAGAACCATGTCCCATGTGTGCCGGTGCGATTTTGCTGAGCCGTGTTCAGCGTGTTGTTTGGGGTGCAGATGATCCAAGACAGGGTGCAGGGGGTTCTTTTTCAAATTTATTGATTTCTCCTTATCCCTTTCATACTCTCAAAGTTTCTAAAGGGATTCTAGCTGAGGAATCGGCACATTTGCTGCGAGAGTTTTTTCGTCAGCGGCGCAAAGGCATTGTAGATACTGCTTTGGAGTCATCTCTGGATCAAGACGGCTGATCTCTTTGGGAAATCCTAGTAACTCCTTAAAATATTTAAAGAGCGTCATGGCCTGTAACAATGTAAGTTTATCGCCCTTTTGCAGATGGTGACGGGCTCCTATGAAAGCAATCTTGCCCTGATCATTCTTAATATGATTAAGATCATTGCGCGTATCGTTGATGGCTTCAAGCAAGTTTCTTAAAACAGGTTGGTTTGGCAAATATTCGAATGTAACTAAAACATCCTTTGATGGGATAGAAGGTAGCCTCTTAAAACATGTATAAAACATGTCCAATGCAATGATGTCGGGGAAGTGGCTGTCAAAGGGCTGCCAGTTTTCTTTGGCTAATTGATGTAATGCACCTTTTGCGAAACTATCAGGTTCTGTTGTGGATGATTGAGCCAGTTCAGTAGCAAGGTGTAAAAATATTTCCACTGCCTTTGCTACATAAGGTTTTCTCGCTATAGGTATTCTTTCAGAGCACTTGATCTCTGTTTTAGAAAAAGTTTGAAGAAGATGGTGCGATAGAAAAGTAGCCCCATTCTTATCAAGTAATTCGTCAAGGCGGCTCAGATGAATGGACTCTATATTCCACGCATAGTCGCCATCTCTAAGAGCGTGAACGATGGCGCATATTTGAGAGCGCAATGCTTCCCCTGGCAGTGTGGTAGATTGTTTAGTTTGGAGTGCCTCATTGAATGAGTCATCTGTGGCAATTGTCTTCAGCCAGCTCATTAATGTGGAAAAACTCTTTTCTTCAGCTCTTAAATGAGCAAGTTGATCAATAGGTTTAGCAGGGGATAGAGTGGGGGGTGCTGTAAGTTGATCAATACAGCGAAAGCGACTTAAGAAATAGCGCCAGTAATAATTGATGTGATCTTTAATCCATGTAATGCGTCCTGTCAGAGACGTAGCAAGCTGTTTTTGATGCGCAACGAGAGTGTTCTTTGCTGCTGAAAAGATGTTTTGCAGGCATTTCGAGCTAACTTTTATGTCTCTAATAACCGATAAAAACAGCAAATGGGTGAATGGAGTATGATTTTCTAAGCGGAAACACATGTTGAAAAGTATATCACAAGTAATTAATCTTTGACTGTGGTGTTTTTAAACGCCTTAGCGGCTAGCCTGGACTTTAGACAAAATCTAGTATTTTTACAGGGATAGCTCTTGAGCATCTTCAAGGCGGTGCATCATCGCGAATAGCTAAAGCTATACACGATGACACCCCGCCTCAAATCTACCCTGGAGCTACCGCTTTAAAAACATTAGATTTTGTCTAAAGTCCAGGCTAGTGCTAGACAAGAAATTTCGATTCAAAGTATCATCTTTTAGCGGATAAAGACAATGACTTCAAACAACTTGATACGTTTCAAAAGTATTTCCCGATCAAAAGCGGGAATGTATGCCAACTTTAAAGTAAAGGGTGTGCGTGGCGGCACTGCGTTCACAGCCTCTTTAGCGGTTGATATTAGCGCCGCGGAAGTTTCTCCTGGCGATACGCTAGAAAAAATCATCGAAGAATGTGCGCGTATCGGTCTTTCTGATTTCAAAAAAGCTGAGTTTCAGTTCGAAGGTTTGACACAGATCTAAATTTTATCTGGGTGTAGCGCAGCCTGGCTAGCGCACTTGCATGGGGTGCAAGGGGTCGGAGGTTCAAATCCTCTCACCCAGACTTTTCTTCTAAAGACTTAAGGGCAATCTCATTGAGATTGCCCTTTGTGTTTTAAGGAGCGTGTGACGGATATGAAGTCGATTACCGCTAACAATTTTTAAAATACTGACGCGCGCTTACATCCATCAAAAGCTGATTCAAAGTTGAATTCATGTTGTGCACAGCCATATATGGTGGTTCATGATCGCTATGAATAAGCGACGGCGATAATATCAAAAAAACAACAAATCGAATAATGAGTGAACTCAGATCAGTGCGAAAAATATCTTAAACTATAGAGCCTTTTGCACAATCATCCGCAATCTGCAGCACTTCATATTGTAGATGGTTTTGTAAAAGGCTCTATATTATTTACAAACAAATTAAAATATGCTATTATAGTTTTTTACCAAAGAATCGAGTATGTTAAGCAACTTACGAATGTCTCTGGTCTTTTCTGCGCATTTGGACTTCGATCTGCAACTTGGCGATAAACGGTGGTATCCTGAGTATCCCTAAACCTTTTTACAAATAGGTTCAAATGAATTCTCTGCTATGTCTTGTTGTTTTTACATCAAATATTTTAGGTTCATTCAACGATCCTTTTGAGTTTGATGGAAATTATGGAGATGAGATCAACCCTATTCGAAAATATGTTTTTGAACAGGTGGTTTCTAAAGAAGCTATTGCTACCAATCTGACAGACATTCAAATCCTCCAACAAATGACATGCGAAAATCCGTCAACAGATAAGATTCAGCAATATCGTCAACAACTTGTTAAAGAGGCTATTCAAGAGGACCTTGACCACGGTCCTACCTTAGGGCAACTCATCTCTGCTGATTTAATCGAACACCTCGTAAGAAAGCAGAAAGAACTCGAAAATGATGGCTTTTCTGAAGCTGATTTAGCTCATATTCTTTACTTCCTAGATCGCTATCAAGATCAAAAAATCTTCTCATTTTTTCGACACAATCCTTCAGACCTGCTGAGTTTGGATAAAATTTTGCGCGACAAAGCCGCGAGAGACGGTCGAGATTTTGATTTGCCTATCTTAAGCTCCACTGAACCACTGAGAGGTAAAAATGCTTTTGAGTTAAAAGCTTACCTATTGGAGTCTCTCTTTACAAAAGAAACCCTTGGCAATGTAAAATCAAAAGATAAACTACAAGACGCCATTGACAAACTCGATCCGTCCTTTTTAAAACGATACCTCGGAAGGGATGCAGACAATGCTGATCTAGCTGTTTTTACAACCCCAGCGGGTCAGGTTTTCTTTTATTGGCTCTACCAATCCTTGAACCTCCATTTGATTTCTCGTGATGAAGCCATGATTTGTCAAATTAATAAGGTAAAACAGATATTTGCTAACACTTTAGGAAATCCTAACGAAAGAGCTAAAACGTTTAGAGATAAGCTCGTTGCCGCTGGTGCCAGCATAGTATTTACGCAGGAAAGTGATGCGATTGTTCCTCAGCTTCTCGCTAAAGAGGGGCTTTTCCATCCAGTTGATTTGCAAAATTCTGCAGATGGCACATTTGTTTTCTTACGAGGAGACGTCTGGGAGCCATCCTATGAAATAATTTCTATTGAAGATTATGAAGGATATGAAAGAGGGCGTTTAAATCTTATCCTGGCGGTAAAAAAGGACACTAAAGAAAAATTTCTTTTAGCATCAAGCCATGGAAATTCTACTAGAGCAGAAGACGGACGACTCCAAATTGCCAAAATTGTAGAAAAATTTCATCAGCTTGCCAAGCTTCCAGAAAATAAGAATCTCCAATTAATAATTGGAATAGATGCGAATACAAAATCTAAGGAAGATGTAGAACTCCTGCGCAATCAGTTGCAGTCGCTTGGGCTAGTCGCTACAAACGTGGGGCCAACTACAGTGAAAAAGCGGATGGTAACAGCCCAACATTCGAAAGCAGCACGATTTGCAGTTGATGAAGAGGACTATGTGATCATCCTAAAGCCTGAAAATGGCGGTCTTTACCAAATCACCCACTCAACTGTCGGGTTTCGAGAAGAAAAACCAGACTCGACAATTACATTACCAAATATTGATAACCCTTCAGACCATTATCCTGTAGGTGTCACTCTTATTCGAGCTTGTCAGTAAATCAGGCAGGCAAAGGATAACATTTGCAGTAAGAGGATTGATCTTTTTAATGCAATGAGAGTGCCAAAAGTCCAGGAGTGTGCTTTCTTTATCCATTTAGTGTTACAGATCATCGGTTTAAAACTTATGCTGTTGCAGTTTGTACAAGACAAATCTATACTGTCACCGGAGAATTGAGGGCGGTATGGCGGCAAAAAGAAAAGTTTTTTGGTGTTGTAATGAGTGCGGTGGCAAGCAGCTTAAATGGATGGGACAATGCCCTGCGTGCAAGGCTTGGAACACACTAAGCGAAGAGATTGAATGGGATTTGCCCAGTCGTTTTCAATCAGCACCTGCTGTGAATAAACCCTTGCGCATTAAAGAGATTCCGATTGAAGAGCATAACCGTAGCTCGACAGGAATGAGTGAGGTGGATCGCCTCGTAGGTGGGGGGATTACTCCTGGCTCCTTTACATTAATTGGGGGAGAACCAGGCATTGGAAAATCTACACTGCTGCTACAGCTTGCTAACCAACTCGCGAAGGCGGGTGCAACGGTTTTATACATCTGTGGAGAAGAATCTGTTGCACAAACATCGATGCGCGCCCGGCGTTTAAATGTTGATAGTGACAATTTGCTTTTTTTAAGTGAATTACAGGTCGGAGCCATTAAGCGCAGTGTTGAGGAAATTAATCCCGATATTCTCATTGTTGATTCCATACAAATTGTTTACAAAGAAGAGATTCCTTCTGCGCCTGGATCTGTAGTTCAGGTAAGGGAAGCGGCTACAGAGTTTATGCATTTGGCAAAATCGCGCGCCATGTCCACATTTCTTGTAGGGCATGTGACAAAATCAGGTGAAATTGCAGGGCCGCGTGTCTTAGAACATCTTGTGGATACTGTTCTGTATTTTGAGGGAGAACGGCACAATCAATTTCGCTTATTGCGAGTTGTTAAAAACCGTTTTGGACCCACTGATGAGGTGGCTGTCTTTCAAATGCATACACATGGTTTGGAACAGGTTGCTAATCCTTCAGCCCTCTTTTTAGAAGAAAGAAGTCAAGGAATGGTGGGCTCTGTCATTTTGCCCACAATGGAGGGCTCGCGCGTATTTCTTGTGGAAGTACAAGCTCTAGTCAGTCATACAATGTTTCCTTCTCCTTCTAGACGTTCGACTGGAATTGATGGTAATCGATTAGCTCTTTTGCTCGCTGTTTTGGAAAAACGCCTAAATTATCCCCTCTATCAACGCGACGTTTTTGTTTCAATGGCGGGGGGCTTACGTATCACAGAACCTGCAATTGATTTAGGGGTTGTTTTGGCGATCGCTTCTTCTTTTCAGAATGCTTCTGTCGATCCTCATACTGTTGTGATTGGAGAAGTGGGTTTAACGGGCGAAGTGCGCTCCGTACACAAACTGGAGCAGCGTCTTAAAGAGGCAGTTCATATGGGTTTTAAAAGAGTCCTTCTTCCCAAGCACTCTTTAAAAGGTTTGTCGAAAGAATGGGAAGAAAAGATTAAATTATGCCCAGTAGAGAGGGTGGAAGATGCCATTGCCATTTGTTGGGGATAGTGAACACACCTTATTTTCAACGCCCTGTCTCGTTGTAGCGCGAGCTTCGCCGCTTTCTCAGGCTCAATTTTGGGAATTCATGGAAATAATGCGCTCATTACCTGAGCGGATCATATGGCAACCTATATGGATAGAAAGTCGCGGGGATAAAGATAAGCAGAAATCACTATGGAACATGGGTAAGAGCGATTTTTTTACTTATGAGCTAGATCAACTACTTCTACACAGAAAGGCGCGAGTGGCTCTTCACTCCGCGAAAGATTTGCCAGAACCACTACCCAATGGATTAGTTGTAGCTGCAATCACTGCTGGAATCGAATCTTGTGATGTGTTAGTCTTGCGGCATGGTCTGACTGTAAAAACTTTACCCGATAAGGCTTGGATTGGTTGCTCTTGTGCGCGCAGAGAAGAGATGGTTCGTAGGTTGCGCATCGATTTTAGAATCAAGGAAATACGAGGAACAATTCATGAGAGGTTGGCACAGTTAGAAAGTGGTGCTTTTGATGGAGTTGTCATGGCAAAAGCAGCTCTCATACGGTTGCGTTTGCTCGATCACATAAATTGGATAGCGTTAGAAGGAAATGCAGCCCCTTATCAAGGGCAACTGGCTCTTGTGATAAGACAAGAGGATCAAGCGATCAACTATTTAGGTCAAATTGATAGCAGAAAAAATCGATAAAATTATTGTTAGGATGCCGAATTGGCTGGGAGATTGTGTAATGGCGTCGGCTGCCCTTACATTAATCCGTGCGCACTGGCCGAATGCCTTCATCACTCTGATGTTACCGCAGCACTTTACTGGGCTTTTTGAGAAAGATCCGCGCGTCAATGAAGTCTTTGGGTTTTCAGTAGTGAGTGGTTTTTATCATCGTCAAGTACAAAGGCAGACAATCCTGAAAATACGTCAGGGAAAATATGACTTAGGGGTGTTGTTAACCAATTCATTTTCCTCTGCCTACTGGTTTTGGCAGGCAGGTGTACGTTTGCGCGCTGGATATCGCGCCTGCTGGCGGCATGCCTTGTTGACGCATTCAATCAAATTTTCTTCTCTCCGTACAAAGCAACATCTGGTTACTACCTATAATGAGCTTGTATGGGCACTTGGAGCGCCGCGTCTCGATGCTTTGCCCGCTCTCTTTATGAGTGATGAAGAAAAAGAGCAGGCGCGCGCCATTCTTCATCCTGAGATTCGCTGGATTGGTTTTAATACGCAAGCCGCTTATGGACCAGCAAAATGTTGGCCGCAAGAGTGTTTCGAAGAATTGATTGTAACGCTTCTTAAGGATCGGACAATTGGCGTTGTCCTTTTTGGTGATAAAAAGAGCGCTCCCTATATTTCTACTCTCTTTTCTGCCTGTCAAAAGCGCATGACCCATGCGGGTGAAAGATTATTGAATTTAGCGGGAACAACTAATTTAAGACAGTTAATGGCAGCTATTTCAGTGTGTCAGCTATTTGTCAGCAATGACAGTGGCCCCATGCATTTGGCAGCCGCATTAAATGTGCCTGTTGTGGCAATTTTTGGTTCTACAGACCCGGTAGTCACAGGTCCATTGGGGCGAGCAACTATTCTTTACAAGGCAGTTCATTGCTCCCCCTGTTTTAAAAGGGTATGCCCCATTGATTTTAGATGTATGCATCGTATAGAGGTAAGAGAGGTTTTAAATGCCATTGAGCAGTATATCTCCTATAGACGAACCTCTCTATAAGGAGATGCTGAATATACTGATTCAGCATGACCAACAGCATCTATTGAAGGGGTGGAATTTATGGACAACGCCTCAGAAGACAAATTTTATCGAGCAGATTCATGCGCTAGATTTTAAGCGGATGTATGAAGAGCGGAGGCAACTGCATGAGCCATTAGCTGTTTCGCATGATGACTTAAAAGTGCCTTTACACGTAATGAAGCAGGATTGCCAACAGGAAGGTTGCGATCCCATTTCTCAAGGGAAAGTTGCTTTATTAATCGTTGCAGGTGGAGTAGGTTCCCGTTTGGGGATTGATGGGATACCCAAGGGATGCATTCCTTTAGAACCGTTTCAAGGAAGAACGCTCTTTGAAATAGTTGCAAAAAAAATTGTAGCGATGAGTGAAAAAGTTAAAAGGCCGCTCCATGTAGCGATCATGACATCATCAGCGAATGATTTACAGGTCCGTGCTTATTTTCAGGAACATCAAAACTTTGGACTATCAGCTGAGCATCTCTTTTTTTTGATGCAACAGGATTATCCTTATCTCTCCTACGAGGAAAACTTATGTCTAGATGCGCCTGGACATGTCGCTATGGGACCCAATGGAAATGGATATGCGCCACTTCTCTTAAAAAAAGCAGCATTTTATCAACAGTGGAAAAGAGAAGGGGTAGAGTATCTTTCATGGATTGCAATTGACAATCCATTTGCTGACCCATTTGACACTGCTTTTGCTGCCTTTCATGTCACTTCGGGGAATGATGTTTCAATTAAAGGGGTCGAGCGAGTCACTTTAGACGAAAAAATGGGACTCCTGGTGGAAAATCAGGGAAAAATTCAAATCATTGAATATAGCGAAGTAGATCATGCAATAAGGAATCAACCATTCCTAGGCAATACAGGGATGTATTTTTTCTCTCTTTCTTGGATCGATTGCTTAGAAGCATCACATTTTCCATTACATTACCAAAAAAAAGAGGTAAAATATTGGGATGTTTTTGTCGAATCGGATGAATTAAAGCAGCAAAGTGGCAAGTGCTATCGTTGGAAATTTGAACACTACATATTCGATGGATTTATAGTGAGCAATAAAACGGGTATTTTGTGCGTTGAGAGAACGCGTGAATTTGTACCGCTTAAGGACAAAAACAGCCTGCATTCCATACAGAGTGCTTGTGATAAAGCTTAAAGGTTGTATAGTCTATGAAAGTTGGATTTTTAGGAAGTGGTACTTGGGGCGTATGCCTTGCGCAATTGTTGGCAAATAAGGGAATTTCCTGCCTGGTATGGAGTGCTCATCCAGAAAAAGCAGAACTCTTGCAGATGACGCGCCGTCATCCTAAATTACATGATCTTATTTTACCCGATAATTTGCGTTTTACGAGTGAACTTAAGGAAGTGTTGCAGGGGAGTGACTTGATTGTTGAATCAGTCACATCAGCTGGAATTCGTCCTGTATTTGAGCAAATTAAAACACTAGGTGGCTTACACGTTCCCGTGGCAATTACTTCAAAGGGTATTGAACAAAAAAGCGAATTGCTTTTGGATGAAGTCATTTTAAATGTTTTGGGATCCGATGTAAAGCCCTTGATAGGGGTGTTAAGTGGCCCAAGCCTTGCAGAAGAAGTTTTGCGCAATGTGCCCACCTCAGTGGTGAGTGCTGCGTATGATCCAGCCGTGATGATGTTAATACAAAATGCTTTTTCAACAGCGACATTCCGCGTCTATCCCAATAGTGATGTGCACGGAGTGCTATTTGGAGGAGCCATGAAAAACATCGTTGCAATAGCCTGTGGTCTTTCTGATGGTCTTGGCTTTGGAATGAACACCAAGGCTGCCATTATGACACGCGGTTTACATGAAATGCGTAAGCTCGGAGTGGTCAAAGGGTGTCGTATCGACACATTGAATGGCCTAGCAGGAATGGGAGATCTTTGCGCAACATGTCTATCCACGCTAAGTCGCAACTATCGCTTTGGAAATTTGTTAGCGCATGGTGATAGTGCTGCCACAGCAAAAGAAAAGATCCATGCAGCTGTTGAGGGGGCCTACACTTGTGTTTCCGCTTTGCAAATGGGTCAACACTACAATGTGCCTCTGCCTATTACACAAGCGATTTATGATATTATTTATGCTGATAAGACTCCACTACAAGCGGTAAGGGAGTTAATGCAGCGCATGACGAAAGAAGAGCATCTATGACGCAAGATATATCTTATAAAAAGACGCGTGAACATTGGGGTTCGCGTTTAGGATTCATCATGGCAACTGCCGGTTCTGCAATTGGCCTAGGTAGTCTGTGGAAATTCCCTTATGTTACAGGGATGAATGGTGGGGGTCTATTTGTCTTTGCATATCTGTTCTTTACCTTCATTGTGGGGGCTCCGATTTTTGTTGCTGAATTACTGCTCGGAAGAATGGCGGCGAAAAGCGCGGTTGGTGCATTTCAGGAGCTTTCCAAACCTGAAAAGAATTGGAAAATGGTGGGATGGTTGTGTGTTCTTATCAACTTTCTTATCTTATCCTACTATAGCGTGGTAGCTGGTTGGGCTGTAAACTATACTTTGATGTCTCTAAATCAATTCACCATTAATCGTACGCCTGCAGAGATTAGTGGTCTCTTCGATACATTGTTTGCGTCGGGAGAAATCAATGTATTCTGGCACTGTATCTTCATGATCATGACAGTTGGAGTGGTTTATGCTGGGGTAAGAAAAGGGATCGAATATTGGTCTAAAATCTTGATGCCCACATTTTTGGTCATCTTGCTTGGTTTGCTCTGTTATTCAATGACTTTGGATGGCTTCGGTGAGGCTGTACGATTTGTTCTCTATCCAGATTTTGAAACTTTCAAGCCTTCAGCGATTTTAGAGGCATTGGGACTCGCCTTCTTTACCCTCAGTGTTGGTTTGGGCATCATGTTGACGTATGGTAGCTATATGCGCAAAACAGATAATATTCCTAAAACAGTTGCAACAGTGGCGCTGATGGATATTACTGTCGCACTCATGGCTGCTTTAATGATATTCCCTATTATTTTTACCTTTGGGTTTACCCCTTCTGAAGGTCCGGGTTTGCTCTTTAAAACCTTGCCGGTGCTTTTTGCAAAATTACCTGCAACATTGTTGATCTCAGTGCTCTTCTTTTTGTTGGTCACATTTGCTGCACTTACTTCTGCAATTTCCATTTTGGAAATGTTGGCCGCAACATGGATCGAGCAATTTGGTTGGTCGCGTAAAAAAGCAGTTCTGTTAATCGGTTTAGCGGCATTTCTCTTTGGTATCCCTAGTGCATTATCGGGATCGGGGGCTATGTTCGGTTCGTGGTCAGCACTTTATGGGAAAGATTTTTTCAGTACTGTTGACTATATTTCTAATAACTGGCTTTTGCCTGTCTGTGGAATGCTAATAGCTCTTTTTGCCGGATGGCAAGTTGATAAACGCCTTTTGAGAGAAGAATTTCTTTCTGGTTCTAAAGCAGTGCGATGGTTCCGTCCATGGCTGTTTCTCATTCGGTATATTGTCCCTTTAGGAATTCTTTGCATTTTATTGCAGAAAGGGGGACTTATTGACATTGACCATCTTTTGCAATTTTGAATTTGAATAAAAAAAAAGGATTGTATGAATACGGGTACATTGCGCATTCATAGTGAAAACATTTTACCTATTATTAAAAAATGGCTTTACTCTGAAAAGGATATATTTGTTCGTGAATTAGTTTCAAATGCATGTGATGCGATTAGAAAACTCACTATCCTTAGCAATCAAGATCTTGTGAAAACGGATAGTTCTGAGTGGCGCATCGATATCAAAATTGATAAAGAGGCGCGTACGCTCCAATTTAGTGATACGGGTATCGGAATGACGGCGAGCGAAGTAGAGAATTACATTGCTCAAATCGCTTTTTCGGGTGCTGAAGAATTTATGAGCAAGTACCAATCTCAAGACGAAAAGGATCAGATTATTGGTCACTTTGGGTTGGGATTCTATTCTGCCTACATGGTAGCAGATCGTGTAACTATCGACACATTATCATTTACAGATAGTAGTGAGCCTGTTTTTTGGTCCTGTGATGGCTCTAGTCAATATGAGATTGGAAAGGGAACACGCCAAACGCGCGGCACGGATATTGTTTTACATATTGGACGCGATCACGATGAGTGTCTTGATGTTGCGCATATCCGTAAGATCATTCTTCATTACTGCTCGTTTTTGCCCTATCCAATCTATTTGAATGGTGAACATCTCAACCATACAGATCCTCTATGGTTGAAAAACCCTCAAGAATGCACGGATAAAGAGTATTTGGAATTTTATCGTCAACTTTATCCGATGCAAGAAGATCCACTGTTCTGGTTGCATATCAATGTCGATTACCCCTTCCACTGCAAAGGAATTCTTTATTTTCCTAGAGCTAAGTCTGGAGTAGATTATAAAAAGAACCACATCAAGCTATTTTGCAACCGCGTATTTGTTTCAGATAATTGTCAGGAATTGATCCCTGACTATTTAATGCTTTTACAAGGTGCCATTGACAGTCCAGATATCCCCTTGAATGTTTCTAGAAGTTATTTGCAGATGGATCGCACGGTGCGTCAATTAGGCGTGCATATTTCGAAAAAAGTAGCAGAGAAACTGACTGGCATGTTTAAGTCTGAGCGCGAAAATTTTATTGAGCAATGGCCCAGCATGGAAGTCATTGTGAAGATTGGAGTGTTGCAAGATGAAAAGTTCTTTGAGCGCATCAAAGAGATTTTAGGATGGAAGAACTCCGAAGGTGAGTGGGTTACTTTAGATGAATATATTGCCAAACATCGAGAAGAGTATAAAGATAAAGTTTTTTATGCTAACGATCTTAAGCAGCAGGGGCAATTCATCGAGATGTACCGCAAAAAAGGCATTGAAGTGCTTCTCACGGATTCTTTGATCGATGCAGCTTTGATGAGTTTTCTAGAAAATAAGCAGCAACCTGCTATTAAATTTCAGCGCATCGATGGAGCTGTAGAAGATCTCATCATTGATTCAACAAAGGAACAAGTCATTCTTGATCAAGAGGGGAAAACTGAAGCTAGTCGTCTTGCAAGCTTTGTAAAGGGCGCGCTACAGCTTCCAAAACTTGAGGTTGAAGCAAAGAGTTTGGCTAGTGATGATGTCGCTGGGTTTGTGATGATCGATGAGCAGGAGCGCCGTATGCGCGACTATATGCGTTTGCATCAGCCAGAAATGCGTATGGATGATATGTTTCGTCCTAAGCACACTTTTATCGTCAATACGAATAGCAAGTTAGTTCAGGCTATTAAGACTCTTTCTGAGAAAGATGGGGACTTAGCTAAAGATATGTTGTTACAGGTATACCAACTGGCCCTCATGTCTCAGCAAGAGGTAGATCCTGCAACCCTTTCTAATTTCATTTCTCAATCGACAAAAGTTTTAGAAAAACTGGCATTGAGAGCTTCTTAGGAATATTCTGGAAGTAAATATTTGGCGCGCTTTTGTATAAAACTTTGGCGCGCCTTCATGCATATTCCCTTGAGAGGAAAGATCGCATATTTTTCTTTTGTCAAAATATTGAGGACATCATGTGTTCCCCAATATTGCGCAAAGACCTTGCTAAGTTTAGGGTTGCTGATGGCTTCTTGCCATTTGGCAGGATAGAGAGTTTTTAGAATCCCCAAAATTAGAAACCCCGTCTCCACTGGCATATACTTTTGAGGGTCTGTGATTTGAATTTTGATGCCATGGCACACTTGGTCCTTTAGCGATCCAAAAAAGGGAGTATAATGAATTTCAGTAAAGCATACTCCGGGAAATTTTTTTTCATTGAGTTTTCCAGCTAGCAGTGATGCATCGATCCAAGGTGCTGCTACAGTTTTGAAGGGCAATGTATAGCCCACTCCAATATTGACCCATTTCATTTCTCCAAAGACGCCTGTGGTTGCATAATAAAAAGGGGTGTCTGCTTCTGGGATTTGTGGGCTAGTGGGCATCCATAAAAGGCCTGTCTGCGACCATTGCATGGATCTTGTCCACCCTATCATAGGAACAACTTCTAATTGACAATGCACTTGGTTGTTTTCATTGACAAAACGGGCCAATTCACCCAATGTCATACCATGGACATAAGGGATTGACAAGTATCCTACAAAGGATTGATATTTTTCTTCGAGAATGGGACCATCAATGACGAGGCCGCCCATCGGATTGGGGCGATCTGTTACAATGACTTTAACTTTATTTTTTGCGCACTCTTCAATAACGTAACAAAGGGTTGTTAGATAAGTATAAGAGCGACAACCAATGTCCTGCAAGTCACATATAAGAACATCAATGTTTTGCAGCATCTCTTTAGTGGGGCGGCGCGTAGTTCCGTGGAGAGAAAAAACAGGAATGCCATCATTTGTTTTTGAATGTTGAACATCGCGCGCGGCAAATTTTGAACCATCAAGCCCATGTTCAGGGCCAAAAAGTGCCACAATGGTAAAGTGTTGTTTTTTAGCAGCTTGTTGCAGCCGCTCAATCGTGTGAACACCTTGATGATCGATAGCTGCTTGGTGGGTAAGAATCCCGATGCGTTTGTTTTCGAGTTTTTTTGTCCAAAATGGCTCTTCAGTCAGTCTTTCAATACCGAGTTGGAGTGAAAAAAGACCTGTATAATAGGAGCAGCACAATAGAAGTAGAGAGACTATTTTCAACATTATGTACAGCTTAAGAGTTGGTAGAAATGAAAGTCCATGCTAATCTTTTGCTCTCGTCATTTCTTGAGGCTTTTTTGATGCGGTTTTCCTTCTGGTTATTGTTTTGTATTATGGCGATTAATGAGTTATTAGCAGATACAAATATTGGACAGCGCTTTATTTTAGTCCCACCGTGTACTGAGGACAGAAAGGAGCTTGCCACATGGTATCGAGAACTTCAACCGGGTGGAATCATCTTGTTTGCGGGGCATTGTAAAAATCGCGTCGCAGTCGCTGCATTAACCTCTTTTTTTCAAGAACAAGCAAAAGAACAGGGCCTGCAGCCGCCTTTTATTACGATCGATTGGGAAGGCGGAATTGTAGAGCGCGTGAATGAAGAGGGGGGATTTTTTACCATTCCAAGCCCCTGGCTATTGGCAAAGGCTTCTCCGAGCATCACCTTTGATGCGGCACTTTTAGCTGCACGACAAATGTTTGAAGTTGGAATTAATGTTGATTTTGCTCCCTGTTTGGACATGTTTGGTTCCTGCGTGTTGGCAACTCGTTGTTTTGCAGCTCATGCGCCTGAGATAGAAAGATATGGCATAGCTTTTTGTCGCGGGTTGAGTCAAGGTGCTGTCGCGCCTGTCATTAAACATTTTCCTGGATTAGGTTTAGGAGCCGCAGATACACATTTAGAATCCGTTCAGATTCACCTTAATGATGAATTGCTTCAAGAGCAGATGGCTCCCTTTTTGGGCGTCTTAAAAGAGACTTTTGCAATGGTCATGGTGACACATGCAACCTTTGCCCCATTTGGTCCCATCCCTCTGACACGCTGTAAAAAAATTGTAGAGCTAGTGCGCAAGAAGAATCCGGATGCATTACTCATCACAGATGATTTTTCAATGAAAGCTGCATCTGCCGACACATCTAGACTGGTGGCGCTACAGGAAGCCTTAGATGCAGGTTATCATTTGATTATTTCTTCCATCCCATGGAAAGAGCAAAAGCAATTGATGGATGAGTTGAATTGTCAAGGTGATTCTTTAAAAACACACCAAAGGTGCTTAAAAGAGATTGAACGGTGTAAAAATACGTTAAAGGCGCAGACATCTCTTTTACCGGTCGATGAAAAGGCCTGTGCTGCATATATTGCACAGGAATGTGTAGAGGGTTGTGGGTGCGTTTCGGCGGCGAATAAGACAAGTTGTTTAGTCACTGTAGATTTACGAAAAATCCGCCCTGAGCCATGGTTTATTAAAGAGTCGGGCAGTTATTTGGCTGGCAAGCTAAAAGAAAATGGTGCGACGATCACCCAGGAGTGTATATGCAATCCTATGGATGAATCTAGCCTTAAACAAATTCATGATTTTGTAGCACGTACTACAGATGAGACGATCATTGTTACGACATTTTTTTATGCGGATGCATCTTGGAATCGCATCCAAGCGCAATGGCTAAAATCCTTGGAAGATATACAAGAGCGCGTTGTTGTTGTTTCACTAGGGCATCCTATGGAGGATAAACTGCTCCCTAAAGCGCGTGTGCTTTATTTAGGATCGCATAATCAGCCCCTGCTTAATCGTGCGGCAGAATTACTTGCAGCCCCTTTGCAGTTATGTGGATTGGATCTACTGATGCGCGAAAAAGAGAAATATCTGCAGAATAAGCGTTTTGCAGTGCTGTGTCATCGCTGCAGCACGGATATGAATGGAGATTTCATTCTCGACTTGTTGGCAAGTGATCAACTCGTTGCTGCATTCTCTCCTGAGCATGGTTTGAATGGTTCGCATGGTGCAGCTGTTTCTGTGGATTCGACAAATAACTCAGCTTGGAATTGTCCCATCTATTCTCTTCATGGAAAAGTACGCAAGCCTACTAAAGAGATGCTTCAAGGCGTGGATCTCGTTATTGTTGATCTACAAGAGATTGGTGCGCGTTGCTTCACTTATTTAAGTACTTTAAAGCTTACCATGGAGGCGTGTGCGGAACATGGAGTTGAAATGCTGGTGCTTGAGAGACCCAATATTTTAGGTTTTTGGAAAGCACAAGGACCCCATTTAGAAGAGGATTGTCACTCATTTGTTGGCAAGCTTCCTACGCCTTTTCTCCATGGCTCAACAATAGGGAAATTAGCGCAGCAATTTGCACCCACCAATTTGAAATTAACAGTCATCTCTTGCCAAGCTGATCCCTTGATTTATTTTAAGGCGCGCCCTTTCATTCCTCCTTCACCTAATTTGGCCTCGTTGCGCCAAATTTATGCTTACCCAATAACGGCCTTTTTAGAAGGAACAAATTATTCAGAAGGGCGGGGTACTGATCATCCCTTCCTGTTCTTTGGTGCTCCTTGGGTCGATGCAGAAGCTTTAGCTAGTCGTTTAAATCAGATCAATGGGTCAGTTTACTTTACCCCCATTTCTTTTATTCCGCACTCTATTGCGGGAGTTGCAGAGCATCCTAAACACGAAAATTGTATTTGTTACGGAGTGGAAATACACATCTTGGATCCTAAGGGAATTCAACCCGTTGATATAGGGTATGCTATTTTAGAGACACTTTTTAGAATGTATCCTGATGAATCTGCATGTGTATTATGGGGAAAGGAATGGGCTCTTGATTTGCTTGCTGGCGATAAGAGTTGGCGCCGTGCGCTTATATCAAAATAAAGGAGAGAATCCAATAGAAAATGATCGCAAAAAGTGCGCCAGCGGGGACAGTGACTACCCAGGAGAGCACAATATCGCGCATCATATGCAAGTTAAGGGCTCCAATTCCTCCTGCAAGACCAACGCCGAGTACGGAACCAACAAGGGTATGCGTTGTTGAAATGGGCATCCCTAATTTTGAGGCAAAAAGAATCGTCATGGCGGCTCCAAATTCAGCACAAAATCCACGACTCGGAGTGAGTTCGGTGATCTTCTTGCCAATTGTTTCAATGACGCGCCATCCCCAAGTGGCCAGTCCAATTACAATGCCTAAGCCACCAAGAGCAAGAATCCAGCCGGGTACTGGGGTGTTGGGAAGAACGATGCCATGTTGAATAAGAGATACAACAGCGGAAACAGGTCCAATGGCATTGGCGACGTCATTGGCACCATGCGCAAAAGCCATGCAGCACGCTGTAATAATCTGTAAAGAGATGAACATCTTTTCTACGGCGATGAATTGCTCATGTTGCCCTTTTGGAGTGCCATCTTTGTCTTTTGCAAGGAAAAAAGCGATAGCGGCAGAGATCAACCCCACACCAATGCAAATAAAGAGGGCTTGCAGAAAGGTGAACGTGACATTTATCCCTGAAATTCCTTTATAAAAAACAATCATGCCGAGAAGGAAAAAGACGCAAAAGGTGATCCAAGGAAAGAGCTTGCGTGTGCGCAAGAGCGCATCTTCATGGTAAAAAATCTGGCGCCTGACGAAATTAAAAAGGAAATAGGAAACGATGCCTCCCACCATGGGAGAAATGATCCAGCTAGAGAGAATGGTTGTGAATTCACCCCAATAGATTGCACTTAATCCCTTTGATACAATGCCAAACCCTACCACAGCGCCGATAATAGAGTGCGTAGTGGAGACAGGCCACCCAAAATAAGAAGCTGTTTGCAACCATAATCCTGAGGCAATAAGAGCAGAGAGCATGCCACAAATAAGGACCATAGGTTGATCGGCATATAAGCTTGTGTTAACAATCCCGCTTTCGATGGTCTCTGAAACATGTCCACCGACAAAATAAGCGCCACAAAATTCGAGGACAGCAGCTACAATTAACGCACGTTTAAGTGTGAGGGCGCCAGAACCAACAGATGTTCCCATGGCATTGGCAACATCATTAGCGCCAATACTCCAGGCCATATAACCACCCAAAATGAGTGCTAAAGCTAGAAGCAGAAAGGGATGTTCCATTACTTCACTTCAAGTAACATGCGAATGCGATTCACAAGGGTTTCAGAAAGATTAGAAAGAGCGCTAACTTCGTGGAAAATCTTGAGCCATAGATTAAAAACGGCAGGAGACAGGTCGTCGCAATTGAATAATTTTTTCAAAAGCTCTTTTTGGATCAGGTCCGCCTCATGTTCAGAGAAGGCGACACCTTCCACCATCGCTTTGACTTTTTCCGCTTCTTTACCGCCAAATGAGCTTTCTAAAAGTTCATTGAGCTCTTGCATCACGCGGTATGCTTTGTCAAAACATTCCCAGTTTTTCGCTAAAAAAATATCAAACTCTTTTTCAAAGAGTGCTGGCACGGTAAGTGGGCGCAAGGAAAGGAGAACGCCGATATCTTCAGCCTTGTCGGCGATATCATCTTGTAGGGATAAGATTTGGAGAAGATCCGCGCGGTCAACTAAGAGAAATAGGCCCTTAGTCAGATGGTTTCTGATATTGTTCTTTGCTAGATCAGCTTCGTGTTCTAGATGACTGATCTCTGCAGCAATGCTTTCGAGAGAAGACCAATTCTGTTGTTTAAGAGCCTTAAATAGTTCTTGAACTTTTTGTACGCACTTAAAAACCTTCTCCATATGGATCTGAAGAGGAGCAAAAGGTGAAGGTCCAAATACTTTAAGAAGTGTTAGCATGGCTCACAGTATACGAGCTTTGGTTTTTTTTCGTCTCCCCATTTCTTCACTGGGGGTGTAATTCAAAGTGTTAGTTAACTGTTTGGAGCTAGAATGGAAGCTTTTCTTAAGGATTCACCAGACAACCTTCTGCTAAAAAATCCTTATTTTCCCCCCTCTGTGTGCTCTGTGGTAAATATTTTTATTTAAAACTTATGTTAATTGTTTTGAGCCACAGAGCCCACAGAGCACACAGAGGGAATATAAGCTGTTATACATTGTTCTGAATGAGAGTTAATAGGGGCTGGAGTGGGTATATTAAAAGAATATGAGTCCCTAGTTTTTCATCCTTCCTAACACTTTGAATTACACACCTTCACTGGACTTTAGATTGCGCCATAATTTGTAAATTGATAGACTTTTGTCCGAGATTTTGCGGTCATGGCGGAATTGGTAGACGCGCTAGATTCAGGTTCTAGTTGGGGCAACTCAGTGGATGTTCGAGTCATCTTGACCGCATTTTATTCTTTAGACTTTTTCTAAAAAGGCTCTTTCAACAGACGTAGACTGTTTAATCCTACAATAACTGTTCCACCTTCATGCATAATGACAGCAAGCCATAACGGGACCCATCCCAGTAGTGCTGGGATAGAGGCAAAGACAATGGCAGCTAAGGCTACAGTCACATTCTCAAAAAGAATGCGGCGCGTTTTTGATGCCTGTCCGAATAGCCAATGAATAGCTTCTAGATTATCGTGTAAGAGAATGGCATCAGAAGCGTCCATAGCCGTAGTGCTGCCAACCTTTCCCATTGAAATGCCTACAGTTGCCCTCGTAAGGGCAGGAGCATCGTTAATTCCATCGCCAATCATAACTAAACCTTCGCGATCTGTTAGCTCACTAACTTTTGTGAGTTTTTCCTCAGGGGTAAGATTTGCGTAATAATGTTTGAGACCAATTGCGTCTGCAACTCGCTGAGCGCTGACTTGATGGTCCCCTGTCAGCATAACAAGGAAAAAACGTTTTTGTAGCTCTTCAATCATGTTGCGCATTTTGGGGCGAATGGTATCTTCAAAGCGCATGAGCCATACTTGAGACTCACCCTGATGTTTCATAATCAGCATAGAAACGAGTTGCCCCTTTTCATGTGCTTCGGCAATGGTAGTTTCCATGATTTTGTGAGCCGACGGGGGCAGTTCAATGGATGAAATATCAGGTTTACCCAAATAGACCTCCCAGCCATCAGACATACCGCATACCCCCCTGCCAGAGAGAAAACGGAATTGTTCGATAGAGGCGGGTGCTACATGCTCCTGTTCGGCATATTTACATAAGGCGCGTGCAACGGGATGAACGGCATTTTTTTCCAATCCATGACAGATGGCTAAGGCCGCATGACGTGTGCCATTAGCGGATAAATTCTCGAAAGAGATACAGGTGAGATTCCCTGTCGTGAGAGTCCCTGTCTTGTCGAAGGCGATGGCGCGACACTGATTGAGTGCATCGAGTACAATACCGCCTTTTAGTAAAATCCCATGTTTAGCGCAGTTACTTACGGAGCTTAAATAAGCAATAGGAAGTGCTAAGATAAGAGCACAAGGAGACGCTGCAATAAGAAAGGCCAATGCGCGGTACAATCCACCTTCTACCCCGAGAAAGGGGATATTGAAAAGAAAGGGGAATGTGCCGGCGAAGAGGCAAGCAAGTAAAATGATGCTTGTCGCATAAATATGACTAAAACGGTCCATCCAGCGCTGTAAGCGAGGTTTTGCATCTTGAGCTTGGCAAATCAAGTCGATAAGGCGTGCAATACTAGATTCTTGACTCGTGTGCGTGACTTCGAGAATTAATACACCATCCAAATTACGTGCCCCTGCAGGTGCGGTGTCATTGATTGTTTTAGGGGAGGGGAGATTTTCTCCTGTAAGATGGACGAGATTAAGGCTGGATTCGCCACTGATGACAATGCCATCTAGGGGTACGATTTGACCAGCTTTAACAAGGATATGCATGCCTTTTGTTATATCCTTGACGGAGCGATCCGTCACGGATCCGTCGGCATTAAGGCAACTAGCTTGCATGGGTGCAAGGGCTCGTAATTCACTAATGCTGGATTTTGCACGACTTGTAACACTATCTTCAATAGCTCCTGAAATGGCAAATAAGACGAGAAGGAGGCCTCCCTCCATTTCACTGCCAATAATAGCAGATAGAAATGCGGCCAAAGTCATCAAGATGTCAATATTTAATTCCAGGTGCTTAAGATCTCTTATAGCGCCGATTAAAGAAGGGATTCCGGCTAAAAAATAGACAAATAGAAGAAGAAGCCTTGAAATATAGAACCCTTGTGGCAGAAAGGAGAGACCAAAGGATAGAGCTAATAGGAAAGCTGAAAAAAGGGCGCTTTTCAGAGATAAGTTTTTTGACCAGCGTTTTGCTTGCGGTGTAAGAAATGGACTTTGATATTCTTCAAAGCCAGATTCTATAAACTCAGTAAAAAGATAAGGAGATGTCATTTTTTCCTTCAAAAGAACCCTAGTTGTGCGAGCAGCCTATTGCAGAATCATGTGAATGAGAAGAAGTGTTGTGCCTGTGGCAAGCCCCATGATACCTAATGCCCATAGAACGCCGCTAAGAATGTCGTTTTGTTCCATGTAAGCAACCAAACCACCAGAAATTCCAATAGCAATAGGGGCCCAAAAGAGACTGAGTAAAGGAGTCGCGCTAAAGAGGATGATAAAAAGACAAGAAGCAAAAAGCGCCCCAAGAAATCCGCTAAAAGCATATTGCAGGGGATGTGGTTCGCAAGCCAACACAAGCCCCATTTCTTCTTCTAACATGACCTTTAATAAACGCTCATCGTCAGCCATTAAGAAGTCGACGACTTGATCGAGGAGCTGGCCGCTCATTCCTTTTGCCCCATAGAGAGCAATCAGCTCTTCTCTTTCTTGCGGACGATGATGTTCAATTTCATACCTCTCTTGCTGTACAAGTCGGTGGAGGCGTTCAAGGCGGCGATAACCAATCCATCCAAAACGTCCTGCGCATGCTAAAGTAAGTGCACTTGAAATGACTGTCAGAATTCTCCAGTCAATTGCGAAATTTACTTGGTTAGAGATGAGAACAAGAATAAATAGGAGGAGAGTGATGGCGACAGTTGCGTCGAAAAATGAAGACCAAGGGGGGCTCAAGAAAGCGCCATGAATTTCTTCTGCTCGTTTCTTGTGAATATGTTCAAGTGGATTAAGACCCTCAAAGTGATCTGTATTATTTGTGGATATTGTCATGGTTCTTGCATGATAGTATATCGTTTAAGAATGTTGCAAGAAAGTTATTGCGAGGGTGTTTTGAGAACAAAAATGAAAACATGAGTCTTGATGGACTCGAACCATCGACCCCCTCATTAAAAGTGAGGTGCTCTAACCAACTGAGCTAAAGACTCATAAAAGAAATAAAGAAATGTTGACCCCAAGGGGATTCGAACCCCTGTTGACGGAATGAAAATCCGGTGTCCTAGACCTGACTAGACGATGGGGCCAGCTTTAAACCTGTTACTAAAAACTTATAACAAGCTTTAATGGCATCTTCTTAAACTCTTCCCTACATTTCTAGTAAAGAGCAACAAGATGCCCAAAATCATAACAAAGCGCTTATTAAACTGCAAGCACCTCTTTCTCTTTTTCTGCACACAATGTATCAACTTCTGCACAAAACTTGTCTGTATGCTCTTGGATCTGTTTTTCAGCGCGCTTTTGTTGGTCTTCAGTGAGCTCTCCAGAGGCTTTGGCCTTTTTAGCAGCTTCATTGCCGTCTCTTCGGATATTGCGAATGCTAATTTTTGCCTCTTCAGCCTTGCGCTTACACAATTTAACCATTTCTTGACGTACAGCGCTATCCATGGAAGGGACTTTTATGCGCACTGCATTTCCATCTATAACCACTTGTACACCTAAATTGGCTTTTTCTATTGCTTTTCCAATAGTGCTCGCCATGGAAGGATCAAAAGGTGTCACTAAAAGCGTGCGTGGATCGCTTAATGTTACGTTGCCAACGGCTTTTAGTTTCACCATTGAACCGAATGACTCGACCTGAACGCCATCGAGGAAGCCTGGATTAGCACGACCTGTGCGTATGCTTTTAAGTTCAGTTTTTAGGTGCTCAATAACAGCACCCATTTTTGTTTTTGACTGTTCTATTGTCATGATATTTGGGTCCTTTTGCAAAACTATCTGCAATCTCTGTTTATCTAAAGTTCAATTAGGAGACATTCTACAGAATAACCTGTGTTGAAGGAAAGAAGTCTAATGGATTAGTGTGCCAATTTTTTGATTTTCGACTGCAAGTTGAAGAGAATTTTCAGTAAAAAGATCGAATACAAGGATTGGCAAGTTATTCTCGCAGCATAAGGCACAAGCTGCAAGATCGAGAACTTCTAGTTTTTTTTCGATCACTTCAGAATAGTGAATTCGATCATAGTGAATAGCATCTGGATATTTTATGGGATCCTTGTCAAAGACACCATTGACTTTTGTGGCTTTCAACACAATATCACATTTTGTCTCCAAGGCGCGAATAACAGCTGCGGTATCGGTAGAAAAGAAGGGGATTCCTGTGCCGCCAGAAAAAATACAGATTTTTTTTGTCGAAAGGGCTTCAATAGCAATATTTGGAGTATAAAAGGAAGCAAGTGGAAGTGGAAAGGAGTTAAAAACTTCAGTAGGTAACCCGTATTGCTGAAGCGCATCTTTTAAAGCTAATCCATTCATCGCGGTAGCTAGCATGCCAATATGATCTGCTGTCACGCGATCAATCGACAAACCTTCTTGACGCGCTCCGCGAAATAGATTGCCGCCTCCAATCACAATACCGATTTCGATGCCCTGTTTCCAGAGACCATGCAAGCTATCAAGAATATTCTTTAATTTAGAGGCAGAAAAAAAGCCCTTACCATCTGCAAGGGCTTCACCAGAGAGTTTTAAAAGGACTCTGCGGTAGGTCATGTGTTATATCCTGAAAGACTAAACACCTTCACCTACTTTCCAGCGCAAGAAACGTTTGAGTGTCACAGGTTTTCCAGATGCGCTCTTTTTGATATACTCTTCAATGGAGAGCGAAGGATCTTTGATAAACTTCTGGCGCAACAAGCATACACTATCATAAAAGGCATTGAGCTTGCCTTCAACGATCTTTGCGCGAATCGCATCAGGCTTGCCGACTACTTGCGCTGCAGCGATCTCTTCCTCTTGTTTCTTGACATCTTCTGGTACATCAGATGGGGCAAGATAAGTGGGAGCTTCGGCTGCAATATGCATGGCTACATCTTTTGCAACGGCTGTTAGTTCATTGCTGCCTTCAATTTCCGCAAAGGTTACCAGTTTGCCACCCATATGGGAATAGCAAGCCAAGGAGAGATTATTGCTTTTCTTGAAAATAGCTATGCGCTGAATCTTGATGTTTTCTCCAATAGTCTGGATAGCTAATGCACGGTATTCATCAATCGTCAGTGAAGCATCTTGGGAGTATTTTTGAGCTGAAAACGCTTCCACAGATGCAGGACAAGTGACCGCAGCTTCTTTAGCCACTTCGGCTAAGAATTTTTGGAAAACATCATTCTTTACGACAAAATCAGTTTCCGCATTGACTTCAACAATAGCTAAGGCATTTTCAGTTTCAGCAAAAGCGATGAGCCCTTCTCTTGTCTCACGGCTGTCTTTTTTTGTTGCAGAGGCAATTCCGGCTTTACGAAGGTTAGAAATAGCAGCTTCCATGTCGCCGTTAGTAGCTTCGAGTGCTTCTTTGCACTTTGCCATGCCTACTCCAGTGCGCGAACGAAGCTCTTGAATCATTTTTGCTGTAATCATGCTTCTTCTTGCTCCTGAGCAACTTCTGTATCATCTTTCATCGAATGCATGTGCATGTCATTCTTTTGTTCCATGATAGCTGATGTCAAAGCCTGTAGAATCAATTTAACGCTTTTTAGCGCGTCATCGTTGCAAGGAATGACATAGTCAATTGGATCTGGATCACAGTTTGTGTCGACAAGTGCCATCACTGGGATGCCTAATTTCTTGGCTTCCGCAACGGCGATATGCTCGCGATGTGGATCGACAACGATAACCAGGCCAGGCGTCTTGCGCATGGAGCGAATACCGCTGAGGTTTTTATCCAGCTTTTCTTGGTCTTTAATAAGCAGAGAGAGTTCTTTCTTTGTTAAACCGTCGCCACCATCTGACACACGTTTTTCAACACGTTCAAGCTTTTTAATCGATTGACGAATTGTTTGCAGGTTGGTTAGCATTCCGCCCAACCAGCGTTCTGCAACGTAAAATTCATTACAAGCTTCTGCGCATTCTTTCACAACGCTTTTAGCTTGTTTTTTTGTGCCTACGAACAAAATCGTTTTACGAGAAGCGACAATTTCTTTAAGAGCAGCAGTCGCCACGCGAATTTGGTGGAGAGTTTTTGCCAGGTCGATGATGTAAAGACCGTTGCGTTCTTCAAAGATGAAGCGTTTCATCTTTGGATTCCAGCGGCGCTTTTGGTGTCCAAAATGCGCACCTGCTTCAAGCAGTTCTTCAATAGTGAGTTGTGCCAAGCCTTGTCCCTTTTTTTTGGTTTGACGACGGCATCACACGTTGTTTCATGTGATTTCGGTCTTGGTTTAAGATGAAAATTAAGCGCCTGATCAGAATCGAACTGACACAAGTAGCTTGGAAGGCTACGGTTCTACCATTGAACTACAGGCGCAAGTGCGTTAAGGATTGTATGCAATGTGGATACTTTCTTGCAATCTTTTTCGGTGTTTGACTTTGAGATCACTTTTCTACAGAATGGTATAACGTATCACCTTCTTCGAAAAGGGGTCTAGTAGCCAAGAGTATAGTATATGAGAGAGTCAATGATTCCTCCCAATCCCGTTTCTATAAAGGCAAATATTGCTGTTAGATTGCTTGTATGCGTATTTGCTGTTTTGATTTGGAGAATCTGGCAGCTTTCCGTATTTGATCATGAAACAGCGCTAATAGCTGCTAATAAACCTCAGCAACGATCCCTATTAATTCCTGCTCAAAGAGGAACAATACGGGACCGTTTCAATATCCCGCTTGCTGTTAATAAAGTGAAATATAACGCTCTTGTTGTTTGGCAGCAGATGTGCAAGGGATTAAAAAAATCTGAGCGTCGCGAATACGTCACGCAATTTTGTGCCCAGCTTGAACCGATTTTAGGTATGCCGAAAGAAGATATTGAGGATCTTATTTGGGCAAAAGCAGCTCTTTTAAGCCATATCCCTTTCGTCTTGCAAGAGGATCTCACAGAGTCGCAGTTTTATCGCCTCAAGTTGCTTGAAGGGCAATGGCCAGGGCTTATTCTTGAAGAGAGCTCAAAAAGAAGTTATCCCCAAGGACAGGTTGCCTGTCACATTCTCGGTTATATAGGTGCCATTAGCCAACGGGAATACGACGATGTGATTTCAGAGATGCGCGCCCTGAAAGAATTTTTAAACAGGTCAATCGACGCAGAGGCCCTCGCATTTCCTGCTGGTTTTCATTCTTTTGCCGATGTTGAAAAACGTCTGCAAGAATTGGAATGCTATGCTTATCGCATTCATGATGTTGTAGGTAAAAGCGGCATAGAGGCGTATTATGAAGAGCGGTTGCGTGGTAAATGGGGGAAACAGTTTTTTACTTCTGATCGATTGGGCAGGGAGGTTACCCCTCAAGAACAATCTCAACATGTGATGAATGGGCAGCGCGTCTTGCTGAGCATTTCTAGCGAATTACAAGCCTTTGCTGAAGAACTATTAGAGCAAAATGAGTCTCTTAGAGAGGGTAAAAGCGTTAAGGTAGATAAAAAGACACATCATTTTCTTCCTATCAAACAACCCTGGATCAAAGGAGGTGCAATTGTTGCACTTGATCCTAATACTGGTGAAGTGCTAGCACTTGCCTCCTATCCTCGCTTTGATCCCAATGATTTTGTCCGTTCAGCAAGTACAACAGAAAAAGTAAAAAAGGCGCGTTCAGTCTCCAAATGGCTCGAAAATCGCGATTATTTACAAGCAATTTGGGAGCGTCGTATACCGTTAGATAGGGTGATGAAAGGCAAAACAGAAGAACGATTTCTCTCTTGGACGAGTTATTTACAAATGATTTTGTCAGAGCAGCATCCACTTATTGACCGTCTTGCAAAAGTTGAAATCTGGAAGGCTCTTGAGTGGCAACAGCATCCACCCGAGGATTTAGATCAGTACGACCAAATGTTATGTAAAGATCTGTCAGCTTTATTGCTCGATAAAAGTAGGTTTTCAGAGGAATTAATTGCTTGGTGTGGATATTTAAATCTTTCACAATACCATGAGGATTATTGTACTTGGTTACAATGGGCAGATGAATGTAAAAAGCAGATCCGGCTGCAATTTCATCAGGGTGAGTTTGCTGAATGGAGAAAAGCCAATCAGAAGGAGTTTTTAAAAACGAAAAGAGCGGAGGAAAAGGCTCTACATATCTATGCAAAACCCTATCTTGAATATCTTGAAAAAGAGGAAAAAAGACAATTTGATAATTTCTGGCAGCAAGATGGAATAGCATTATTGGCAAAAGTATTAAAGAAAGAGGTAGTTCTTGCCGATGTTGATACGCCCTCTTTTCTCCAAAATCGTGTTATGAGTTGGCCATTAGCACAAACATGTGAATACTTGAGCTCTTTTCGCTCATTTCATGAAATGACATCTGCTTTGCAAGGGCACTATCCATTTTTAGGCAAACAGAAAGCTACATTACAAGATTTGGCTGTTGCTTTTTACCCTCAAACAGGGCTTGGTTATGGTCGTTCATGGGCCTGTCGGCAGTCAACACAAATTGGATCTTTGTTTAAACTCGTTCCAGCTTATATCGCGTTAAAGGAAAGGTATCTTTCGGGTAAGGCGATGACAGAAGGGTTAAACCCTTTTCTTTTCACGGACGATGTACATCTTAATTCTAAAAAAACCGCCTGGAATATTGGCTTTAGGCAAGATGGCTCAGCTATTCCTCAGTACTATAAAGGGGGGAGAATTCCTCGAAGTGATCACCCAGGTATCGGCTTTATTGATTTAGCAGGTGCATTGGAATCATCCAGTAATCCTTATTTCGCTCTTCTGGCGGCAGAAGTTATTTCTTCACCTGAAGAATTAGCTAAAACGGCTTATGATTTCGGGTTTGGACATGTTACAGGAATTGATTTGCCTGCAGAATTGGCTGGCAATATTCCTTCTGACTTATCAAAAAATAAAACAGGGTTATATTCCTGTTCTATTGGTCAGCATACTCTTGTTTCTACACCCTTGCAAAGCGCTGTCATGTTAGCGGCTGTTGTGAATGGAGGAAAAGTTCTGCAACCAAGTTTAGGATCGCTTTTTGTGTCGGGAGATGAGAGTGACCCGATTGTGACTTCTCGCCAAGAAGAAGTATTACATCAACTCTTTATGCCACATGCTATCCGCAATTATCTTATTGATGCCTTGCATCAAGTAATTATTGGTAAAAAGGGTACGGCGCGTTCTTCATTAATTCGTACTTTTGCGGCGGATTCGCCTGTTATGCAAAGCTACCGTCAACTTCAGAGTGAAGTGATTGGCAAGACAAGCACAGCGGAAGTTGTTGAAAGAATTCATTTGGGAAGTGATGGCAAGGAGATGGTGAAGCATATAGGCTTCGGAGCAGTAGGTTTCGAAGGGGATCCTTTGACAAGTAAGCCAGAAATCGTCGTGATTGTATATTTACGCTTTGGCGATTATGGGCGCGAAGCAGCGCCCCTTGCGATACAAATGATTGAAAAGTGGCGGGCTATTAAAGCTCGCCATCTTCCATCATCACAAAAATAGTGTTGTCTTTATCAGTAGAGTAGGGTTCTAAATCTTTAAGGTGCTCATTAACGGTGAAAAGAGCAATTGTCTTATTTCCCAGTAGGCTAATATGTTTGGATATAGGGGAGCTTGCGGGCAGGGGGGAAGTTAAAAAGAGGTACTGAATATCATGCGCTAACTTTTTAATCTCCTCGCGAAGAGTGATCGACTGCAGCAAGCTAAGGGCCTTTTCTTCTGGAAGAACGAGATCAAATTCTGCATAGTGCATATTCGTTTTTACACGTTCAAGTCTCCATCCTTCAGTTGCATGAGGATCGATGTGAATAGAAATCATGCCAATTCGTGGATCCTTTTCGATCAGTAAATAAATCAGGTGCTGCATAAATTCAGAAGCACCAGAACCAAGCGTAACGACGACTTGTCTCTCTTCGTTAGAATGTGAGAGAAATTCAAGGGTTGCAAGAAGGGTTGAGCGGTGGGCCATTCGAATGGTTTTTCCCTTCGCAAACGATCCTACAACTTGTAAACCAAGTCCCTTCAGTGCATTGACACTAACAGGCCAGCCCTTTACCCAGCGTACACCGGGAATCAGCAGAGCACATATTAAGATCCCAGATAAGGCACCTAATAAGGTCTTAAGGAGTAGGTGAGGAGGGTCGGGGAGAAGGGGTGGTTCAGCGATTGTCAGTGGCCTGGACTTAATTTTTTCCATGTTAATCGAGAGGTTTTTCTCCTCAACTAAGCGAGTAAGGGTGATCACTGAATTCTTATAGCGTTCAACTTCCATGTGTGAATATTCTGTGCCGTAAAGTGCTTCAGGCAATGTCGCAATCTCATCGGAAAGAGTTTGAATCTGTGAGTCAATCCATGCAAGCTCATCCTGCAGGTGCTTCTTGTATTCGCCAATTTGCTGTTCCATATAGGAATGATTTCTATCAAGCTGCTGCGAGATTAAGCGGACAAGTTCTTCTCGCGATTTTTGTAGTTGGTAGTAACAGCGCGATTTGCCGCGCAGCATCGCTTCTTCAATATAGAGCACATTTTTATGGAGAAACGCTTTCTTCTGCTCAAGAGAAATCAGTGCATTGGCATGGTCTCTCGCTGTGCTATCACGCTGATCATCCATTAACTCAATAATTTCAATCATTTCACTTAGTTTGCTGGTACTGACCGGATCATCTACAAGGGAAAGCAATGAGAGGTAAATATGGATATCACCTGGGGAGGGGTTTGCTAAAGTAGATTTAACAATTTCAAGTTGAACGAGCGAGTCTTCAATTTTATGCAGTTTATTAATGTGCTGTTGATGAGTTGAGCGAGCTGTTTCCAGAGTCTGTTTGAAGGGGACATCATTAGAGGTGAATAATTGGGCGACTGAATCATCAATGGGCAGCTGTTGGGTGGCCAATAAGTGGAGTAGCTCATCCTTTTCGACACAGAGAAGATGATGTTCTGAGATTAATTTTTGGCCATTTGGTGTGCGACTGGCAATGTTTTTCGCAAAGAACACCTCTGTAGGCAATGTCTTGATATTGTCAAACTCCCACTCGATAAGCATTTTTCGCTGCTGCTGCTGTGTATAATATGAATGGAAAAATTGAATTTCGTGCTCTGGATGCATGAACTGAGCATTTTTTAAACGCTCCTTTGTCGGCTCCCAGCGTTGAATCATTGCTTGAGAAAACTCTTTTTGTGCCGTATCTTGACGTTTGCTTAAGTAGAGCAATTGGTCGTGAATGATCGACTCTTTTTCTTGCTGCTGATAGGTGCTATATTCACTCATGAGATAGTTGATAATACTTGCAACCAAGTGTTTATCATCGCATGTATAAGTGATTTCGAGCACTAAAGGAGATAGAGGAGAGGTAGTGATGGTGATATTTTTGCGCAAGGATTCAAAGACAGTATCTTCAGGGGTAAATTGTATGGTAAAGGTCTTTTCTTGCATCGCCCCTAGTAAGAAAGGGTCTTTAAGCGAAATGATAAAGGCAACATCATCGATGAGAAGGCGTTCATCGACAGAAAAAACCCCTTTCGCGTTTTTTTTCTGATCGAATACTTCAAATTTTTCATTGTCGAGGAAATGAACCTCAAATGTCGTGGCATAGGGAGCTAAATAACTGATGTGACTGACAGAGATAGGAGAAGAGGGAGGGGTTTTGAAGGTATTTGGAGGAATAATTTGTTGATCGCTATTAAAAAAATTTCCTCCGCGACTATGTAGTTTTTCAACACTCCACAAGTAACTCCATTTCTCTTTTCCCGAGAGGGGGATAGAAATATGCGCCTGCAAGCCAAGCTCGCGAATTACGCGCGTTAAAACGGAGCGTGAAAGCATGACAGGAGGGTCAGAGGGCATGAGCACAGGTACTTTGATGATGTTGGCATTTGTACTGGAATTACTTGATGCCGTGGTAAAAAACCCACCTTTAGCCGTATATGTTAGAGTATGATGCTCCCACTGTGCCGTAGAATAAAGAGCTCCTAAAAAGCCACATAAACATATTTTGCGCCAATTTTGAGCTAAGAGGGAGGTGATATCCTGTAAAATAAAGGCGTTACGCATAGTTAAAAGCATCCTTGTAGGGTATTGACCCCTTGGGCAGCATAAATAACATTGCCAAAGCAGGGAAGGAGTTGGTCAATAAAGCGGTTCCACTCTGTGATCGGTTTTGCAGAAACGTAAACCATATCGCCTGGGAATAATAAGAGACTTTGGTTAGAAAGAGGAAGTGTTTCTCTCCAGTTAATGACGTAAATTTTTGGACAACGCAGCCCTCCGCGAATCACCTGGATGTAGCGCATGTCTCCGGTAAAGGGGATCCCTCCTACTGAGCCGAGTACCTGGCGCAGAGAGAGAGGCTTGCCCGCTGTCTGGACGTTTGCAGGAGAGCGGATTTCACCGAGCACAGTAATAACGGAATCCTCTAAGCAAGTAAGCCCAATAAACACCTTGTCGCCTGGCATCATGGGGATGTTTTGAGAGAGATCTGCATGGTAGAGGAGGGAATAAATGTTAACGGGAAGAATCGCATGATTGCGCAGCACATAGGAAGTTTGCAGGTTATACTCGAGAAAATTGATCTTTGCAAAACATAAGATATCCAAAAGGTGCATATCGCATTTCGCAGGGGTGCAGATGATTGAAGAGCGCGTGATAATATAGACATGGTGGCGATGCCCTAATTCTAAAGTAGCGAATACTTCCAATTCATCAGTGTTGTAATTAGTGCGGTAAGCTGTTTCGATCTTTTGTCTAGCTTCCTCGATCGTTAATCCGGCGACTTCTACAGGGGCCAGTTCAGGTAGGTGAACCAGGCCATCTTGGACCTCGTATAAGCCAGCTGCTGAAAAAGTGTCTATGGCGGTGCTAATGTCTGGTCGTTTTTTATAATAGAGGGAAATCTTGAGGGAGTCCTCTTCTAAAATGCAGTCTTGGCGTCTTTCAATCTCTTCTAATGACATGCAGTGGGGGTGGCATGTTTGTGTGAAAGGTTCATAGTGATTTTCGCGTAAGCGATGAGAGTCGAGGACAAACTCATCTAATCCATAGGTGCAGACACCGCAGGGTAAGTTGGTCGTACATCCTGAAAGGAGAAAAGACAGGAAAGTAAGAAGAATAATAGAGCGCAGAAAAACTTGCATAGTGACTCAAATTAGAGCTGATTATCGACGGTACGTTAGCGAAAATAACAACCCATGCGTATTAAAGCAAGCCATTTAAACGTGATTTTGGCTTTTATCGCTGCTTCAGAGGTATCTGCTTTGGCGGGCATTTTTTGTAATTTGTGGCTGCTGCACGAGAGTGTGCCGTGCACAATAAGTAAAAAGCGCAGAGACAATAGCTAATTGCCACCAGAAATAGTTTCTCAAGATATTTTGGCTAACTTGTAGTTGAGCGAATTGCGCAATTAAGGCGGCGCTATTGGCAAAGAGTAAAAAGTGGGTAATTTCCTCGGATTCCAGATCTTTTCTGCGCGGCAAGAAATGAAACAAATACCAAAAGAACACCAAGGTTCCGATAATGCCGGTCGCGCAAATAATCTCTAAGGTGACATTGACTCCTTGATGGTGGCGGACCACTTGTGGGTCATTCATGTCTTTGTGTTGGCGTCTTGTAAGTTCTAGGGAAATACCGCCCAAACTATACCCGGATAGTGGGTTTTCACTGAGCATATCCCATAAGATGGTCATATCCAACCATCTTTGGTCGACAGAGCTTGCCGATGCGCCTGCTACTCCTATGCCTTGGAATACGGTTCCAGAGGAAAATATGAGGACCATGCCGATAAGAAATGTGAGAAAGATTTTTAGCCATTTTTTAATGAGTTTTCTCGTGGCGACAAAAAATTCCGTTTTCGGTAAGAGCAACGGTAGGGTGCAGAGGATTAAAAGCATCATCACATAGCCTGAGCGCGCATGACATAAGATCATAGCGAGCGAGATCAGGGTAAAAGAAATACGGGTAAAGGAGGGGGTAAAAAGCGCATATTGAGGGCGTGAAACAAAAAAAAGCCCCATGGTCCACCCCGTCACTAAATAGACAGAGTAAAAAGAGGGCTCATAGCAGAAGGCACAAAAGCGATACATGCCTCCAATAGGGGCGACACCGGGTAAAAATAATCCCATCAATGCAGCAAGTAGTGTAAAGAGCCCCCATGCCGCGAGCGTTACAAAGCAACAGTAGTGGATGCGGCAAATTTGGATCAGTTTTTCTTTCGTGTTGAATAAGTTAGTGAAGAGAAAGATACCTAATACATAAAGAGAGAGCCACAGGACAAAAGAGATGGCTCTTGGATGAAAATCGATATTAGAGAGAAATACTGCATTCATCAGGGTCCATAGACAAATTCTTCCAAAGGCTTTGGGGATAATCAATGGCTGTTGAAAGACCATAAAGAGCATGAGTAGCCCGAGAATGGGGATCAATAATAAACTGATGCGAATGTTGCCAACTCCAGAACTAATACCGCCGATGCTATCAAACGAGGAGGTCAGGAGGACAATGGTCACGATGAAGAGGCAAAATGAATAGAGGATAGAGTGAACAACCGTTTCATTTGGCTTTAACAGGAGAGTTCTTTCCATTAGATATGGTCCACTAAGTTGGTCAGTTCAATCATCCACGTCATACAGATTTTGCCGATTTGAGGCAGTATAAAAAACCAGGCTAAAAGCAGGATGAAATCGGCAAAAAATGCAGAAAGACCTTGTCCTAGAAAGGAAATTTGTACTTGAGGGGCCAGGCGGTTGACAATACCAAGAAAGGTGTTTGTCATCAAGATCGTTAATAAAACAGGGGCGGCTAGTTGTGTGGAGATCGCTGCAATGTGATGCAGCAGGCCAATGATGGTGCCCCAGAATCCGGGATCGCGAAAAAAAGCGGAAGGAATCATCTGATCAATAGGAAGGAGATGGTAGGATTTGGTGACAGCATCTAAAAAGACAAAGGGGCCATCCATATGAAAAAAGATCACAATGGCGAGAAAGTTAAGAAGAATCCCTATCATGGAGGATTGAGAGCTTGTGATCATATCCTGCCCCGTCATATTCGCAGATCCACGCTGGTTGTCGATCACGATGCCTGCCATTTGACAGATATAAAAGGGGACTGCAGCTAAAAAACCAATAATCGCTCCGACAAGTAATTCCTTAAGGAAACAAAGAAGAAAAAGAGTGTTCCAGCCTAGTACAGCAGTTTCAGTTTGATGAAAGAAGAGGGGAAACAGAAGACAGCTTAAAGCAATACCAAGTCCAATTTTTGCAGGAGTAGGTAGCACCTGTGCCCCTAAAAAGGGTGTTAGAGCGATAATCGGTAATAAGCGAGCGAGTCCCAGTAAGAAAACAGTAAAGAGCTTTTCAGGGTTTGCTCCAAAAAATGCTATAAATGGGTCCATTCGTCCTATTCAATCGGCGTGCAAGATAATTTCGAAAGAAGTCTCATTGTCGCTGCCAGATGTAAAAATTAGTGAAAATGTTGGAAGCATACTGGATGATCACCTGGCCGAGCCACCCGCCCATGAGAAATAAGGTAAAGATCACTGTGACTAGTTTGACAACAAATGAAACGGTCTGTTCTTGAATTTGTGTTGCGGCTTGAAAGACAGCTACCAGCAATCCCATCAACATACTGATGAGCACAGGGGGGCCTGAAAGTAATAGGATGATCAGGAGGGCCTGATAAGAGAGTTGAAAGATTTGACTGCGCATAAGCGACCTGGTACCTTACATAAAACTTCTTTTGCGGGAAGTCTATTCAAACGTGAGTTCAACTCTCATTCTGATGTAAATGTCTAAATTTTTCTAGAACAAATATCCTAATGATAAGGATAGCGTTCCAGATTGCCACTCAGTTTTAGTCACAGCGGCGTTGCTATAGACATCAGTCACAGCATCAGGCCATACTGTGCCACTATTTGAACCTGAAACAAATTCATAATCGGCCTGAAGGGCAAGAGTCAGGCATCTGGTCATCTGCCATTGCGCTCTTAGATGAACAAGACTTCCATAGTTGTATTTTGTATGTGCGCTGATATCAGTAATACTAGAACTAGGTGCATTAATGCGTTGACGGCAATAATTTAATTGCGCTGCGTAACCAGCTTCGAAATACCAACAATTGCACTCATAGATTAGATCTAAGCCTAAAGATGGCCCTCCCCACATCGCAGTAACTTTTCGGTAGCCTGTAGGTGTACTGCCGATAAAAGTATCATTGGTATAAATTTGTTGACGGTGTCCAACCCAAGAAAAAGAAGGTGAAACACCAAAATTGCAGGTCAATTCAAAGAGGTAGCCAAAGCCGATACTTCCATCATATGCTTGACCAGTTTCTTTACCTGTAACTGTTAGTCCTGTATCGAGGGTAGGCAATTCATTAAAAATCGCATTGCCGCTAGTAATTTTTGCATAGTCAGCGGTAGCGCGGATCCACCATTGGCAATCAGGTGCCCATGTCAAACGCACTCCCCCTTCCCACATGCGCAACTTGTTGTTGGTGTAAGAGGCTGTGACGGGTTCACTTGCATCGTTAAGGGCGCTTAAATTGAGCACGATTTTATCTTGGCGTACGCCGGCAAATATTTCAGCGAGGTTGCGTGGTGCGATTGCAGAAAGGGGAGTAGTTGACAGTAGTGAGCCGGATAGTGCTAGACCAAGTGCCAGACCTGGTATTAGGCGAGTAACATATTTCATAACCAAACCTTGTAAATTTGTGCTTCGACACTAGCTAAATGAAGAGAAAATTGCGAGCTTTTTTTCATCAATTTCAGTTAGAATCTAGCCGGCATCTCTAATAGACTTCTTTCGACATTATCTTTTGATGGAAAAAACAAAAGATAAGTTTGAAATAAATCTAACTACTGGACTTTAGACAAAATCTAATGTCGAGTAACTAGGCTCATGAACTGCAAAGGAATTTCAATGGCTCAGCAAATCAGCACAAACGAATTTAAGATTGGTGCAAAGATAGAGGTTGATGGACAGCCTTACACAATTGTTACAAATGAATTTTGCAAACCAGGTAAGGGACAACCATTTAACCGAGTACGTTTAAAGCATCTTATGACACAGCGTGTTATTGAGAGAACTTTTAAATCCGGTGAAAAAGTTGACTTGTCTGATGTACAAGAGTTAAGTATGCGTTTGCTCTATGTTGAAGCTGATGGTGCTGTCCTTATGGATGAATCTACTTTCGAACAGGTTACAGTTGCCAATGAAGCCATTGGAGACAATAAGCAGTGGTTGAAAGAGGATGAACTCTACACAGTGATTTTTTACAATGGGCAACCGATTACTTTGGAGCCACCCACTTTTATGGAGTTAGAAGTGGCTGAAACTGCCCCAGGTATTCGTGGTGACACAACAGGTCGCGTAATGAAAGCTGCTGTTTTAAGTACTGGAGCAAAGGTCCAAGTCCCAATCTTTATTGATGAAAAGGAAATTGTGCGATTTGATACACGCACGAATGAATATGTTGGACGCGTCAATAAATAAGCGAGATCTGATCGTACAGCGCGCGCATCTCTTAAGAAAGGCACGCGCATTTTTTGAACAACGGGGTATTTTTGAAGTCGACCCTCTAGCATTGAGTCGAGGTGCCCCTGTTGATTTGCACATCGACCCAATTACAGTTCGATGCATGGGGAAGACTGCCTTTCTTCACACTTCTCCAGAATATGCCATGAAGCGTCTTTTAAGTGAGGGCGTTGGCGATATATATTTTTTAGGGCATGTTTTCCGCGATGAGGAAAGTTCCTTTGTGCATCAACCTGAATTTACAATGGCGGAATGGTATCGCATTGGCTTTTCTTTTAAAGAAATGATCGATGAAACTGTCCAGTTCATTCGTTATTTTTTAGGGAATATTACTGTTACGCAAATGACCTATCGCGAGGCATTCCACACCTATGCAGGCATTGATATTGCACATGCATCAGATGGAGACTTGCTCGCCCTGATTCAGAAGAAAGGGATTATAGCGTATCCAACGATTGTGCATGAAGGGCGCGATGCGTTATTGAATTTAATTTTGGCCCTTGTCGTGCAGCCAGCTCTTGAAAAAATAGAATGTGTTGTACTTACCCATTTTCCAGCATCTCAAGCTGCTTTAGCTAAAATAGCTCTTGAAGAGGAGTTCGCTATTGCTGAACGTTTTGAAGTTTTTTATAAGGGTGTGGAGTTGGCTAATGGATACCATGAATCAGGAAGCTCCCTCGAATTACACGAGCGCTTTATAGAGACGAATCTTGAGCGACAGAAAATGGGCAAACAACCGCTTCCTATCGATAATTATTTTCTTGTTGCATTAGAAAAAGGAATCCCTGATTGTTGTGGGGTTGCTGTAGGTGTTGATCGAGTGTTTATGTTGCAGCAGGGTATGCGTGATATTGCAAAAATAATTCCCCTGCACTGGAATGAAGTGTAAGAGCCTTTTATAAAACTACATGATTATTAAATTGAGGTAAAAATAATGAAAAAATGGCATTTGCTAGCGATGACCTTTCTTTCTACAGCCGCATTGTGGGCTCAGGAAGAAGAGCAAGTAGTTGTTGCTGAACAGGGTAACTACTGGCAGACAGTAATGATGATTGTCATTGCAATTCTTTTTTTCTATTTTATTTTCTGGCGCCCCGAACAAAAGCGCAGAAAAACAATGGAATCGATGCGCAGTCAAATGTCCAAAGGCGATCGCGTGACTGCTATGGGCATTGTAGGAACGATTGTGCGTGTTTCAGCTGACTCTCCTACTGTTATTTTAAAGATGTATGATGGCTCTAAGATTGAAGTGTTAAAAGCGGCAATTAGTGAAGTGCATCCAGCTACAGATGAAGAGAGAAAAAAGGCGGAAAAGGAAGACGGCAGCGATAAGATTCAAACGCTACCAACATCCAAAGAGTAAAGCTCTTTCATTGTGTGTGAGTTCGGTTTTAAATCGGACTCACCTTTTTAAGGCATTCTCATTTCATTAAAAAGTGTAATGCATGAGGAATAACGGGTACATACATCCTTGCTGCATCGCTTTCCCAGCATATTTCTGATATAGTGCTTGATTGTAATCCGAAGCTGCTTGACCAGCTCCATGAATCCCTCCAGTATACCAGCCAATTTCTAAACTCGTTAAGATTACTCCTGCTGCTGTGTATCCCCTATTAAAACACTGATAAGCTGCGGCGATAAATAAGCCATTTAGGATAAATGCCGTGATAGCAGCGTTGGGTTGACCAGCATACCAAAATCCTGCGCCGGGAAGTACCATACTAAGAGTTTGGGCGGTCTGGATCGACTTGTGTTTTTTTTGAAACTCTTCAGCCAAACACGCAAAGTAAGGTGGGGCACCTGGCATGTGGCTTGCCTCCTGTAAATCCCCTACAATAATCTTTTCTGCAATACCTAATTTTTCGGCAAGCTTAGGATCTTTCTCAGCAATGAATTGACGGATTGCGCAACTAGTCATCTTGTCATTGAGGCGTAAAGAACTTTCAAATAAAAGAATCAGCATGTCCCGAAAGGCGCAAAATTCCATAGTTACACTACTGAGATGACTTTTATTAAATGTATCGATGACATCGGCGTACTTCTCTGCCAAATAGTAGCATAAAATTTCCTCATATTCGGCTTGTAAACGGCGCGAAGAGTCACAAGGCATAAGGATTAAGGCGCGTTTAAATGCAGTTAATGCCCTGTAATAGTCGCAAGATGCCGCAAAATGCTCTCCGATAATGAGTTCCTTGGCCCATTCCTCTTTGCGCTCTTCAGGAGAAAACGGAGGAAAAGGGGAGCGAGAAAATGGCATCGGGCCTTGATAGCACTCAGGATTAAGGTGTGGTTTGCGACAGATAGCTGGGCCGGGAGTGCAGCTATTACAAAAAGCAAGTAATAGAGTGGCGATTACAAAAAAGTGCAGAGACTTTTTCAATAGGTTGTTTTCTAAACCCCACTTCGATGTTATACCCATTTCACCTGAAGAATTGGTTTTAGGCCGAAGAAAAAGCTCCCGCGATCGAGCCAGCAAAAAATAACGGCGTAAGAAGTTTAATGGAAGGTATAGCATGGAGGTTCACATCCTTGGGGTCCTCCATTTGGGCATACAGGACTAAAATCCTTAAAGTAAGGATTATTAGGCGGATGATAGGGCCAGCAGGTTTCGGGTCGCGAATTCCAGTTGAACTCAGTGCCTTCCTGATCAGTAATGCAGCTCATGCGAGAAGGTGTATCGATCAGGCGGGGATGGAGGAAGATAATCGTATTTGTTTTCGTATTATGGTTGACTTGTTCGCTAAAGGCGGCACCAATGCATGGCATCCACCCGAGACAAGGAATGCCGCTTTTGGCATAAATTCTTTCGTTGCGAATCATCCCGCTGATAACGAGAAAGTAGCCATCGGGTACGTTAACCTGTGTCGTAGTTTCCAATTTTGCTGTTGTCGGAACAGGGTATCCGTTGATTGTTTGTGTGCTACTGACGAATGTGATGAGCTGTTCGAGTTGCAGGTTGACCATATCGCTCATGCCCAATGTTGGTGTGACCTGTAAAGAGACGCCGACATCGCGATAATCTAGCGTAAAACCAGTACTTGTATTGGCTGCCTGAATCGAAACGTTTGTTGTCGTGTAGGGGATATTTTGACCGATGAACACCTTTGCCGTTGAGTTATCTTGAGCAATGATCTTGGGATTCATGATCACTTTAGTGTTTACTTCTGCTTGTAGAGCGGTCAGTAAGGCTCCAATAGATCCAAATAGGCGCCCACCGTGAGTAATAAATTTGCCTACACTTCCCAAGTTAAATCCAGCCCCCATGGGAAGGTCGGGAGAAGTTGTAGTTCCTACTGTGGGAGGTGTTTGGAATTGAGGAAGGAACGTATTGAGAACCGCCGTGCCGTTGGGCACGAGTGTTGGAGGGGCAAAAAGCCCCGTACTGACATTAAAACCATTGCTGCTAGTTGCTTGAAAGCCCCATTGCACGCCGAAATCGAGGGAGTTGGCTAAGGAGGTTTCTATCACCAATACTTCGATGTATACCTGGCGGCACATGATGTCAATTTGAGGCATCAAGGCGCGTATTTTTGCGAGGGCTGTTTCAGGTCCAAAAAAGAGAAGTGAGTTTGTGGATTGTATCCAAACAGCATTTTGAACAGTCGCCAGCAGATCCGCATTAAATACGACTTGAGCGATTCCTCCACTATCCCCTGAACCATTAGATCCAATGGAATGTAACTGCTCTTTGATATCTCGGCCGTTTTGGTACTGTAATTTATAGACGTAAAAATTGGTATTTTCCATGGAGGAAGAGGGTAAATCATGCCCAAATGCCGTGTCTGCAATGACTTCTGGTTGGTCTAATACATTAAGCACTTCCAGCGCGCGCTTATTAAAGCTTGGAGTGGAGGTGATAAAGATTAAACGGGTAGAGGCTTGTTGCACCATCGTGAAAGGGACATTTTCTGAAGCGGCAATTGGAGAAAGAATACGCTCTGCAAGTGGTATCAAGGCTGTTGGCGAGGCATAGCGCGCATTGTAAGTAACAACAGCAACAGAGCCTCCGGCCGCATCTAGACCATATCCAGGGCGATCTAAAGTTTGCAGTAGTTCAAGTGCTCTATGGATAAGGTCTGCAGAAGAGATGATGAAAATGGTATTAGTTGCCGGTTGTTCTACAATGGTAAACTTTGTATTGGTGTCTGCAGCAATTGGGGCAAGAATATTTTGTGCAATGGGCTGTATAGCACTGGAAGCAGTGTTTTGGGGAATAAAGTAAGCAATTTCAATAGAAGAATTAGGCGAATCAATGCTCTTGAGCAATGTTTGAACCTTTTCAACGTTTGCATTTAAATCAGTAAGAATAAGGTGATTCGTTTCAGGAACAGCTTGTACAAGGGCTTGACTAGATAGTAGAGGCTGAATAAGGGATTTTGCTTTTTCAGGAGAGATATAGGTTAAAGCAATTACGCGCGTGATAATGGGGCCCTGTCCCCCTGGATTTTGGTTGGTGACGATCTGTCCTATGCGATTCACATCAGGATTGCGGGTAATTAAGACCTCATTGCCTTGCTCGACTAATGTAAAACCATACATTCTTAGGACTTGCAAAAGGGTCGCCATAATGTCTTCTAAAGAGGTAGGTTCCTCTGAGACAATAGTGACGTTGTAGGGGATCAGTTCAGCTTCCTGAAAGAGAAAGTTTTGATTGGAAATTCTTCCGACAAAACGAATGTATTCAAGTAGGCTTACATTGGTGAAATTGATCAAATACCCTTTATTCTGTTCAACACTACTCATTTGTGTTGAAGGAGCTGCCTGTGCAGGTAAATTTTGAGAGGTTGGTGCTGTTGAAGTGTTTTGAGCAAGTAGCGCCAGGGGTAACACGCAATACAGAACAATGTAGGGGATGGGAGATTTCATCCAGTCGTGCCTTTTAGCTTAGGGCCTTCAAGTGGGCCTTGTGAACTATTTTTCCAATATAGCATCATTTTTAGTAAAGCACAAAGTAAAAAAAGTGCATGATATACCATTTCTTCAGGTAGTATGGGTATACTTTCGTGAACCTTTTTTTTGGAGAGTTATTAAATGTATAAACCTTTTGCTCTTGTGCTCTTTGCCTTTAGCATCTTATTGCTTTCAGGAGGTCTTTTAGGCTATCTGGTTGCGCATAGCACCGTATCATTGATTGCTGCCTCTTTATCTGCTCTTCTTGTGGTTATCAGTGGAGTTCTTGTGTTGATGCAACGCAAGGGAGCTGCTTTAGCTGCGACCTACTTGATGATCCTTTTGGGCGCATTTTTTCTTTTTCGCGTCTGGAAAACAGGCCACTGGATGCCTGCTGGATTTTTGGCGTTTTCTGCCCTAGCTATTGCCTTATGGGGCGCTGTGCTCACGCGCAAAAAAATGATACGTTAATGCGCAAATGCTTGCTGTCTCTGTGCGCAGGGTATTGCGGTGAAGGCATACGCCCTGTGCATGGAGATGTCGCAGATGGACTCTTTCTTCATTCGTCAAACCCCTTTCTGGGCCTGTAATAAATCCAGCACATTCTTTCCAAGCAGAAATAGCTGCATAGGATGCATCAAAATCGCCAAAAAAAAGATGCGGAGGTAGATTTTTCCATTCAAGGAGGGGAGAAATCATTTCAATGCAGGGTAAATAAAGATGACCTGATTGTTTGAGAGCCGCAATTGAGAGTGTTTTAAGGCGTTTAAGTTGCGAAGGAGCAAGCAGTGTTTTTGGACTGTGCTCTGCGGCAAAAATTAATAATTGAGTCATCCCTAGTTCAACCCCTTTTTCAGCTACCCATTCTAGGTGATGCATTTGACAGATGGCCTGATAGATGGTAAATGGGGGAGCAGGAGGATTGAAAACAACATCTTCTGCATATAGGAAGTGCCTTTTACCCTTTGTTAGAAGGGGGCCGCAGGCACAACGGCCCATTCCGTCGATGACCTCGACTGGATCACCATCTTTTAGCCGCATGACGCGGATATGATGAGATTCCTCTTCATCAATTGCAATGGGCTGTTTTGGTTGAAGAGGACTTGAGGTAAAAAAACGGTAGGCGGGCATTACTAGACTTCTTTCGAAATGATCTTTGATGGTCAATTTTAGCAACAAAGGTAATTTCGAAGGAAGTTTACTGTAGTACCCGGCTATGTGCCATAGCTTGATCAGGTTCGGGAAGTTTTAAAAACATCATATGCAGAAGTGCAGCCTGGGGGTCGTTGATTTCTTGCACAGCATTGTTCAAGAAAGGAATCGTGACATATTTCCAGCTCTTAGGGATATAGAATTTTACTGCGTCATCTTCGGCAGGTAGGGAGTTTAGTTCTTCTAGAGACACTTTGTTCAAATCAAAGGTGAGTTTGATGCCCTTTGCTTGAAGTGCTTTAAGAGGTTTTTCAGCTCCAGAAATTGTCTGGTATAGGGTTTTAGGGGCTATTTCAATGAACTGATAACCGTTGGGTGGATTGCCCGTCGGCGTTACAAGGTAGATAGGAATTTTATAAGTGACAAGAGGGGTAAGTTGAATAATCAGCTCGTTAGGGGCTACATCCGAAATAGAATGAGAAAGATCGATTTCAGGATTTAAACTTACAAGAGACTTCTTGGTAACGTGTGCAACCCACTGGTCTCCTTTATCTTGAGCATTGACAATGATGAGAAGATCGCTGGGTTCTAAATTATCAATGACTTCTTTATCGCCCCCCAAAGTGAGCGTCATCTTTTTATTCAAAAAACCAGATGGAAGAAGTCCCTCGATTGTTTTGTCACTAGGCAAATTAATCACTTTAACAGGAATACCTTCAATTGTGCGCACAACAGTTAAGGAGTGATTGACAAGCATCCAAATGATGGTGGCTGAAAAGAGAGCAACAAGCTTGCGTTGCCAATTATCAATAATAAGATGCCATAAACGATGCCACACTGGCAGTGGCGCTACTTTTGTGCCCATTGACGCACCTTAAAAAACGAGGATTCTTTGTCTGCAATAAATAGGGTTTTGAGGATAGCTTTAAAGCGATCCTGTTTGATCCCTTTGGTTAAAATGCCTTCCCGCGCGATTGAAACGAGCCCAGTTTCCTCAGAGACGACGATGATGACAGCATCACATTTTTGACTTAAACCCAGTGCAGCTCGATGGCGTGTTCCCATTGTGCGCGTTAATTGAGTGCTATCATCGGCAAGGGGGAAAATGGCAGCTGCATACGCGATTGACATTCCGCGAATAATAACTCCGCCATCGTGCAAAGGAGTTGTTGTCTCAAAAATGGATTCCAAAAGTTCGCATGATAAATTAGCATTAAGGCTCACACCATGCCCTGCATATTCATCGAGGCTATCTTGATTTTCCAGTGCAATGAGAGCGCCAATATGTTTCTGTGCAAAATGGTAAGTCGAAATCGATAGCATTTCAATAAAGCTGTCTAATTCATTGAGCTCTCTATATTTTTTTCCCTTTAAGCTCAATTTAGAAAGAGCCATGCGTATTTCAGGTTGGAAAATAATAAAGATTGCTAAGACGAGAACATTGACCACGTTTAACATGATCTTTTGAAGGACAGGTAGATGTAACCAATTGGCAAAAAGAAAAATAAGCAGGAACGCCAAGAATCCAAAAATTAGATCCATAGCGCGTGTGTTCCAGAAAAACGCCAGCAAATAGTTTACCATCATGGCAATGATGGCAATTTCCACAATTGATAAAATCCAAGACATGGGCCAATTATATGCAGTAAGAGACTAAAGAGTGCAAGAATTGTTGTGATTTCTTGGCAAAGATGCGATAATTATTGCTGTGCCACCTTCTTCATCATTCCGCCATTATCATTTAATCAAAATATTAGAGGCTTTTGAACAGCAGGCGCATCCTCTTGACCTTTTTATACAGCATTATTTCCGCGCTCACCACGCCATCGGTTCGAAAGACCGCTTATGGATTAGTGATACGCTCTATGCTCTCATGCGTTACAAACGATTATTGAAAGATCAGGGGCCCGCAGCAGCTGTGGAAAATTGGAATAATCTTGACCTGCAACAGGTTCCTTTTGAGGCAAGTTTACCGCAAGAAGCTTTTGACCTATTGCAGTGGATGCCACATGAGGCACTTCAAAGTCTTTGTTTAGCGATGTATGAGCGGGCACCAACAACTTTGCGTGCGAATACTTTAAAGATTACGCGCGATCAACTATTGACTCAATTAGGTGCGCATTTTCCTGTACAGGCAGGAAAATATTCACCAACGGCTCTGCATGTGATGGCGCGTCGAAACCTTCATGGAATGCAGGAATTCAAAGAGGGCCTTTTTGAAATTCAAGACGAAGGTAGCCAGTTACTCGCTGAACTTGTTCGTCCTCAGTCCACTGACCGCGTATTGGATTATTGTGCAGGCTCAGGAGGTAAAAGCCTGGCTATGGGAGCGCGTATGAAAAATCAAGGATCTTTATTTCTTCACGACTCACGCCCGTATGTGCTTAAAGAAGCGGCAAAACGCCTTCAGCGCGCTGGGATTACTAATGCACATTTTGGGCGAAACAATAGCTGGTATAACTCTATGGATTGGGTGTTAGTAGATGCACCCTGTACTGGGTCTGGTACATGGCGACGCAGTCCTGATGCAAAATGGAGATGGTCAAAAGAGATGCTCAACCGGCTAATCATTCAGCAAAGAGCTGTTTTTCAAGAAGCTCTCCTTTATCTTAAACGACAAGGCTTTATTGTTTATGCAACATGTAGTCTCTTTCAAGAGGAAAACCAGATGCAAGCTGCTTTCTTTCAAAGAGAGTTTGGTGTTAGAATGGTGGAGCAAGAATTTCAATCATGGCCTCATTCAGAAGGGGCGCAATCGTTGGCAATGGACGGTTTTTATGGCGTGGTGTTTCAAAAAGAATAATTTTTTCTATTTGTTAGGGATACTCCTTACAATTTTGCCAATGTCAGTAGAGGCTGCGCGCCGTACAGGGGCAGATGAACCTCAAATTGTCGTGCACAATCGTATCCTTGCAAAGGTCAACGGTCGCGTGATCACGGTAGTTGATTTGCTAAAAAAATTAGATCTCGTCTTTTATCGTCAATTTCCCCAGTACAAAGATGTACTTGAAGCACGTTTCCAGTTTTATCAGTTGCATTGGAAGCGTGTTTTAGATGAGTTGGTGGATGGAGAATTAATTTTATCCTCTTCTAAAGATCTAAAAATTGAAGTGACTGAAGGTGATGTGCGTCAGGAAATTGAAGAGACCCTTGGCCCAGATGTGGTAGGTACAATTGCGCAAATTGGTGCTAGCTATGAAGAAATTGCAGCGATGGTAGAGAGAGAAATTATCATTCAACGCATGACACAGATGATGGCTTATGCGCCCGCCTTAGCCAGCGTCGGACCTAAAGAGATCCGCGAATCCTATGAAGAATATGCTAAAACGCACCCAATTGAAGAAACGTGGAGTTATCGCGTCATTAGTATTAAAGCGACAAGCCCTTTGGATGCTCTGTGGATTTGTAATGAAACAACTGAAGCCTTGAAAAAGGGGTTAACTGCTGAGGAAATTGAAAGTGCCTATCAGGGGCAGGATGCTCTTCCTAAAGGGGCGACAGTGCAAGTCTCTGAGCTCTTTCAACGCGATGCAAAAGAGCTTTCAAAAGCGCATAAAACTGTTTTATTGACACTTCAGGAGGGAAGTTTTTCTGAACCAGTGCCCCAGCAAACAAAGGGATCGACTAAAGTAATGGCCTATCGCATTTTTATTCTTGAAAAACATACGCCTAGGAGCGTTGTTCCTTTGAGAGAAGTGGAATCGGCTATTCGCAATGAGCTACTCGAAAAGGCGGTTGCAGAGGAAATGGCGGCTTATATTAGTAAACTGCGCATGCGTGCAAAACTTGATGAAACTTATTTTAAAAAGATGATTCCTCAAGGTTTTGAACCATTTCAATTGGTAATCCCATCGTGACATATCGTCCCACCGAGCTCAAAGCCTTACTTGCAAATTTGGGAGCCAGTGCGCAAAAAAGTTTGTCGCAAAACTTTCTCATCGATCGCAACATATTGGATAAAATTCTATTTTTAGCAGGTGTTAAATCCAATGATTGGGTGTTAGAGATCGGGCCAGGTCCTGGTGCACTTACTGAGCAGCTGTTGCTCAAGGGAGCTTCAGTAATTGCTGTAGACAAGGATCCGCTATTTGTTTCTGCTTTGGAACGTCTCCAAAATGGGCGGCTTTTCGTACATCTCGAAGATATTCGCACATTTGATCTGCAAGGTGCTTTTAAGTTGCATGGTATTGCACAGATAAAACTGGTTGCCAACTTGCCCTATCATTTGACAACTCCTATTTTAGCGTGGTGTTTGAAGGATTTGCATCTTTTTGAATCGATTACGGTGATGGTACAAGAAGAAGTGGCGAGAAGAATGGTGGCTAAAGGCAGAGAGGAAGATTACTCATCACTTAGTGTCTTTTTGCAATATCACTGTGATGTTCAGTATGGATTCAAAGTATCGCGTAACTGTTTTTATCCAGCTCCTAAAGTGGACTCTGCCGTTGTTTTATTAACACCTCGTGCCGTAAGAATGCTTTCAAGTAGTGAAGAAGAAGCGTTTTTTGTGATGACACGCCGCGCTTTTCAACAGCGCAGAAAAATGCTGAAGAAAAGTCTTGCTGAATTGTGGCAACCAAGGAGCATTGAAGAAGCTCTCATACAAATGAACCTGGCCGCGACTGCGCGTCCGGAGGAATTGACATGGGTTGAGCTTGTGGAATTGTTTAAGATTTTGTCCGTGCAAAATGCATAAAAACACTCAAACTCACTAAAAGAACAATACTAGCAAGTACCGCCCAAAACGCCCGTTTACTTTTGAATTCCTCCCATTTCTTTGTCCATATATATTGCCACGTTGCTTCAGTTGCTTGAGTGGATAACAGAGGTAGTATGTGTTTTTCTTCTTCAATATTTAAATTGATGTAGCCAACTTGAGTCCCTTCTCTGATTTGTGGAGTTAAGTTTTCGTTCCAGATCACTTCGTAAGAATGATTTATAGGTTCTGAAGGGTAATATGAAAGAGAGGGACATTCACACACAGTGGCAATAAGTGGTCCTTTGGCCCCTTCAATCCATTTTTTTTGTTCAGGAAATTGCAACACTTCTGTAATTTTCTTTTCACTAAAAGCTTCTTCGAAGAGACTTATAACGTCTCCATAAAGTGTTTCAGTGCTATCAGCGCCTAAAACAACAGCTACAATTGTGCGGTCATCTTTTTTTGCCGCAGCAATAAGGGCGCGTCCTGCATCACTCGTCATTCCTGTTTTTAGGCCAATCGCTTGCGAATAATGGTATTTCCCTTTACGAAGAAGACGATTGGTTTGTGCAAAACGTGCTGCTGGCTGCTTATTCGTTTTGGGACGATTAAACAGGTCCTTTTTAACGATAGAGCAAAGCGCGGGATGTTTGAGTGATGCAACAGCAATTTTTGCTAAATCCTTCGCTGTTGTCATATGCTCTGGATGATGTAACCCATGGGGATTTTTAAAAGATGTTTTTGTACAACCAATCTTTCTTAAATGGCGATCCATGACTTTCATAAATTCTTCAATGGAACCACTGGCTGCATATGCAAGGGTATTAGCGGCATCATTGCCAGAGGCAATTAACATGCCTTCCATCAGGCTTTTGGCTGGAAGAATCTCATCCTTTTTTAGGCCAATATGACTAGATCCCACTTCAATCCAGTAGGCAGGGTAATGGTAATGTGCTTTTTTTTTCGCACTTGAGGTGACGGAACCAATCGCATCTTGTGCAACGATGCAATCTTGATGTAGTAATTCGGGAAAACAATCATAAATAATTAGCGCTGTGGCTAATTTTGTGGTGCTCGCAGGATAAGTCCTTACATCAGCTCGCTTTTCAAAGAGAATGGTTCCTTTAGAGGTCATGACAATAGCATGAGGCGATTTAACGGCATATGGCAATAGATAATTTGAAAAACTAAGAGTAATGAGAAGAAGCGAAAAGCGGTACATATTAAGCATTATACAGTGACAGGTAAGTACTTGCGCAAGGTCAATTCATTAGCATCTGCAACGCGCTTATATTCGACTTCATCAGCACATTTGTGCATGAGGTGCATACCTAACCCGCCAATGGGCAACTCCTCTATAGAGGTGTTTTTTGGAGGATGGTAGGCAATATTAGGATTAAATGGTTGTCCCCAATCTTTTAGGGTTACAGCATATGAAGATGGTTGTTTGTCGATAGTGATCTCTACAGCTCCTGGCACGTTTTTAGGATAGGCATATGCAATGATATTTGCAAGAGCCTCTTCAGTAGCAAGAGTAAATTCCAGAATCTCTTTGTCAATTTCAGGTGTAGTATGTAACTGCTCCCTTAGATAGTTTAGAATGATAGGTAATTGATCTGGAGATGCTAAAAAACGCATGCGGGCAGATTCCTTTAGAGCCTTTTGCAAAATTGTCTACAATCTGGATAATTTTGAAAGAAGTCCAGCAATAGACTTCAAGGATGATCTTGCCATTGCTGAGGAAAAAGCGCAATGAGAGAACGTTTTTAAACGTGAGTTCGACTTTAAATCATTCTTTGGTATATGCCAACACGGTCATCTTTCAAAGATCGCATCTTAACCACGGCTTTGGCCATTCTTTTCGATATGATCTTTAAAATACTGACGCATGTTTACACACACCAAAGGCCGATTTAAAATCGAACTCACATTTTTTAAAACACTCAAACTGCTCTATCTGGGTCTAAAGTCCAGTTAAAAACGTTCTAAAAATTCAGCAATTTTTTGTGCAAGACGTCGATATAGAGCAATTCGCGCGGCATTTGTTGCGAGAGGTTTAGCGTTTAATTGTCCCGCTGAGAATTGCGTAGAGGTTTGTAAATCTGATTCAGGTTCAAAATCGTAACAAAGATCAGCTGGAATATCCACTGGGCCAAGTACAGTGCATCCTGTGCGTCCATCGACTAATGTGACGTGAGCAACAATTGAAATGCGATTTTCGCTGGCTACCACGCGGTGGATAAGCCCTGTGCTATTGTCAGCATAGCGATAACCAACAGATGTGTCATTTTCGCTTTCTAAACACACTTTTAAGCAATATTGTCCTTGCGAAGATACATAGCGTGCAACCCCGTTAATGCTGATTTGCTGAATCAATAAATCAGTAAACTGTCCCTCAATATCATTTTTTACATAAGGAATAGAGATTGTTTTACACGGTGTGAGTGTGGCGCCAGATCCCAAGTGGTATCCGCAGGAGGTAAAAAGCAGACAAATGCATGTCACAAGTACAATATACATAGTATTAACGTGAGCTCAACTTGAAATCGATTTCGCGTATTAGCATAGATGATATTTTTATTTCCTGACAGTAGAACTAGATTTTAGTGGGAGTTATACATAAATCTACGGCAGTAAATGCTTTGAAGGACGCCTAAAGCAGCCATTGTGACAAGTACGGAGGATCCTCCATAGCTCATTAATGGTAGAGGCACTCCAGTAATAGGCCATAAGCCACACATCATTGCGATATTGATGAACACATGCGAAGCTAGATAGATAGCAATGCCCGCAGCAAGTAAGGATCCATAATGATCTTTTGCCGAAGCGCTGACTTGAAAAGAAAAATAAAGCAGTAGAAAGAAAAGAAGTAACAAAAGCCCCATGCCGATAAAGCCAAAGTCCTCTCCTAAAGAGGAAAAGATAGAGTCTGTATGAGCTTCTGGTAGCCATCCTCGGCCCATAAAGATCCCTTGTTTCCAGCCACTTCCCAAAACGCCACCAACTCCAATGGCTGTCATTGAGGCTTTTTGATGGTGTGTATCTGGATTGAGACGTTCATATTGGTATTCTTTAAGGATTTTTGTAGCAATTGGTTGCCATTCTTCATGGTCGACAATATGAAGAAAAAAAAGGCTAACGAGGGCTATGAGAAGAAGGCCCATCCATGTCATTGCTTTAATAACAGAGGGCCGTATATCCCCAAAATAAAAAAGGGCCAAAGTGATGGGGTAAAGGAGCATCGCTGTGCCAAGATCTGGCTGCTTAAATATCAGCAGAAAAGGGAGAGCCACAATGCCGATGGCGACCCATGCAGTGGTCCAACTTTTCGATTCTCTTCCACGTTGACGATCGAGCCACCAGCTTAAAGTGAATACAACAATGAGTTTAGCAAATTCAGAGGGCTGTAGTGCTAAGCCTAATGCTGGGATGCGATACCAACGCTGAACATTTTTTGTGCTTTCGGTGAAAAAAAGGCCAATGAGAGCTAGGATCAGTACGAGATAGAGGACCCAAGTCCATTCTCGAAGGGCATTATAGTTACATAATGTCATTCCAAGAAAGACAAGGGTTCCAAGTGCAAACCAACGCAGTTGACCTAATACGCGCGTTGTAAAAAAATCATCGGTATCAAAAATGTAGCTTTCGGCAGATGAAATAACAATCAGGCTCAAAATCATAAGGGAGAGGATGATGGGAATCATCCTCCAGTCAATTTGTCTTAAGAGATTTTGAGCCTTTGCAATCACTTGGGCTGATCTGAGAAAGGCTGTTGTGGCGCCGCTGCAGGAGGGGGCGTTGTAGTAGATGAGGCTGCTAAAGTTGTTGCTGCGCTTGCAACCTCTTTCTTATGTGCCTCTTCCTGGATTTTTAAAGAAGCCCGTTTTTCCTCAGCAGTAAAGGTGCCATCCATGATCTTACGCACGTCTTGAGCATCTAATGTTTCAAACTCCATCAACATAGCTGTCATTTGCTCAACTTGTTGACGATGTTCTAAAATAATGTTTTTAGCGCGCGTGTAGGCCTCTGTGAGGATTCGGTGCACTTCTTCATCAATGCGGTGAGCTGTTTCTTCTGAATAATTCTTTTCATTCGAACCAAAACCGACATATTGTCCGTTCGATGAACCAGATTCATAAGCAACAACTCCCATCAATTCACTCATGCCCCATTCGCATACCATACTTGTTGCCATATGAGTTGCTCGTTGAATATCGTTAGAAGCCCCACTCGACATGTCATTGAGGAATATCTCTTCTGCGCAACGTCCTCCCATAGCAACGGCAAGGCGATCATAAAGCTCTTCACGCCAGTAGCCCACCTTATTTTTTTCAGGAAGAAAGTGAGTTGCTCCAAGAGATAGTCCACGAGGGATGATGGTTACTTTATTGACGGGATCTGATTTTTTTACAATAAGTCCAACTACTGCATGTCCCGATTCATGGTAGGCTGTTGAGCGTTTTTCAACCTCTCCTAATTCCATGCTGCGCCGTTCTTTACCATAAAGAACCTTGTCAGTTGCTTCAAGAGCATCTTGTGAAGAGACTAAGGAGCGTCCTCGACGTGCGGCAAGGAGAGCAGCTTCATTGAGCATATTCATTAAGTCTGCGCCTGAAGATCCTGGCGTAGCGCGTGCAATAAGCATTAGGTCAACACTGGGATCTAATTTAATTTTCTTAGCGTGGACCTGTAAGATTTCAAAGCGACCTTTGATATCAGGTAAATCAATGACAACGCGGCGATCAAAACGACCAGGACGTAGGAGAGCTTTGTCAAGTACATCAGGTCTATTTGTTGCTGCCATTAGGATGACCCCTTCATTTGTGTCAAAACCATCCATTTCTACGAGCAGTTGATTCAATGTTTGTTCGCGTTCATCGTGTCCACCGCCATAACCACCACCGCGATGGCGCCCAACAGCATCAATCTCATCGATGAAGATCAAGCAGGGAGCATTTTTCTTGGCTTGCTCAAACATATCGCGAATACGGCTTGCACCGACACCAACAAACATTTCCACAAAATCGGAACCGGAGATGGAAAAGAAGGGGCGATCCGCTTCGCCTGCCACCGCTTTTGCTAGAAGAGTTTTTCCTGTTCCTGGCGGTCCAATACACAAGACACCTTTGGGTAGACGGGCACCTAAAGCAGTGAATTTGCCTGGATTTTTCAAGAAGTCCACAATTTCCTCGAGCTCTTCTTTTGCCTCATCGATCCCAGCAACATCCTTGAAAGTGATTTTGTTGGAGCCTTTATTTAAAAGTTTGGCTGGTGACTTACCAAAAGTCATTGTTGAACCACCAATGCCTTTCATCTGTCTTGAGAAGACAAAATAGAGTAAAAAGACTACCAAAAGTACGGGCAGAATTGTTAATAGATAACTTAAGTAGTTTGGTGAGGGCTCTTCACTTTTGAATGTTTTTTCTAGAACTAGGTTAAGAGGTTGATCTGGCGCGCGGAAAATGGCTCCATGATTAACATTAAAACTATCCCATTCACTTCGTCCTTCATTAAACCATTGTGAGAAGACTTCAGGATCTTGCTTCTCTAAAGCACGCGTTGACAACTGTTGATTATTAAAGAACCATACAACGTTAGCAACACTTGTGCGAGCCTTTGCCAAGAGTGCCGAATTTTGGTCGATACTCTCTTGGAGCGTCTGTTGCTGGGTAATGTCTTGTGTGTAATCGCGAACGCTGCGTAGCTGAGTGAGGCGTATACCCTGTTCTTCTTGATTTAGTTTGTCTGTAATTCCTTGCAATTGCGATATAGCGGCTTTTGATGCTGATAAGCGATCTTCAGCGCTTTTGCTTTGAGATAATTGTGATGCAAGTGTTTTGAGTTGCATTTTTAACGTTTCATCGCCAATCCCTAGAATAGGAGAACGGTAGGCTTGGCAGAGAGTGACAACATCATCAAACAAAGGGCTGATGGTGTCTTGTGTTGCTTTTCCAAGTTCTGATGCAAGAGTAGCTAAGTTGGGAAGGGTGCGCGGTTGCATCTGAGTTAAGACAACTTGATTGAGGTGATCTTGAGTATCTAAAGATGAATCGACGATAACATAGCCACCTTTTGGCAAAGGAATCCCTGCAATGTGCAAGAACCAATCGGCTGCTTCTTTCATTGAGCGCGACTGTTGTGTCATCTCATTTTCAAGAGCAGTCTGTTGTGCAACAAGTTGGTAATGCTGATTGAGTAGCTCGAGGAATTGATAGCGTTTTTTCCCTTCTGCAGTCTCATGCTCTCTAAAGCGGCCGCTAAAGGTGACTAAATTATCATTTAGCGCAATTTTTCTGCTGTCTTGCGGCTCGATCAGATCGAGGTTAACTAATTGTTCCAATTGGTAGCTGAATGACACTTTTGCCATTTTACTGCCAACATAGTTTTGGACCACCACCACGATGAGGATCGCGAAAATGAGAAAGAGGAAAAAACTTGTTGGAAAATTCTTCTTAGGTTCTTGTCCTGTATTGAAATCGCCGGCCATAGTCACTCTTTTATTTAGGCTAAAAACTTTGTATTCAAGCGCACTATAACAAAATTCGCCTACTCTTATCAACCTTCTTGCGATATCTGAATCACGAATAGCTACAAAAGGGGTGTGTCATGTGAGATTGACAAGAAGTTGTCAGACACTTTTGAGAAGTACTATCTCGGCATAGTTTTGTAGAAAATTCTTTTGGATTTCATTGTGAAGATAAATATGAGTGAGAGTGGAAAGGCGCCAAAAAAGAAAAAACCCTCAAGACCTTGATAGATCTTGAGGGTTCTTTAGACTGAAAACAAGCAAAGGAAGGTATCCTTTGCTTTTCAGCTACTAGTACACTTGAGTGCTTTCTTCTTCATGAACAGGTTTTGTCAAGAAGTCAGAAGTTAACTCAACTTGTACACGTGCATCACCAGGAGACACAGCTTTTGCACGAACGATGAATTCGGCAACTTGCTTTGGCCCGAGAGAAGCAATTGGCTTGAAGGTTACTGTTTGTCCTGCAACGGAGCAAGCAGTTGGTCCAGAGCCGTTAATTGCTTGAAGTTCTGGGCTCAATGTAGCAACGATAGTGACGTTCTTATCAGCAACGACACCTTGGTTACGTACAGTGATTTTGTATGTATTGCAGGATCCAACGCAAATTGGGTCTTCGCAATCGCATACGCAAACTGTGATACCGGAACAACCTTTCCAAGTTGTGCAGAGTTCTGTGTCAGAACCACATCCATCAGAAGCGCGTACAGATGCTTTATTGCAGAATACGCCACAAGTCTTAGCAGTCAACTTAATGTTGAAAGACTTTTCTTCGTTAGGATTGAGGCACTTAACAACCCATGACGCTACGTTGCCAGAGATGCTAGCACCAGGAGCCATGACGATGCATGTTCCATTTGGAGCCATATCTGTTACAACAACATCATGCAAGATGTTATCACCTTCGTTCTTAATGCTAATTTGGTAATCAGCATTTTTGCAAATGTATTGCTCAGCAGGACCTGTCTTTCTGATCGAAATGATCGATTGGCAGATGTCTAAGCAGCATTCGCAAGCACTGCCTTGGCAGTTAGCAGAAGTTGTAGTGATTGAGTTGCAAACGCGTACGCAACGTGTCAATGCTTTCACACGAACACAGATTTGCTTTGTCTCGTTAGGCTGTAAATCGCCTAATGGGAACTTAAGTACACGTTGACCACTTGCGTGCTCAACTTCAGCTGGAAGGTTTTCTGTTACAAGAACATCACGTGCAACAGCTGTACCAGTGTTTGTTACTGTGATCATGAATTCTACAGGATCATTGCAGTTAACGCGTGCTGGACCAGTTTTTTTACATGTGATGCATGGGCAACCAACGAATACTGGTGCGCAGATGTAAGGAACAGCAGTTGCTGTTGTGCATCCACAGATTTCACCACATTCTGTTGGCTTCAACCAAAGACGGAATGTCTTTGTTTGCCCTTTTCTCAAGGAATCCAATGTCCATGTCAAACGATCACCGTTTGCAGATGCACTTGGATCGCTCTTTACGTAAGTAACGCCTGAAGGCACAGATTCTGTGATCACAACGTTAGATGCATTGTCAAGAGCGTATGCTGTCATTTCAACCACGAACTCTTGGTTCAAATCAACACGTGGTGGATATTTCTTCGTAATACGAATCAAATCTGTATTGATCGTGACTACGCGTGAATCATCACAAGCAGGTGCTGGTGGTGGACAGACAGGAGGACAGACAGGTGCTGGAGCACATGCCTCTGGCTGGGGTGCGCAATAACCATTATAGCAACCTTGAGCTACTTGATGGCGAGGCGCTTGGCCGATTGTTGAGGCAGAAGAGCTGCCTTGGTAAGAGCTTTTTTGAAAACTTGTCATACACAAGCCAGCAGCAACTGTTAGTGCTGCTAAAGCGGCGCATGAGAAGAGCCTAAAGGATTTTTGCATCGATGCACTCCATTTTAGCATAATTACATATACAGGATGAATCCTGCGGTACGCATTTCGCTTGACAGCCTATTTTAAGGTTGATAGTCAAAATGCGACATATGTAAATATTTCTATAGTATAAAACCAGATAAAGAGCTAGCACTTTCTTCCTGAGATTGTTTAAAATATTTGTTTATATATTGTTTAGGAGGTCTTTTTTGCTGTTCAAATGGAGGCTGACTGGTATACTTGCTTTTCTATGACAAAGACGTTGAACTACCACATTGACTCGTGCCAGGTTGAAAATACACAGCGCCACACACTGACTTTGCGCATACATGAAGTCGTGGAAAAGGGTGGTGTATTTCAGCCGGCACAGAAACGTAAACTTTATTATCAAACCCTGCAAGAAATCGCTTCTTCACTAGATAAGCCAGCCCTAAATGCCCTGTTGGAGAATCACATTGCCGAAAAACGCAAAACAGGGCAGTCCTACCATCTGGAAACGGACGATTTGTGTCTACTGAAGGTTGATGCATCTGTCGTATGGTCGCATTTGGCATTACTTGCACGCTCTTCAAGGCTGTTTTTTAAAAATAAGCCCCTCCATCTCATAAGTCCCATTCCCTTGCCCATGGAATTAATCGGTGAAAAAGTAGGAGACCAGGCAATAATAACAGCATTTTGCGGTACAGAAGAGCAATTCCCTCTTTATTCATGTGATTTGCTGTGTCCATATTGGGGGATTTATCAAGGGGGACTTTTCTGTCATAGATGGCCATGGTCTGACATTCAACCATTTCGTGTTGAGGGAGCAGTTATTAAAGGGCGAACCCTACTGAATCTTGTAGAAGAGCCTTTTTTACCGATACATTGGATGCATGCCACTCCACAAAAACTCCACAAGGAACCCCTTCTTTTACTCACCGATCGCGCGGGATCTTTTGCAAATCTTACAACTCTTGAGAACGGTGTGCCAAAAAGTCAGGATAAAACCTTTGAGCCTGATCTTTTAGAAGCTGGGTATCAAGAGCGTCCCATGGCTTCATCTAGTTATTATTGCCCCTCTGATCGCGTAAAGGAAGCGTTGGAATTGCTGGTTGGTTGTGGTTGGAAGGTGCTGGATAATCGCGGTTTACCAGTAAGAATCGCCACAATAGAGCCAATTTCACTCGATTGGCATGATTCACACATCATTGCTAAAGGCGGGCTGGTGAGTCAAGATATGAAGGTTTCATTGGCGGACTGGGCGCGGCATAGCGACGGAGGAATGGCTTTATTGAGTGGTGAAAAAGAAACACTTCTCACGCCCTCCTTGCCTTCCTTTTTTTCCGTCGCAGAACGCGATAAAAATGCCTTAAAGGCGCCTTTAGGGGATATGAGTTGGAGTGAACAGAAGATTTATCCTCTGAGTGCTGATTTGCGTGAAAAAGTGAGAGAATGGCAACAAGATCCCTGTTTAAAAGAAGAGTGCACCGCAACTTTGAGACCATATCAAAAAGATGGCGTTCGCTTTTTATGGGGGCTTTATCAACGGGGATTTTCCGGGCTATTGGCTGATGAGATGGGACTTGGAAAGACGGTACAAGTGCTGGCCTTTATTGCAACACTCCCCATAACAAGTCGTATTTTAATTGTGATGCCCTCGTCGCTTCTATATTCGTGGAAAAATGAAATTAAGCGCTTTTTACCACATCATCCTTGTGTGATTTATGGTGAAGAAGAAGAGGCAATCGCTTCCATCACACTGCTCTCCTATACACGCTTGCGATTAGATCGCATCCATTTTGAAAAGGAAGTTTTTGATTTTATTGTCCTGGACGAGGCTCAAATAATTAAAAACCCTGCCTCCTTAGTTGCACAAAGTGCCTTTTCCTTAAAAGGTGCGATGCGACTGTGTATGAGTGGCACACCTATCGAAAATCGCTTACTCGATTTGTGGAGTCTCTTTCACTTCTTGATGCCCGGGTTTTTACCTCACATAGGCACGCGTTCATCGCCACAGCTCGCACGTGCACTACAAAAGCAGATACAGCCATTTTTTTTACGCCGCACGAAAGCTGAAGTATTAAAGGATTTACCCGAAAAGATAGAGCAAACAGTATTTGTTGAGATGGATGAGGTGCAAAAAGAGCTATACCAGAATTATATTCGCAATTTTAAATCAGGGCTTTTGCAAAAAATCCGTAGTGAGGGAATCAAACCATGGCGTATGGAGCTTTTTGAGGTCTTATTGCGTTTGCGACAGTTGTGTTGTTATTGTCCTTTAGTTGTTCCAGATACGGCAACCAAGGGGGCTAAATGGGATCTTGTAGTGGATGAATTGCAGGAAACGACTGGTAAAGTGCTCCTCTTTAGTCAATTTACAACGGTACTGAGTGGGCTTAAGAATGCGCTATCTGAAAGAGGAATCACGCCCCTTTATCTTGATGGAAATACTTTGCCAGAAGAACGTATGCGTCTGGTAGATCGCTTTCAAAATGATAGCCATGAAAGATGTTTTCTTGTCAGCCTTAAGGCAGGGGGAGTGGGGCTCAATTTAACGGCTGCAGATTATGTCATACTTTTTGATCCTTGGTGGAATGAGGCAGTAGAGCAACAGGCAATTGATCGAGCGCATCGGTTTGGTCGTCAAGGTTGTGTGATTGCAAAACGTTATGTGATGCGCGACTCAATTGAAGAAAAGATGCTTCAGTTAAAGGCACAAAAAAGACAACTATTGAATGAACTGAGTCAAGATTCAATAGAGGAATTCACTATTGACGATATTGAATCCCTCTTATCGAGCTCATGTTAAGATAACATCTCAACAAGTTGGAAGGTATTTCCATCGCGGTCTTGAAAAGTTTGCAACTTGACGTGCCCAGAAACTTCCATCGTTTCCCCAATAAGGCGTACTCCTTGGTTTAAGAAGGAGGTCTTAGCGGTTTCGATATTATCGACAGTGACAGTTGGAACAGCATTAGACCCAGCTTTTAGGTGAAATGCTTCTGATTCTTGCGCAAGGCCGAGGCGTGCTCCATCTTCTTTGGCGACCAACTCCGCCCAACCAAATTCAGGGCTATGTTCTTTGAGGGTCAGCCCTACCGTTTTTGTATAAAATTCAATTGCGCTTTTTAGATCCTTAACAACGATCCATACAAGCTTGATGGCATTAACAGTCATGTTTTATGTTCCTTATTGCTTCAATAATGCTGCTCCTAAGGGGAAAGAATCTTCTGTCGCGCTTTTTGATTCAATCGCTAAAATTTTATTAGCGAGTAACTTGCCTAATTGGACTCCCTCTTGGTCAAAAGAATTAATATCCCAGATAAATCCTTGGAACGCAACTTTGTTTTCATAATACGAGAGCAGTGCGCCTAAGGCAAAAGGTGTCAATTGTTGGCCGAGAAGAATGCGGTTAGGACGATTGCCTGCAAAATGCTTGTTGCGATTGTCACTTTTTTGACCAACTGCTAGAGCAAGAGATTGAGCAAAAAGGTTAGCCAATAACTTTTGTTGACTAGTTGTTCCTTGGATAAGCAGATCTTGTTTGCGTTGGTTTTGTTTAAAGCCCACAAATTCGAGAGGAACCACTGTGGTTCCTTGATGGATCAACTGATAGAAAGAATGCTGGCCATTGGTGCCTGGCTCTCCCCAAATGATGGGTCCTGTATCGAAATCAGTAAACTGTCCATTTTTTTCAATATGTTTGCCGTTCGATTCCATATCACACTGTTGTAAGTGAGCGGTAAAACGGACTAATGCTTGGGAATAGGGAATGATGGCCACAGTAGGAAGGCCTAAGAAATTGCGATTCCATATGCCGAGTAGTGCGCTTAAGAGAGGTAAGTTACTCGATACATCCTTTTGTAGGGCGACTTGATCCATTTCGTGGGCCCCTTTGAGGATCTCTTTAAACTTATCGACACCGAGGCCAAATGCCAGCATGACTCCACCCACCATGGAAGTCACTGAATAACGGCCGCCAATAAAATCCCATATGTAGAATGAGGCTAAATAGCGTTTAGGATCATCCATAGGACTTCCCTTGCCAGTAACAGCGATAAAATGTTCTTCGCGTTTTAAACCAGCACTTGCAAATTGGGCAGCGACGAGTTCTTCATTTGTCAAAGTCTCAAGTGTAGAACCGGACTTAGAGACAACGACGACAAGTGTTTTATTGAGATCGAGCCCTTTTAATACCTTGGCAGCATCATCAGGATCCACGTTAGAAATAAAATAGACGTTGCGATCAGGGCGTTTAAAAGCTTCTGCAGCTAAATAAAGAGCGCGGGGACCTAAATCAGAACCGCCAATGCCCACTTGAATGAGATTAGTGAAACGCTTTTGTGCATCAATTTTTTCTAAAAATTCTGTCAATTTTTGCAATTCTGCTGCCGCCGCACGCGTGGCCTCTTTAGCAGCAGGGCTCGTTTGAGGATTATCAAAAAAGTCGCGCATTGCAGTGTGGAGAACGCGGCGATTTTCACTTTCAAAGCCTTCGATGCGGTTAATGATTTCGCCTTGCTGCATGGCTTGCATTTTTTCAAATACTTGCTGCTCTTGTGCCAGCTGTTGCAATTGCTGTAAGACCTCTTCAGTTACACGTTCGGTTCCATAGAGCAATTTAAAACCAGCAGCTGTCGCTTGCATTTTTTCAATACGTTCTGGGGTCAGGACACCTTCTTTTGAAAGATCAATTGGATTTTGTGCGAGCGCCTTTAGCGTTTTATAGCTGCTCGTTTGTGTGAAACGTGCCATGGCTTTGGTCCTTATATAAAGAAATTTATCTCTTTATAACATCGGGGTATTTTTTGTGCTACCTTTAGCTGGACTTTAGACAAATCTGATGTTTTTACAGGGATAGCTCTAGAGTATCTTCAAAGCGGGGCATCATCGCGAATAGCTAAAGCTATGCACGACGACACCTCGCCTTAAATCTACCCTGGAGCTACCGCTTTAAAAATATCAGATTTTGTCTAAAGTCCACCTATAAAGCTGGCAAAGAGGCGCGGACTATGGAGTTTAAGCCATTGTTTATGCTGCTGCCAATCGGGACATAGATGGGTGACAAGGGTCCAAAATGCATGACTATGATTGAATTCGACAAGATGAGCGACCTCATGGCATACGACATAAGTGACAACTTCTTTGGGGGCAAAAACGAGACGCCAAGAGTAAGAGAGATCGGCTGTATTTGAGCAACTTCCAAGGCGCGATTTTGTATCGCGTAAGGTGATTGAGCGCACACTTTTGTTAATCAGTCTGGCCTTTTCATGACTTAAAGGAGCGACAAAATCGATGAGGTGACTTAATAGCCATCTTTTAAGATTTTTGTGTAGCTGATCTAAGGGCCCGGTAAGGCATAGACAATCGCGATCAATTTCTATCGGGCCCTCTCCTCCTATATGGCAAATGGTATAGGAGTTGCCTAATATATTGATGAGCTGACCATCGGCGACTCCAGTAGTCGTGGGAGCTTTTTTTATTTGACATTCAAGCCAGGATCTTTTTTCTTCGACAAATTGCAAAGCTTGCTTAGAGGTAATTTGAGGTGGTCTTGTAACAAGAATGCGTCGTTGGCATGTATCATAGCGCATGATCAGTCGCTTGGCTCGTTGATGAACGCGCACCTCTATGGGGACAAAAATAGGGCCAACAGCAAAGAGATCTACTAGAGAAGAAGACATAAGGCGCCTTTTAAAAACGTTTTAGGAGACAATTCCGTAAGAGGTCTAATGATAGAAACCGCTAGCTTTTTCTTCTACGGCAATAGTACTGGATTTTAGACAAAATCTAGTATAGTGTATTGTCATGAAATTTTTATTCGCGCTTCTAGTTCTTTCAAACAGCATTTATGGCTCGTTTTATGTGACCGTTCCTCTTCTAGCGATGTATGAAGAGCCTTGTGAAACCGCAGATCTCGTCTCATCGGCGTATTTCTCAGAAGAGGTGATACTTATCAAGCAGCAAGGGGAATGGGTCCTTGTTGCAACAGCTGTCGATCACTATCAGGGATGGATCAAAGAAGGGTGTCTTTCAGGTGACACATCTTATCCTAATCCTAATGCCACTGTGGTGCGTGTTGTGCGTAGTGCTGCTCATTTATACGCTATTCCTGATACAGTTAAAGGACCTAGACTTACATTGCCATTTGATAGTTGTTTAGAGATCAGCAATTCTGTTCAAGATCTTTCTGGTAGATGGCTGCAAGTGGTGTTACCTGATGGAAGTGAAGGCTATATTCAACAAGGTGATGTCACTTTTGAAGATAAAAAACTCTCTATTATTGATGTGCCGACTTTTGCAGCAAAGTTCATAGGGCTTCCCTATACCTGGGGTGGGCGCTCTAGTTTCGGTTATGATTGTTCGGGATTTGTGCAGATGCTATACAGGCAAATGGGATATCTTTTGCCTCGAGATGCCAAAGACCAAGCACGATGGGAGGGTTTTTGTCAGGTGCCTTTCGAGGAGATGGAAGTGGGGGATTTAATCTTTTTTGGTCATTCTTCTGATGCGATTCGTCATGTGGGGATGTACATGGCAGATGGACAATTTATCCATGCAACAGTTTCGGAAGGGGCTCCATATATCCACATCAGTAATATTCACGATCTGCAGTGGCAAGAAGATGGTAGATGGAGGTATCGCACAGCTAGACGCTTAAAGTCGAACTCCAAATTTTAACGGGAGTGTCATTCAAAGTGTTAGGAGGGATGAAAAAAACTAGGGGTTCCTATTCTTCTAATACCCACTCCGGTCACCATTAATTCTCATGCGGCATTAGGTATAACCACTTGTATGCCCTCTGTGAACCCTGTGGACTCTGTTGCAAATATTTTTATTTAAACTTGTGTTGTTTTTTTGAACCACAGAGCTCACAGAGCGCGCAGAGGAGGAAAAATAAGAATTTTTTGGTATAGGTTGTCTTCTGAATCGTTGAGAGAAGTTTCCATTCTAGCTATGAATAGTTAACTAACCCTTTGAATTGCACTCTTTTAACGAGTGATGATTGTGCCACCAGCTGCTTCAAATCCGGCAAGTGCGCGTAGCCCATTGCTGCTTAAGCTATTTTCAATAACATAAAGAGTTTCCAGACCTCCCCACTGCTGACAAATCAACTCCTCGGGAATATACCGAAAAGCAATCCCATCCCTTTCTAGAGAGCGATGCAGGGAGCTTAGCGCTTTGTGTTCCTTTAAAGGCAAGACAACGCCCGTTTCCATGCTTTGACAAAAGGGTTGGCCACTTTTCCAGCGAATCGCGGGGTGTTGAGCGCTTGCACCTTCTAATCCTACGATAAAAGGTTCTAATAAAGGCGTCGAGAGCCACTCTAACTCGCTTTCAAGATTCTCAAAAGTGTCATCAAAAAGTAGCAGAGGCGAAAGCTCGGGGGGTAGGGCAACAGCTAGCAGTTGTAAATAATCTAGAAAGGCATGTCGCTGATGAAGAGGAAAGAAAGGGCCGCAGTAAAGTACAGCGCCAAGAGAGGTATCTTGAAAATTGGGCCATACATTTTTTACAAAGTAGTCGATGGCCAGTTGGCGGCTCTGGAAGAGTGTTTTATTATTTAAGGCGCGCTCATCATCTTCAAGCCCAAAATCAAAAGCCCATAAGATTTTTTTTTCGTTGAGAGCGCTCTCTTTAAAGTTCCATTTTAGTGCACTGTTGGCAGATGCGTCTAAGGTGATGAGCTTACAATTTGTCCCTGCATGTATCTGGATTGGTGTATCTTGGAATAGAGGGCCTAAATAGTTGCCATCAAAGTTTAGGCTTAACATCGTTCCATAACCAGTTTGTAAATGACTTTTCCCTTTTGTTGCCAGAGTTGTGCAAAAAAGGAATAGCCATACGCATCTCTATTCCATTCTAAAAAGAAGGGAGCGGGGAAATGAGGTTTCCAGCCATTCTCAAAAAGAATCGATGCATTTTCCATATAGGTGAGATCATCTGTGATGAGAGTAAATAATGCGCCGGGTTTTAACTTTTTATGCAATTCTATGATAAAAGAGGGTTGCATAAGGCGGTGCTTAGCATGACGTTTTTTTGGCCATGGATCGGGGAAATTAATGTGAAGTTCATCGATAGAATGATCTTCAAAACTGTTGGGAATAAGATCTTGCGCCAGTCCGCACATCAGAAATAAATTATCTAAAGACTCTCGTTCGATCCGTCTCCAGATTTTTGTAGCGCGATCTTGACGCATTTCAATGGCAATCCATCGCGCTTGTGGGTCTTCTTTGGCACGTGAAGCAATCCACTCGCCATTGCCACTACAACATTCTACTTTTAACATGGCAAATAGTTTACCAAAAATCGATTTAAAGTCGAGCTCATGTGTAATATGGCTTGTTTCAATTTAGACGATCTGCATAATAGATTGCTTTCGAAACGCCATTTCTAAAGGGGGTTTAAGCAAAAGCCCAGTTTAACACTTAATTTTGTCTTAACTCCAGTTCCAAGAACCTTTTAGGTGCCAATGTCTCATGATGTAATTATCCCAGTGATCTTGTCGGGCGGGATAGGCAGCCGCCTATGGCCTATTTCTCGTGAATCTCACCCCAAACCCTTTGTCGCCTTACCAGATGGACAAACATTGCTGCAAAAAACATGGTTGCGGGCGTCTCTACTAGCGGGCGTAAAAGAGATCATGACAATTACGAATAAAGAGTATTACCTCAAGAGCCAAGCGGAATATGCTAAAACTCCTAAAACTGACAAAACTGCTATTTCAGCGACTTATTTGCTAGAGCCATGCGCAAGAAGTACTGCTGCCGCCATTGCACTTGCCGCGTTACAGATTCAAGCACGTTATGGCGATGAGGCAATACTACTTGTTCTGCCCGCAGATCATTTGATTGAGGATGCTGATGGCTTTGCGTCCTCTTGCCACGAGGCTTTTCAGTTGGCATCTAGCAAGCTGGTGACCTTTGGGATTACTCCTGCTACTCCAGAAACGGGATTTGGATATATTGAGTGTGGGCAGGATTATGAAGTGATACGTTTTATAGAGAAACCATCGCATGCCTTAGCTTGTGAATATCTCGCATCTGGACGCCATTTATGGAATTCGGGGATGTTTTGTTTTGGTGCAAAGGTTGTTTTAGATGCCTTTTTGCTGCATGCTCCAGACATTTTGCACGGCGCCAAAAAATGCTGGGAGATTACGCAAAGAAAATGTCACAACCAATCGGCTATTGAACTGGATGTAGAAAGTTTTGAGGAAATACCTGCTAACTCTATTGATTATGCAATCATGGAAAAGGCGAAAAATATCTCTGTAGTTCGCTGTGAATCAGGCTGGAGGGATATTGGCTCCTGGGAAGCCTATAAACAGTTATATCCGAGCGATCACAATGGCAATAGTATCGTGGGTGAAGCGATCACGATTGACTCAAATAATAATTTCATTCATAGCGATGGCCGGCTGATCGCTTCCATCGGGATTAATAATCTTGCGATTATCGATACGCCAGATGCCCTCCTTATTACCCATCGCGAGCGTGCACAAGAAGTAAAAGAGGTCGTGCAACAACTTAAAGAGAGGGCTCATGAGAGCTACTCGACGCATCGCACAGTGATTCGTCCGTGGGGTTCATATACGGTTCTTGAAGATGGGGTGATCTTCAAAATCAAAAGAATCGTTGTTAAGCCATCAGCAGCACTTTCTCTGCAATTTCATCAACATCGCAGTGAGCACTGGGTGGTGGTAGAAGGGATAGCCCAGGTGACGAATGGTGATAAAGAATACATACTCAATGTGAGCGAATCGACTTTTATTCCCAAGCAAACGCGACATCGTCTTGTGAATCCAGGAGATAAGGATTTAGTTATTATTGAAGTGCAGACGGGTGAATATGTGGGTGAGGATGATATCATCCGCCTGGAAGATATCTATGGAAGAATAAAGTAGAGTGAGTCTGTAAAAACTGGATTTTAGTACACTTTTCACTGAGTAACGCGGTATAATTGCGTCAAAATTTGGAAAAAGACGGCAATGACTAATCAACAACAAGAACTATCCAAAGCCTTTGAAGCGACGCGTGTGGAGAGCAAGTGTACTGCTCTTTGGGAGCAGGCGAAGTGCTTTCATGCGAATCCGCATTCCTCAAAACCTTCCTATTGTATCGTTATCCCTCCGCCCAATGTCACAGGTAGATTACATATGGGCCATGCCCTTGTGAACACTCTACAGGATATTCTCATTCGATATAAGCGTATGGATGGTTACGAAGCTCTGTGGGTTCCTGGAACCGATCACGCGGGGATTTCAACTCAAACAGTTGTTGAAAGGCACTTGATCGCAACAGAGCACAAAAGACGCATCGATTATTCACGAGAAGAGTTTTTAAAAAGAGTATGGCATTTCAAAGAGGAAAACGAAGGAACAATTCTTTCGCAGCTCAAGCGTCTGGGCGCTTCATGTGACTGGCAGCGTTTGCGCTTTACCATGGATGAAAAAAACAATCAAGCCGTTCGCACAGCCTTTAAGCGACTTTTTGACAAAGGGTTGATCTATCGTGGCGATTACTTGGTGAATTGGGATCCTGTGACAGGGACTGCTCTTGCGGATGATGAGGTTGAGTACGAAGAGCAAGAGGGTTTCCTTTGGCATATTGAATATCCAGCGGCAGAAGGAACAGGGTCGTTAATCGTAGCTACCACGCGTCCTGAAACTCTTTTTGGCGACGTGGCCGTTGCGGTGCACCCCGATGATGCGAGGTATAAAGACCTTTTGGGAAAACATGTGCGTTTGCCCTTAACTGAGCGTATGATCCCAGTAATTGCTGACCATCGCATTGATAAGGAATTTGGTACAGGAGCGGTGAAAGTCACGCCAGCGCATGATCCGAACGATTGGCAAATCGGCCTTACACATAATTTGGAAGCTATCAATGTCATGACCTTTGATGGGCATATGAATGAGCGCGCGGGAAATTTTGCAGGAATGCGCATTGCAGATGCGCGTAAAGCCGTTGTAGAAGCTTTAAAAACACAAGGCAATCTTAAAGCAGCTCAGCCACATTCAAAGCGAGTGGGTCTTTCCTATCGCTCAAAAGCTGTGATTGAACCGATGTTGTCCAAGCAATGGTTTTTAAAGATGAGTGAGTTTGCTCCCGATTTGCGAAGAGCTGTGGAGGAGGGGGGCGTTGAGCTGATTCCTGAGCAGTGGCGCCAAACATATTTTCATTGGATCGATAATTTGCGCGATTGGTGTATTAGCCGCCAATTATGGTGGGGGCATCGCATTCCTATATGGTATCGCAAAGATAATCCCGAAATTATGCTTTGTTCCGAAGATGAAAGAGGCCCTCAAGAAGTACAAGAAGCGCCTGAAGATTGGGTGCGTGATGAAGATGTGTTAGATACGTGGTTTTCTTCTGCCCTTTGGCCTTTTGCAGCACTTGGATGGCCTGAAAAAACTCCTGAGTTACAAGCCTTTTACCCCAATTCGGTTCTCGTTACAGGACACGACATCCTCTTTTTCTGGGTGGCGCGGATGATGCTCATGTCGCACCTACTGAATGAAAAATGGCCCTTCCCACAAGTCTTTCTGCATGGTCTTATTTATGCCAAGTCCTACTGGCGTCAACAGGTGGGTGGAGGCATTGCTTATTGCATTGGGGAAGAAAGACGCAGTTATGAAACAGGCGCTACTCTTCCTAAAGAAGTGCAATTTAAATGGGAAAAGATGTCCAAGTCGAAGGGAAATGTGATTGATCCCATTGAGATGATTGATACATATGGTACTGATGCTGTGCGCATGACTTTGTGTGCTTTAGCAACACAGAATCGTCAAATTGATCTTGATGAACGCCGCTTTGAAGAGTATAAAAACTTTGCAAATAAGATTTGGAACGCATCGCGCTTCGTCTTGATGAATATTCAAGATATTGAGGGTTCTGGTTTTTCTCACGCGCTTGGTTTCGAGGATCTATGGATTTTGCAACGCCTAGCTACTGTGACAAAAGAGGTGCGTTCGGCAATAGACACTTACCATTTTGACCGCTATGCGACAAGTCTCTACCGCTTTTTCTGGGATGAATTCTGTTCTTATTATCTTGAATTAGCAAAACCAGCTTTAATGGGTAAATTAGGTCAGCAGGCGAAAACGAATAAACAATGGATGATAGTGGTGCTCTTAATGCAAGCCTTGCGTCTTTTGCACCCCGTTGCGCCTTTTATTACAGAAGAACTGTTTGCAACGCTTAAAGCGAGATTTTCCGATTTACAGCCGTCTGGATGCCCTTATTTCAGTGATTTTTCTGCAGCCATTGGATCAGAATGCTGTGCTAAAGCTCCTTTTCCCAAAGAGCTTGCTTTGCCTAGTGAGACGCAAAATGGATGCGATCTTTTTAGACAACTCCAAGAAGTAGTACATGCAATGCGACATTTAAGAAGTGAGTTGAAAATCGCAACGCAGGAGCCTTTACAGGCATATCTCATTGGTGAAAAAAACCTTTTGGAGTCTTTAGAGCCAAGGGTTATGGCTTTAGTGCGTTGCAAGAGTCTGCACCTTGTGCAACAGGAGCCTGAAAATTGTAAAGCAGGTAAATTGTTAGCTGGTGCGATCAAAGTATGGGTTATGGTACCAGAAGTTCCTACAGCTCAGAAGGAAAAGATGCGTCAAAAGTTTGTCGAGGCGATTGCACGTTTGAAAGTGCAACTTGGCAACAAGGAATTTATTGAAAGAGCACCACCTCATGTGGTGGAACAGTTACAAAAACAGCTAGAACAGCAAGAGCGAACGCTTGCAGAAATTGATAATGGATGAGGAAAAAGCCATGTTAGCTATTGATTTGAAAGGAAAGATCGCCTTTGTTGCCGGGGTTGCCGATGATCAAGGGTATGGATGGGCGATTGCCAAAGCGCTCTATGCGGCAGGTGCAACGGTGGTGCTCGGTGTGTGGCCTCCAGCCTACAAGATTTTTACAATGAGTTTTGAGAGTGGTAAATTTGATGAATCGCGCCGCCTATCTGATGGGCGTCTATTAGAATTCGCTAAAATCTACCCCTTAGATGCTGTTTATGACAATCCAGAGCAAGTGCCTGAAGAAGTACGTGAGAATAAGCGTTATAAGGATTTCCCTGCTTACACAATTTCTGAAATTGCCCTTCAGGTGGCAAAAGATTTTGGCACTGTAGATTGTCTCGTCCACTGTTTGGCGAATGGTCCAGAAGTTAAAAATCCACTACTGAGTACATCTAGAGCTGGGTATTTGGCAGCTGTAAGTTCTTCTGCCTATTCTTTTGTGAGTTTCATTGCTCATTTTGGTCCACATATGTCTGATGGAGCAAGTGCCCTCTGTATGACTTATTTGGCATCTGAAAAAGCAGTCCCTGGATATGGAGGGGGCATGAGTTCTGCAAAAGCAGCTCTTGAAAGTGATACGCGCACGTTAGCTTTTGAAGCTGGACGTAAGTGGGGATTGCGCATCAATGCAATTTCGGCAGGAGCATTGAAAAGCCGTGCTGCTAAAGCGATTGGCTTTATCGAGAAAATGATTAATTATGGCGAAGCAAATGCACCATTAAAAAAATCTCTCGAAGCGGAGGAAGTAGGGAATGTAGCGGCATTCATGCTCTCTTCCTTGGCAAGTGCCGTAACAGGAACTACCTTCTATGTCGACAATGGAATGCATGCAATGGGATTGGCTATTGACAGCGCCGCATTTACTGCAGAAGGTTCCTAAATTATTGTGAAGTGGCTTATCAACACGCAGGAGGCAAATCAACGTCTGTCGAGCTTCTTGCGTCAGAAACTTTCGAGTGACTATTCGAGTCAGTGGATTAAAAAGCAGCTCGACGAAGGAATGGTCCTCTTAAATGGCTCTATTGAGCGCTTTAGTAAGACAAACGTGCGTGCAGGAGATCGTATTGAGCTAAAAACTCAAGAAAAGAAATCTCTCACATGTGAACAACAGCGCATTCTTTTTGAGAGTGATGCGCTGTTTGTTTATGATAAGCCCAGTGGATGCCGCGTTGTTGAAGATTTACTGCCTGCTCTGAAGAAGAGGGTCCCTTCCCTCATTGCAGTCCACCGCCTTGACAAAGAGACGACCGGTGTGGTGCTTTTTGCGAAAAATGAAATGTGTGCGCGGCAGCTGGAGCGAGCATTTTTAGAGCGGCAAGTCCATAAAGAGTATGTGGCAATTGTTGCAGGAGAGGTGCCAAGCGCCCATGGAACAATTAAATCAAGTCTTGTGCGACAGGGCACATCCATGCGTTGGAAAGCGCTTTTGGCCCCCCATCCAGGCTTATATGCAGAGATGTCTTGGCAGTTACTTTCACGCAGTTCAAAAGCTGCTGTTGTGCGTTGTCTTCCCATTACAGGTCGGACGCATCAAATTCGCGTGCAATTGCAATCCATTGGCCACCCAATTATTGGTGATCGCCTATATGCATATGCTCCTTGGAGTACTTTGGCACCTCGATTAATGCTTCATGCAAGACAGCTGGAGATTCTTTTTGATGGTTCTTCCTATCGCTGGGTCGCCCCCATTCCTCTGGATTTTAAGAAAACACTTGAGCAGCTACGCTTGAAAGTAGGACGAGGATGAAGATCTTATTCGTGAAGCTATCATCGCTTGGCGATATCCTTCACGCTTTAGCTCTTTTACCTTCGCTTGTAGGTCATGAGGTAGATTGGATTGTTGAAGAGCGGTGTAGCTGGATTTTAAAGGATCATCCCCAAATTCGCCATCTCTTCACACCTGATGTCAAAGGATGGTGCAAACGATGGTATCACCCCGACTCGTGGCGCTCGTTTTTAAAATTAAAAAAAGAAGTTCAAAAAGAGCGTTATGATTGGGTGATTGATTTACAGGGAAATTGTAAATCGGCTCTTTTTGTCGCCCTTGTGAAAGGTAAAAAGGTAGGGTTTGGTTTTAAAAATGCGGCGGAATGGCCTAGCGTATTGTTTCTTGACGAGCGTATTACTTTAAATTCGCGTCAAAATGTGCGTCGCGACCTAGCCGCTCTGCTGGGCCCTCTAAAGATTGAATTTCAGACAACAGAGCCGCGTCAGATATCTCAAACACCTTTAAAACGCATCCTGGTCGCACCCTGCACGCAGTGGCAGAACAAGACTTTTTCTATTGAGCAGTGGAAAAAGTGGTTGGTAGCGTTAGAGAATAAGCATGAGCTTGTCGAGTGGGTCTTTACATGTGTTGGCTTAAAAGAGATGGCTTATGTGAGGGCAATTGCAGCTACACTCAATACTCCTGTAAGAATTGTAGACAGCCCCTCATTGCAGACGCTCAAAGAGTTACTACGAGATCAAGATCTTGTTATTGCTGTAGATTCCTTTATGCTGCATTTTGCAGCTCTTTATGGGATAGCGACATATGGGGTTTTTGGGCCTTCTCTCGGTGCAAAATATGCTCCCCTTGGGCATCCCTTTTTTCAAGGGGCATGTCCCTATGGTATTACTTTTAAAAGCCGTTGTCCCCGTCTAAGAACTTGTCCAACGGGAGCCTGCTTGAAAAACGTGAGTCCAATTTTAAATCGACTTCACGTTGAAAAAGGCGCTTAACTTTGAACAATTAAATCTGCCGCATAACCAATAAGGCGGTATACGTGTTTCTCTTCGCTGAGCAGAGCTTTGCGGGGCGTTTGAATCATGTCCATCAGGCGCTTTCTCAAAACACCATCTTTTAATTTGCCTTCCAAATCAACCTCTGTCACCAGGAGAGAGATTTTTGGTGGTAGTTTCAAAACGACAGTATTTTTTAAGGAAAAATTGCTTTTTGCTCGAGCGAGCTCGCTATTTTCCGTGCGCATTTTTTGTTTTGTTTCAAGAATTTTTTCAGTAAGAGCACTAACAGATTCAGCGTGTGAGGTAATCTCGCTTTCAATGAGCAGATTAATCGATTTTTTTAATGTTTCGTTTATCTGGTTTTTTTCACTGATTTTTTTATCGTAGACTTCAGCTGCTTGCTCTGGATTTGCATGTTCATTTGCAGGAAGGAGCGCTTGCAATTCTGCAATATCGCGTTGCAATGACTCTTTAGTAGAAAGAGACGAATGCGTCTGATGTGAGTTAGCACGTAATAAATTGCGCAACAGATTCCATTTCGAAGCAGCAGGAGGTACAGGGTTCTGTGTTGTTTGACTTTCGTCGCTTTCAGTTGCTTGAAGACGAGCCAGATCACCCATTTTTTCTGATAAGGCTCGAGCTGTCTCAAATTTACTCTTCAATGCACAAATGTCTGCTTCATTCCTCTGATAATTGCGATACTGTTCTTTAATCTCAGGATAACCGGAAAATTCTTCTAAAGTAGTACTAAATTGCGCAAGGTCGCTTTGAAATAAACGGTGGAGTTGTTGGCATTCCTCGATAATCGTGCTTGTATCTTTGCGTGTTTTATCAGCTTGATGAATCAGTCGTGTGGCCTGTATAATATTCTGTAATGGGGCTTGAGTTTGATTGACATACTGACCCATCTCAGCTAATACGTGTTCGAAGACTTGGCGATCTGTACTTAAGAGGCGTCTAGAATAATGCTGTAATCCTTCTACAACAGCAGAGATGGAGGTCTCTTCGCTATCGATGAAATCACCTATAAGAGTTTGTAACTCTTCTGTTGCTTTTAAAACTTCGTCAATTAGTGTTTGTGATCTAATATGGAGGCGTTCGCCGTAATGAGTCCACGTTGATTCCCATGCACTATCGACTAGTTTGCTTACAGCATTTTTGCTCGTTTCTTGAATACGCACATCTACGTTTTGATTCTCAACAAACTCATCTGGATAAAGCTCACGATCAGTAGCATCGGGAAGAGGAGGGGCCGTGGTAACTGCGGTATTTAATGATGTAAAGGTCCTCTCCGTTTGCTCTTCAAATAGTTCCATACGCGTAGAAAAAATTGAATTGAGTGCAATTTGAATATGTTCTGGCAGAATTTGTTCTGTTAAATTTTTATCGAACATCTCTTGGATATAGGCAAGGGGATCAGTTAAGGGATTATGCTGAGTATCAGTGGGTACGCCCGTGCTAAATTGCAAGAAGGCCTTAGCTAATTCTTGAGGACTCTTCTGCCAACGTGACTCTTTGCTTAAATCATATTGGGGCATCAATTGCTCTCCTTCAGGCTGTTCTGAGAGAAGGGAATTCAAGAATTCTAAAGCGCTTTGATTGACAGGTAGAGGATAGGTATGGAGAGTTTTAATGAGCGTTTCTACTTGTGTGGGAAGAAAACTCACCATATAGAGGTAGAGTTTGAGGACTGAGCGTTTAATGAGCCAGCAGAGAGATTCAAGGCTTGATGTTAGAAGGGGAGCGCGGTGCCCCCATACTGAGAAGTCAGGGCGCGTTGTGTAGTGGTCAACGATAAAGCTTTGAAGTTGGAGGAGTTTTTTGTGAATCACAGCCTTATCTGCTGCAGTCCATGCTCGATCCTCTTTGAAATAGTTAGTTAAATCGCCGATTGCCTTGTGTAGAATAAGTGAGGTTGTACTTGGATTTTTTAAAACGCGGCGGATGGTTTGAATCATTCCATCTTGAGAAAAGTCATTACCTAAAAGAATCTGTTTGATAATTTGGTAGGAGAGTTTTTGTCCAATATTGAACACCATTTTTCGCATCCAATATTGCAAAAAATGAGGCTGGCCCGATTCTAAAAATGCCATTGGATTACTTGCGTGTGTACGCATATCTCCTTCGATACCACCCAGTGTTAAACGACAGAGCTCAAGGCCCAGGTAGTTAGCAGAGTTTGTGCAAAAAGTTTTAACAGCTTCATTGCTCTCTTTCTCTAAATCAGCATGGCGCGTCTGTGGAGTTTCGACTGTAGCATCACTTGACTGCTCATTGTGGAGGATGTCTTTTTGCAGATTGCGCGTTTCAGTGGCTAAACTGTCGAGAGGAGTGAGTGAAGGGATGTTTTCCACAGCGTCAGGAGCCGACAGGCAAATGGAGCCTAGATACACTTGATGAGATTTAAAGAAAGCATCGATACGAAGAGAAGAATCGGCTTGCATAGTATCGGCGGCAATGAGTGTTTTAAGTTTGTCACTAGGGATGCCGGGTGTGTTGAGTAAAACGTCGATATCTTTTTGAATTTTAGGGTCGAGAATAATTTCTTGTAGAGCACAGATAAATTCGTGAATTGCTTCTACTCTATCGCTAATATCGGTTCCAAGCACAGTGTTTGAGCAATGTTCTGCCCATTCTTTTGCTTTTTCTAATAGCTCTGTTGTAGCGGGGGTAGCAGTAAGAAATACAATAAGTTCTGCCTTGAGCAAGTTATTGCACGCATCTTCAGCCTGTTTAAGGGCTTTTTGAGCTGCCTCGGTCAAAGGAGTTTGCATAAGAAAGGTGCGATGTGCTTGAAAAGCAGCAATATCATTAGGCACGCCCTGCAAGAGTGATCCCTCGCGGAGCATTTTATCTGCAAATTCGCGCAAAGGTTCATTGTCTTGAATCTCGCGGGATAAGTGTTGCAGAGCTCCTACAAAACGCGCTATTTCTGGACGTGGGGGTGCAAGAAGGTTTTGAGTTGTTTGAAGTAATTGCTGCACCTCTTGGGTCAATTGAGTGGCATGAGGGGCTGCTTCAAAGCTAGAAGGTAACTGTTCAAATGATTGCACCAGCGTTTGCCAACGTCCTTCAGTTTGAACAAGACGAGAGCAGATATCTTCTGCAAAAGTTAAAAAAGCGGTTGTGGCTTGTGTTTCAGGACTTTGCAGAAGTTCAACAAGAGCTTCTTGAGATTCTTTACAGACAGGAAAATGAGGGGCACACAGACCTCGAATATCATTGAGCAGAGTGCGTTCGCTCATGCTACTCTTTCCAGCGAGTGTAGCATTGGCAAGCACAGCGCGCAGTGCAACTTTTATGCATTTTTGGGGTAACTGCTTTAGAGAAGTCAGACCCGCAGAGGCTTGAGCTCCAATATCGCCAACTGTTTGTAAGACTTCTTGTACCTTGTTGATCGTATTAACTAGTTTGTCCGTGTTTTCAGTGCCAATAGTAGCGTTAGCACCCCACTTTATTAACGATTTAATACCCGAAGCCATTTTTAATCACTTTTTATTTAATATAATATCCATTTTATCAAACGAAATATTAAAAAACAATTCTGTCGCCTTGAAGGAAATTTGATGATAAGCGTTGTGCACTTCCAAGCTCATTTCGCTAATATAAGTTTCTTTTTAAATTAACACAAGGTTGGAACTGGAGCTGGGTGTAATTCAAAGTATTAGTTAACTATTCAGAGCTAGAATGGAAGCTTTTCTTAAGGATTCACCAGACAGCCTTCTGCCAAAAATCCTTATTTTCCCCCTCTGTGTGCCCTGTGAGCTCTGTGGTTCAAAAAATAACACAAGTTTAAATAAAAATATTTACTACAGAGCCCACAGAGGGCATATAAGCGGTTACACCTTATGCTGCATGAGAATTAGTAGGGATCAGGGGGGGGGAGAAGAAAAAAGCTGGAGATTTGCCTTTGACATGTCTTTTCCCTTAAGGCTGCTACCTTCCGGTCCTGACCTGGTTCGAGCAAGTTGCACTTCAAAAGTTCCCCAGCCACAGATAGTGTACATGAAAAAACCAGGAAGATGCAACTAAAATGATTTATTGTAAAATAATTTAATTAAAAAGAATGGGGGCTCGCTCATGGAGCTTATGGCATTCTGCAATAGTGGGAAGACGATGAATTCCGAGGCGTGAGCAGACATTTTTATGCCACTGTGGCACCAATGAAGAGAGCAGGGAATCGGGAGGATTCTCTAAAAATTCTTGGAGCTTTACATCCAAGGCCTGCTGTTTTAAGGAGGGATGAATAAGAGCAATAATTTCCTTCCAGCGCGACGTTATTTCTGTGTAACCATCCTCTTTGATCACATGCGGGGCGCTACAGTAACGTTTATTAAAATTATCTCTAAATAGTGTAAGAGCTTGTTTAAGTGGGGATTCGTTCAGATGTGTCAGAGTCGTGTTGAGATGTGTAAGAGAGTGCTGAAGGCGAGATGCTTGCCCTTTTGCAAAAGAGCGTTGTTGATAAAGGTGGTGTAAATATTTTTTCAGAGCCGCCATGGTATCAGGTGTTGGGACCTTGTCATTAATATAGGCCTCTAAATGGCGTGCAGCAGCAGGATTCATTTCGAAAAAGAGACAATCAGTTTCAATCGTTGCCCAGTGTTTACTATTTACAATACTTGCTTCAAGGTCGCTGAGTGCAACAGGCCATGAGGTAAGGATAGTATGGGCCTCTTCAACCCAATTTCCACGAAGAGAAGAGGGGAACGAATCATTAAGTACTGTTTTAAGTTCAGAATCAAAACGAGGAACAGTTGCGAGAATGTTTTGACGGAGAATAGTGGCCCACAAAGGAGGGGCATCTTTGGGCAGCCATCCAGCGGCAACAGCTGCAGAGGCACCTTCGCTTTTTTCTGGATGATGACCTGCCATACGTCGACCTAGATCGGGATCATTAAAAAAACAGGTGAGCATATCGTGATAGATCCCTGCAAGGTAGGTAATCTCGCGGAATGAGGCATCAGGAGTGGGATAATGCGACAATCCTTCTGTAAGAGCATAAGCGCCTTGTGCGACTCCCAATGAATGGTCCACATTATGAAAAGGCAATCTGCCATCGTAAACAGCAATGAGACGACAAAGAGATAGTAATATTTCCTTGCGTAAGCGCAGAATCGGCGCAGTGCTACTACTGGATGACAGTTCATTGATGTCCTGCATCATTTTTTGACAGAAGAGATCTAGATGCTGTTGTCTGGCTTCAAGTGGAATGGATAAAGCGTGTTGATGGAGAAAACGGAAAGAGTTAAGGAGATGGTCTTTAAATTGACGTATTGCAGTGCGAGGGAAGTGTTGTGCAAAAACAATCTCTTTAGCGAGTTTAAGAAGCTTTTCGCGCTCTATATCTTCCTTCTTTGTTACAATTAATCGCCCAGTAATAGCCGGAAGAGCACAATCAGTGATACTGGCATAAGCAAGGGGATTTTTTGGCGCAAGCAAGGGAGAATGCGTGTTGGTAGAAGGTGGAAGCGGAGTTAGGAATTTGGCTGCTGTTTGTGCGGTTATTGTGACAGCGCGCATTGTACGACGAGCAAGGGGGGATTGAGATGAAGGTATTATGGTTGAAGGTGCCAGGAGAAAGTCTGGCGGAAGTGATAAATGAGATGAAGTCATAATATCTATATTATAGCACTTCAAATCCTTTTTGTGTTACAAGTGGACTTTACAGGAAGCAAAACTATCAGCACGCAATCATTTATCAAGTCATCACTTACGCTGAAGGAAGTGCCTGCCATAGAGACCTCTTTGCGCCCAAAAGAGTTTAAAGAATTTGTTGGACAACCTGAGTTGTGTCAGAGGTTGAAGATCTTGATGGGAGCTGCTAAATCGCGCAAAGAAGTCCTGGGGCATTTACTTTTTTCCGGTCCTCCCGGTCTTGGAAAAACAACGCTTGCGCATATTGTCGCTAATGAAATGGGTGGCGACTTGATTGTAACCTCTGGCGCTGTGTTGGAAAAGGCGAAAGATTTAGCAGGCGTACTGACCTCATTAAAAGAGGGCAGTGTCCTCTTCATTGATGAAATTCATCGCTTAAATCGCGCTGTAGAGGAGTATCTTTACCCCGCAATGGAAGATTTTTGTCTAGACTTGATGATTGATAGTGGGCCTGCGGCCAGAAGTGTGCAAGTAAAATTACCAAACTTTACTCTGATTGGAGCAACGACACGTTCAGGATTAATTACAGCGCCACTAAGATCGCGGTTTTCCTTCTCAGGGCGTTTGGATTATTATCCAGAAGATCTTTTGAGTGAGGTAATTGCCAGATCAGCAGGCTACATACAAATTGAACTGGAACAAGCAGCCGCTCAAGAAATTGCCAAAAGATCACGCGGGACGCCGCGTGTAGCAAATCATCTGCTAAGATGGGTACGCGATTTTGCTCATTCACATGGAAAGACATCTGTTGATGAAGATTTAGTCGTGCATGCGATGGAATTACTAGCAATTGATACGCGCGGTCTTGATGAAATGGATAACAAGCTTTTAGAAATTTTGATCTCTCACTATAATGGGGGTCCAGTTGGATTAAATACCCTTGCAATTGCATTGGGAGAAGAATCGCATACGATTGAAGAGGTGCATGAACCTTATCTCGTGATGCAAGGAATGATAAAACGTACACCTAAAGGCAGGCAAGCGACTGCTTTGGCCTATGAACATATAAGGAAGATGCGATGAAACGGTATATGTACTTGATGATGATGCTCTTAACTCTTGGAGCTTCTTCTGTCCAAGCGGCAAATGAGCCCTATGAAAATGGGTTAGTGGGTAATTTTCGCCTTTATCCAGTCAATCCCTCAATTCGCGTGCTCATTGCGCGTGATGTAGATTGTGTACAATTGACGGCCAAAGGACAATACCGAGTCTATGACCCCCTTGAAAGACGCATGTTTGCGAGTACACTTTCTGGTAAATCTTACCCAGTAAAGCCCACTGGCGAGGGTATTCGCTGGGGAGAAGAATTTCCCGATGTCTACCAAATTACTGTCGTTCCAAGCAATCCTAAGAGTTCGTTATGGGTAAATGGCGTATGTTATCCTGGTAGTATTACTATTTATCAAGTCGGTCACAAATTAACAATCGTGAATGAAGTACAGATCGAAGACTATGTGAAATTGACTTTGCCAGATCAAATCAAGGGTCAGGTTTTATGTGATGAAGTTGTCGCCGCTCTTGCCGTAATTGCGAGAACAGATGCGACTTACAGTGTCTTAAAACAACCATGTGCTTATTGGCATGTGCGCGCATGTGATGTGGGATATTTTGGCCTTGCAGGTGCGCATAATCCTGATGTTGTAGCGACAACTAATGCAACGCGTTATCTAGTTTTACAAAGAGATACATTTGATAAGAACGATAAGTTGCGTGGACTCTTTATGGCGACATGGACAGAACACTGCGCTGGACAGACTGTAGCACCTCAAGTAATCTACAGAAGAGATACTGGCTGGGCGACTGAAACAGTTAGCCCAAAGGCGGCCCTGCAAACAAAAGAACAGACAGCATGGACATTTTCCATTGATAAGAGCAACTTAAGTCAATTGGTAGGTGTGAGTCGCATCGATTCAATCAACCCCTTCAGAGATCCTGCTTCTGGCAAGGTCTATGCTTTGCGTTTTCAGAACAGTGATACTTCCAAGGATATCGACGTTTTAAGTCTTCAAAAGTCTGTAGGGGCAGATCGTTTGCAAAGTACAGAATTTACGGTTCAGATTCAAGGTGATGTCGTTGTATTTTCTGGGTATGGTAAAGGTGATGGATGCGGGTTATGTCTCTTTTCTGCGCAAGATATGGCGTGTCATGGAAAAGATGCCATGGAGATTTTGCGCTATTTCTTCCCTGGAACACACCCCGTAATGTTTCCTCGAATTGGTAACTAAAAGTAAAAAGGATGATGCGGCGCACAATTAAGCTATACCCATCCAACCTGAAGAATTGGATTTTAGACCGAGAGAAAGCTCCGGGCTCGAGTCAGAAAAAAAGTCCTCATATTAGTAATATGGGGACTTTTTTTCTGGCGCGATCGCGGAAGCTTTTTCTTCGGCCTAAAACCAATTCTTTAGGTTGGATGGGTATACTTGGTATAGTTGTGTTTCTTTTAGCCACTCTGATGCTCTTTGAAAGAAAGCACAGGTCGCTCAAAGAAGAAGAGCGTGTTTTACAAAGCCGCATCACCATTTTAGAAGAAAAAAAACAGGTAGCTTTGCAGGAGCAGCGTATTTTACTGCAGGAAATCGCCAGTCAAAATGATCCAGATTGGATAGAAATGGTGCTAATTCGTAAATTGGGACTGATCCCTCGAGGGCAGAAGAAAATTCTGCTGTTGGAGAATGGCACATGACTTGGTTGCTCCTGTTACCGATGCTCTTCTTCACCTTGTGTTCAGGGCTTGTTTCAGCGGCACAAGTTTCTCTTTTTTCCCTTACACCGACGCAAATTAAAAGTTATAGCAAGAGTGAAGATCGCCATAAAAAGACGGCGGCAAGTCTTTTGCAGCATCCAAGGCAGCTGCTCGTTACATTGTTTATGGCAGATGTATTGGTCAATTTACTTGTCCAAAACTTTGCCTCAGGGTTTTTTAGCAGCTACTCCTCCTGGTTGCTCAATGTTGGGGTGCCTCTTGTACTCACGCTAATTTTTGGGGACATCCTTCCAAAAGCGTTTGCCCTGGCGCGAAATCAAAAAGTGGCAACAAAAGCCGCTCCGATCATCTTTTACATTTTTCGCCTTGTTCGGCCTCTACGCTTGATTATCGTTGATCTTGCAAGTATGGTTTCACATGCCTTGTTTTTCTTTTTAAAAAAACCAGCAGAATTATCCAGGGAAGAAATTTTAGAGCTGTTGCATCGCTCCGAAGAGCGCGAGTTGCTTGATAAGCGCGAAGGTCGCTGGATCCGAGGATTTCTCTGGTTTCAAGGGGCTACAGCCAAAGAAGTGATGCAGCCAAGAGACGCATTACAGATTTACTGTTTACATGATTCTTTAGAGCAATTGCATCTTTGCTTTGAAAAAAACTCACGCGTTGTTGTCTGTAGGGAGAATTTGGAGTCACCGGTGGGTGTGCTCTCTTCTCGGGATTATTTTTTATTGCGCCCTGATTTAAAAAAAGCAGAAGATTTAGTAGGGAAGTTGCGTCCTTTATGGTTTGTTCCAGAACATATGAAGGCGCGTGTGCTCATTTCTCAATCGAAGGAACGCGATGCATTGGTTGTGGATGAATATAGTACAGTGCGAGGTCTGATTACTTATACTGATATCATCGAAAATATCTTTGGAACAACTCCACAGCTTCCAACACAGACCAGTGAATATACACTTTTTACCCCAGGTGCCCTTATTGCTAGTGCAACACTTGAGTTAGCACTACTTGAGCAACTACTCCATATTCCCATCGAGAACCCCCATGGAGCAGTTACTTTGGGGGGATGGTTGTCTGCACATTTAGGATCGATTCCAAAAACTGGTTTTCAGACGACAATCGACGGATTGTTCTTACATGTGCTTGCAGCTGAACCGCGAAGAATTCAAAAGATCTATGTGCGAAAAGGTGTCGCATGAGTCCTGCATGGTTCTGGCTGCTGGCCACTTTGTTATGTGTTGGAATAGAAGCTTTTTTTAGCATGGCTGAGATGGCTATCATTTCATTTAACAAGGTGCGTTTACAGGAATATCTCCTGAAGAAAAATCAACGCGCGATGTGGATAGAAAGCCTTCTGAAAAGTCCTTCACGGTTATTTGGTACAGTTCTTTTTGGTGTGAATTTTGCTTTGCAATTGGGCTCGGAATGTGCGCGCCATTTCTATCGCGCTTGTGATTTAGACCCCGATTGGGCTCCTCTTTCGCAATTTTTTCTCGTAGTGATCTTTGCTGAATTGGCGCCCCTTTTTGCTGCGCGACGCGCGCCAGAAACTGTCGCTCTATGGCAATCACCCATTCTTTATACACTTTCTCGTTTGCTTTTTCCTGTGATCTGGTGCTTTGGCAAGCTAGTACACTTCATGAACTGGTGTTTTGGAGGCCATCAGGAGGATATTCTTCCCTCCGTTAATCGTGAGGACTTACAAAAAATTTTGGAAGAAAAAGAGGGACATGAATTTTTTCTTGAAGAGCGCACAATACTTGGAGAGGTCGTATCCAAATTATTCGATTTAAAATCGGTGAATGTACGCCAAACGCTTATCCCTTTAGAACGCCTCAAGATGATTCCTGATTCCGCAACAGTAGGTACGACGCGCGATCTCATCAAACGGAGTAAGCATTTGATCTTTGGTGTCTATCACCGTAACCGCAAAAATCTTGTGCATCTTATCGATACGTCAAAACTTTACGCTTTAGATGATGCACTTCCTATTAAAGATCAGCTGACAAGCCCGCTATTCCTCAATGAGGATGTGAATCTTTTGGATGCTGTAACGCATTTATTGGCAGATGCGCATCGCGCTGCTATTGTGATTGACCGGGAAGGTAAGCCAATTGGCATGACTTCCTTAGACGAGTGTATGGAATGGTTGCTCCATATTAGAAAGCGCCAATTGAATGAGAGTCAGGTCGTCCAGTGCACATTTGCGGCAAAGAAGCGTTTAAAAGAAGTCAATGAGCGTCTCCACCTTCAATTGAGCAATGAACATGGAGACACCTTGGCAGAACTGTTGACATTCCATCTTGGAACACATCCAGAGGCAGGAGAGTCAATTGTACTCAATAACTGCGAATTTACTGTGATGGAAGTTTCTGTTTTTGGTATTAAGAGCGTACGCGTACGCTCCCTTCCGATGCTTTAAACTCCAGGAGGTGTTAGAACATCAAGGCCCTCTGCAAACTCAGCAGGACTGGCTCCACCCTTGGTTTTTTGGAGGCGTTCCTTATTGATCTTTTTATGATCGCGAATCTCATTCTTTTTATGTTGACCCATGATGTCCTCCTTCATGAATGGTCCTCTTCTTCATCTTCTTTTGGAGTGGAGACAATTTCCACATTCTTATCGAAAAAATCATTAATAATTTTTAACGTGTCTTTGTCATTTTGATCTTTCTTAGCGCGAATTGTGTATTGTACACCGGCGCAATCCAGGGGTCCTGAATAATAGAGAGCCCCTAAAAGTTCGTGATAACCTTCGTAGTCGTAGCTTAATGCTAAAGAGGCGCGTTGATAAGCATCTTCCTTTTTTGTTTCCTCTTGGAGCACTGTGCCATTTTTTGTTTCAGCTAAAAGTCCTTCTTTTAATAGATCAGTGACTTGTTTAGCATCAATTTTTTGACCAACGTACTTTGTCAATGTAATAATTTGTTTCCACTCATCTTCTGAGTCTGATTTAGGGATAAACTCAATGATCACTGTTTCGGGTTTATTCCATTCACTTAAGGGCTGAATGTTGCGAAATTCTTCGGGAAGTTTAATGACGAGATTTGTAAGGTCATCCGTGGTCCAGTTGACAGGTAAGAGAAAAGTGATGGCACCTTCTTTATGGCTTTCCTTTTCTGATACAGAGGGCGCCGTATCTGCAAACGTGGGATGTGAAAAAAGCGAAAGACACCCACAGAGAAATAAATAACTTAAGCGCATAAAGCACTCCTTCTTTTTTCTACAATCGCATCTCTTTCAAAAAGCGTCAACCATGTTCAAATCAAGAAAATCGCACCTTAATAAAAAATAATCAAATAAACGATTTACAAATAAATAAAAATAGTTTAATTTAGAGAAAAAGAAAATACTAAAGATTCTGTTATGGATAGTTTTTCAAAAGGATCTAAAAGGAGACATCATGGTATATGTTGGAACTGTTGATCAAGGTCGACTACATATTGGTCTAGGAAAAGACTACCAAGGAAGCATTAATAGTTATAATAACTGCTTAACGAAGCTTTTTGCATCCCTATTTGGCAAAACAGTAGATCTGCAGATTGATGGGCAAGTCTATGTAGTAAATAAAAAAAGTTATCAGAAGTTTTTGAGTTGTCATGACGTCCACGTGGCATCTCTTAATGAATTAAACTCTGAGCATATGGCTCAGCTATTGCCAAAAGTGGGTCAGTTCATGCGACATGCTTTAACTCCCGCGAAAACACATAGGCTGGGCAAAGCTTTAATTGAGGCGATTTGTGCGAATAATGTACATGGTGCAGAAAAATTATTAGCACAAGGGGCGGATGTTGATCGAAAATTCTGGCTAACAGACAGCAAGGCGTTGCTTACCTTTAAAGATGACTATGCTCACAAGTTGCCTCGGTATGGTATAAATGACATAATTGTTTCACGCTATAATGCTTTATTGCTCGCTGCAGATTTTCAAAACCGCGAGATAGTGGAGAAATTACAAGAGTTTAACGCTCCGCAATCTAATGGAGAACGCCATACCTTTTCACGTGAATATGCAGGTTGTACTGCCTCAACGCATTACGAGACTTATAGTGATCGGGTGCGTACTGTTAATAAATATGGAAGAACAGAAGCTGTCTCTTCCAGTCTAGAAATTGATGCGGTAACAACGAGAACATACCACTATATAGATACTAGGAAAAATGATTGCTTGTTAATATTGGACCCTCAGACCTTGCAGGTATATCAGCATCCAACAGGTGCATTTCCTCGTTCAAAAGCTTGGATCTCCCAATATCAAGATGTCACTCCAGTAGTGAGTGTGTATGCTAGCTCCCATAGATTCGCATAAGAGTTGCAAGCTTTGCAAAAGGCTCATCTTATTAAAAATGAAAATCATTGATCGATATGTGTATAGTGTGTATAACGAGAAATCGGATATGGGAATTAGACAAGAATGGACAGTCGTAAAGTTATACAACTATTGGAGAAAAATGGGTGGAAACTAAAACGAACTACTGGTAGTCATCATCATTTTGTTCATCCCACAAAGAAAGGGTTAGTTACTGTCCCACACCCCAAGAGAGACTTGCCAACAGGTACTTTGAAGAGTATAGAAAAGCAGGCAAACGTTAAGTTTGGAGAAAAAGTATGAACTATATAGCACTCATCCACAAAGAAGAAAACTCAGACTATGGAGTAAGTTTTCCCGATTTTCCAGGGTGCGTGTCTGCTGGAGCAACGCTTGAACAGGTTAAAACAATGGCTCAAGAAGCTCTGGTTGGTCACATCAATATACTGAATGAAATGGGTGAACAGATTTCTGCACCAAGCACTTTAGAAGAAATTATGTCATGCCCTGAGAACCGTTTAGCTATTGCATTCCTTGTTGAAGTTCCATCTCATTATACAGTTCGGATCAATATAACACTTCCTAAAGATGTGCTTAGTATTGTGGATCAACGTGCAAGGCGATTAAATCTTAGTCGCTCTGCATTTTTGGCAGAGGCAGCACTCCACTTTGGTAAACAATTTAGCAATAACATCAAGACAGCATAGTTTCAACCAAGTTAAGGATGAGAAGTTATCTTATTATCGATAGTAAATGAATTCGATAATAAGATAACTTTTTATTCGCGAAGCTGATGATAGAAACCTTTCTTATTATCGAATATTGACAAAGTCGATAATAAGAAGTAAGGTGCTGCTATGCCAGGAGAAAAATCGGAAGAGGTAGGATTCGAACCCACGGTTGCTTTCACAACTTCTGTTTTCAAGACAGATGCAATAGACCACTCTGCCACTCTTCCAGGAAAATGTTTAAAATTGCGCGAGAAAACGCATGTCGTTTTGCGAAAAGAGGCGGATGTCGCGAATGCGATGTTTGATCATCACGAGGCGCTCAATCCCCATTCCCCAGGCAAAACCACTATAGATCTCAGGGTCAATACCACCTGTACGCAGTACTTCGGGATGTATCATACCAGCTCCCAGAATTTCAAGCCAGCCCGAATGTTTGCAAACGCTACATCCTTTACCTTCACAGGCGAGACAAGTAACATCCGCTTCAAGACCAGGTTCCACAAAGGGAAAGTAGCTAGGGCGGAAACGCGTTTCTACTTTGTTGCCGAAAAGACGTTTTAGAAATTCTTCTAATGTGGCGAGTAAGTCGGCAAAAGAAACGTTTTTATCGATGTATAAGCCATCGACTTGATGGAAAAATAGGTGACAACGCGCATTGACTTCCTCGTTTCTAAAGCATTTGCCAGGGCAAATGATGCGGATCGGAGGCGTTGTATTTTCCATTAAGCGCACTTGAATGCTCGTATTGTGCGTGCGCAAAAGTAGATCATCAGAAAGATAAAAGGTATCCTGCATATCTCTTGCAGGATGGTCCTTCGGATAGTTCAATGCTTCAAAGTTATAGTAATCACTCTCGATATGAGGACCCTGCTGAATGGAAAAACCCATTTCTGCAAGAATGGTACTCACTTCATCGAGCATTGCTAAAACTGGATGAGCACCCCCTTGGGGCAGATGGCGCGCCGGGAGTGTGACATCCAGACACTCAAGCTTAATCTGTTCCTCTTGATGAGCTGCCAAAAGTGCTTCATGGCGCGCATTCAGATCATTTTCAATGCGATCTTTCAGGAGGTTTAGCCAGCGGCCTGCTTCTTGACGCTCTTGGGGATTAAAATCCTTGAGCTGCTTCATGAGAGCTTGAAGGGGGCTTTTTTTGCCAAGAAAGTGAACGCGCACGTTTTGCAAAGCTTCAAGTGTTGCCGCTTGTTGTAATTCTTTGTCAAAAAGTAACTGTAGTGCGTCCACTTCCTCTTTCATCATGACCCTGTTTGATTTATTATGACGCTAGCGCAGTTTTTGCTTGTTCAACAACCGCAGCAAAGCCTGGTGCGTCGTGAATTGCCATTTCAGACAGCATCTTGCGGTTCAAAGTAGAGCCCGCTTTTGTCAATCCACAAATCAACTTGCTGTAAGAAATACCATTAATACGTGCGGCGACGTTGATACGCTCAATCCATAGGGCACGAAATTCCGACTTGCGTTTTTTGCGGTGGATATAATTGTAGGCCAATGCCTTCATCACGGCGTTCTTTGTTTGACGAACGTGATTCTTGCGATCTCCCCAAAATCCTTTTGCCTGCTTCATCAGACGCTTGCGGCGACGATGTCTTGGCAGCGCGCTTGTTGCTCTTACCATACTATTTTACTCCCTACAACTTTAGGCCATCATCAGGCGCTTATACATATTCAATTGTGACGAATCTACCAGTGCTGGAGAGGCTAATAAACGCTTTCTCTTAGAAGACTTTTTCGTCAAAATATGACGTCTTCCTGGACGATGTCTCAATAATTTGCCTGTGGCTGTCACTTTGAAGCGAGACACAACAGCCTTACGTGTTTTCATTTTAGGCACAAAAAATCTCCTTTAATGCTTCTTGGCGCTTCCTGGAGCCAATACCGTGTTAAGGGCACGACCCATTAACTTGAGAGGGGCTTCAGGATGTCCTAAATCTTCTATTTCGCGAATCATCTTTTCGACCACTGCAAAACCAATATCGGTGTGAGCCATTTCGCGACCGCGGAATGTACACGTTAATTTGATTTTATTGCCCTTAGACAAAAAGTCGCGAGCATGGTTTTTCTTCGTTTCAAAATCATGGTCATCAATATTCGGTTTTAGCTTGATCTCTTTGACCTTGATCTGGTGCTGTGCTTTTTTATTTTCACGCTCTTTCTTTGTTTGGTCGTAACGGAATTTGCCGTAGTTGATGATCTTACAGACAGGTGGTTCTGCATTGGCGCCGACCTCGACGAGATCCATGCCGGCATCTTCTGCCATTGCCAAAGCATCGCGAAAAGGGACAATGCCAGCTTGTTCACCATCTGGACCAATCAAACGCACGCGTGGTGCGCGAATTTCTTTATTGACTCTCAACGATTCTCCTCATTTCCATAACCTCTTGTATTAGTTCGCAAAGGGTGATTCTTTTTTCTTTGCAATCTTTTACAATTTGGGCTGCACTTCCAGTTTCCATAGTATTCTCATCTAAAACGAGAATAAAAGGGATGGAAAGCGCATGCGCACGTTTTAAACGATCATGTAGTGCATCGCTTGCGGGCAGTATCGCCACACGAGTATAAATTTCATTGAGCTGCTTAAGCCAAGATTGAGCTAATTCATGATGCGTCTTATGTGCGGGGAGTAACCAAACTTCTTGCGGCTCTAAAAAGAGGGCAAGATGAGAGTTGTGCTCCAAAATCAATGCCGCCAACCGATCAACAGAATGGCAGAAAGACCAATGCACACGATACGTGTTTGAATCAACTATCTCAACGCGCAGCCACGCTCCCAACCAAGAACGACCGAAGGTGTCTTCAAAGAACCATTCGATGGCGGGCAATTCTGCAGTATGCTCGTGGCGAAAGTCTATCTCCGCGCGTTTTACCGTCTTGACCAGACGGGCACCACACTCACGTTGAGGGTTTTTTGAGCCTCCACGTGGGCAGCGCACTAACAGACTTTGCTTAATGGCTAAAAGGTTAGCAGTTTTGTGAATGAATTGCAATAGAGAAAGCACGCGCTTGTCAAAGTCCTTTGCTGGCAATTCTTCCGTTCCTACGTCGCCAATAGAGTCTGTGTGGAGTAAGTCAACGCCAAAACCCTTGCGTGTTTCAAAGTGAAAGCCGGCCACTGGTGTATATTCGCGAGTCAGGGGGGCGTATTCGGGGATGCCGAGTTGACGATAGCGATTTTTAATCCATTGTTGTAACTGTGTGCGAAAGAGAGCACCGCGCTGATTCCAAGATAAATGGGATTGCTCCATGAGCTCTAAGGCTTGTGATCGCATTTGCCAATTATTAGCGAGGGCGTGGCGATAACTTTTTACACTCGCTTTTAGAGCTTGAGAGTGTGGGGCACAGGCTAAATGTAATCGTAAAAAGTGTTTAGTTGGTTGCGCCATGACAAGCGCTATCTCCCAGGCCTCATTTGAAGATTCAATGGCTGCTTCAGAGGAAAGATCACAATATCCACTTTCGCAGCGCAGCAAGGTGATTAAGGTGTCTTTACAGCGAGCAGCAGCTTGTGCACGCAAGGGCTGGTGGATGTGTAAAAGCAACTGCGAGGCATTGCTAGGGGTCATGTGCATGAGTTTGAGGGGTGTATTTGCGCGCTTGACTTGTGCAAAACGTTCGATAAGGTGCTTTAACAAGGTTTCATCGTTCGGTACTTGACGTACGTCGAGGAAAATGCCCCATTGATGACAGGCTACGTCAACAATTTCTGCTTTAGGAACAAGCTGTAGAAGTGCTGATGAAAAAACAACGGCTGTGGGATGGATCATAAAATGAAGGGGGCAAATGGGATGTAGCTGACTCGAACAGCTGACCTCCACGATGTCAACGTGGCGCTCTAACCAACTGAGCTAACACCCCGATGACGAAGGATTATAGCAAGGTGGCCAATAAAGAAACAAGGGGTTTTTAAATTAGGATCAGTGCTTATGCCTCATTAGCCATTCTGCGTAAAATCTCATTGTCTGCTGCAGTAACCATCTCTGCAGTACAAGGGATTGTGGTATTTTCGATGGTTAATGCACTAGCTTGAATAATTGTACGTAATTGATCATCGGTAAGTGTATCTGCAGTGTCAATCCACCTAGCTAGCTGACTTTGCGCATGCGTTGCAAAAGCGGAGATTTGTAACGCTTCTCCGCGTGTATAGATGGTTGCCAGATCATTTAGTGAATTGATGGGCGGGAGTTTGTTCTCCTTGAAATAGTCTTTCAGTTGTTGCACATCCTTGTTTGTAAAGGGCAGACGCTCATCGGTGAGTTCAAAACTATCTGGATTTGGGGGAATATGGTTCTGTCCACCTTGTTGAAATCCTTCTCGGTAAAGTTTGTCAAAAAATTTACTAGAAGAAGCAAAGGTGATTTTTGGTAAAACAAGGCTCTCTTCAATCCCTTGAAAGGTGACAGTCAGTGATTCGAGGGGAGGGGTAAGGGAGCAAAGGTGAGGGAATTTCGGATAGTTGATGGGAAGTTCTCCTCCTTTTGCTTTAGCAAGCAGTTGGGCTTTTTGGGAGAGTTCTTTGACCTCGTCAATATTTTCAGCAATATTCGGATGACGCAAGAATTCTCTAATAGCCGTAGGATAGAGGGCTGTACATTGCAATTGCTGAATAAGATAGGCGTTGTGCTCAGCTTCGTCAGCAGTGCGTGTCTCAAGGTTAGTTGTTAATGCTCGGTGTAAAAAACGCAAAACACTGGCTTTGTCTAGTGCTGTTGCAAATGAGGTGGCTTGGCCTAAGAGATCCTGTCCAATGTGTACCTTTCCATCCATGCAACTGATAGTGATAGGATTTCCTCCTGCCGCGTGGGCAAGCAGTTCCTCAAAAGAGGGTGAAAAGGGGATAGATAAAGGAGCTGACTGACGCTCATGCGGAAAATGCATTGTTCCTGCCACGCAGATAGCCTCTACAGATGAAAGAGATGTGGAGTGTGGTGTATCAATATAAAGCAGGTCTGTCAATTTCTTTAACAGGGGTTTAAAACGGTTGACATCATCTTCTGTGGCGCTTATAGGCAATCGGATGGCTTTTATAATGGCAAGCCCCTGTTTTTCTTCCTCTACAAGAGAGGACAGTGTAGCTAGAAATTCATTAGGGGTCATAGCGCGGCTGTCGAAGCTATATTTTTTCTGAGGAAATTTTCCTATTAAAGCCCCCCAAACAGGATCCGTTTGATTAAGAGAAAGAGATTCGATTCCATGTGGTAGAGGTGGATGCTGAGCCAAATGTGACAAAAAATTATAGAGCCATTCTTCAGGCACTCCTGAAGCATCGATGTTTGACAGATTTTCTATACGGTAAGCGAGTGGGCGACCAAGGGCCGTTTCAATGTTATGGAGTTGTTGAAGTGAAACGACTCCATCAATAGCTAGAGCCTTTAGTTGTTTAAGATCGGGATGGTTCTGGAGATCTGGGATCTCTCCTGCTGAAATCTTTAAAAATTGAGGTACACCGCGACCATTCCATTGGCGCCACTGGATGTTTTCTGGAAGGGATGGAGGGGGTTGGTTGGCATAAGAGCCTTTTGCAAAAGGCTCATAAGTGGGTGATTTGGGTGGTGTAACTTCTTGATGCAAGGGCACAGGAGTAGGCGCTTGCTGTGGTGGCAGCGAAGAGGGTGAAGAGGCTCTAGTTTCCTCTGGTTCACTTTCGGATGGTTTTGCTGCGTCAGTGTTTTTATCACTATTTGTTAGTGGGTGAATAGATGATGTTGATCGTATGAGAGAAGTGCTTGCCTCAGTGGCCTTGTGCGCTCCTTCAATAATATTGGGGTGTAATGTGGGGGTGATGTTCTGAGAAGGTCTTATGAAGCAACGAAGGATGTGTGCAGCCAATAAGGGAAAGACAAGGCAGTGACTGGCGCATTTGACGATTTCTTTCCAAGAGTGGAGGCCCTGTACTGTTTTAGGGGTTGTCTCGCCAAGTATGATAATTTTATGGTTCTTGTATGTGGGGGTAACATACTCTTCAACGCGCTCCCAAAATTCGTGTTTTGGCGTATTCGAACGCAAGTAAGGGCCGAACATAAATATGACACTCCTGTTTTAATCTTATGAAGAGTGTTGGCGGTGATGTTGGAGTAGTTTTAGAATGGTTCGTTGCGTTTCAGGTAGAACGACAGTGAGTCCCGGTTTAATTCCCTTTTCGGATAACTCGAAAGCGCGCATGGTGTTACAAATGCGTCCATCGAGTCTAATACCAATCCCCTTAATACCTGCCATATTGCCTAAATCGCCAAACATTGTCAAAGTCATTTCGCAAGCTGTGATTAAGAAATTGATGGATTTACCCTTATGAGTTTTAAGGAGATCAAAGATGCGCCCGCCAATATAATGAATGGTAGGAATGATAAGAGCGACGCTATTTGTCGGGTGCAGGGCATTAAGACTTTTACCAATGAAGCATTGACGGCATACAGGATGGTTAAAGTCGCGTTGACATTGGTCGGTAAATCTACCAGATGGGCATTCAAAGGGTTTGTGGCAGTAAGAAAATCCAATGACGAATAAGCTATCATCGCGTTGTAGGGCTTTTTTGAAATCATTGATGCTCTTAATACCATAAAAAAAGAGGTCGCCACTTTGTTGAAAGGATTGTTTAGAAAAAATCGATTTTAGAAATCGAAAACCATTGCGTAAAGGATGTCTTAAAAAGCCCTTTCGTATGGCATAATCGTGATCCTCTTGCCAAATCCACTTCAAGCTCTTCCAGAGGAGATTTTTTTTTGTTTCAGGCGTGATACCTACCATTTGAGGAAGGCGATCAAGGCGCTTGATGGGGGATTCTACACTCGCCTTTTCATGTCCTTGATCCCATGCAAGCTCAGCTTCACTCCAAGAGGTGTATTGATCGAAGAAGGTTTTAGAGTCTTTTGCAAAACTATCAGCAACATAGACTGGCTGCCTAGTAGCCATCTTCAGAGAAAACTCCTTACGCGTGGCTGTGGCCATTTGTGCGTCGCTTTTTTCTGAATCCTGCAGCTCTCGCTCGGGTCCTGTTATGGATAGTTTTGCAAAAGGCTCTTTATTCATGAAAATAATTATACACGGCAGATCAATCAGAATGCAATTTGCATCTGAAGACGGAACAAAATTCTGAAAAGGTTTTGTTGAAGTAAATGAAGCGCCTTTGTTAACATATGCCCATTCATTCTTTTGCTTGGGTTCATCCATGAATAAAACAACTATGTTGAAAAAAGAGCAGGTCACACATCAGTGGATCCGCCTTGACGCGACTGGAAAGACATTGGGACGCTTTGCATCTGAAGTCACAAAGATTCTCAGAGGAAAGCATAGAGCTACATTTACCCCACACGTGGATGGTGGCGATGGTGTGATCATCGTCAACGCTGAAAAAATCCGTGTTACTGGCTCTAAAAAAGCTCAGAAGCTGTATCGCTACTACACCGGTTTTATGGGTGGTATGCGCGAAACGCCTTTTGAAATTATGCTTGCCCGTAATCCCGCTTACATCCTTGAACATGCGATCGCCGGTATGATGCCAAAAAATCGTTTGGCTAAAGTTCAGTTGAAGCGTCTGCGCATTGTAAAAGGTCAGGACCATGACATGAAGAGTCAGAATCCTGTAACTGTTGAGATTTAATAAGGGACTGCTTTTATGTTACAAGAAATATGCGCAACTGGTCGTAGAAAAACTGCGGTTTCCTCTGTACGCCTTCGCCCTGGTACAGGAAAGGTTGATGTGAATGGGAAATCTTTGACAGAGTACTTTCCTCTAGAATTGCAGCAGAAAGCAATTTTTGCTCCTCTAGAAAAATTCAACCTATTGAACAAATATGACCTTATCATTCGCGTACGCGGTGGTGGTATTGAAGGTCAAGTGATTGCAACGCGCCTGGGGATTAGCCGCGCGTTGGTAGGTGAAGAAGAAACGCGCCGCGCCGAATTGAAAGGCCTCGGATTTCTTACACGCGATCCTCGTAAAAAGGAACGTAAGAAATACGGTCTTGCTGGTGCTCGTAAGCGCTTCCAATTCTCCAAACGATAATTTTTCTTCTTCTTTATGCTCTTTATGGAGAGTGTATGGTGAGCCCGATATCCACTTAATTGAGGATGTCGGGTTTTTTTTTGGTGTAATTCAAAGTGTTAGGAAGGATGAAAAAACTAGGGACGCACATTCTTCTAATACCCACTCCAGTCCCATTAATTCTACTTCAGAATAATGTGTAAAAGCTTATACACCCTCTGTGCGCTCTGTGGGCTCTGTGGTAAATATTTTTATTTAAACTCGTGTTATTTTTTGAACCACAGAGCCCACAGGGCGCACAGAGGGGGAAATAAGGATTTTTTGGCATTGGTTACCTACTGAATCCGGAGAAGAGTTCCCATTCTAGCTCTGAATAGCTATCTAACACTTTGAATTACACCCTTTTTTTTTGTGTGAGTTTGCTTTTAAATCGAATTCACTTTATTGCAGACACCGAGTTCTTTCCAGTCGGGATTTTCATCTACGGGATATTGGTTTTTTAGGATTTGGAAGGCTGTAAGTTCCTCATCAGTGTTGTATTTCAAGACATATACCATATCATAAATATCTTCTGGCCATTTTTCTAATGCATCTTTTACCCCTAGTGCATTTGCTAGTAGATTTATCCTACTATGTTGCCAACAAATTAAAATAACTTTACCTTCATATTGTGGATTGCGCAGTAAGTCCTGAGCCAAGGTAGCTCCTTCTTCATCAGAATAAGGATAATATATATATATAGTCCTACTGGTTTGCTCTTGTAGTGCATTTGCAAGTGGCATAACCGTTTGTAATGGGCGCGCTGAAGCGATGTAGTCCAAGGTTGTACCAGGGACTTCCGGTTTCGTCGCGAAAATAAAATCGGGAACAGGAAATGTTGTTAAATAGTAATTGACAAATCGTTCGGCTCGAAGTTGGCCTTTAGCTGATAAAAACATGCCTGGATGAGTCGATAACTTGTCGGCATGTCGAATAATAATGATTTCACAAGGTGCTGCAAAACACGCTGTAAGCATTAAGAATAGGTTGAGGGGTAGTACAACCCATTTAATCATACAGATTCCTTCTTGAGTTCTGTGTTAAAGTCCTCTTCTGTAAGGACCTGTACGCCGAGTTTGCGGGCCTTTTCTAACTTGGAGCCCGCTTTGTCACCAGCAATCAGATAGTCGGTTTTGCGACTTAATGTCTCTGAAATGATGCCGCCGCGCTCTACAATGGCATCAAAGGCCTCTTGCCGAGTCCAGTGGCTTAAGGTTCCTGTGCATACGAAGTGCTTATTAGCAAAAAAGCTACCCGGAGAAGCAATTTTTGCTTTGGGGGTAGCAATGGTGACTCCTGCATGCAATAGCAACTGGATTTCTTGTTGATGCGAAGGATCCTTAAAAAAGGAAACAATTTCATGAGCCGTTTTAGGGCCGATACCATCTATTTTTTCAAGGGACGCCTCATCTGTTCGCATCAGTGCATCGAGACTTACGAAATGGTGGGCTAAAAGTTCACTGGTTGTTGTCCCTACGTGGCGCATGCCAAGCGCGACCAGTAGACGTGCGAGGGGGGGGGTGCGTTTTTCGTTGATAGCTGCAAGTATATTGTGGGCTGATTTTTCACCAAGCCCTTCAAGAGCTGCCAGATCATCAAATTGTAAATGAAAAAAATCGGCAAAGGTGTTGACAAGTTGTTTTTCAACCAGTAAACGCACCATTTGTTCTCCTAAATGCTCAATATCGAGCCCGGACTTACTACAAAAGAAAATAAGGCGTCGCATATTTTGCTCATGGCAATGGCGATTGGGGCAGAAAGTCGCGATGAGGTTTTCCTTGTGAATTAAGGGCGTATGGCAGCAGGGGCACGTTGTGGGGGCTTGCCAGGGAGTCGAATGTTGTGGGCGTTTTTCACGCACCACGCCCAGGATCTGAGGAATCACATCTCCAGCTTTTTGTATAACGACGGTATCATTTAGACGGATATCTTTGGATTTAATTTCATCAAAATTGTGTAGTGTCGCACGGCTAATCGTGCTGCCAGCAAGGAAGACGGGATCCAGTTCCGCCACCGGAGTGATGACGCCACTTTTGCCAACTTGCAATGTAATATCCAATAGGCGTGTTTCGGCACGTTCTGCCGTAAATTTATAGGCAAAGGCAAATCGTGCTGTCTTGCCTGTATAGCCCATCTCTTCGCTGTCGTGAAGAGAGTTTAATTTAACTACAATGCCATCGATATCAAAGTCGAGTGATGAACGCTTTTCTGCAATCTTATCAGCAAATTGCGTGATTTCTTCAAAATTGTGACATAAGGCAACCTCTTTATTGACAGGCAGTCCTAGTTTTTTCATAAATCTAAGTGCATCCCACTGAGTTTCAATGTGATAACGTAGAGGATCCATCAACCCATAGAAGGTGATTTGCAAATTGCGTTTGGAGCTTTCTTTGGGATCAAGTAGTTTTAAGCTACCTGCAGCGGCATTGCGAGGATTTGCCCAAGACTCTAGCCCTTCTTCTAAGCGCTCTTTATTGAGGGCATAAAAAGATGCATGGGGCATAAACACTTCACCGCGGATTTCAAGATAGTCGATCTTTTCATTGAGTATGAGCGGAAGGGTGTGGATAGTGCGTACATTTGAAGTTACATCATCACCTAAATAGCCATCACCGCGCGTAATGGCTCGCATAAAGCGCCCTTTTTCATAGATCACAGAAATTGCAATACCATCCATTTTCAATTCAGTAACAAACGCTGGGTGAGGGACACTCTTTTCAATCCGTTTGATCCATTCATGAATTTCATTATAAGAATAGGTGTTTGCTAAGGATAACATGGGGAAATTATGAGCGACGCTTTTGAATCCTGAAGTCAGCCGTTCCCCAATTTTTTTCGTAGGCGAATTTTCAATGATCCATTCGGGGTGTTCCTGCTCAATTTTGATCAAGCGGTAGAGGAGGTAGTCATATTCTTCATCGCTGATTTCTGGCTGATGTTTGACATAATAACAAATATCGTGATGGCGAACGATTTCAATAAGAGAGAGATAATCTTTAAGTGTGGTCATAAAAAGGGTGGGCTAATGCGTAAGTAGTTTCAGGTGTTTTATGTTTTTTTAAGCTTTCAATACCGGATGTTCCCAGACGCCTTAGGGCCATAGCAGCTAAAAGGCGCGTATGCTGGTGTGAGGCAAAGAGAAATTTTTCTAAAAAAAAGATGGCATCTTCTTTCATTAACCACGGTAGTGCCTCTAAAACTAACCATTTTAGTGGCAAGCTAGGATCTTTGATATGAGACAATATAATAGGTATGGTACGTTTTGTAGGAAAAGCTAAAAGAGCACGTACAGCTTTTATTCGATGCAAGGGACATTCTGCCTTTAAGTCAGATTCAATAATGGGTAATACATTTCCCCAAAAAATGGGTCGTGTACGCTCGAGTAAAACAGCTCTCTCTTTGAGTGAATGTTCTTTTGCTAATAAGGGTAATGGATTGATATTTTTACTCTCAAGTGGAAGGGTGAAAAGGGCTTCAATGCGTTGGTGCACGTGCCATTTTTTTGCCCATCCAGGGCAAGAGGGAATGAGGTGATGCATGACACAGGCTTTTTTTGTTTCTTCCCAGTAGGCCCCTTTAATTTTACGGTTGAGCTTTTCTAAAAGATCTAAGAGTATATGGGGACTGAAAAACTCAGGAGCAGCGGGTAAGGGCGATTGGGAGGCCAGTGCCTTGAGATAGCTCATAACCCAGGTATGTTGATGTTTTTCACGCTTGCGTGTGACTTGTTTATGCCAGTGAAAGAGAAAAATGAGAAAGAAAACTAAGAGAATGAGAAACGATTCGATACTCAGAGCATATTGGATCACAATGGGTGTAATTTTCATGGCGACGAGCCCCCTCGCCATAGAGGCCTATGAAATTGATTTTCTCGTTGAGCAAGCGCATCAATTGCAAGATGAGAGTAAATATCCAGAAGCCCTTGCACTGTGGGATGAAGTAATCCGTCTTGAGCCAGATAATTTGGAGCATCAACTATGTTATGCGCGCGTACAAGCGTGGAATCGTTGCTGGTGTGAAAGTGAATGCCGCGTACAGAGTTTGTTAGCAAAAAATCCTCGTTATTGCTGTGCATGGGTCCTTTTAGGGCAGCTATATTTTTGGCAAGAGCGTCCTTTTGAAGCAAGTGTTGCTTTTCACCGCGCTCTTGAAATCGATCCTTGTTCAGTAGAAGCGCTCGAGGCTCTTGGAAGAGTGTATTTAGCACAGTGCGCATTTCATAAAGCCTACTGTATCTTAAGTCGAGCCCTAATGATAGCTCCTTCTGATTGTTTATGGAAACTATGGCTGGCCTCCAAAGAGTTTGTTGCTCCTAGCGTTGAGCTTTCTTTAAAATATGCAAATTCTAAGGAAAAAAGCTCTATCTATAATGTTTATACAACACAGGGACAATTTTTCGAAGATCGTGTCAAATTTTTTATTCCTTTAAGTGATGCCAGTCGGCTCAGTTTACAGCCATTTATGCAGCAACAACAGGAACAGAACCTTGTTTTGGGGGGGAATAATTTTAATACGACGGTGATAGGTCTTGAGACAGTGCTGGAAAATCAGTGGTCAGATGGATATCGCATGCGTTCTTATTTGCGTGTGAAACAGAGTCAGCAGGGGCGTGGTTTTACCTATTTTGATTTCCTTTCCTCCACTCGCTTTGAGCCAGGCGTCCTTTTTGTCAAAGAGTGGACCACAGCCTCTTTATTTCTGGCGGCCTATAACGATTCGATTATTATTAAAGATTTTTCTAACTATACTTCTGAGATGATGGGGCAATGGCATGCCTCGGGAGCTATCCAAAAGGAAGTTTGCGAGGATGCATGGTGGCTTGGGTCTTCTTTTGAATGGGTGTGGATTAATGATTCATTAGACAATCATAAATATGAATGGATCGGCTTTACCCGCGTAGGGGTGCCATGGTGCACAAAATGGTTTGATGTTACAGGGCAATATCGTCAGGCGGGGTACCTATATCCTTCTCCTAATTATTATTCCTTTAAATGGCAGTCCGAGTGGCAAATGGTGGCGCGGATATATCATGAGTTTAAAGATAATATTTACACAGAAGCCAGTTACATGCGAGGATGGCAATTATCAAGGCAACTTTACGATCCCGGCATGCAAATTGCACTTACCGATCCAGAACTTAATAGGCAGTATCTCAATCGCAATCGTCTGCGTTTGCAATGTTATGGGTGGTATAATCATTGTATCCGTTTAGAAGGTGGTCTTGAATATTATTGGGATTCAAGTGATTATCGCGCTGTGATTGCACAACTTGCATTGCGTTATCAATTTTAATCTTTCATTTGAATAAGGTGGAAATGCTAGATCTACTCTTAGTTGATGCAGATGAAGAGTTTGCAAGGTTAGTTGAGAAAATGGCTCCCTTTTATGGGGCTAAAATGATGATTGCATTGCAACCACATCGTGCCCTAGATGATTTGCGCTCTGGTGTTATTAAAACGGCACACGTCATATGGGCAGCACAATTTCGACACATGCCCTTTGATACCAAGAAGGCATTAAGAATTCTTAGGGAAAAACTCCCCCATTTGGTCCATGGGGTAATTACAGAGTACAGCATGACGGATCTAGAGCGCCTTGATTTTCTGCAAACAGGTGCAGCAATGTGGGTCAATCGACCCCCTCCGATTGCAGCACTTATGTCATGGATCAAAGGAAGAAGTGATCCCTCGATTGAGGCAATGATTGCACACAAACCCTCGAGTCTATCGCCTGATGAGGTACTACTGATCTCTTCAGAACTATCTGCGCGTACACTACCTGTGAAAGACAGTGTCGATGAAACTACTTTATCAAGGTGGGTTTATAATTTTTATGCGGCTTTGAAGGAAGATTTTATTGATAATTTCACTTTTATCAAGCTGATGAGTAAAGATCCTCAAG